>JBPBQO010000160.1:0-23873 GCA_050954785.1 Janthinobacterium lividum | reverse complement strand
TGATCGTCCTCGAGGTCGGCCGCCAGCGACTGGATGGTGCGATCGAGTTCGAACAGGATGCTGCGTTGCCCATCATCGCGGATCAGGCTCTGCAGCCAGAGCAGCGCACAGAATCGCTCGCCCCTGGTGACCGGCTCGACTCGGTGCAGGCTCGACGACGGATATAGCACCATGTGGCCGGGCTGGAGTCGTACCTGCCGCGGTCCGAACACATCCTCGATTACCAGCGCGCCGCCCTCGTATTCGTCCAGCGGCGTCAGGAACAGGGTGGCGGACAGGTCGGTTCGCAGCAACCCGCCATGGCCGTAGCGGATCGCGTTGTCGACATGCAGGTCGAACCGGTCGCCCGGCCGGTAGCGCGCGAACACCGGCGGGAACACCATTTTCGGCAGTGCCGCCGCGACGAAGAGCGGGATCCGCCCGAGCGCCGCGACCAGTTCCTCGCCGATCCGCAGCGCGACCGGGTCGTCGGCGTCAAGCTGGGTATTGTGCTTGGCACGCGCCGACTGGTGGCCGGCGGTCGCGGTGCCGGATGTCCAGCCGCGATCCTGGATGCGCGTCCGCAGGTCCGCCGCCTCGCCGGCCGTCAGGACCGGGATCTCGATCAGCATGCGATCTGGCCCCCGTCGCTGTAAGCGATGCGCTGGCCCCCGTCGCTGTAAGCGATGCGCTGGCCACCGTCGCTCATAGCGACGCGCTAATCGAGAACAGGGCCGCACGTGCCGGGCCGACCACGATGTGCGTCGGATGCAACGCGCTGTAGTAGGTCTGGTCGCTGATGTTGGTCAGGTTCATCTGTACGCTGACATGCCGGTCGACCTGGTATTTCACCATGAGCTGCTCGGTGGTGTAGCCGGGCGCCCGCTCGATAATTGTCGTGCCGGTCACCGGCAGCGAACTCGCCGTGCGCGACGACATGTAGTTGACGCCGCCACCGATGGTCAGGCGCGCTGCGGGGATGTGATATTCGGTCCAGAGTGCGACCGTATGCTTCGGCGCGTTCGGCGGGCTGTTGCCGAGCTCGTTCCGGTTGGGCGACGAAACGACGACCACGTCGTTGTAGCTGTAGCCGCCGAACACTTCCCACAACGGGGTGATGTGTCCGGTTGCGGACAATTCGAATCCGCGAGACCGGTAGTTTCCGGCCAGGATCGTGCGGGTGGCATCGTTGGGGTCGGTCTCGCGCACGTTGCTCATCCGGATCTGGTAGAGCGCCCCGGTCAGGGACAACCGTCCCAGGTCCCATTTGCTGCCGACTTCAAAGGTGTTGGACGTTTCCGGTGCGACGCGGGCGGTGGCCGCCGTCAGGTTGATGTTCTCGCCGGACGGATCGAACGACGTTCCGTAATTGAAATAGACGCTGCTGTGCTCGGTCGGCTTGTAGACCAACGCACCGCGCCACGACGGCTTGTCGTCGACCCGGGTCACGTAGGATGCCGGAGCGACGATCTGCTTGTATTCCGTGGTGTAGTGGTCCCAGCGCCAGCCGCCGAGAACCTGCCAGTGCTTATCGAGCGTGATGGTATCGTTGACGTAGGGCGATACATCGTTGCTGACGCTGCCCGACATCGATCGCAGTTTCGCGGTGTAGGCGAACGGCGTGGACAGATCGGGAGCGAGCAGGCTGGTCCGGCCTTGCGGATAGAGGTAGCGGGTGATGTCCGCGGTCTGGCGCTGCACCTCGAAGCCGGCGACGATCGCGTGGCGCAGCATCCAAGTCGAGAAGGTCGCCTCGGCTTCGAGCTGATTGTCGAGCAGCGTCGACGGGCCGCTCAACGCGAGCACGTTGCGCGACACCTGCAGCGAGGAAAGCGGTATGCCGGCCGGCACGATGTCGGTGGAACCGCTATAGCCGAGCAACTCCGGCTCGACCGCACGCTGGCCGACGTTGTAGGAAGAATAACGGATCTGGTCATGCACGGTGATGTTGCGGCCGAAATCGTGCTCGACCCGGATGGTGCCGATATCGACGATCGACCGCAGGTAGTCGTCCGAGTAGCCGTAGAAATTCGATGGCTTCACGTTTGCCGGACGGCCGTTGATCCAGGGAATGCCGTAGTACTGGGTGTCGTAGGATTGCTGCCGGAAATAGTCGAACCGCACCCGCGTGTCGGTGTCGAGGCCGAACGACAGGGACGGCGCGATGCCGTAACGCCGTGTCCGCGCCGAATCGATTCCGGAAAGCCCCGCCTTGGTCACCATCGCATTGAGCCGGATCGCGCTGCCGCCGAGCGTTTTGCTACTGCGTCCCATGTCGATGGTGGCGCGTTCGGTGCCGTCGGTGCCGAACGACAGCGTGCCCGCGGCGACGGGTGCCATGCGCGCGCTCTTGGTGACCTCGTTGATCACGCCGCCGGTCGAGCCGCGACCGAACAGGGTGGCGGACGGACCCTTCAGCACCTCGATCGATTCGAGATCGAACGGATCGCGGTAGTAGCTGCCGAAATCCAGCATGCCGTCGCGATAGAAATCGTTCTGCGCATTGAAGCCGCGGATCGACAGGTTGTCGCCTTGCTGCGCGCCTTCGCCGGCGGCGATGCTGATGCCGGGAACGCTTTTCAGCGCATCCAACACCGAGGTGATGTTCTGGTCCTGCAGCAACTGCTTCGGGATTTCGGTGATGCTCTGCGGCGTGTCGACCAGCCTGGTGGTAATCCGGTCGAGATGCGGATCGAGCACCTGGTAGCTCTCATGGTGGCCGATCACGGTCAACGTTTCGGGGTGACCGGGAATGCGGTCGGCAGCAGCATCGTCACCGGTGGTTTGTGCCCGGCCAGCACCTGGCATCATCCAGGCGCTGGCGATCGCGACGCCGAGCGTCGAACGGAGCCAGCCGTTCTGGTCAGGGGCAGTAGTCCTGCTTGTCACGGCATGCGTCCATCTGTAAATGCAAATCACTCGCAATAGCAGTAGGGTGTTTTGGTTACGGTGACAAATCATGATCGTTCGTCCCGAATCGACACAGTGCGGCGCGCCGCGGAGCGCGGGTATGTGTCGGCCCAGTTGATGTTCGGTCAGATGTTGCTGGATGGCGGCGACCAGCCCGCCGATCCCGTCCGAGCGATGTGCTGGTTCGGGATTGCCGCCGATGCCGGCCACGTGCCGGCCATGAACATGCTGGGGCGGTGCCACGAGAAGGGGTGGGGTACCGAGACCGATCACGGTCGCGCGGCGGCCTTCTATCGGCGGGCGGCCAATTCCGGTGACGACTGGGGGCGCTACAACCTGGCCAACATGCTGCTGCGTGGGCGTGGCGTCGCGCGCGATCGGCGTGAAGCCTGGCGGCTATTCCATGCCGCCGCCACGTCAGGCCATGCCAAGTCGATGAACCTGGTTGGCCGGTTCCTGGAGGAGGGCTGGGACCGTCCACGCGATCCGTCTGGCGCGCGCGTGTGGTACCGGCACTCGGCCGAAGCCGGCGACTACCGAGGACGACACAACCTGGCGACGTCGCTTACGGAAGATGGCCATCATGACGAGGCGCTCGGCTGGTGGAGGCAGGCGTTGCCGGACGCCACGCCGGACATCCTGCACGCCATGATCCAGGTGCTTGCCCGGATCGACCATGCCGACGCGGCGCCGTTGCTGCTGGCGGTGCGGCAACGCCTCGCGCCGGCGCCTTTACCCGTCCGGCCGCGTTCCTGGCGCGACCGCTTCCGGGGAGTCAGCCGAGGATAAGGTGCTTGAGCCCCTCGGCCACCACCGCGACGACGACGATGCTCGCAGCCCAGATGCCGACGAACCAGAGGATCCGGCTCGCCAACCTGCGTGGTGGCGTGATGTCAGTGATAATGGGTCTCCCGGCCGACCTTGCCGCGGAACACCCAGTACGAATAGGTGGTGTAGGCCAGGATCGTCGGGATCAGCACGACGGTGCCGACCAGCAGGAACTTCTGGCTGCTCGGTGGCGAGGAAGCCTGCCAGATGTCGATGCTGGGCGGCACGATCCATGGCCACAGGCTGACCCCCAGGCCGGTGAAGCACAGAAAGAACCAGCCGAGCGCACACAGCAGCGGCGTCAGGTGGTGGTTCTCGTTGTCGATCGTGCGCCAGAACACCAGCGTCAGCACCGCCACCAGGACCGGCACCGGTGCCACGTAGAGGATGCGCGGCCAGACGTTCCAGTGGCGCATGTATTCCAGGTGCAGGGTGGGGGTCCACAGGCTGGCCACGACGATCAGGCCGAGGGTCGCCACCGCGAGCGTCTTGGCATGCCGGCGCGCGCGCGTCTGCAGATCGCCGTCGACGCGCCAGATCATCCAGCAGGCACCGAGCAGGGCATAGCCGACCACGACCGACAGGCCGCAAAAGATGCTGAACCCGGTGAGCCAGTCCAGCCAGCCGCCAGCATACTGGCCGTTCTCGACCTTGATGCCCTGGATCAGCCCGCCGAGGATCAGTCCCTGGGTAAAGGCCGCCAACGTCGAGCCGGCAAAGAAGGCGATGTCCCAGATCAGGCGCGACCGCGCGGTTTCGGCGCGGAAGCGGAACTCGAACGAGACGCCGCGAAAGATCAGCGCCAGCAGCATGGCGATGATCGGCGGATACAGCGCCGGCAGGATGGTGGCGTAGGCGACCGGAAACACGCCGTAGAGTGCCGCGCCGCCCAGGATCAGCCAGGTCTCGTTGCCGTCCCAGACCGGGGCGACGGTGTTCACCATCACGTCGCGGTCGGGCTTGTCGTATTCGACCGCGAACAGGATGCCGAGGCCGATATCGAAGCCGTCGAGCACGATGTAGGCCAGCACCGTGAAGCAGGCGATGCAGGCCCAGATGATCGGTAGCCAGTGTGCCTGGTCCATCGTGCTCACTCCGCCGGCTGCGCATGGCCGGGCTGCTTGCCCGACCGGATATCGACGTTGCTGTCGGCGCCCTGGGCCGGGCCGGGATTGATCCCCGACGTCCGGATCGGCGTGCGCGGATCGAGACCGCTTTCACCCATGACCGGCTCCTTGGCCATCAGGCGCAGGATGAAGGCCAAGCCCGCACCGAACACGGTGAAATACACGATCACGAAGGCGACCATCGAGGTGGCGATGCCGGGCAACGCGATCGACGAGACGCTGTCGGTGGTGCGCAGCAGGCCATACACCGTATAGGGTTGGCGCCCGACCTCGGTGGTGATCCAGCCGCACAGCAGCGCGATGAAGCCGGACGGCGCCATCACCAGCGCGAACCGGTGCAGCCACACGTTCTCGTAGAAGGTGCCGCGCCAGCGCAGGAACAGGCTGAGCAGGCCGAGCCCGAACATCAGGAAGCCGAGACCGATCATGATCCGGAAGGTGAAGAAGATCAGCGGCGAATAGGGCCGGTCCTCGGGCTTGAAGTCCTTCAGGCCCGGCACCCTGCCGTTGATGTCGTGTGTCAGGATCAGCGAGCCGGCGAACGGAAGCTCGATCTTGTAGTCGGTCGTTTCGGTTTTCATGTTCGGGATGCCGAACAGGATTTCCGGCGCGCGGGTCTTGCTGTCCCAGTCGCCTTCCATCGCGGCGATCTTGGCCGGCTGGTACTCGAGCGTGTTCAGCCCCTGGGTGTCGCCGGCGAGGATCTGCAGCGGCGCCACGATCGCCGCCATCCACATCGCCATCGAGAACATCACCCGCACCGCCTCGGTCGGCTTGCGGCCCCGTTTGCGGTCACGCAGCAGATGATAGGCCCCGACCGCGCCGACCGAGAAGGCGACGCACAGGAACGCGGCCAGGCCCATATGCACCAGCCGGTACGGGAAGGACGGGTTGAAGATGATCTTCCACCAGTCGCCCGGCAGGAAGCGCCCGGTCGCCTTGTCGATGATGTAGCCGGCGGGGGTCTGCATCCAGGAGTTCGAGGCCAGGATCCAGCTCATCGAGATGAGGGTTCCGAGCGACACCAGACAGGTGGCAGTGAAATGCAGGCGCTTGCCGACCCGGTCCATGCCGAACAGCATGACGCCGAGGAAGCCGGCTTCCAGGAAGAACGCGGTCAGCACCTCGTAGGCCAGCATCGGCCCGAGCACCGGTCCGGCCTTTTCGGCGAAACGCGACCAGTTGGTGCCGAACTCGTAGGACATCACGACGCCGGACACGACGCCCATGGCGAAGCCGATCGAGAAGATCTTCAGCCAGTAGCGGAACAGGTCGAGATAGACGTGCTTGCCGGTCTTCAGCCACAGCCCTTCCAGCACTGCCAGGAAGGCCGCAAGGCCGATCGAGAAGGCCGGGAACAGGATGTGGAAGGCGACGGTAAAGCCGAATTGTGCACGAGCGAGGTGCAGGGCAGTGATGCCGAACATAACAAAGTAGCTTTCAGCTAAACCGCACGGGGCGCATTCCGCGACAGCGCGTCATGGAGACGTAGCCCGATGGAGCAGTGATCAGGCGCCGCTATTACACTGTAAAATGGGCATCGCGATGTTGGGCGGAAGAGACCGATATCCATAGTTACCGAATTGACATTATTGGTGTCTCTGCCAGGACATTCCGGTACCGAACAGATCTTGGTCGATCTGCAATAACGGAATTTGACCTAGGCTCAGCAAGCCGTCTCGCAGCGTGAGAGGCAAATGTACCTGTGGTCCCTGTTGCGACACCGCGATCAGTCCGATGACTCCGCGCAGCATCGTGCTGGTGCCCGGTCCGATCAGGCCGGTTTCGCCCATCTGCCGGAGTGCCGGGTCGGGGCGGGTCAGCGCCAGGTCGAACGAGCCATTGGTCCGGCCCTCGACATCGAGCGATGCATCGCCCGCCATGGCCGCGGCGCTATCGCCCCAGTCGAGACTGGCCTCGGCGAGATGCAGACGGCCGACGGTCGGCAGCCTGGTGGCGACCGGGTCGCCGGTGAGCACCATCCTCAATGTCGCCCGCTGCACCACCCTGCCGCTCGCCCTCAGGCGCGCCGGCAGAGCGACATCGCGCAGGTCGAGCGAGATCGACGCATAGGCATCATGTCGTTCGGCGGCGCTCGCATCGTCATCAGGCGCGGGGTTTGGAGGCTGCCACTCCAGGCGGCCGGTCGCTTCCGCCAACTGGGTGATATCGTCCGGTCCGGCTCCCGGTAACGCGACATGCAGCGCCTCGGCATCCAGCAGGTAATGGGCAATGTGCGCGGGATCCGCATCCGGCGGCATATGCAGGGCGATCCGGGCGCCCCAGAAGCGCAGCACGATCGGCGGTTCGCCGCCCCGCATCAACGACAGGCTCTGGGTTCCCGCTGCGGTGATGACGAGCCGATGCGGGTGCAACGGCGAGAGGCTCAGTATCACCCGTTCGCCGGACCAGTCGATGCCGGCTGGAGCCAGCGGATTCGTACCATGCAGCAGTGGTCGTACCAGGGTGAGAGTAGCCGAGAGCGGCCATCCGCCACGCTCCCCGGCACGGGCGCCAAAGCGCCAGCCGGATGTGCGCGCGCTGGTGGAAAACCTGTCCAGCCTCTGGTCGAGCAGGTGCTCGAGCCTGAACCACATGAGCGTGTCGATGCCCACCAGCATGCTGGCCGAGACCAGCAATGCCGCAAGGAAGACGCGCAGGCGGCGGGTCGAGCGATGGCGGGGGAGGGGTTGCATCGCAACGTTCATAGTTCACCTCCCGAGCGGTAGCGAAGTCCTTGAAGAGGCGAGGCTCAAGGACGTTTTTTTAGTGGATTGCAAGAGGTATTGCACAGTTTTGTCCACAGGCAGGGTCGTAACGGATGCGGATCGATATCGATCGTGTCGGAACCTTGCATGCATGGACCCAAACAAGGTCGGCCTCCGCCGCGCTATCGCGAATTGTGCAGTGCACGCCACGGGGTATCGACGGGGGCGGCTCGTCGTGCTGAACGCCTGGCCGACTTGCAGCCGGCCCGAGGCGGCCTGGGGATGCCGGAAACATCCCGCCTCAGCCCGGTTCGTCCCCGTTCCCCAAAAAGCTTCCCACAAGGTTATCCACAGGATGATCGTCTGTTCGGTGTGCCTTTGCGACCACCCAGCCCCGGCGGATTTCCGCCAGCAACGGGCCCCGTCGCAGCCCGACCGGGATGGCGGCGGCAATATCGATGTGGATGGTTCCAGGATGCTTGACGAAGGCGCGGCGGGACCAGCAGTGGCCCGAGTCGGTGGCAACCGGCAGCACCTGCAGCCGCGCATGGATGGCCAGGGCAGCGACACCCGGCTGCAACGGTACCGTCTCGTCGGACAGCACACGAGTGCCTTCCGGAAAGATCACGATCTGCCGGTCATCGGCGCAGGCCTGGTCGGTCGCCCGCATCAGATCGCGCAATGCACGGGCGCCTCCTTCGCGCTCGATCGGGATCATCCCGGCCAGCAACAGCATCGGACCGACCAGCGGAATGCGGGTGAGCTCGCTCTTCATCACGTAGGCCGGCCGCGGCACCATGTTCATCCAGACCAGCGCGTCGAACGCCGATTGGTGTTGCGACGCGATCAGGATCGGACCGGCGGTGGGCAGGTGCTCCAGGCCGCTGACGACGGTGCGTATGCCGCAGATATGGCGCAGCCCGGCAAGCGATAGGCCTGCCCAGCACCTTGCATAGGCGAGGGCATGCCGGCGCGCGAACAGCCTGATCCAGAGCGCGGCCAGACCCATGACCAGGGTCAGCAGCACGAAATAGAGATTGAACAGGGCGGCACGCAGGACCGCGATCGGGAAGCTCATACAGTCACGCGGTCTCCCGCAGATGCGCCGAACCGGTCAAGCCCACTTCGACGGCCAGCCATTTGGTGTATTCCTCGGCGAGCAGCCGGAGCGTGCCGAGGCGCCACCTGCCCAAGCCTGCCTGAAGCAATGCAGGCGGCTGCACCGGGTCGGGATACAGCACCGTTTCCGGAAGTGCCGTGCCGATTTCCGCGAGTGCCCGGCGCATATGGTAGCCCGCGGTCACCACGATCAGCGAATGCAGCCCATTGGCACGCGCCCAGGATGCCGTTTCGATCGCATTGCCGACCGTCGAGGTGGCGCTATGGCCCAGCGCGATGCGGTCGGACAGGTCGGGTGCCAGGGTGCGGCCGGCTGCATGCACGATCTGCTGCAGCGACAGATAGTTCGAGACGCCGGAAATCAGCATGAGCTGGGCCCGATCCTGCTGCAGCAGGTCGAGCGCCGCCTCGATACGGCCCGCTCCACCGGTCAGCACGACGATGCCGTCGGCGTCCGGCACGGGCGGCGCCGGGCGCGTCGCGGTGTAGGCGAACCACGCCAGCCCGCCGCACCAGGCGATCGCCAGCGCAAAGGCCACCAGCGCCAACGGTTTCATCCATCGGCGCGCAGCCGGAGGCCGGATGCCGGGCCGATGCGGACGCGCGCTCACGGCAGCCGCCTGAGCCACGTGCGGACAGTCGCCTGCGCCGTGCTCCAGCCGATCGCCGCAGCCACGATTGGGAGCAACGGAAGCGCAATCCACAAAGGCAGCGGCACCCGGCCGAGCATCTCGGCCAGCGGCGCGAGCATGACCGGCAGCAGGTCGTCCGGCGTCGGCGGGACGGAAGCGGCGATCGCGCCGGGCGGCGCCGCGAACGGAGCGGCGAGGCGGCAGAGCGTCAGCAGCAGCGGCACCGACAGGAGCGTGCCGATCGCCCCGCCGGTCAGCGCCAGCCTGGTGGTCCGGTTGGCGAAGCGCCCGGCGATGTAGCTGTCGGTGGCGCCAAGCCCGTGCACGATCTCGATCGCCTGACGGCGGGCGGCGAGACCGGCGCGGGTCGCAGCGGCCACCACCGCGACCGCTACCCCGGCCACCACCAGCAAAGCGAGTCCGGCACAGGCCTGCAGGCTGGTCGTCAGCACCACCAGCCGGTCGCTCCAGACCCCATTGCGCTCCAGCAGCGTGCCGGGCGCCGCCCTGGTCAGCCGGTCGGCGAGGTCCGCCGGCGCTTCCTGCCCGGGTCGCAGCCGCAGCTCCACCACAGATGGCAGCGGCAAGGCGATGGTTCCCGTATCACCCAGCCAGGGGGCCAGCAGCTTACCCAGTGCCGCCCGGTCGAGACGATGCACGCTTACGAACGCGGGTTCGGCGGACAGCAACGCGGTAACGGCGTCCGCGCGCGTGGCACCGGCGGATGCCGCCGGATCGTCCCCATCCGGCACCTGTACGGTAAGGATGGACGCCGCACCCGAACCCCATCGACTGGCCAGGAGCGATGCGCCGACCGCGCCCGACAAGGCCAGCGCCGCCAGGAAGGTCATCGCCGCGACCAGGGCCGGCAGCAACCGGTCCGACAGGGCACGCCGCAATGCCAGCCCATCGGAGCGACGCGTGGTGAACTTCCGGGGGGCGGGCCTAGCCATCATCCACCAGCGTTCCGCGTTCGAGCCGAAGGGCTGCTGCCGGAAAGCGGCGGGTCAGGCTTTCGTTATGGGTCGCGACCAACACTGTCGAACCCATCTGGTTGAGCTCGAGGAAGAGCTGCATCAGCCGTACCGCCTGCGGCTCGTCCAGTGCCCCGGTGGGTTCGTCCGCCAGCAGCAACGGCGGACGATGCACCACCGCGCGCGCCACCGCGACCCGTTGCTGTTCGCCGCCGGACAGTTGCGGCGGCCGCGCCTGCAGCTTCCGGCCGAGCCCGACCCAGCGCAGCATCTCGGTAACCTCGAGCTCGATCCGATCCTCCGGCATTCCGTCCAGCCTGAGTCGGAGGGCCACGTTGTCGAATACGCTGAGTTCGGGCAGCAGGCGCAGGTCCTGGAACACGGTGCCGGTACGCCGGCGCAGCTTTGCGAGCGCGGACCGGCGGGCGCGGGGCACGGCGACGCCGAACAGTTCCATCGTGCCGGTGGTCGGGCGGACGCTCAGGTTGAGCAGGCGCAGCAGGCTCGACTTGCCGGCGCCGGACGAGCCCAGGACCCAACGGAACGCCCCGGCGGGGATATCGAAGCTGATCGAACGCAACACGTCGACGCCGCCGCTGCCGCGTTCGCTGCGCAGTCCGACCTCGCGAAGATGGATCATCGCGTCGGGCTCACACGGGCTTTGCGTCTGGAAGTTGCATCCATTCAACAATTCTACAGCAAGTTGTGCCAGGCTGGGTCGTCCAAACAGGAATGTTACGATCGCCTATGCACGTTCTCTGTCCGTCCTGTGCCGCCCAGTACGACATACCCCGGTCGCAAATGATCCGTCCGCGCCTGCTGCGGTGTGCCCGCTGCAACACCGAATGGCGGATGCCGCCGGTTGTCGTGCAGGAAGCCGGGCCTGTTGCGGATGCATTGCCGATACCGATGCCAACACCGCCACCGGCGATCGATCCGGTCGCCTTGCCGATGCAGCCCCTGGTCTCCGCGCCGATCGCGCCATCCGGAGCGCGTCGCGGTGCGGTGCTCTGGATCGTGCTCTGGCTGCTGAGCCTGATTGTCATCGTGGCCGGCCTCTATGCCCTGTGGCACTGGCGCGGAGCGATCGGCCATCGATGGCCGCCATCGCTGCGCCTGCTTCGAATGCTGCCGGGGACAGGTCGTCCGTGATCCTGGCCGCCTACATCTCCCGCGCGGCAAGCGCCGACAGGGTGGCGCCGATCGCCGCGATCGCCATCAGCAGCAAGCCGCCGGTGATCAGCCCGCCCGCGGTGATCAAGTGCGTGCCGATATGCATGCTGGCCGGGATCGTGCCGGAAATGGTGTTCAGGATGTCGTGCGCCTGCGAGTCGGGAGCGCCTGGGTTGGCTGTCTGCGTGGTGATGGCAGTCACGATATGCGGGAGCGCCCACCAGCCGACGCCGGCGACCAGAAGCAGCGGCGCCAGCAACTCGGCGAGCTGCTGCAGGAAATAGAACACGAAGTGCAGGACGCTCCACACGCCGATCCGCAGGAACATCATCGCCGAGCGGCGACGCCCGACACCCTGGCCGCGTCTCCGTCCATCGGATGACTGACCGGCGAGAGGCTCCGTCCGGGTAGTGCCGTCCATCATCATTCTCCCTGGCGTCCTGGTTCTCGGCGTCGAGCGTCCAGGCACGGGCCGCACCGATGCTGCTCTAGACCGAGCCGACGGCCGGCAGCAACATATGCCAACGCGGCCAAGGGTCCACAGGCTGCGTCGGGCGTCCAACTTCATCCTGGTTGCAGGGCTTGTTCCGGCGTAGCGGGCCGCTGATCCGGCGCGGTCGTGCTGACGGCCTCCGGTTTGGGCAGCGACAGGACCGCCAGCAGGCCGCCGAGGCACGCAATCGCCGCCAGCATGAACGGTGCGCCCGGAAAATGCATCGGACCGCCCGGCCGCGTCGCCCATTGGAATACGAAGCCGGTGGTGACCGGTCCGGCAACCATGCTGAGTCCCTGAAGCGAGGACAGGCCGCCCTGGGTCTCGCCCTGCCGCTGCGGACCGGCGGCGATCGAGAGCATCGACTGGATCGACGGACCGGACAGCGCCGCCACCGCCAGCATCAGGATCCCCAGCAGCATGATCCAGCTCCGCACCGCGAACGCGTATGCGACATAGCCGGCAACGGCGAACAGGTAGCCGATGATGGCGGTCCGACGCGTGCCGTAGCGGCTGTTGATCCGGTTCACCAGCACGCCCTGCACCAGTGCCTGGGTCATGCCGCCGATCGCCAGCACGAGGCCGTTCTCGGCGATGCTCCATCCGAACCGCATCTGGTTGGACAGGATGAAACTGCTCTGCTGGGCGCCTATCGCGACCCAGCTGCAGCACCATGCAAAACCGAGCCGGCGCGTCCATCCATTCGTGTTGAACAGGGCGAGCGAGCCGATCGGGTTGGCACGTGCCCAGGAGAACGGACGCCGGCGCTCCGGCGGCAGGCTCTCCGGCAGCACCAGCAAGCCGTATAGGACGTTGCAGGCGATCAGCGCGCCCGAAACCAGGAACGGCAGCCGGATCCAGTAGCTGCCGAGCCAGCCGCCGAGGGCGGGTCCCACAACAAAGCCCAGCCCGAACATCGCCCCGACCAGTCCGAAGGCGCGTGCACGGCCCTCGGGGGGCGTGACGTCGGCGACGTAGGCGGTGGCGGCACTGACATTGCCCGCAAGCGCCCCCGCGATGACGCGCAAGGCCAGTAGCCACCACAGGTTCGGCACCCAGATCCACAGCAGCGAGTTGACGCCCAGGGCTGCCATCGAGATCAGCAGCACCGGACGGCGGCCGAACCGGTCGCTCAGCCCGCCGGCGATCGGTGCGCACAGGAACTGCATCCCGGCGAACACCGCGAAGACGATGCCCAGCCAGAGCGAGGTCTGCGAATGGGGCAGGTGCCCGATCTGCATCACCAGGTCCGGCACCACCGGGATTATGATGGCGAAGCTCAGCGCGTCGAGCGCGATGGTCGCAAGAATGAAACCGGTCGAGGCCGAGCCGGTCGAGGCCGAAGGAAAGCGCATCGGGCACCGGAGCCAGCCGCACCGTCCGGCGTCAAGGGTTCGGCTGGTCAAATCCAGGAAATGACGGATTTGGCCAGAAGCCGGACAATGGATCCGGAGGCGGTCGCCGGCTCGGCAGCCTGACCGGCCAGCAGAAACGCCATGCACGGCAATCGGCTAATTATTACGTAACCAGAACTAGGTTTCGTGTATGGAACGCTTGATGGCCGGCCCTATGCCTTGCCCCAACTTGGCGCCAGCCCTGGATCAGGAGTCCAACATTGCCAGATGCGCGACTTCAGGGGGCTTTCAGCTCGTCCGCGAAAGAGACATCAACCCCACCGTGGGACAGGATGGCGCAAGCACTCGAAATTCTTCTGGCAGCATGTGAGGCAGAAGAGCCGATGGATTGCGTTCAGTTTGCCGCTCACATGAGTGTTTTGGGCATGACCGACCGGGAGTTGTCGCGCCAGGTCGGTTGCTCGCCACAAGTTATTTCTACCTGGCGTAAACCGGCAAATTTGAAAGGTGCGCGTCTCGTCCCTAGGCAGGTTGCCCGTATCATTCGGGCCCGCGTCAAGCTGGCGGCGTTGCTACCCTGGCCGAATGCTGCGAACTGGCTTTGGAAGTCGGTATAGCCTCTGCAGCATACATCCCCTGTTGCGCCGTCCGCCCTGATCGACCGTTACCACGTACTCCGATCGCGCCGATGGATCCCGGCAGGCTGGTCTTTTTTGCAGCGCACACCGGACACGAGAAGAGGATCTTACGTGTTGAAGTCGGACTTGAGATCTGATTGCCAGAAGACGACGACGATCTTGAAATAGTCTTGGAGGAGGTTCTCTGTTGCTTACGCCTTGCTCAAAGTTTTTCGGCGGAACCGCTGTGATTTCACAGGAACCGAGCAATCGAGTGGTCCGTGGAGCCATTTGGCTACCGAGAACCCGTTTCGGACAAGGAGGTGGCCTTTTTGAGCCATCAGGGCGCGCGGTGACCGAAGGGTTGTCCTTTCGCGGCGTGCCGGCCCCGCATACTCCGCTCGGGCCATTATTTACGACCGTAGGCACCAGAGAGCTTCCGGTCATAAACGATACGCGCCATTACGTTCATGTCGGCACGATCAATCGGCATTACGGGCATTTCCTCATAGGGATCGTAGCCCGCCTATGGAAGTTACCCGTCTATGGCCGGGCAAACCTTCGTCTGGTTTTCGATGAACATTACAATGTGGATGATCTGTTCAGAGTTCCGTATGCTCGAAAGATGTTTTCGGCGCTGAACTTGAGTCCGGAGAACTTCGTCCAGTTTCCCGATGGAGCCGTCTTCGATCGAATCGAGGTGCCGGCTTTGGCATTCGAGGAAAATAGCCATGTCCACGAAGTCTATGGTGATCTCATGTCCCATATCGGCCGGATCATCTGTCCCGAAGACGCGGTCGAGCCTGATCCCAAAAGCCTTACCTACCTCTCCAAGGAAAGGTTAACGGCAGGAATATGGCGATTTCGCAACGAAGCTGAGGTGACGACTTGCCTCAGGAAGCTGGGGTTTACCATTGTTTTTCCAGAGCAGATCTCACTTCCGGACCATATCGCATTGTGGCGCCGGGGAGGCGTGTTTGTCGCAGGTAGTAGTTCCGGCCTGCATACGAGTATCTTCGTTCCTGAGCGTCGGATTCTGGTCCTGAACAATGTTCCTGAGATGTGGACTAACCAGGTTCTGCTCGATCGTGTCGGGCATAACAAAAGTACCTACGTTCATCCAGCGGAGTACCTTATCCATGAGGGTGCCGATGACGGATTTCAGAATAATTACCGAGTTAAAAACACAGAAACTTTTGCCGAAGAGATATACAATCACGCGCTCCAGATCCGCGGAGAGTAACGGTAGAAATCTTTCAGGGAACGCCATGTTTATTTGATCGTGGGGTTTTTCAACTGTGATCCGGGTGTTTCAAGAATAGGTTCTGGGTAGGCGGAGGTGTGTGCATTTTCGGCTATCCATTGCGCCACTGCCAGAATGGTATTCGGATTGTAGTTGGGGGCGTTGGCGTCGTCTGTCCCCGGATAAGGGCTGACCGACTGCTCGGAGTAGTTGCCGACGGCCCAGATCGTCGGATCGGCGTTTGCAAGATGGAGCTGCCGCACGACTTCCTGTGCCGACGTCATGAAATGGGGATCGGCCGAAAAAGAGCAGCTATGTATTATAGTCCAGTCCGAAGAATCGGTGCTGCATGGCGACAGGAGGACAACGGCGATCAGGTGGTTCCGGTTTGCCCAGGCGATCTCATCCTTGACTACCTGCTTATACGCCGACGGTCTGCGTAGATAGTAACCCACCGGTATATCGATCGCGAGGCCGCCTTGTGTCAGGGCAAGAGACCGGGCTGTAGACCAATACGCATCGCTGGCCCAGAGACGGTAGATTCCGGAGTTCGGGCTCAGGTAGGGCAGCACGTAGTTGATCGAACCGGCTTTTGCCTTGATATCCTTCGTTCCGATAATAACATCGCTGATATCATCGACCGTGTATTGCGTGGTTGACGCCGATCCTTTTGCGTTCATGTTCATCAGGAAAATCGATGGACTCCATCGGAGCTCGCTGATCCATCGCGGCCAGTCGTCGTCACGTGTGTAGTTCCAATGCGAGCGCTGGACGGATGGCGTCGCATAGCTGTCGAGATTGCCTTCGATCATGCCGCAACCGGTATCTCGAAACACATCGATAATAGCCTGAGCATTGGCTTTCGATCCGTGCCAGTCCTCCTTGGTCAAATGCAGGGCATGATCCAGGCCGAGGCTCGTCATGAAAAGTCCAGCTCGATTGGTGGCGCGAAGCTTCGCGCTGTTGGCAGATATTCCAAGCTGGAACGCGCCTCGAATGGAGCCAACCATAATGTTTTTATCGCCGGCGGTCCGTCTGGTCGCAACGTGCTGAAGATGTAAAATGCCTGCCGAATGATCGATAAGACCTTGAGTTTCGGTTGCACTGGCGAAATTCGCCGATACCAGGGTCAGCAAGACGTGCAAGCTCAGATGGACCATCGACATGGGCTGCATCATATGCAGCTAACCGGGCCATTTGATATGGCTTATCCTGCGCCTGCGAAATGCCGAGGACAAAGGTGTTCGATATTTCCGAAGCTGTCTATCATAACGGTTACAAGTAGATGGAGCGACAGCCAATGGGAAACTTATGATCAGTTTCATCGCACCCGGCATCTGCAATACCGTTTCATGATCATGGGCGTCACGACCAATCAAACCATTCCGGGCTCAGCCGAACAGCGTGCGACACGCATCGTGTTCTTCATCGCCGGCTTCGGATACGCGGCCTGGGCGCCTCTGGTGCCGTTCGCGAAAGCCCGCGCCGGGATCAGCGATGGTGGCCTGGGACTGCTTCTCCTGTGTCTGGGCGCGGGCTCGATCGTCATGATGCCGCTGGCCGGCGCTTTGTCCGCGAAGCTCGGATGCCGCCGCGTGATCATCGCTTCGGCAGTGTTCGTGGCTGCCAGCCTGCCGTTCCTGACGGTCGTGTCGTCGGCGCCGTTGCTGGTCGCGGCACTTCTGGTGTTCGGCGCCAGCGTCGGCACCATCGACGTATCGATGAACATACAGGCGATCATCGTCGAGCGGGCAAGCGGGCGGTCCATGATGTCCGGCTTCCACGGCCTGTTCAGCGTCGGCGGCATTGCGGGTGCCGGCGGCATGACCGCTCTTCTCAGCCTCGGCATCTCGCCGTTCGCGTCGACGCTCTGCATCTCCGTCTGCATCCTGGCAGCACTCGCGATCGCCCAGGCGCATTTGTTGTCCTACGGCAGCAGGAACGAGGGGCCGGCCTTCGCGATCCCGCACGGCGTGGTGCTGTTCATCGGCATGCTGTGCTTCGTCCTGTTCCTGGCCGAAGGCGCGATCCTGGACTGGAGCGCCGTCTTCCTGACGTCCGACCGGCATATGGACGCCACCTATGCCGGGCTGGGCTATGCGGCGTTCGCCACCACGATGACGATCGGCCGGCTGTTCGGCGACCGCATCGTGCACAGGCTCGGCAGCAGGAAAATCATCCTGGCCGGCGGCCTGTTCGGGGCCGCGGGCTTTGCCGTGGCGACCCTGGTCGCATCGCCTGTCGTCGCCATCCTGGGCTACGCGCTGGTGGGAGTCGGCTGCTCCAACATCGTTCCGGTACTGTTTACCGCGGTCGGACGCCAGACCGTCATGCCGGAAAACGTCGCCGTTCCCGCCATCACGACGCTGGGTTACGTCGGCATCCTGGCCGGACCCGCGGGCATCGGCTTCATCGCCCACGCGAGCAGCCTTTCCGTGGCGTTCCTAATCATGGCCCTGATGCTGCTCGGCGTGGCGTTCAGCGGGCGGTTCCTGCGGACCTGACGATGGCGATCACCCCGGCCAGGCGGAGTCGCGGATCACCGTGCAGAAATTTCCGCGCCGGAACGCAGGGTCCTTGTCGGCGATGACATCGGCCTTGACGTTGCCGAACGTGGTGTCGGGCTTGTGCCTGATGCCTTCGTAAAAGGATTGGATGATGTCCTCCTTGAAATGGTCGGTGCGCGGATGCGCGTGGACCACCGCGGTCCGGTCCTCGTCGCTGTATTCCCTGTAGGTCAGACCCAGCACATCCATCTCCACGCCGGCGGTGACGAGGGCCACGACCGGATGCATGTGCTTGGGGATCCCGGGTGTCGTATGCAACGCGATCGATGCCCACACCGTGTCGATGTCGGCTGGCGAAATGCCGTGCCCGCGCAGGAAGTCGCGTGCGGCGTTGGCGCCGTCGACCTCGAAACGTTCATGCGCGCTGCTATGCTGCGGCATCAGCCCCATGTCGTGGAACATTGCGCCCGCGTAGAGCAGCTCGGGATCGAACGCGAGCCCGCGCGTTTTCCCCGAAAGCGCGCCCCAATAATAGACCCGGCTGGAATGGTGGAACAGCAACGGCGTTTCCGTGTCGCGAACCAGTTCGGTGATAGAGCGTGCCAGCGTGCTGTCCGGAATACTCGCGCCCTTGATGTTGAGTGACACTGAAATCTCCTGTCGATCCATCGTGACCACAGGGTAGAAGCGGCGGAATCTGTCTGCAATTGGCGTAAGGCGACGAATCCTGCCAATATACCGCTGGAACGGACGTCGGGGGACAGGATGGCAACCAGGACCGTGGCGATCGTGGTGATGCCCAACGTCCAGTTGCTGGATGTCTCGGGTCCGCTCGACGTCTTCGCCGAGGCCAACGTGCAGTCGGGCAAGGCCGCCTACCGGCTCGTCGTGGCCGCAGGAGCGTCCGGACCGATCCGCAGCTCGTCCGGCGTGCGCCTGATGCCGGATTACGTGATCGGCGATCCGCTGGATGATAAAATCGACACGCTGCTCATTGCCGGATCACCCGATGCAGCCACCGTTGCAGCCGAGCCTGCCATCCTCGACTGGCTCGCTCGCACGGCACCCGCCACACGTCGTTATGGGTCGGTCTGTGCCGGCGCCTTCGTCCTGGCCGCGGCCGGGCTGCTCGAGGGACGCCGGGTCACCACCCATTGGGCGGTCGCCGACGAGCTGGCACGGCGTTATCCCGGCATCGTCGTGGACCGGGACGCGATCCATGTCAGGGACGGGCGGGTGCGGACCGCTGCCGGTGTCACGGCCGGACTCGACCTGGCCCTGGCCCTGGTCGAGGAGGATCTCGGACGCACCACTGCCATGAAGGTCGCCGGCCAGCTGGTAATGTTCTTCAAGCGGCCCGGCGGGCAAATGCAGTTTAGCCGCAAGGACGGTACAGCCCCGGCCGGCCGGTCGGCGCTTCAGGAAGTGCAGCGCTGGGTTGTCGCGAACCCGGCCTTGAACCACAGCGTTGCCGACCTGGCGGAAAGAACCGGCCTGAGCCCGCGTCACTTCGCACGGCTGTTCCAGAGCGAGGTCCATGTCACCCCGGCCGCCTGGGTCGAGGCGGCGCGCGTCCTGGCAGCGCGCCGGCTTCTGGAGGATGGACGCGAAACGCCGAAGCAGGTCGCGGCCGATTGCGGCTTTGCCGATGCGGATACGTTGCGACGCGCTTTCGCGCGCCATGTCGGCGTGACGCCGGCCGAGTATCGCCGGCACTACGCGTCCGTCACGGCAGGCGACCGATAGTCTTCGGGCGATCATGTCGCCGGCATTGTCGCCGGAGCGGGGCGGATCATTTCGGCGGTTCATCCAAAGTAATCCGGAGGATCGTTTCTCCGGCATGGGGCTGCCGTCGGCGACTTGTATCTACGGCAGCACGGTCATCGTGTCGGTGCTTGCGTCGCCAGGCATTGCCCTCGACTTCGCTGGCTCCGACTGGTTCGATCAACAGCTCGACCGGCTGAAAGCGGCACCAGGGCTGCATGGAAAATTTCCGCGCAGGCGCGCCAGGTGAAGCGCTCTGCATGCGCCCGGCAGGCGGCACGATCGGCGTCGAGTGCGGCGATCGCCGAATGGCGGAGATCCGGCCCGAACGCGCCGATCCGGCCGGAGGCATCGGCCAGTATGTCCTTGGGGCCGGTCACGTCGAATGCCGCCACCGGAACGCCACAGGCCAGGGCCTCCAGTACCACCAGCCCGAACGTATCGGTGCGGCTCGGGAATACGAACACGTCGCCGCCCGCGTAGGCGCCGGCGAGTTCGGCTTCCGAGAACGGGCCGGTGAACACCACGCCGGGGTGGCGCGCCCTCAGCGCCGCCAGTTGCGGTCCGCCGCCGACGACGACCTTCGAGCCGGGCAGGTCGAGCGCCAGGAACGCCTCGATGTTCTTCTCTACCGCGATCCGGCCGACATAGAGAAAGATCGGCCGGGCGATGCCGTATTCGCCGGCCCAGTCGCGACGCGGCTGCGGATTGAAGCGGGACAGATCCACGCCGCGCGACCAGCGCACCAGCCGGGTGAAGCCGCGCGCGGCGAGATCCTCCTGCAGGCTTCCGGTCGCGACCATGGTCGCGGCCGCATCGTTGTGGAACCGGCGGAGAAAAGCGTAGGCGAGCCCGGTCGGCAGCCCGGTGCGCGCCTGGATGTATTCCGGGAAGCGCGTATGGAACGAGGTGGTGAAGGCGTATCTGCGTCGTTTCGCCCAGGTGCGCGCAGCCATGCCGAGCGGTCCCTCGGTCGCGATATGCAGGGCGTCCGGTGTGAACGCCTCGATCAGGCGGGCCAGCCGCCGGGCCGGCAGGATCGACAGCCTGATGTCCGGATAGGTCGGGCAGGGGATGGTGCGGAAGCGGTCGGGTCCGATCACCTCGACCGTGTGCCCCATTGCCCGCAACTCGCCCGCGACCGTGACCAGCGTGCGCACGACGCCGTTCACCTGCGGCGTCCACGCGTCCGAGACGATCAGGATACGTTGCCTCGATTCGTGTCCGGCCATGTCGATCACGCGGCCACCGGTTGCGGCGGCGCGCCCGGACCTTGTGCCGGGCGTCCCGGTGCCATGCGGTTGCGCGGCTCGCGTGCCGCGATGAACGAGAGACGCCGCAGTTCGACCCAGTCGATCAGCTCCAGCCGTCCGTCTGCGTGTTCGGCCAGGGCGGTGCAGCTTTCCACCCAGTCGCCGTCGTTGATGTAGAGGATGCCGCCGATGTCGCGCATCTCGGCATGATGGATATGGCCGCACACCACCCCGTCCACCCCGCGCCGGCGCGCTTCCGCGGCAAGGGCGATCTCGAACCGGTCGATCGCCATGACCGCGCCCTTGACCTGGCGCTTGAGCCAGGCCGACAGCGAGCGGTAGGGCAGGCCGAGCCGCCGCCGGATCTGGTTGAACCAGCGGTTGATCACCTGCGACGCGGCATAGGCGCGGTCGCCGAGCAAGGCGAGGAAGCGGGCGTAGCGCACCACGCTGTCGAACTCGTCGCCGTGCATGACCAGCAATTTCCGACCATCCGCGGTTTCATGCACGGCGTCCTGGCACAGGCGGATGCCGGCGATCTCGAGCCGCATCGGCAGCCAGGCGCGGAACATCTCGTCATGATTGCCGGGAATATAGATGATCTCGGTGCCGTCGCGGGCCATTTCCAGGATGAGACGAAGTACCGCGTCGTGGTGGCTGTCCCAGTACCAGCTCTTGCGCAGCCGCCATCCGTCGATAATATCGCCGACCAGGAAAAGTTTGTCGCAGGTGACGCTTTCCAGAAAATCAGCCAGGAAATCCGCGCGACTTCCCCTTGTGCCGAGATGGATATCGGAAAGGAACACGGTTCTGTAATGCATCGTCGGAGGCTGGAGCAGGATCCGATCCACAGGCGCTCTCCCTTCTCGGTCGACGCCCCGGCCCGAACGGGCGACACGCGATGGCGCCGCTATATCCCTATCGGCGCCCAAACCGTATGACGTTTCGATGATGGCAGGCTGGCGCTCGATGACTTGCGATCGTCATGCACGGATGCGGTAGAGTCCTGCATACTCCACAATTCGCGACCCCGTCGGGTGTCGCGCGCCAGGACAGTCCAGCATGCTCGTCATCTACAACCCGACCGCCGGCCGCAGGCGGGTCCATCGTCTCTGGACGGTGCTGGACGTGCTGGTGGCACACGGGGTACGGCTGGAGGTCGTGGAAACCATGCATCCGGGCCATGCACGGTCGCTGGCACGCGAAGCTGCCGATGCCGGCAGATCGCTGGTGGTAGCCGCCGGAGGCGACGGTACAATCGCCGAGGTTGCCGCCGGGCTACAGGGTTCCGCAACCGATCTCGGCATCATCCCGCTCGGCACCGCCAATGTACTCGCGCACGAGCTCGGGCTGCCGGCCGACGCGATCAGCCTCGCCTCGGTGCTGACATCGGACCGCACCATTCCGCTTTGGCCCGGCATCATGCGGAGCGCGCTCGGTACGCGGCTGTTCGTGCAGATGCTCGGGATCGGTTTCGATGCGCATGTGGTGCACCACATCTCGCGACCGGTAAAGCGCGTGCTCGGCCGTGGCGCGTATGTGGTGCAGACCTTGCGCGAGCTGCCGCGCTACCGGTTCGGGCAGATCCATCTTCGTGTCGATGGCGTCGAGATGAGGGCCGGCAGCGTCATCATCGCCAAGGGCCGGCTCTATGGCGGCCCATACCTGCTGGCACCGGACGCGACCACCAGTGCGCCCGGCTTTTCGGTGATGCTGTTCGAGCATGCCGGGATCGGTTCGGCATTGCTGGCCGGCGCGGCATTGCCGCTGAACATGCTCGGCCGGGTTCCCGGCCTGACCCATCATCGCGCCTCCGAGATCGAGTTGCTCGACCAGACGGGGCTGCCTGCCCAGGCCGATGGCGATCCAGCCGGCATGGGTCCGTTACGGGTCACCGACGCGGATGCAGCCCTTCGCGTTCTGGTCGGACGCTCCCCGCCATCGAAGATGGGTATGGCGACGATCCGGCCTGTGTCGCCGTCTCCCGGCTGTGGAACGGCACTGACCTGAAGCTCGGTCGATATCAGGGACTTTTTGATCACGGTCCATGTGCCCACGTTCGGAGGCCCGAGGACATGATGGTCCAGAAGCTGGTTCCAGGCGTCGCAGCACTGGTCGACAATGCTGTCGTAGGACGTGAACACGCGGTTCGGGAGCCAGTTGTCGCGTGCGATCTACAGGGTCACCCCGCCGACCATCTTTCGCTGCCGCTCCCATCTGAACTGTAGTGAAGTCACTCCAAAATGGGATTGGCAAGGCAAACCCCCAGGCTCGCCAAATTGAATTAGACCACGCCGACTTCGAAAACTTCAGCGGTCCATTCGGAAAATGTTGAATGATCACACTGACTTAATGTTCCTTCGCAGTCCCGAGTCCGGTAAACCTCTAGCAACGGAGCCGGAATTCCTGCTCTCTACACGCCTGAAGCAGGGTTAGGAGCCATTCAAATCAGGCAAGATGTTTTCGGATGAACATTTTGAAACCGCTAACGAGTCAGCCGCGCGAAGACTTGGCATACAATCCGGCCTATGCGGTCCGAATACGAGTGAATGGTAAAAGATAACGATACGCAACGATAGACGCCTGAATGCATCCGGTCGGCTTCGTTACAGCGTTTCGGCGATGGGCAATCACGAAGGGCGCGATAATGACGACAGAGAAAAATCAAAATAATCTTAATATAATCAGACTTTTGGCCGCTACGGGCGTTCTCGTTTCCCATAGCTTTCCACTGATTTCCGGCAGTGATAGCTCGGAGCCATTGTTCATTTTCAGCCATGGGCAGACGACAATCGGTCATTGCGCCGTCATCATCTTCTTTGCCATTAGCGGTTACCTGATCACCACAAGCTACCTCAAATCGCAATCCAAGCCGCGCTTCGTTCTTGCACGTTTGCTACGCTTGCTTCCGGGTCTGGCGGCTGTTCTGGTTGTCTTGGCGTTCCTGCTGGGGCCTCAGGTCTCAACGTTGACGATGGCCGGCTACTTCGGCAGCTGGGCGCCCTATCATTACGTCCTGGGTAACCTCTCTCTTGTGGCCAAATTTCAGGATCATTTGCCAAGCGTCTTTCTTGACAATCCCTTTGCGGGCGCCGTCAACGGATCATTGTGGACGCTACAATACGAAGTGGGCTGCTATGGTGCCGTGTTGCTACTGGGCCTGGTCGGCGCACTGAGGTGGCCAGTGATTG
>JBPBQO010000159.1:0-34329 GCA_050954785.1 Janthinobacterium lividum | reverse complement strand
TTGTCTGTTTGAGGGCCATCGACATGACCGGCGATCTGCTCCTGAAGGAACTCGAAGGCTCCGACCGGGATGCCTTCACCGGGCGCCTCGGCACGCTGTACGAGCACTCGTCCTGGATCGCGGCGGCAGCTTGGCCGAAGGGTCCGTTTCAGGATCGGCAGTCCATCCATGACACGATGCAGGCGATCGTGCGCAGCGCATCAATCGACCAACAGCTCGCCCTTATCCGTGCCCATCCCGATCTTGCCGGCCGGCTTGCCCGTTCGGGAACGCTGGAAGCCCATTCGACGGGCGAGCAGACCGGACTCGGCCTCGATCGGCTATCGGATGTCGAATATGAGCGCTTCGATCAGCTCAACACGGCCTACCGGACCAGGTTCGGGTTCCCGTTCATCATCGCGGCACGGGCCCATACGCGCGAGACCGTGGTAGCCGCGTTCAAGCAAAGGCTGGGCAACAGCCTGGAGCAGGAGCGCGGCACCGCCCTGGACGAGATCGGCAAAATCGCCTGGTTCAGGCTCCAGGATCTCGCCTGAGCGGGTTCAGCCGCCGAGCTTGTCCAATTCGCGCAATACCGCTTCGCCCATCACTCCGGTGCCCACCTTGGCCTTGCCAGTGCTCATGATGTCGGCCGTGCGCAAACCGCTGGCCAGCACGTTGGTGCAGGCACGCTCGATCTGATCCGCCTCGGCGTCCATCGAGAACGAATAGCGCAGCAGCATCGCCAGGCTCAGAATCTGGGCCAGCGGGTTCGCCTGCCCGGTGCCGGCGATGTCCGGTGCGCTGCCATGGATCGGCTCGTATAGGGCGGGCCGCTTGCTTTGCGCATCCCGCGTGCCCAGCGTGGCCGAAGGCAGCATTCCAAGGCTGCCGGTGAGCATCGCGGCCAGGTCCGACAGCAGGTCGCCGAAGAGGTTGCCTGTGACGATCACGTCGAACTGCCGGGGGTTACGCACGAGCTGCATGGCGCAGTTATCCGCCAGCATGTGGCTGAGCTGGACGTCGCGGAACTCGCGCGCCTGAAGCTCGGTCACCACCTGCCGCCAGAGCAGCCCGCTTTCCATCACGTTCGATTTCTCTACCGAGCAAAGCCGGTTCTGCCGCTTCCGGGCCAGATCGAAGGCAACCCGCGCGACACGCTCGATCTCGAACGTCGTGTAGACTTCGGTGTTCACGCCGCGACGTCCGCCGTCAGGCATCTCCTCGATGCCGCGTGGCTCGCCGAAATAAATGCCGCCGACGGTCTCGCGCACGATCATGATATCGAGGCCGCGCACGACATCCGCCTTGAGCGTGCTGGAATCGACCAGCGGGTCCAGCACGATGGCCGGACGCAGGTTGGCGAACAGGCCGAGTTCCTGGCGCAGGCGCAGAATTGCTACTTCCGGCCGCATCTCGAACCCGACCCCGGCCCATTTGGGCCCACCGACCGCGCCGAACAGCACCGCATCCGCTTCGCGTGCCTGGGCGATCACCTCGTCCCGGATCGGCACGCCATGCATGTCGATGGAGGCGCCGCCGACCAGTTCCTCGCTGATGTCGAAACTGATGCCACGACGCCTGGACAGCCAGCCGACGATCCGCCCGGCCTCGCGCATGACCTCCGGACCAATGCCGTCACCAGGCAGGACGAGAAGCTTCTTGTTCGGTGCCATCATGCAGTCTTTCGAACGACCGAACGCGTCGGGCCCGAACGATCAGGCAAGGACGATGTCCGGCAACCAGGGCTTCGTTTCGTGACGGTCCTGCTCGAACCGATCGATCGCTGTCACACGCTGCATCGTCTGGCCGATATCGTCGAGACCTTCCAGCAGCAGATGACGTCTCAACTCATCCACCTCGAATGGTATTTCCTCGCCGTCGGGCCGCACGACGACCTGACGCGCCAGATCCACCGTTAGCCGGCTGTTCGCCCCGTGCGTCGCATCCTGCATGAGCAGATCACAAATCTCACGCGGCAGCCGGATCGGCAGGATACCGTTCTTGAAGCAGTTATTGTGAAAAATGTCGGCAAACGAAGGCGCGATCACGCAGCGGAAGCCGAAATCCAGCAGTGCCCACGGCGCATGCTCGCGTGACGAGCCGCACCCGAAGTTCTCATAGGAGATCAGGATCTGTGCGTGCCGATACGGTTCGCGGTTCAACACGAAATCCGGCTTTTCCGAGCCATCCTCGTTATAACGCATCGGATCGAATGCGTTCTTGCCAAGACCGGTGCGCTCGATGGTTTTCAGGAATCGTGCCGGGATGATCTTGTCGGTATCGATGTTGGCTTCCGGCAACGGTGCCGCGATTGCCGTCAGAACCGCAAACTTCTCCATCAGACGGTTACCTGTGCGACCAGTTCGCGAACGTCGGTCAGATGCCCGGTCACTGCCGCCGCTGCCGCCATCGCCGGCGACAGCAGATGGGTCCGACCACCCGGGCCCTGCCTTCCCTCGAAGTTGCGGTTCGAGGTGGATGCGCAACGCTGGCCCGGAAGCAGTCTGTCGGGGTTCATGCCGAGGCACATCGAACAACCGGCCTCGCGCCATTCGAAACCGGCATCGAGAAAGATCCGGTCCAGCCCCTCCAGTTCCGCTTGCGCCTTCACCAGGCCGGAGCCCGGCACCACCATGGCGCGTACGCCAGGAGCTACATGCCGGCCGTCGACGACCATGGCGGCAGCCCGCATGTCTTCGATACGACCATTGGTGCAGGAGCCGATGAACACTGCGTCGACCGCCACTTCGGACAGCTTCTGCCCGGCGGTCAGGCCCATATAGTCCAGCATGCGCTGCATCTGCATGCGGCGCGCTTCGTCCGTTGCCGTGGCCGGATCCGGCACCGTGCCGGTGATCTCGACCACGTCTTCCGGGCTGGTGCCCCAGGTCACCAGAGGCACGATGGTCTCGGCGCGCAGTTCGACGACGGTGTCATAACGAGCGTCCGGGTCGGACGGCAGGGTGCGCCAGTAGGCAACCGCCTGGTCGAACGCCTCGCCTTTCGGCGCGAACGGACGACCTTTGACGTAGGCGTAGGTGGTGTCGTCGGGCGCCACCAAGCCAGCCCGCGCGCCGGCCTCGATCGACATGTTGCAGATCGTCATGCGTCCGGCCATGTCGAGCCCGCGAATCGCGGAGCCGGCGAACTCGATGACGTGGCCGGTACCGCCGGCGGTGCCGATCCGGCCGATGATCGCCAGCATCACGTCCTTGGCGGTGACGCCCGGCGACAGGGTGCCCTCGACCGAGACCTTCATGTTCTTGGCCGGCTTCTGCAGCACCGTCTGGGTCGCCAGCACGTGTTCGACCTCGGAGGTGCCGATACCGAACGCAAGCGCGCCCATCGCGCCATGCGTCGAGGTATGGCTGTCGCCGCACACGATCGTCATGCCGGGCAGGCTGATTCCCTGCTCCGGGCCGATGATATGAACGATGCCTTGGTTGCGCGACAGCAATGGAAAATACGGCACGCCAAACTCGGCGACGTTGCGCTCCAGCGTCTCGACCTGAAGCCGGCTTTGCGGCTCCACGATCGGCTGGGTGCGATCGCTGGTCGGCACGTTGTGATCGACCACCGCGATGGTCGCATCCGGCCGGCGCACGCGGCGACCCGAGAGACGCAGTCCCTCGAACGCCTGCGGGCTCGTCACTTCATGGACGAGGTGGCGGTCGATATAAAGGATCGCCGTGCCATCCTCGAGACGATCCACGACGTGAGCGTCCCAGATCTTGTCAAACAAGGTCGGCATGACAGTTTCCTTCCCTAAAACCCGGTGTCCAGAGGGAGACTTCCCTCTGGCGGGTCACAGGGCGGAAACGCCCTGCCCTGTTTTTTCTACGCTGCCGAAGCCGCAGCCGGCGCCACGATCTCACGTGCCTTCTCGGCGATACGTGCCGACTTGCCGCGACGACCACGCAGATAATACAGCTTCGCGCGACGCACATCGCCGCGACGAACCACGAAGATCTCCGAGATGGTCGGTGCATAGAGCGGGAACACGCGCTCGACGCCTTCGCCGTAGGAGATCTTGCGGACCGTGAAGTTGCTGCCGAGGCCCTTGTTCGAGCGCGCGATCACGACGCCTTCGTAAGCCTGCACGCGGGTGCGCTCGCCTTCGACTACCTTGACCGACACGCGGACGGTGTCGCCGGGAGCGAATTTCGGCACCGCACGGAGCGCGGTGAGGCGGGCGATCTGCTCGGCCTCATACTGCTGGATGATGTTCATGGTGGTGGTCCTCTTCGAATGATCAGTTACGGCTGCCGGAGCGGGCCGGCAATCCATGTTGCTGCTGAAACGGGATGCTGCTGGAACGGGAGGCATGTGCCGCCCACAGGTCGGGACGTCGGTTGCGGGTCGCGTCTTCCGACTGCGTTCGGCGCCAGGCGGCAATGGAGGCATGGTGACCGGAGAGCAGGATTGGCGGCACCGGCCGCCCCTGCCACTCTGCCGGCTTGGTGTAATGAGGATATTCGAGCAGGCCGTCGGAGAAGCTTTCCTCGGTGGCACTGTCGTCCGAACCCATAACGCCCGGCAGCAGGCGCACACAGGCATCGAGCAGCACCAGGGCAGCGGGTTCGCCGCCCGAAAGCACGTAATCACCGATGCTGAGCTGCTCGACCTGTCGCGCTTCCAGCACCCGCTCGTCGACGCCCTCATAGCGCCCACACAACAGGACGATGCCTGGTCCGGCCGCGAAGCGGCGCGCATCCGACTGTTCGAGCCGGCGTCCCCTCGGGGTCAGGTAGACGACCGGAAGCGATGCCTCGGCCGTCACCGCCTCGATCGCCGTATCGAGCACGTCCGGTCGCATCACCATGCCGGCGCCGCCGCCGAACGGGGTATCGTCGACGGTGCGGTGCCTGCCCAGCCCATGTTCGCGCAGATCATGTGCCTGCATCGACCAGATGCCGTCCTTCAGCGCGCGACCCGCCAAGGACGAACCAAGCGGCCCCGGGAACATCTCCGGAAACAGCGTCAGGACAACCGCGCGCCAGCTCATGGCAAAACGGCTTCGGGAACGACCGGCGCTTCGAGCGAGGCCTCGTTCGGCACCTCGATCTCGTCCGGCATGACCACGACGATCCGGCCGAGATCGATCTCCACGTCCGGGATGCAGGCGCGCGTGAACGGCAGCAGGACGCTGCGTTCCCGCGTGCCGATCTCGACGCTCGGACCAGCGCCATAATCATGCACCGCCAGCACCGTACCGAGCGAACGCTCGCCTGTGCCGGTCCGTTCGATCGCCGCCAGCCCGATCAGGTCGGCGAGATAGAACTCGTCCTCTTCAGGCTCGGGCAACCGGTCGCGTTCGACGTAAAGCCGGCGATTGGCCAGCTTCGCCGCCTGGTCACGATCCTTCATGACCCCGCCGGACGCATCGACCAGCTCGGCGATGCCCTGGCCGCGCCAGCGCAAGGTCCAGGCCGCGCCCAGCTCGTCGGTCAGCACGCCATAGCGGGCAAGGTCGGCCGGCACCGCGGCGTAGCTGTGCACGTGCACCAGCCCACGCACGCCATGCGGCTTGCCGACTACGCCCATCAGGATGCGCTGCTCGCTCATCGTCCGCTTCGGTCGCCTCGTGTTCTACCGTAGATCAGGCGGCGGTCGCGGTAGCGGCTGCGGCCGCGCGCTCCTGCGCCTTCTTCTTCGGCAGCGACTGCTTCGGCTGCTCGCGGTAGGTCGGCATCGGGGTCAGACCGGCCTGACCCAGGAAGCGCGCAACGCGATCGGTCGGCAGGGCACCCTGCGACATCCAGTGCAGGATGCGCTCGCCGGACAGGTGCACGCGGTCATCATGCTCGGAGGGCAGCATCGGGTTGTAGCTGCCGACGCGCTCGATGAAGCGGCCGTCGCGCGGGCTGCGGCTGTCGGCAACGACGATGTGGTAGTACGGACGCTTCTTGGCACCGGCACGGGCCAGACGGATTTTAAGGCTCATCTCAAACTCTCCAAACTTTATCTTCGAAAAACTTTAGCGTGGTCGCCCGGGAGGCGCCCCGCCGTTCGGCATGAGTGCGGACATGCCCTGGCGCATCAGACCTTTGACGCCGAGCTTGTTGATCCGCTTCATCATCGTCGACATGTCGTCGAACTGCTTCAGGAGGCGGTTCACCTCCTGCACCGTCGAGCCGGACCCGGCAGCGATCCGCTTCTTGCGGGATGCCTTGATGATGTCCGGCGTGCGACGTTCCGCCTTGGTCATCGACGAGATGATCGCGCCATGCCGGGTCAGGATCGACGTATCGATTTCCTTGCCGCCGAGCTGGTCCTTCAGCTTGCCCATGCCGGGCAGCATGTCGAGAATGCCGCCGATCGAGCCCATCTTGGCGATCTGCTTGATCTGCGACGCATAATCGTCGAGATCGAACTTGCCGCGCATCATCTTGAGCGCGAGCTTCTCGGTCTCCTCCTGGTCGAGCGTCTCGGACGCCTTCTCGACCAGGCCGGCAAGATCGCCGAGCCCGAGAATACGTCCGGCAACGCGCTCGGGGTGGAAATCCTCCAGCGCCTCGAGCTTTTCGCCCGAGCCGGTCAGCTTGATCGGCGCGCCGGTGATCTGGCGCATCGACAGCGCTGCGCCACCGCGCGCATCGCCGTCCATCCGGGTCATCACGATGCCGGTCACGCCGACCGCATCGTTGAACGCCTTGGCCGTGTTGACCGCGTCCTGGCCGGTCATCGCATCGACGACCAGCAACGTCTCGGCCGGATTGGTCTCGGCGCGGATTTCCCGCACCTCGGCCATCAGCGCCTCGTCGATCGACAAACGGCCGGCGGTGTCGAGAATGACGACGTCGAACCCCTCGCGGCGTCCGGTCTCCATGGCGCGCCGGGCGATCTGCACCGGCGTCTGCCCGGGCACGATCGGCAGCGACGACACCCGCGCCTTCTCGGCCAACTGCTGTAACTGAAGCTGGGCCGCGGGACGCTGCGTATCCAGGCTGGCCAGCAGCACCCGGCGACGTTCGCGCGTGTGCAGCCGGAGAGCGATTTTGCCGGAGGTGGTGGTCTTGCCCGAGCCCTGCAGCCCGACCATCAGGATCGCGACCGGTGCGGCGGCGGCCAGGTTCAGCGGCACGGCGCCGGCGCCACCGAGCGCCTCGATCAGCACGTCGTTGACGATCTTGGCGACGGCCTGGCCCGGCGAGATGCTGTCCATCACCTCGCGACCGATGGCGCGCTCGCGCACCTTGCTGGTGAAACCCTTCACCACGGGCAGTGCGACGTCGGCATCCAGCATCGCCAGACGCACTTCGCGCATGGCTTCCGTGACGTCGGCTTCCGACAACGCTCCGCGCTGGCGAAGCTTGTCGAACACCCCGGTAAGCTTGCCTGACAGCGCGTCGAACAAGATGAGACCACCCCAAAGCCACAGGCGCCGCTGCGCGAGCCTTCGCGGAGCGACGTGTCTGATTGTGGCGGTGCCTAAACAAGCCAGCCGCTCCTGTCAAACCCGACGGCGTTTCCGGCCGTTACGAACGGCCCTCGCCTGCCTGTCCCGAAGGCGGGATGATCCGCATACTGGCTGCTCCGGCCGAAGCCCTAAGGAACCATCCATGCAGCCAGATGCCATGCCGGCTGCACGCCCGGCGGCGCACGACGCGAACCATCGGCCCGGACTGCCGGTATCGATGCTGGCAGCGCTCGGGATCGTCTATGGCGACCTCGGCACCAGCCCTCTCTACACGATGCAGACAGTGCTGGAGACCACCGGCGGGGTCCTGTCGACCGACGCTGTATTGGGGCTGCTGTCCCTGATCATCTGGTCGCTGCTCATCGTGGTAGCCCTCAAATACTGCCTGTTCGTCATGGCAGCCGACAATCATGGCGAAGGCGGCATCCTGGCCCTGACCGCCCTGGTCACCGGGAGCGTGCCGGAGACCGACGAGTCAAAACCATCCGCTCCAACCCGGCCCGCCATAAGCATCAGGCTCCTGCTGACGTTCGGCCTGTTCGGCGGCGCGCTGCTGTATGGCGACGGCATCCTGACGCCATCGATCTCGGTACTCAGCGCGGTCGAGGGAGTCGGCGTAGCGACACCCGCCCTCACCCATCTCGTGCTGCCGGTGGCCGTCGTCATCCTGCTCGGGCTGTTCGCGCTGCAAGCGGTCGGCACCGAACGAATCGGTCGCCTGTTCGGGCCGATCATGCTGCTCTGGTTCCTGGTGATCGGCACGTTCGGAGCGATCTCGCTAGCGCGCCATCCGGAGGTGCTGTGGGCGATCGATCCCCGGCACGGACTGCACTTCCTGATCGCCCACCACTGGCAGAGCCTGGCCGTGCTCGGCGGCGTGTTCCTGGCGCTGACCGGCGCCGAAGCGCTCTACGCCGACATGGGCCATATCGGCCGGCTTCCGATCAGGTTGTCCTGGTTTGCGGTCGTGCTGCCGGCGCTGCTGCTCTGCTACGCCGGCCAGTCGGCAAGCCTGATCGGGCTGGCCAAGCTGCCTTCCAACCCGTTCTACGGCATCATCCCGCACGACATCTTCCGGATCGCGATCTGGCCGATGGTGGTGCTTGCTACCTGCGCTACGGTGATCGCCAGCCAGGCCATCATCACCGGCGTATTTTCCCTGACACGCCAGGCGATCCAGCTCGGCTGGTTTCCCGGCCTCAACATCCGCCAGACCTCAAGTGAGGAATACGGGCAGATCTATGTCCCGGTGGTGAACTGGACGATGATGGTGCTGACTCTGGCCGTCACGGTCGGATTCGGCAGTTCGGCCCGGCTCGCCGGCGCATATGGCATGGCGGTCTCCACCACCATGCTGCTGACGACGGCGCTCCTTTATTCCTATCTCCGTCGGGTGGCCCGCTGGCCGGTCGCGGGCGCGCTGGCAATCGCCGGCCTGTTCCTCGTCGTCGACCTCGCCTTCTTTGCTGCCAACCTGCTGAAGATCGCCGAAGGCGGTTTCATCCCATTGGTGCTCGGCGCTGTCATGTTCCTCGTCATGACGAGCTGGCGTAAGGGAATCGCGGCACTCCGCGCCATCGCATCGGAAAAGATCCTGGCGCCGGAGTTGTTTCTGCGACAACTGGCGGACGGACAAATTCCGCGCGTGCCGGGCACCGCGGTATTCCTCACGCGCCTGCGCGATCCGATCCCGCCAGTCATGGTGGCGCACGTCGAGCAGTTCGGGGCTCTGCAACGCCACGTCGTCACGCTGACGATCGAGTTCGAGGAAGTTCCAAGGGTTCCGGCTGCCGAGCGGATCAGCCTGAAACGCCACGAAGGCGGCGTCTGGCACGTAATCGCGCGCTATGGCTTCATCGAGATACCATCATTGCCGGCAGCCCTGGCCGAAGCGAGCAGGATGGGTTGCGCGATCGTGCCTCAGGAAGCGATCTTCATCGGAGCGCGAGACGAGGTGGTCGCCGACCGAACCGGGCGCGGAAACAGACTGCCCGGCTGGCGCCGGATGCTGTTCGGCCTCATGTATCGCAATGCGGTCCATCTGGTGGACCGCTTCGACCTCCCCCCGGACCGCTACGTGCAGATCGGACGGCAGATCGCTCTCTAGAACTGCCGCCACCCGCCTGAGGCAATACCGCCATGCCGGCGCGTTCGACACGCCGGGCTGACGGCGGAGTGCTGTTGCGATAGCCTGTTTGTCAGACCACCGTCGGCAGACGAGAAAGGAAGCCCATGGCCTACAAGGTAAACTACAACTTCCAGAAGGCAGAGCGCGACCGCGCCAAGCAGGCGAAGAAGGACGCGAAGATGCGCGAGAAGCAGGCTGGCCGCGTCGGCGGCGGCGAGTCGGACGAGCAGGTTGCCGGCGAAGCACCGGAAGAAGCCAACGACGATGCAGCATCCGTGGCGCCCGCGCCCACACACGACTGATCGCTCCAGCCCGACAGGCGGATACGGGGTGGCATTCACCACCCCGTTTCGGTGTCGCCGGGACTCGGGCCTCAGCTTTCGGCGTAGGGGTTCTTGGTGCCCCGAAGCTGTAGCCGGATCGGCGTTCCAGGCAGGGTGAAGGCCTCGCGAAGGCTGTTCACCAGGTAGCGCTGGTAATCCTCCGGCAGCAGTTCGGCACGTGTACCGAACACCACGAAGGTCGGCGGTCTCGCCTTCACCTGCGTCATGTAGCGCAGCTTCAGCCGGCGCCCTTCGACCAGCGGCGGCGTATGGCGCTCCAGGGCCCCCTCGAACCAGCGATTGAGCTCACCGGTCGGGATACGCTTGTTCCAGACGTCATGCGCCGCGCGGATGGTCGGCAGCAGCCGCTTGAGGCCCGATCCGGTCAGTGCGGAGAACGACACCACCGGGATGCCGCGCATCTGCGACAGCGAAAACTCGATCCGGTCCGAGATCGCCTGACGGGTCACGATCCGGTCCTCGACCGCATCCCACTTGTTGAGCGCCAGCACGCAGCCGCGCCCCTCGCGCTCGATCAGCCGCGCGATCTGCAGATCCTGGTCATGCACACCAAGAGTCGCGTCGATCGTCAGCACCACGATCTCGGCCATCTTCAGGGCCTCCAGCGTGGCGGAGACCGACATCTTTTCCAGCACTTCCTCGACCCGCGCCTTCCGGCGCATGCCGGCAGTGTCCACCAGCTCGATCGGCCCATGGTCGTCGTTGAACTGCACCGCGACCGAATCGCGGGTCAGGCCCGGCTCCGGACCGGTGATCATCCGCTCCTCGCCGAGCAGCCGGTTCAGCAGCGTCGACTTGCCGGCGTTCGGACGCCCGACGATCGCCAGCCTGAGCGGGCCGGGCGGACGCGGCGGCAGAACCACCTCCTCGCCTTCGGTGTAGCTGCCGTCCAGGGCCAGGCTGTCATCGTCATCCTCGTCGACGGATTCCACCTGAACTTCGGGCGGCAACCGGTCGGCGATCTCGCCCATCAGGTCGGCCAGACCCTCGCCGTGCTCAGCCGATACCGCGATCGGCGCACCCAGGCCAAGGCTGTAGGCTTCAAGAGCGGCGGCGGTGCCTGCGCGGCCCTCCGCCTTGTTCGCCACCAGCATGACCGGCCGGCCCTGACGTCGCAGCCAGTTCGCGAAATGCGCATCGGCCGGCGTGATCCCCGCCCGCGCATCGATGCAGAACAGCACCAGGTCGGCCTGTGCCACCGCGAGCTCGGACGAGGCGCGCATGCGGCCATAAAGGCTGTCCGGCGGCGCTTCCTCCAGGCCGGCCGTATCGATCAGCCGCACGCGACGTCCGCGCAGCATCGCTTCCGCATCCTTGCGGTCACGCGTCACGCCCGGCGTATCCGACACGATCGCAGACCGCCGGCCGGACAGGCGGTTGAACAGCGTGGACTTGCCGACGTTCGGCCGGCCGGCGATGACCACCACAGGCAGTTGGCTGAAGGGGACCGAGGTATCGATCGGTGGTGCCGACCTGCTGCCGCGCCTCATGTCCGTTCACTCTTCATGATCAGCTCAACCATAAGCCGAAAGCGTTGCATCGTTGGACACGACCAGCATGCGGCCGGCTGCGGCGATCGGGGTCAACCCGCTGCCGCTCGACGTCCGCGTCGTGTCCTGGATCTTTCCGGTGATCGCATCCACCGAGATCATTCCCTGTTTCGGTGAGTCGCTGACACAGACTAGTAGCCCGTTGGCCAGCAACGGCCCGCTCCAGCTGATCGCCTGCTTCTCGACCTTGGGCCGGCGGAAGCGCGGCAGCACCGTGACCCAGCGAACATGACCGTTGCTCTTGTCGAGGCAGGCGAGCTGCTGGTCCTGAGACAACAGGAACAGCCAGCCTCCGACTACAACAAGACCATCCTTGCCGCCGACGGTTCGTTCCCACAGCCGGCGTCCGGACCGCAGATCGACCGCGGTCAGCACCTGGCCGACGCTGATCACGTAGGCAGTGCCCTCGGAGACGACCGGAAGACCGTGCACCGAGGAGAAATCGAGGATCGAGTTGCGGCCGCCGGTCGAGCCGAGCGTATCGCTCCACAGCAGCTCGCCGGTTTCCGCCCGCAAGGCAGCCACGTCGCCCGATCCGAAGCCGGCCAGGACCGTGCCGCCGACAACGGCCGGCGCAGGCTGACCGAACACGATCGTCTGCGAGGAACTCGCCTGGTACATCCAGGCCTGCTTGCCGTCGTCGATATCGAGCGCAAACAGCCTTTCGTCGATCGTGCCGAAGAACATGCGCCCGTCGACGACCGTCGGAGCGGAGCGCCCGGGCGTGCCGAGATCCACCCGCCACTTCACCTTGCCGGTCGCTGCATCCAGGGCAAGTGACTCGGCCACACCATCCACCACGTAGATCATGCCGTTGGAATAGGTCAGTCCGCCGCCGATATTGGACGACCGGCTCTTCTTCGGCTTGGTGTCGGCGCGCCAGATGCGCGCACCGCTGGCCAGGTCGAAGGCGCCGACGACGCCGCGTCCGTCCATCGCGAACACATGCCCGTCCGCCACCACCGGTTCGGCGCTCATCACGCCACGATCGCTGACACCGCTGCCGAGGCTGGCACTCCAGAGGCGCTTCATCCCGCCGATCCGGGCGTTGATCGCCTCGTGGGTGGCGGTCCGTCCCGGCTGTTGCCAATCGGCCTCCTCTACCGCGGCCGGCAGGGTAATCGGCGTGGTATCCGTCTGATCGACGACCAGGCCTGCACCGATGCTCAGCACGTCCTCGCGCCGTCCGGCCAGCACCGGCTTTTTTTCTTCGTCGAACATGCCGCAGCCGGCCATCGGCAAGGCCAGTGCGCCAAGGCCGCCCAGCAGTACGGCACGACGACGAAGCGGCGTCGCCATGGTTCCGGAGGCTGTGGAGCCGCAATCGGCGGAAAGGATATCGTCGTGCTTGGTCATCATCCGCCGGTCTTCGAAATGTCGAGTGTGTCGAGAAGCCCGCTTGCACGGGCCCGCAGGCCTTGCGAAGCGCCACCATCCTGGCTGAGCGTGGTCAGTTTACGCTTCGCGTCCGCCAGATGATTCGTGCGCAAATCGATCAGCGCATCCGTCTCCAGCGCCAGAAGATGCCACGGACTTTTCGGAGCAAGGATGTCGCGCAGGCGCGTTTTCAGGATCGAGGCATCGCCGTCATCCGCACGATGCTGAACCCATAGCAGATCGGCGAGCCCGCGCATGTCGGGATCGGCTGCCTGATCCTTCGAAACCTGGTCCCACAGATCCAGGGCCTTCGCCGTGTCCTTGGCTCCCCAGCTCAGCGCCGCCATACGCAGCCGGGCCAGGGTGGCAAAGCCGACCGGACCCTTTGCCGCGACCTGGGCAAACTCGCCGATCGCGCGAAGCTGTTCCGGTGTCGGAGGCGCGCCAGGCCCGGCGGCAGCCGCAGGTGCGGTGTCGGCGTCCTTTTGTGCGACGAAGTATTCCTGCGCCACGGCGGCAGCCATCGCATGCTGACGGTGGAGGAAAAACTCCCAGCCGCCAGTTCCAAGCCCGACCACGACCAGAAGTGCCAGACCGAACAGGGCAAGGCGCCGATTGCGCGCCCTGGCGTGCTCGGCACGAAGATCCTCGTCGACTTCGTTGAAGATGTCGTCGACCACGCTGGGCGGCACTCCTGGATGAGCGGTGCCAGTACATCAGAACGCAGAGGCGTCCGCGCTGGCGACCGAAGGCGGCGGACCATAGCGGCGGGACCCTCCGCCGGCAAACACTGCCTTATTATGCAGCATGGTGACGGCAAGTGGCACCGGGTTCTATCCGCGAGCGAGGTCGCGGTAAGTGTTTGTTCATTCGGACCGGATAGGCTTTGCAGCATGAAAAGGCATACTGCCCTGCTCGTGCTGCCGATGCTCTATGGGGTCGCCCTGCCCTGGCTTAGCGGCTGCGTCTCCGCCACCATTGCTCCGGTTGCGGTTGGGCTCGGCGCGGACATCGCCATTTTCCATCGGTCGCTTCCCGACACGCTTTATTCCGTCGTTACCGGGCGCGACTGCTCGGTGGTTCGGCTGGATCGCGGCGAGAGCTATTGCCGGCCGGTCGACCCGCCGGTCCCACCGGTCCCGTATTGCACGCGCAGCCTGGCTGGTGTCGACTGCTGGGCCAATCCGGACCGAATACCCGGCATCCCGATGCAGGTGGCCCAGGGACCCCACCAATTGACCCCGGAACAGGATCGGAAGCGTCTCGCGCGCTGGCCGGATTCAATCGGAGACTAATCGAACGGGGTGGCCCGGCTAATTCCTGCCGGATTTGCCCTGCAGCTTCGGGCTGGCATCCCGCAACGCGGACGTCAGGCTCGTGAAGTTGGCGGCGATACGCTTCTGCACACCGGCGCTGACCGCCTGGATCGAGTCGATCCGCGACCGTGCGGTATTGCTGATCGCGGTCTGCTCGGCAGTCGCTTCCCTGGAAACGCAGGCGTTATAGCTTCGCGCAGTCTTCTCGTAGGTCGTTACCTGGTCGACGCTGGCATTGTAGCGATCGATCGTCGAGGTATCGACCACGGGCGCCGGCGGTTCGCGTCCGCAATTGCCCGGACTCCAGCCCCCGGTGGCCGGTCCGGCCGTTGCCGATCCAACCGTATGGACGGATTTCGGCACGTGATGGACGACGTGCTGCGACGTGGCAGCTTCGGTGCGTCCCAGCGCAGCCGCCGGGCCGACGGCGCATATCATCGCTGCCAGCGCGATCCGTGCCTTTGTCATTCCGACCTCTCAATCCCGTATTTTCCCCGGTATCCTGGCCCCTCTGCCGATCGTCAAGCGCCACCACCCGGAGAAAACACGATGTCCGCCGCACCCGTAACGAAGGTCAGGCTGGGAACACTGACCAGCGCCGAGGCCGCCTTGCGCCTCCGGGCCGGCGCAACCGTTCTGCTGCCGCTCGGCAGTCACGAGGACCAGGGTCCGCATGCGCCAATGGGCGACTATCTCAGTGCCGAGCGAATATCCGAGCTGATCGCCCTGCGTGCCGTCTCCGCGGGCCATGACACCGTCGTCGCGCCGGCGCTGCCGTTCGGCGGGCGCGACTTCTTCGGCAGCCGCCCGGGCGGCATCGCACTTGGCCAGACAACGCTGCGCCTGGTGCTGCGGGACATGCTGGATTGCCTGCTCCGCCACGCGCCGGCCCGGCTGATCATCGTCAACGGCCATGGCGGCAATGCCCAGGCGATCCATGATGTCACCCAGGAGATCCTGCTCGAGCGTGGCGTGCTGATCCCGAGCTTCTACCTGTGGAAGATCGCCGGCGGCCTGCTCCCCGAACTGCTCGGCGCCGAACGGGCAGCACGATCGTCCGGCCATGGTGCCGATCCTCTGGCAAGCGTGGCGATGCATCTGTTCCCGGACCTGATCCGCGCCGACCTGATCCCGACCGCGCCGGCGCAGCCACGGACGATCGCCGGCCTGCCGGTCAGCGGTTTCGGCACTGCCAGTTTCGAGGGGGTCGAGATCGGAATGCCGATCGAACTCGGCGAGACCGTGGTCACCGGCGACGCGACACTCTGCAGCGCAGAGTCCGGCGCGTTGATCACCGAGCGGCTGGTCGCTCTCGGAGCCGACCTGATCGCCCACCTCTCATCGCGGACCGGGGCAGCCATCGAAAATCGATAAGCGCCTCGCGGCGACAATCAGCCGACGTTACGATAACGTAACTTTCACCTTGCACTGCCTGACCGCCCTCCGGGGTGGTCAACAACGTCGCGCTGGCGCAGGTCCGGCGCTTCCTGCCCAGCCATAGTCGGTCGCAAGCCCGGCTCGAGCAGGCGCGGTGCTCGCGGCGGTACCGGCCGTCTGGATCATCTGGCGCCGGCGTAAACTGACCGGCACGACCGGGTGTCCCGCCGGTCTCGCTGTCCGAACACTACGTTTCCTGCTCTGCTGTCCGCCGGTTGCCGCGGTGCCGACCGCTCGTGGTGTTCGGTCTGCCGATCTCATCGCCGCCCGCCTTCGACCCGGTAACCCGATGCGAACACCATCGATCACTACGCAACCTGGACGATCATCTCTTGTCCGGCCTGCACGCGATCACCGTTGTCGTCATCATTACGGTCGGCGACAGGGCATCCTGGTCCGCATGCTGCCGAAGCAGCGCTGGAAACCGTTTGTCGCACTGCACAACGAGCGGCTATAATCGACATCTTGTTCCTCCCGCCCAAGGCCCCTGCGATGACGGATATTCTGCCTTCCGGCCTGTCTGCCAGGGCGCCTCTTGTCGCTCCCCACGGCATAGGCTGGGCCATTTTCGCCCTTGCGGTCGGTGGTTTCGCGATCGGCACCGGCGAGTTCTCGATGATGGGACTGCTGCCGAGCGTTGCCGACAATCTCCATGTCAGTGTACCGAATGCCGGCAAGCTGATCAGCTTCTACGCCCTCGGCGTGGTCGTGGGAGCACCTTTGATCACCGTCCTCTGCGCCCGGATGCCACGGCGCCGGCTGCTGATGGGGATGATGGCGATTTATGTGATCGGCAACCTGCTGAGCGCCGTGTCGCACGATTTCTCCACGATTGCCTTGTTCCGCTTCGTCAGCGGCCTGCCCCACGGTGCGTATTTCGGGTGTGCGGCCCTGGTCGGCGCCTCGATGGTGGAGATGGGCAAGCGTGCCCAGGCCGTCGGCCGGGTCATGCTCGGCCTGACGACCGCCACCCTGATCGGTGCCCCGCTTGCCGCCTGGTGCGGTCAGATGATCGACTGGCATCTCGCCTATGCATTTGTTGCTTTGATTGCTGCAATAACAATAGGTTTGCTCGCGATCTTCCTACCACCTATCGAAGCTGCGAAAGGCGCGTCCCCGTTAACCGAGCTCGGCGCGCTGACCCGGATCCAGGTATGGCTCGCGCTGGCCACTGCCGCAGTGGGGTTCGGCGGCCTGTTCGCGGTTTACAGCTATCTCGCGCCCGCGTTGATCAACAGCACTCATATGGCGCCTACCTTGGTCCCGCTCGTGCTCGTGGTGCTCGGGCTCGGCATGGCGGTCGGCAACACGATCGGCGCCACCCTGGCCGACCGCAACCTGCGCATGTCGATCATCGGCTTCATCGTATGGAACGGCCTTGCTTCGCTGCTGTTCGTCTGGGCCCTGCCGGCCTGGTGGACGGTCACGGTCGATGCATTCCTGATCGGCTTCGGCGTCGCCCTGGCACCGGCCCTGCAGACCCGGCTGATGGATGTCGCAGCGGACGCCCAGGCGCTCGCCGCGTCCCTCAACCATTCCGCCTTCAACATCGCCAACGGCCTCGGTGCGGCCTTTGCCGGCGCGGCCATCACCGCAGGCTATGGCTGGTCGTCGCCCGGCTGGGTGGGTGCATGTCTCGCCATCGGTGGGCTTGCCATCTTCATGGTGTCCCTGGCGATCGAGCGGATCAGGCCCGATTCCGTCGCAACAGCAACAACAGCGCCAGAATCAGTAGCAGCGTGAGCACCCCCATCAGGCGCAGCACCTTGATGATTTCCAGGCTGTAGCGACCCGTCGACGGGTCGTAGTGAAAACACAGCAACAGGATCGACGGCGCACGCTGGCCGATCGTTCCCGCCCTGGCCTGGGACAGCGCCGCCACCACCGCGCCCGGCTGGTATCCGACGCCGAGCAGGTAACCCGATACCGTCCCGTCCGGCGTCAGGATGACAATTCCGGCCGGGTGCAGGAACTGCTTGAGCGAGACATCGTACCGGCTGTGGTAGCCGACCGCCTGCTCGATCCGGCCGATCTCCGCGTCCGGCGCGGTTACGAAGTGCCATCCGGACGCGGCGCCCGGCACAGCGAACCGTGCCAGATCGCGCGTTTTAGCCTCGGCCGCATCTTTCGGACCCTCTGCCGGATCGATGCTGAGGAACACTAGGCTGTAGTCGCGCGGCAGATGCAGGCCGCTATCGGCCAGCGCCTGGAACGCATCGTCGCGGACCACGCCGCACAAGGCCGGGCAGGCGAAATAACCCAGCATCAGCAAGGTCGGCTTGTGGTCGATCAGCCCGGCAAGATCGGTCGCCCGTCCATCGGAATCGACCATCCTGGTCGCCATCGGCACATGCTCGCCGAGCCGCTGATTGTATCCGATCCCACCCAGATCGGGCGCTGCGCCGCCAAGCGCCAGCGCCACGACCAGCAGAAGTGCGGTTCGAAACCGGCGTCTCACCAGGCGAATTTCGCCAGTCGGCCGGACGGGCCGCCGAGCACCGTATCGTCACGCATGACGATGGTCCCGCGCAGGATCGTGGCGATCGGCCAGCCGGTCACCTGCATCCCGTCGAAGGGCGTCCAGCCGCACGGCGTGGCAATCCAGTCGTTGCTGATGGTGCGTCGCGCCTTCATGTCGACCAGCGTGAAGTCCGCGTCGTTGCCTGCGGCGATCCGGCCCTTGCCCGCCATGTTGTAGACGCGCGCCGGACCGGCCGCCATCAGGTCGACCAGCCGCGACAACGACAGCCGGCCGGCATTCACATGGTCCAGCATCACCGGCACGATCGTCTGCACACCGGTCAGCCCGGCCGGGCAGCCCGGCCATTCCCGTTGCTTGGCCGCCAGCGGATGCGGCGCATGATCGGACGAGACCGTATCGACGGTGCCGTCGCGCAACGCTGCCCAGCTCGCCTCGTAATGGCGCCGGTCGCGGATCGGCGGGTTCATCACCGCCAGTCCGCCCAGCCGCTCGTAGCAGTCCGGCGCGATCTGGGTCAGATGGTTCACCAGCACCTCGACGGTCGCCAGGTCGCGAAAATCCCTGAGGTAGCCGAGTTCCTCGGCGGTCGAGACATGCAGGATATGGACGGCGCGACCGGTCTTGCGGGCTAGCGCCATGATCCGCCTGGTCCCGAGGAACGCGCATTCCTCGTCCCGCCAGATGCGATGCGTATCGTAGGGCATCCCGGTGCTGAACAGAGGCCGGCGCTCCTGCAACCGGTATTCGTCTTCGCTATGAAACGCGATCCGGCGCCGGCCGCTTCGCATGACCGCCTCGATACCGGCATCGTCCTCGATCATCAGGTCGCCGGTGGAACTGCCCGCGAACACCTTGACCGCACACACCCCGTCCCAGCCTTCGTAGTCGCCGAGCGACATCGTGTTCGCGCGTGTCGCCCCGACATAGAACCCGAAATCGGTGTAGCTCTCCCGTGCCGCGTACTCCTGTTTCCAGTGCAGCGTATCCGCATCGGTGATTGCCGGGCTGGTGTTCGGCATGTCGAACACGGTGGTGATGCCGCCGAGGATCGCCGCCCGTGTTCCGGTCGGGATGCTCTCGATCGACGCGTCGCCCGGATCGCGCAGATGCACATGCGCGTCGATCAGTCCGGGCAGCACATGCAATCCGGTTGCATCGATCGTCTCGGCCGCTTCCGCACGCGCATCGACGGCCAACGCCACGATCCGCCCGCCGAGCACACCGATGTCGGTCTGCGTCTCTCCCCAGGGCAGCACGCAGATACCGTTGCGTATGATCAGGTCGTAGCGCATCGGCGGTGCCTCGTGACGGTCAGGATGCCGAGCCTACGCCACGACACCCCGCCCGAACACCGGTCGCAGAAAGCTCAGGCGCCGCCCCAGTTCATCGTCAGGCCGCCATCCATGGTCCAGGTCTGGCCGGTCACGTAGTCGGCGTCGTCGGACGCCAGAAACACTGCCAGCCGCGCGATCTCCTCGGGCTGTCCCGGCCGGTGCCAGGGGATCTCCTCCATCGATTTCTTGCTCTTTTCCGGATCGTCCAGCACCGCCTGCGTCATCGGCGTCTGGATCAGGCCGGGCGCTATGTTGTTCACGTTGATCCGGTCCGGTGCCAACTCGATGGCAAGACTGCGGGTCAGCGAGCCGACCCCGGCCTTTGCCATGCCATACGGCGCGCTGCCGGGTGTCGGCAGATGCTGGGCCACCGAACTGATGGTCACGATCCGGCCCTTGCCGCCGTGCTTCTGACGCAGCCGGATGAAGGCGCGGCAGCAGAACAGCGGCCCCATCAGGTCGGTGCGGAGAACCAGCTCCAGCATGTCGTCCTCGAGCTCGGCGACCGGCGTGCCGCTCATGCTCTTGCCGGCATTGTTGACCAACACGTCCACGATCCCGAGTTCGGACGCGGCCTGGAACAACGCCTCGACATCTGCGGGCCGGCCGACATCGCCCTGAACCACGACGGCACGCCGCCCGGCCTTCTCGACACGGCGCCTGGTTTCCTCGGCACCCTCGCGATCGGTGTGATAGCCGATGCACACATCGGCGCCTTCGCGGGCAAACAACTCGGCGATCGCCTGGCCGATCCCGGAATCGGCTCCGGTCACGATCGCGATCCTGCTTTCAAGCTTCATGACGCGGCTCCTCGGATAGTCCGCCGAGCGAACGCCCGAATCGCTCCCGGGACCGATGCGGCTCGCACACAAGCCGGTGTGCGGCTGGGAGACGGTGGGCCGAAGCGGCACTCCGCGCATGGCCGGCGCTCACAAGATCAGGGCGCTGCCCTGGACCCGCTCAAGGCTCGCCTTGAGAATCCAATTGTTTAAATAGTTGGCTTCCAAAGGCGAGCCGTTGGCCTTCCTGGATAGGTCAGGCTCTACAACGGTTTTTCAGCTCACCGCTTGCGCCAGCCAATAGAACACGGCACCCACCAGCGCGGATGCCGGCAGCGTCACCACCCAGGCCACCACGATGCTGCGCGCTATTCCCCAGCGCACCGCCGACGGCCGGCGGGCGGCACCGACCCCGACGATCGAGCCGGTCACCGTATGGGTCGTCGACACCGGGATGCCGAGCCAGGTGGCGCCGAACAGCGCGATCGCCCCGCCGGTCTCGGCGCAGAACCCCTGTATCGGCTTGAGGTCGGTGATCCGCGTGCCGACCGTCCGCACGATCCGCCAGCCGCCGCTGAAGGTGCCGAGCGCCATGGCCGACTGGCATGACAGGACCACCCAGAGCGGCACATGGAACCCGCCCTTCAGCACCCCCTGCGAGGCCAGCAGCACGGTGATCACCCCCATCGTCTTCTGCGCGTCGTTGCCGCCATGGCCGAGGCTGATCAGTGCCGAGGACACCACCTGCAGCCGGCGGAACCGGCGGTCGGCGCCGAGCGGCGTGGACCGTACCGACAGCCACGCGGTCCCGAGCATCAACGCCATCGCCAGCACCAGCCCGATCGCCGGCGACAGCACGATCGCCACCGTGACCGTATCGAGGCCGCTCCACAGGATGCCGCCGGGCCCGGCCTTGGCCATGCCGGCGCCGACCAGGCCGCCGATCAGGGCGTGGCTGCTGCTGGACGGGATACCGAAGTACCAGGTGACGATGTTCCAGGTGATCGCGCCGATCAGCGCGCCGAACACCACCTGCTCGTCGATCAGGCCGGGCGCCACCAGCCCGGCGCCGACGGTGTGGGCGACATGCAGCCCGAACACCATGAACGCCACGAAATTGAAGAATGCCGCCCAGATCACCGCCGTCACCGGACGCATCACCCGGGTGGACACCACCGTCGCGATCGAGTTGGCGGAATCATGCATGCCGTTGAGGAAATCGAAGAACAGCGCCACCGCGACCAGTGCCACCAGGCTCGCCGTCATGCCCGTAGCCCCTGCCTTGCGTGTGCCATCGCCGCTCAGACCTGCTCGACCACGATGCCCTCGATCACGTCGATGACGTCCTCGCAGCGATCGACCACGCTTTCGATCAGGTCGTACACCTTCTCGACGGTCAGCTTGTCGCCGGCCGAATTGTCGCTGGCGAACAGGGTCAGCAGGCCGCGATTGAGCAGCTCGTCCGCCTCGCCTTCCGCCGCCCGGACCCGCTCCTGCATCGCGCCGAGCAGTTCGACGTTCCGGCCGATATTACCCAGCATCGGCATGGCATCCCGGATCTCGGTCGTCGCCCGCACCGCGCACTCGGCCATGCCGAGCATCTCCGGCGTGTAGGTGATCCCGTACAGCCTGATGCGCCGCCCGGCCTCCTTCATCAGGTCGATCGTGTCGTCCAGCGCCGTGGTCAGGTCCAGGATCTGCGACCGGTCGAACGGGGTTATGAAGCTGCGATGGATCGCCTGCACGGTCTGGCGGGTGACCTCGTCGGCAGCCTCCTCGAAGCCGCAGAGTGCCAGGTAGCTGGCATCGCCGTTCTGCCCGGACAGCAGTCCGCGGAAGGCGATGGCGCCATCGACCACATGCCGCGAATGCTCGGCCAGGCGCTGCACGAAACGTTCGTCCTTGGGCATCAGCGATCTGAAGAATTTCAGCATCGGGGTCCGTCGCCTGACAGTTAAAGGGTTGCAACGCTTCTAGCGCCGGACAACGCCGACGGCGATACAGGTCCGAGGCCTCGCAGGATCAATCCATGGAATCGGCGATCAGTGGCTTGCACGCGGCGTTCCGAGCCGCGACAGGCTGATGATGGCCGCGACCAGTGCGAAGCCGGCGGCAACCTCAAGGCATGCCGTCGAACCGCGGTCATGGGTCAGCAGAAAAATCATCGCGACGAACGCCGCACCGCTGGTCTGGCCAAGCAGTCGGGCGGTGGACAGCATCCCGCTGGCGCCGCCGGACCGGCTCCGTGGAGCGGACAGCAGCATCGTCCGGTTGTTCGGCGTCTGGAACAGGCCGAACCCGGCACCGCACAGGGCCAGCCGCCAGATCAGCGCGACATTGTCCGGATGCGCCGGCAAGGCGGCGATCAGCAACAATCCGGCGCCCATCGCCAGCAGGCCGAGCGCACCCAGCAGCCCGGCCGGGACGCGGTCCGACAAGCGGCCGGCCACCGGCGCCACCACGACCAGGGCCAGCGGCCACGGCGTCAGCAGCAGGCCGGTCTGCACTTCAGAATGGCCGAGCGTGTTTTGGATGTAGAACGGCAGCGACACGAAGGCGACCATCTGCGCCGCGAACGACAGGACCGAGGTCGCGATCGACAGCGCGAAGATCGGTATCCGCAGGAGGTCGATCGGCAGCAACGGAGCCGGCTGCCCGATCTGCCGGCGAACCAGCAGGACGCCGCACGCCAGGGTCGCGATCGTCGTGGCGACCAGCAAGGGCACTCCCGACTTGTGACCGACGCTATCGATGGAAACGATCAGCAGGCCGAACGTCGCTGCACTCAGCAGCGCGCTCACCGTGTCGAACGGGCGCACGGCAACCGGTGTCCGCGGAAGGCTGGTGATCGCGATCAACACCGCCACGATGCCGATCGGCACGTTGACCGCGAACAGCCAGGGCCAGTCGGCCACGGCAAGAATTCCGGCGGCGACCGTCGGTCCGATCGCCGTCGCCAATGCAACCACCATCGCATTCAGGCCGATGCCCCGTCCGAGATGGCGCTTCGGGTAGATGAAGCGAACCAGTGCGGCGTTGACGCTCATGATGCCTGCCGCGCCGAATCCCTGCAGCACGCGTGCGAGCGTCAGGCCGACCAGCGATCCCGAAAGCGAGCACAATAGCGAGCCGATCATGAACAGCACGAGACCCGCGCGGTAGACGCGCTGGTAGCCGACGATTTCGCCCAGCGATGCCAGCGGCAGCAGGCTCACCGTGATGGCGAGCTGATACGCGTTGACCACCCAGATCGAGGATGCCGGGCTGACATGCAGGTCGCGGGCGATCGTCGGCAGGGCCACGTTCGAGATCGTGCCGTCGAGCACCGCCATGCTGATCCCGAGAAAGATCGTGGCCATCGCCCAGTAACGGCGCGAGGCCGGCAGGCCATCGTCTTCCGACGACACCGCCGTGTGCCCGGCGCTCCCGTCTGCGCCCGGATGTTGCATACTCACCAGATCATCCCCGAGAACTCGCAGAAATCAGGCCCTTATCATGGTCCGTTCGTCAGGACCGATCAAAAGCCCGCAGTTCCTCGTGGTGGATCAGGTAGACCCCGTTCGTGCGGGCAAGCTGCCTTGCCGCCGGCGTGAACGACGCGTTCGACACCACGGCCGCCAGATCGGCCCGTTGATGCAGCCGGGCCGCCGAGATTTCCTGCACCGCCGAATTGCCGACCGGATTGCTATACAGCTTGCACTGCAGAACCAGCGTCCTGCCGGCGCGACGCGCCAGTACGTCCGTGCCCTGGTCTCCGCTTGCCGCCGTCACCTGCGCCTTCCAGCCGGCCGCGCGCAGCAGCATCGCGCAATGGCGCTCGTAGTCGGCCGGCTCCATCCTCGGGTCGAATATCCGCGGATCGCTGACGAAGCGCTCGAGTGCAGCCTCGGGCTTGCCCGGCGCCGACGCCGCCAGCTCGAGCCGGTGCTCGACTTCGCCGTTGATCAGTGCCCACTGGTCATCGAGCGCATTCGCCGCCAGCAGCGGCATGATCCGGGTCTTGTAGAAATACGCTCGTTCCTTGTTCCACTTGGCAAGATCGATCGTCCCGTATGCGTCGACGCCGACCAGTTGCAGTTTCCTGATCTGCAGCGTGCGCTGGTGGGTCGCGACTTCCTTCATCGCCAGTTCGAACGCTTTCCGGACCCGTCGCCGTCGCGCCCGCGCACCGTGCAGACGACGCACGGTGCCCAGACCCAGCAACATCCCGGCGATCGCCAGAACGGCGACCGCGATCCGACCGATAAAGCCGGAGCCGGTCGCCGGCTGTTCCGGCTGCTTCGTCCTGAGAATTTCCTGTTTCGGTATGGGCGCCAATGGCCGCCGGTCCACGACAATGGTCACATCCTGCGCGCGAAAATACAGCGGAGGTTCACCCACTACCGCCGGGACACGCCGCAGCAGAAGCAGCCCGCGTTCCTCCGACACTTTTTCCCAACGTTGCGCCGGAAGAGCTTCGAAGCAGCGCCCGTCGGAACGATCCGGAGCGATCGCGTATACGCCGCCCGCACGTAGATCCGAGCATGCCAGGACCATCGTCGCCGTCCGGAACATGTCGGCCGCGACGACGGGGCTGCGCAGCGCGACGGCATCGGCGTCCGACATGAAACCAGTCGCATCCGACCTGCGCGCGACGCGCTGCCACGTCATGATCGCGGTCCGCGTCGCGTCGCCATAGACCCCGTCGGCCTCGGTTCCTGCCGCCAGGAATCCCAGATCGACCAGGCGCTGCTGCAAGGCCATCGCCTGTTCGACCGGCCGCGACGCCTCCTCGCGCGCCGGCCCCGACATTCGCTCGAGCCAGATCGCGCGGTCCGTCTCCGTCCGCGCGACATAGCAGGCCGGCACGCCGGGCGGCATCGTGCGATGCCGCGCACTCGATGCCGGAACATTGCAGGCGGCCCGAAGCCTGGTGTCGAAGGACGCGGCTTGCGCTCGCAGCGCTTTCCATCCGTTCGGGCCATACAGATGCCGGAGCGCCTGGTACGACTGCGCGAGCGTCAGCTCCTCGCGGCTCATGTCGGCATTGTCGCAGATCAGTTGCGACAGCCTGTCGGCGGGGGCCGGACGCGGGCAGACGAAGCTAGGGCCGATGCGTGCGGACTCCGCGACACCCGCTGTCGGCATCAAAAGCAGGAACAAGGGCAACGCGACGCGCGTCATCAAGGCACTCAAATCGGACTCACGATACCGATTCTCGTTTATGGACGGCCCTGTGACAACAACTCCTTTAGTTCAACTCGCCATCGTTCCTGAATCAGGAATGGACCGGGACGAACTGCGCCGCCGTTTCCGCTGCCCGTTCAGCGGTACGTCATCGAACACCAGCGCGTAGCGCTCCCACAGTGCCAGAATCTCGAGGCGTTCATGCGCGGTCATCAATGCGCCTGCATGCCATTCGAACACCTCGACGACCATGTCGTACCGTCATCGCCAGCGCCGGGCGATCGGCGGCGAGCCCGAGGCGGCGCAGTCCGGTTCTGGCCAACAGGCGACGATCACCATGTCGCCCATCGCTACCCCGCCAAAGTCTCGAACACGTCGCCTGCCGGCAGCTTTCCCTGGATGTGGGTGCGATGCCACAGCGCATAGAACAGCAGGGTCCAGGCCGCATGCTGTTCGCGACGGCCTGTCGCATTGCGGAACAGCGCCAGCACCCGGTCCGGCGCCGCGATTTCAGCGACGCCGCCCTGGGCTGCGACCAGCGGCGCCAGCCGGTCTCCCTGCGCCGCGATCCAGGCCCCGACTGGCACGGTAAAGCCTTGCTTCGGCGCGAACGGACGCGCTTCCGGCATTTGCGTCTCGAGCCAGCGGCGCAGCAGCCACTTGCCCATCCCCCGGCGGACCTTGAGCCCATCCGGCAACCTGAACGATGCCGCCGCGACAGCGGGGTCCAGCAGCGGCGTGCGCCCCTCGACACCGTGCGCCATCAGGCACCGGTCCAGCTTCAGCAGCAGGTCGTGCGGCAGCCACTCCGCGATATCGGACGCCTGCGCCGATGCCAGCCGCGAGCGCTCCCCGGCCCTGGCGGTTCCGGACAGCTCGGTCGCCGCAATCCCGCTGCGCCAGTCCCGGTTGCGGCCGCCGGTGATATCGGAGCGCAACACATTCAGCCCGTCGAAGGTGCCGCGCCGGCGCATCGCCCGGCCGCCGCGCCACCAGGGCCGCATCGCACTGCGATAGCGGCCATAGCCGGCGAACAGCTCGTCGCCGCCCTCGCCGCTGAGGATCACCTTCACGTCGCGACGCGCCCGCCGTGCCAGTAGCCAGGTCGGGATGATCGCATAGTCGGCCACCGGATCGTCCATGCTGGCGACGATCTCCGGCAGGTGCCGCCAGACCATCGCCTCGTCGATCCTCATCACCTCGTGCCTGGCCCCGGCCGCACGCGCCAGGCGTCCCGCCTGCTCGCTTTCGTCCGCCGCCTCCGGCACGTCGAACGCCGCGGTGAAGGCCTGCACACGTTCGTTGCCCAGCCGCGCCATCATCCGCAGCACGGCCGCGCTGTCGATTCCGCCCGACAGGAACATGCCGGTCGGCACGTCCGCACGCTGGTGCAGCGACACGCTCTCCTCGAGCGCGCGATCGAGGCGGGCCAGCGCCTCGGTTTCGCCGATCTCCTCTGTCGGGCCCTCGGGCAAGGCCTGGATGCGGCTGCGGTCGATCACCCGGCCGTTCGCCACCCGGATCGTCTCGCCGGGCAACACCCGCCTGATCCCGGGAAAGATGGTTTCACGGCCGGTGGTGAACTGGAGCTGCAACAGCTCGTTCCGAGCCTCCGTCCGCAGTTCGCGCTTCGCAAGGCCTGCTGCCAGCAGCGCCTGCGGCTCGGACGCGAAGGCGACGCCGGATTCCAGTTCGGCGACGTAGAGCGGCTTGATCCCGAACGGGTCGCGCGACAGCGTCAGGTTATGCGTGCCGCGCTCGTGTATCGCGATCGCGTACATGCCGCGCAGGCTCTCGACATACCGCACGCCGTCGCGCAGCCACAGATGGAGCGGCGGCTCGCAGTCGCTGCCGCTGGCAAACCACACGTCGGGCAATGTCTTGCGCAGTTCAAGATCGTTGTAGATCTCGCCATTGGCGACCAGGGCGGCGGGGCCGGCAAAAATGGGTTGGTCGCCACCATTGAGGTCGATAATCGCCAGCCTGGTATGCACCAGCGCCACCCGCCCGACCATGGTGTGGCCGGCACCATCCGGACCGCGATGCGCCAGTGCCCGGACCAGGGCCGTCAGGCACGCGCTGTCGAAAACCGGCTGGCCCGCGACCGCTACTCCCGAAGCGGCCGTCTGGGCCAGCGCGAAGCCGGCGATGCCGCACATCAGCTCTTCTCCACGGTCGTCAGGAATTGCCGCCAACGATCCAGCACCGGGCCGGCCGCGAACTCGGCCTCGTAGCGCGCACGCCCCGCTTTCGCCAGACGGGCGGCGAGCACACGATCCTCCAGCACCAGGGCCAGCGCCTCGCCGAGCGAGGCCGCATCCTCGAGCGGCACCAGCATGCCGTCCCGTCCGCTCTCGATCAGCTCGACCGGTCCCTGCGATGCTGCGGCCACCACTGGACGACCGGCCGAGAATCCCTCGATCACCACGTTGCCCAGCGGCTCGTGCCGTGATGGACAGACCAGCACGTCGCAGGCGGCCAGCAGCGATCCGGTATCGTCGGCCCAGCCGGGCATGTGCAGCCGGTCGGCCACGCCTTCCGCCCGGGCCAGCGCCTCCAGCGAGGCCCGCTCCGGACCTTCGCCGGCGATCAGAACATGGGCATGCGGAATATGCCGCATTGCACGGACCAGCACGTCGAACGCTTTGTTGCGATGCAGTCGGCCGAGGGCCAGCACCAGCCTGGCATCGGCTGGAACCGATGCTGGCCGCGCCGGGGTGAACCCCGCGAATTCGGCCGCGAAGTTCGGCAGATGGTGCACGCGCGACGGCGCCCAGCCCTGCTCGCGGATCCACGCGACGATACCCAGCGTGTTGCCGATCAGGTGATCGCACCGCGCATAGTTCGAGAGGTCGTAGAAACCGCCGAGCCTGCCCGCCAGCACCCAGTCGCCTTGCGGGGTCATCCGGGCTGCCCGGTTCATCCAGGCGACCGTCACCCGCGGCCCGAAGCGGCGCAGCGCATGACCGATGCGGGGCCGCGTCAGCAGATCGAGCCGCCCGCCGAAGCCGAGTTCGATCGGCAGCAACCCGCCCGTCCGGAGATGTCCGGCGCGCTTGGCGTTGCGGCGGATGACCGGCAGCACCTCCATCGTCGAACCCAACGCGACCGTCAGCCGCTCGTAGAACAGCTCGGCTCCACCCGCATCGGCACCGGCCATGACATGCGCAACCCTGGTCATGCCAGGCCCAGCAATACGCGGGCGGCAACCACGACGTTTTCAACCGCCAAGCCGGCGATCGGCGCGTCGCCTTCCGGTCCGGGTGCCGCCACGAAGGCGGCCTGACGTCCGACCGGCGCATATTCGGAGGCCTTGCTCGGACCGAACAGGCCGAGCGTCGGGATGCCGGTCGCCGCCGACAGATGCATCAACCCGGAATCGTTGCCGATATAGAGCTGGCAGCGCTTGAGGCAGGCGGCCACCTCCGCCAGCGACAGCCGGCCGCGCAGGTCGACCGCCTCGTCGAGACGATCCAGCAGTCCCTGCGCCATCGCATGTTCGGTAGCTCCCGGCCCGGCCAGCACTATCGGCAGCGCGTCAGGCAGCACTTGCTTGATGGCGGCGAACACCTCCGCGAACCGTTCCGCCGGCCATACCTTGCCGGCCCAGTTCGCGGTCGGCCCAAGGGCGATCAGCGTCCTCCCCGATGGCAACAGGCTGGCCGCTTTCGCGTCGTCCACAGCGCTCGTCCAGACCACCGGCACCGGCGCCGGAACGAGTGCGAGCACGCCGCCTAGATGGTTGATCCGGTGCCCGGCCCGACGGCCGCCACGCATGATCGCGCGGCCCTTGGTGCGCAGCAGCAGCGTGACCGCAGATCCCCGAAGATCGACCGCCAGGTCCCACCGCGTGCCCACGCAGGCGCGCCACAGCGACAGCCAATGCAGATCGTAGCGCCGCTTCTCGACGATGATGGTCCGGGTTCGACCCGGCATCCGTTCGAACAATCCGGCAGCGACCGGACCGCAGGCGATGGTGATCTGCGGGTCGGGCACCGACCGGAGCAGATGGTCGAGCAACCCGGTCGACAGCACCGCATCGCCCAGCCTCGTCGCGGTGATGAACAGGATACGGGTCAGGCGCTCACTCATGGACAATAGGGTTCAGGGGCAGGATTGGCGGACCTGTTAGAACCTTTCCCCGGTTGCCGGAAGCCGCGCGCTCCCCCAAGTTCCAGCCATGCTGAAGCTCGCCCACCTGCCCGCCCGTGCCGTCCTGTCGGTTTCCGGCGAGGACCGCATCCCGTTCCTCCAAGGGCTGGTCTCGAACGACGTGGCGCTGGTCGCTCCTGGCCGCGCGGTCTGGGCCGCATTGCTGACGCCGCAGGGCAAGTACTTGGCCGATTTCTTCATCTTCGCCGACGCCGATCGGCTGCTGCTGGATTGCGAGCGCGGCCAGGCGCCGATGCTGGCGACCAAATTGTCGCGGTTCCGTCTGCGCTCCCGGGTCGTGGTGGCCGAAACCGGCCTCGCCGTCAGCGTCGCCTGGGACGGCATCCCCGAACTGCCGGCAGACGCCATCAGTGCGCCCGATCCGCGCCTTGCCGCCGCCGGTTCGCGCATCCTGTCCGCGACGCCGATGCAGTCCGAAGCGAACGAAGCCGATTATGACCGCCATCGCCTGCTGCTCGGCCTGCCCGACGGCACCCGCGATTGCGAGCCGGAAAAAACCGTGCTGCTGGAAGCCGGCTTCGACGAGCTCGACGGCATCTCCTGGACCAAGGGCTGCTACATGGGCCAGGAACTGACCGCCCGCACCCGCTATCGCGGCCTGCTCAAGCGACGGCTGGTCCCGGTCACGTCGGACGCCGCGTTGCCGCCGCCCGGCACGCCCCTGCTGCACGAGGGACGCGACATCGGTACGATGCGATCCTCTTCCGAAGGGCTGGGGCTGGCGGTGCTGCGGCTCGAGCACCTGCATAGCACGGTCGAGTTCGAGGGCTGGACGATGCAGGCCCGCGTCCCGGACTGGATGCGCCTTCCCGAAAAATCGGCAACGCCCGCATGAACGAGGCCGCACTCGCGCAGACGATCGACCAGGTCGCTTTCGATAGCGCCGGCCTGATTGCCGCGATCGCCCAGCAGCACGATACCGGCGAGGTGCTGATGCTCGCCTGGATGAACCGCGCGGCACTGACCGAGACCCTGCAGACCGGCCAGGTCTGCTATTTCAGCCGCAGCCGGAACAAGCTCTGGCGCAAGGGCGAGAGCTCCGGCCAGACGCAACGGCTGGTCGAGTTGCGCCTGGATTGCGACCGGGACGCCGTGCTGCTGCTGGTCGACCAGACCGGGGTCGCCTGCCACACCGGCCGGCGGAGCTGCTTCTACAATGCGGTGCAGGACGGCGCGCTGGTGAGCATCTCCGAACCGGACATCAGTCCCGACCTGCTTTATCCGGGCTGATCCCGTTGGCCCGGACGATCTGGATCATGGCCGGCGAGGCCAGCGGCGACGTGCTCGGCGGACGCCTGATCGCGGCCTTGCGCCGGCAGCGGCCGGACCTGGTGTTCCGCGGTATCGGCGGTACGCGCATGACCGAGCAAGGGCTGGAAAGCCTGTTCCCGATGCGCGAGCTCGCCGTCATGGGCCTGATCGAGATCCTGCCGCGCATACGCAGCCTGGCCCGGCGTCTGGACCTGGCCGTCGCCGACATTACCCGGACCCTCCCTGATCTGGTCGTGACCATCGACAGTCCCGGCTTCGCGCTGCGGCTGCTGAAGCGGATCACCGGCCTCGGCATTCCTCGGGTGCATTACGTCGCACCGCAGGTCTGGGCATGGCGCGAGCATCGGGTACGCGAATATCCGGGCCTTTGGGAACGGCTGCTGTGCCTGCTGCCGTTCGAACCCGAATTCTTTCGCCGGCATGGGCAGGAAGCCCGCTTCGTCGGCCATCCGGTTCTGCAATCCGGCGCCGATACCGGCGACGCGGCCCGGTTCCGAGCCACCCACGGACTGGACCCGGCAGCGCCGGTGCTGGTGCTGATGCCGGGCAGTCGGCGCAGCGAGGTTCCACGCTTGTTGCCGGTGTTCGGCCGGACGCTCTCCCTGCTGGCCGCGAGAATGCCCGGACTGGTGCCGGTGGTGGTCGCATCTCCGGTCGTGGCCGAGACCGTGCTGCGCGCGACCCGGCGCTGGCCGATCCAGCCGATCATCGTCACCGAGCTGCACGACAAGCACGACGCCTTCGCCGCCGCCGGCGCCGCCTTGACCAAGTCCGGTACCTCGACCCTGGAGTTGGCCCTGGCCGGCGTGCCGATGGCGGTCACCTACCGGGTCAACCCGCTGACCGCTGCGATTGCCCGCCGCCTGATCCGGGTGCCGCACGTCGCCATGGTCAACCTCCTGGCCGGCCGGAAACTCGTGCCCGAGCTGCTGCAACAGGATTGCCGTCCGGACCGGCTGGCGAAAACCGTCGAAACACTGCTGACCGACACCGAGGCCGCGGGCCTACAGCGCGAGGGTTTTCACACCGTGCTGGCGAGCCTCTCGATCGGCGAGGAAGCGCCCGCCGATGCCGCGGCACGCGAGATCCTCAGCCTGCTCGACCAGGTCAGCCGGCGCGAAATATAGACCCCATATTCGCCTGAGATGGGATGACCCGTCTCACAATATGCAGGCTTGTCGAGGGTTGCGCTGGATGGTCTGGCGCCGGCCATGCATGGGAGGCGGGTGCTGAAGAGCTTATCACTTACGTCAGGCTGGATATTCGCAAGGACGCGATTGCGTGGCGCTCACGGACGAGGGCAAACGGAGAGACGTGCGTGAGCAATGGAATCATTGCTCATACGGCTTTGGCGCTGAGTACGCTTGCCGCCAAGCTGGCCATGGCGGGCGTGAACTGCGGTTCTGCTACAGTTAAGCTTCGAAGAAGATTAACGGGCCGTGCGGCTATGGCATCCGGTGGTATTTAACCGAGGCTGGGCGCGAATGCGTTGTGGTTGCCCCACCAATGATCTCGCGTAAACCGGGCAATCGGATCAAGACCGACCGGCGCGATGCGATCAACCTGGCCAAACTGCACCGTGCTGGTGAACTGACGGCAGTTTGGGGTCCGGATCAGGCCCATGAAGCGGTCCGGGATCGCGGCGAGCTGCCCCAGTGGTGCTTAAAGGCGGGGCTGAAAGCGCTCTCGGATTAATACCCAAGGGCCGGGGCCATCGAGGAAATGGCTTTGCCAGTCTTTGAAATACGGTTGGCGGCAAGTATCATTCGCCACTGTGCCTCGATGTTCATGAGCGTGCGGGTTCTTGATGAATGCTGGAGAGAGCAATCATCATTCGTTTATCTGCCAACGCAGAGAACCAGCTAGCTCCCTGATGCAAGTTGTCTCTAATATACAGGCAAAGCGCTTCAACCAGCATTGTGTATGCGACTTGCTGTGTAACCAACATGCCGTCAGGTTGCGGATCGCGCATCTCACTGATCATCCGCTCTACTGCCCAACGCAAAGCCTGTTTTTGGAGCTCGGTTTCGAGCATCACATTGGGCGGCAAGGCATCCAGAAGAAAACCAGCGTCTCCATCCAATACGAAATGACTGCCGAGGACGAGGAAGTTGTGGCCCGGCGTGACCGAGAGGACGCCGTTATACCTGCGGAAATGACAGCGTATTGAATCAGCACGTCGAGGCGGCCGAACTTCGTGCGGACGCGTTCGGCGGCGACAACGATCGAGGCCTGGTCAGTGACGTCGAGCTGGATCGCATGGGCAATCTGCCCGACATCCCGCGCTGCGGCCTGGCCAGGCGCGAAGTCAGGCGATCGCATCAGGACCGTCAAGCCACCGATCACGAGATCCCTGGCGATCTGCAGCCCGATCCCCTGGTTGGCTCCGGTGACCAGGGCGACGCCTTTGTCATCCATGATAACCTCATTGATCTGGATGTGTGCCTGACGGGCGAAAAGGATCGGAACGGCCGTTCTACGGCTCGAGAAATGCGCATGTCGATCGAATGATGTGTATCGCCAATCCTGTACGACTTCAGGCGGCCGCCCGCTCGACCATCGGGCGCCGACGTAACGCGGGCTGCACGATTGGGGGTGGCAGATAGGCTGCGCCTTCAAGCGGAGCGATATCCATGCCCGGCGGCACGATCTCGTCGATCCGGTCGAGGAGTTGGTCATCGAGTGTGATGTCGGCGCCGGCGAGCAAGCCGTCGAGTTGTTCCATGGTGCGCGGGCCGATGATGGCGGCGGTGAGTGCCGGATGCGCCACTACGAAGGCGAGCGCCATGTGTATCAGCGACATCCCCGCCTCCTGCGCGAGCGGGATCAGTTGCTCGACCTTGTCCAGACTGGCTATATCCGACATCGCGTTCGGGAAGAACCGCGCCCGCAGGCTGTCGGTTGTCGGCTGACCCTTACGGTATTTGCCCGTGAGCATACCTTTCGCCAACGGGCTCCAGGCCATCACACCCATGCCGTAATGCTGGCAGACGGGAAGCACCTCCCGCTCGATCGATCGGTTCAAGATAGAATAGGGAGGCTGTTCGGTACGGAACCGGGCCAGCCCGCGGCGCTCGGCGACCCACTGTGCCTCCACGATATTGGACGCGGGGAAAGTCGATGCGCCGATTGCGCGCACCTTACCCTCCCGCATGAGATCCGTCAGCACCGAGAGGGTTTCCTCGATGTCGGTGTCAGGCGCGGGCCGGTGGATCTGGTAGAGATCGATATGGTCGGTCTGAAGCCGGCGCAGTGAGGCCTCCACGGCCCGGGTGATCCAGCGCCGCGAATTACCTCGCTGGTTCGGATCCTCGCCCATGGGCCCGTGCACCTTGGTCGCCAGCACGATATTGTCACGACGGCCCTTGAGCGCCTTGCCGACGATCTCCTCTGATTCGCCACTGCTGTATCGATCGGCAGTGTCGATGAAATTGATGCCGAAATCCAAGGCCTTGTGGATGATGCGGATGCAGGCGTCATGGTCGGAGTTGCCGATGCTGCCGAACATCATCGCGCCCAGGCAATAGGGACTTACCTTGATGCCAGTCCGGCCGAGCATACGGTATTGC
>JBPBQO010000158.1:0-47745 GCA_050954785.1 Janthinobacterium lividum | reverse complement strand
GCGCCGGCCTCACCGTTCTGGCGACCGTGGCCCTGGCAGAAGGCGACCTCCGTGCCGCAGTGCTGGACCAGCTTCCGAAACATGCGCCGTCCTTCTATTTCATCGACCTGCAGCCGGACGAGGTCGGTCGCTTCGATACGCTGCTGCACGCCATGCCGACCGTTGGCGATGTGCGCGAGTTGCCGAGCCTGCGCACCCGCGTGGTGGCGGTGGACGGCGTGCCGGCCGAGCAGGTGCAGGCCACTGCCGGCACCCGCTGGGCGTTGCGCGGCGACCATGGCTTGACCATCGCCGGCGCGGCGCCGCCCGACACGCATGTCGTTGCCGGCCAGTGGTGGGCGCCCGATTACGCCGGGCCGCCGCTCTTGTCGTTCGATGCCGGCCTGGCCAAGGGCTGGGGTGTGCATGTCGGCTCGATCGTGCGGCTGAACGTGCTCGGCCGCGACATCGACCTGAAGGTGGCGAGCCTGCGCGAAATCGCCTGGCGTTCGCTCCAGCTCAACTTCGCCTTCATGGCGTCGCCCGGACTGCTGTCCGCGGCACCGCATACGGTCGTCGCCACGGTCGCGTCGACCGGCCGCCCGGCCGACGATGCCGTGATCCTGACCGCCGTCACCGACGCGCTGCCCAACGTCACCGGCATCCGCGTCGCCGACATCCTGACCCAGCTCGGTGGTCTGGTGCGCAAGCTCGCCCTGGCGCTTGCCGCGATCGGTGCCGTCGCCCTGGCGTCGGGTGGTCTGGTGCTGGCGGCCAGTCTGGCCGCCGCACAACGGCAGCGCGTGGCCGAGGCCGCGGTGCTGCGTGTCCTGGGGGCAACGAGCGCCCAGCTTCGCGCCGCATGGCTGATCGAGTTTGCCATCCTCGGCGCGATCGCCGGCATCTGCGCGGTCGCGGTCGGCGCAGGCCTGAGCTGGCTGCTGATGCACCTCGTGCTCAAGGCACCCTGGGCATTTCTTCCCGGTACGGTCGCGGGCGTCATGATCCTGGCAATCGTGCTGATGCTCGCTGCCGGCTACCTTGCTACCCGTCGTGGACTGGCGGCCAGTCCGGCGCTGCTGCTGCGCCAGGACTGATGCAGGCGTTGGTGCTTGTACGCAGTGTCGGCGGCACGCCTACCCGTCGGCGCCGCTGCCGGATCCGGTGATGCCTGCACGCGACGGTGCATCCGAACCGGGTTCGATGGTTCGACCGATGCTTGCCACCTCGGCGTCGGTGCCGATCTCGGCTGCGTCGTACTTGGCGCCCTCGTCGCTCTGCATCAGCGCATCCTCGACCGCTTGCGGGTCGGCCCGCGCCGCCTCCGCGAACAGCCGGTCCGCATCGTCGAGACGGCCTTCACGCTGGGCCTTCAGAGCGGCATCCGCGAGCTGGCGCGCCTGCCCGTGCTTGCCTTCGCCATAATTGTCGGGCTCCTGGATATCCGCCACGGATTCCTCCTGTTCCTGGATGTCATGCACAAGAACAGTGCCGATACGGTCGGGTTGCTACGTTTTTGGCGGCCTCGGCATCGCTCCGTCCCGATGCAGCCCGTGCCATGCCAGCAGGCTGTCGCCCAGGAAGGCGATCAGCGAAAAAACCGCGCAGCCGAGGGCTACCCCGAACAGCGTGAACAACCATCCCGCGACCTGGGTGTTTCGCACGCCGCCCAGAAACAGGACGAACGCGGCGCCGCAGGTCGAGGCGCCGCCAATGGCGCCCAGCGCGATCGAGGCGTCCAGCATGAGGGTCCGGGACTTCAGCCGGGAGAGCTGGGACGTCAATCGTGCCCTATCGGTTCCGCAGGATTCGGCGTCCAGCAGCTCGGTGATGTGCTCCATATGGTCCGAGACACGAGCCAGACGTGTGTTGAACAGACCCAGCAACGTCCCGATCGCCGACAGCAGGAAAACCGGCGTCAGAGCCATCTGGATGAGGTGGGCGACAAGCTCGACCGCGTCACCGGAAGGGGGGCTGGACACATGGAACGGCATCAGAAAACCGACTCGTTTTCCGACCTATACTCCGAGCCGGTCAGATCATCTCCCGGATCTTGGCGGCCAGCACCTCGAGCGGGAACGGCTTGGTGATGATATGCATCGCCGGATCGAGCACGCCGTCACCAATCAGCATGCTTCCCGCATAACCGGTAATGAACAGCACCTTGAGATGGGGCCGCTGAACCCGCGCCGCATCCGCCAGTTGCCGGCCGTTCATTCCACCCGGCAGGCCGACATCGCTAATCAGCAGGTCGACGGTCTGTTCGGATTGCAGCACCCGCAACCCCTCTGCCCCGTCCGCCGCCTCGATCACGGCGAAACCGAGATCGCGCAGCATGTCGCCGATCAGCATGCGCATGACCGGCTCGTCATCGACCACCAGCACGGTTTCGCCCGAACTCACCGAATGGTCGGCCAGCGACAGGGCGACGCTGGGTTCCTGCTCGACGATGCCGGGTGCACGCGGCAGATAGATGTGCACGCTGGTGCCTCGGCCCGGCTCGCTCTCGATGCGGGTGTAGCCGTTCGATTGCTTGGCGAAGCCGTAGACCATGGAGAGCCCGAGGCCGGTTCCCTGACCGAGCGGCTTGGTCGTGAAGAACGGCTCGAACACGCGGCCGACCACGTCCGGTGTCATTCCCGTACCGGTATCGGTAATCGAGACCACCACGTATTGCCCAGCCAGGATTTCGGGATGGCGCTGGCCATAGTCGTCGTCGACCCGGGCATTGGCCGCCTCGATGCTCAGTCGTCCGCCTTCCGGCATCGCATCGCGTGCATTGATCGCCAGGTTGAGCAAGGCGCTTTCGAGCTGGTTGGCGTCGCACAATGCCTTCCATAGGCTGACCGCGATCACCGTTTCGACTTTGATCGCCGGACCGACGGTACGCCGGATCAGATCTTCCATCGAAGTGGTGAGCTGGTTCACGTCGACCGGCTTCGAATCGAGCGTCTGCCGACGTGAAAAGGATAGCAGCCGGTGGGTGAGCGAGGCGGCGCGATTGGCCGAGGTCATCGCCATGGCGATATAGCGGTCGATTTCTCCGATGCGGCCCTGCCCCACGCGGATCTGCAGCAGCTCCAGGCTGCCGATGATGCCGGCCAGCAGGTTGTTGAAATCGTGCGCGATGCCGCCGGTGAGTTGCCCGACGGCTTCCATCTTCTGCGCCTGGCGCAGCTTCTCGTTCAGGTCGCGAATTCGGTGCAGCGCGCGGACGATGACCTCGGTGATGCCGTGGCGAAGCGTCTCGGCGATCTCGAATTCCCAGTTGGTCCAGGGGATCGCTATGCCACGCTGCAACTCGTTCCAACGCGTGAACGATGTCGGCGGCGGCCGCGATGCCCTGTTCTCGGGGCTCAGATGCGCGCCGCTGCCCCAGCTTATCAGTTCGGGCTCATCCGGCCGGAACCACAGCAGCATGTCGCGCCGGTCGTTGGACAGAAACACGGCCATGACCCCGCTCGCCACCCCGGCGAGCCTGTCCCACGAGGGGAGTTCGGCCGAAAGCCGATTGGTGTGGAACAGCGTCGTGTTGCCCCTGTGCACCCGCAGCCATTCGGCCAGCTCGCGAACATCCGCCTCCGCCGGCGTATGTCCGACCAGCGCCATCTCGCCATCGTAGAGCACGGCGGCGCCGGCGGCGCTGAGGAGGCTGCCGATCGTGGTGGTGCCGGTGGTGAGCGCCGACGTGACCGAGTCCGCTTCGGCCATGTAGGCCAGCAGGGTCGACAGCCGGTCCAGATCCTCGCGGCGCGCCAGCTCGATGTGGTTGCGCTCGGTGGCGCTGATTCCGAGAGCGAAGGCGTTGGTGATCAGCGACGCCGCCGACTTCTGGTCGGCGGACGGATGATGCGGCAGCCGATGATGGCACACCACCAGGCCCCAGAGCTTCTGGTCGCGCATGATCGACAACGACATGGTGCCGTTGATGCCCAGCTCGCGATGGATTTGCAGATGCACCGGAGACAGGCTGCGCAATTGTGCGAACGACAGGTCGATCGGCCTGGCCGGAAGCGCGCCGTCATGAAGTTTCGACACCCGTTCGAGCGGGGCCGGCGTTGCATCCCGATCGACGACACACCGCATCGGGCTGCGCTCGTATAGCTCCCGCGCCTGCGTCGGGATATCCGAGGCCGGAAAGCGCACGCCGACCAGGGAAAAGTCCCAGTCCGGTTCCTTGTCCTCGGCGATCGCCACGCCGTTCCAGTCGGTATCGAAACGATAGACCAGCACCCGCTCGTAGCCGACCAGGCGGCGGATGGCACGTGCCGCGACGCTGGCCAGTTCCTCAAGGCTGTTTTCCGCGTTCCGAAGATCGGTGACGACATCCTGGAGTTGCCGGAGCATGTCGCCTGCGTCCGGACCCTGCAGGCTCGCATGCTGCAATTCCACCAGGATCAGTCCGTCATGGACGTGCACCGACGTATCCAGCAGCACCGGCCGGTCATTCGACATCAGCTCGAGCGTCGATTGCCAGGGCGCTTCCGCCCGGAGTTCGCCATTCAGAAGGCGAGCCTGCACGGATCGGGCAAAATCGATCCCGAGGATGTCGCAGGTACCGAGCCCGATGGTCTCGGATAGCGAAAGCCCATTCTCGAGAACCGCAGTGATATTACGGCTGCCGGCGACGATCGTGAGGTCGGCCGACGGGTCGATCGCCAGGAGAGCCCCATGCGGCTGGATCGACCCGGGCTGATGGATCGGTTCCTGGGCGCAATCCAGGTCGTTCATTACCGAGAAATGTTTGTCCGAGCCAAGGATGCGAACCGAAGACATTGATATGGTTGATCTCCACCGCGAACCGCCTGCGGTGCACGTTATACAGCCTAATCGAACAGATGGTCGACAACCAGAGGTACGATCGTTGTGACAGCGCGACCGACGTTGAAACTGGCCCGTACGTTACCGTAACGTCACATTAACAAGTTTGTCGACGTATCCAGCCAGTCTCTTTTTTCAAGCTGCGGCGCAAGTTTTAGTTCGGTGCATCGGCAGCCGATCCGGACGGATAGTAAACGATCATTCCTTGATCAATTACAACCGACATCCATCGGGCAAAGCGCAAGTTCCAGCCGTTCGATATTATCTCGGCAAAAATCAGGAAATAATATTGAACGAAGCTACCGGAGCAACCGCGACATGCCGTCCGGTAACGCCGGGATCGAGTCCCGAACCACAAACGGTCCTCGCTTGACTTTCTTCAACATCAGATCGCACAATGAATGGAACGTAGACTACGAATAATTATTCATAGCCATAAAGCTTGGTTACGATGCGGGAAAGAAGGACGGACCGGTCATGAGCACGGCACTCGCCCAGCATGGCGAAACCCTCTCCATCGAGACTCGCGCGGCCCGCCTGAAAGAGATCGCGGCCGACATCCGCGTCTCGATCGTCAACACCATCGCCGGCCCGCGCATGGGGCACATCGGTGGCGACTTCTCCGTGACCGACATCCTGGTCACGCTGTTCTTCGACATCATGCGCACCCGCCCGGCCGATCCGGAGTGGGCCGAGCGCGATCGGTTCATCCTCTCGAAAGGTCACTGTTCGGCAGCGCTCTATTCAGTGCTCGCCACAGCCGGTTATTTCAGTCCCGAACTGCTCTCGACCTTCATGGCGCCGCTTTCGGTGCTGAACGGCCACCCTAACCGCCGCAAGGTGAAGGGCGTGGAGGCCAATACCGGCCCGCTCGGGCACGGCCTGCCGATCGGCGTCGGCGCGGCTATCGCCGCAACGATCTCGAAGTCGGATTATCGCACCTTCGTCGTACTGGGCGACGGCGAGTTGCAGGAAGGATCCAACTGGGAGGCGGCGATGTTCGCCGGCCACCGCAAGCTGTCCAACCTGACCGCGATCGTCGATCGCAACCGGCTGCAGCAGGGTGCGCGTACCGAGGACACCAACAGCCTGGAGCCGCTCGGCGACAAGTGGCGCGCATTCGGCTGGGAGGTGCACGACGTCGACGGGCACGATCACGCCGCCCTGCTGGCTGCGTTCGAGGCCCCTCGCATCGACAAGCCGCGGTTCCTGATCGCCAACACCCGCAAGGGCAAGGGCGTGTCGTTCATCGAGGACCGCGTCGAGTGGCATCACAAGGTACCGTCGCCTGAACAGGCCCTGCAGGCCATCGAGGAGCTGCGCGCGCGATGAACGAGATGAGCGCCCCCGTCACGTCCGGCGTCGAGACGTTCGATTGCCGTGTGGCCTTCGCCGAAACGCTGGCCGAGCTGGCGCGTGTCGATCCGCGTATCGTCGTCGTGTGCAACGATTCCGTCGGCTCGTCCAACATGAACGCGTTCCAGAAGGAGTTTCCCGACCGCCTGGTCAATGTCGGAATCGCCGAGCAGAACATGGTCGGCGTATCCGCCGGCCTGGCCAATGGCGGCTTCGTTCCGTTCGTGTGCTGCGCGGGACCGTTCCTCACCGGACGTGCGCTGGAACAGATCAAGGCGGATATCGCCTACAACAACTACCACGTCGTGCTGTGCGGCCAGAGCCCGGGAATGTCCTACGGCGAACTCGGACCCACCCATCATTCGATCGAGGACTTCGCCTGGATGCGGGCGCTGACCGACATCACCATCCTGAACCCGGCCGACCCGAAACAGACCCGGGACGCGGCACGCTGGGCCGCGCAGGCGAACCGGCCGATCTACATGCGCGTCGGTCGGTTCAAGGTGCCCGCGGTGACGCCCGAGGACGCGGTGTTCGAGCCCGGCCGCGCGCTCACCCTGCGCGAGGGAAACGACGTCACCCTGATCGCCACCGGCGTGCTGGTGTCGCGTGCGTTGGCGGCTGCCGACATATTGGCCTCGCGTGGCATCTCCGCCCGTGTCCTGAACATGATGACGATCGCACCTTTGGATGAAGCCGCAGTCCTGGCGGCAGCGCGCGAGACCCGTGGCATCGTGACCGCGGAAGAGGCGATCATCACCGGCGGCCTCGGCTCGGCGGTTGCCGAAACCGTCGTGCGCCATCATCCGGTGCGCATGCGCATCCTCGGCGTGCCACACTTCGCCCCGACCGGATCGGCGGCTTTCCTGCTCGACCATTTCGGGCTGAATGCCGAGGGTATCGTCACCGCTTCCATGGAGCTGATGGCCTGATCATGGGCGCCCCGCTCATCCTCGCGATCGACCAGGGCACCAGCGCCACCAAATGCGCGCTGATCGACGCAGGCGGCCGCTTTATTTCGCGTGGCACCGCACCGCTCGGCGAAACCCATCCGCAGCCCGGCTGGGTCGAGCAGGATGCCGATGCGATCTGGCATAGCGTGCGGAACGCCGTCGCTGCCTGCCTCGCCGGACACGATGCAACCGCGGTGATCGCCGTCGGTTTCGCGACCCAGCGCGAGTCTCTATTGCTCTGGGATCGTGCCACCGGACGGCCGATCTCGCCGGTGATTTCCTGGCAGGACCAGCGCGGTGCCGCGATCTGCGACGCCCTCCGAAACGAGGACACCGAGCGCCTGGTGCGTACCCGCTCCGGCCTGCCGCTCGACCCGATGTTCTCGGCGGTCAAGGCGCGCTGGCTGCTCGATTATTACGATCCCGACCGTATGCGATCGCGTGACGGCATGCTGTGCCTCGGCACGATCGACTCCTGGTTGCTGAGCCGGTTTTCGGGCGATCATCTGATCGAGGCCGGCAACGCGTCGCGTACCCAGCTTCTCGACGTTCGTGCCGTGGACTGGGACAACGACCTGTTGTCGCTGTTCGGCATCCCGCGCATCTGCCTCCCGCGCGTCGTTGCGTCGACCGGCCCGTTCCCGTCGATCAGGGGATTGCCGCCGCTATCCGACGGCACCCCGATCCATGCCGTGATGGGAGACAGCCATGCGGCCCTGTTCGGCCATGGCGCGTTTTCCCCTGGTCAGGTCAAGGCGACCTACGGTACCGGCTCCTCCGTCATGGGTCTGCTCGCCGAACCGGACGATCTCCAGGCCGGGCTTTGCCTGACGATCGGCTGGATGACCGACCGGCCCGCGTACGCCGCCGAGGGCAATATTCGCTCCGCGGGCTCCGCCTTGCGCTGGATGGCCGGCATTCTCGGCATCGACGTGCCCGCCCTGGTCTCGATGGGCCTGGCCGCACGCAGCGACGGCGTTGTCCTGGTGCCGGGCTTCGGCGGTCTCGGCGCACCCTGGTGGGACCGGGACGCGGTCGGCCTGCTGACCAACCTGACGCTGGGCACCACACGTGAGGCCATCGCCCGCGCTGCCGTGGAAAGCGTGGTGCAGCAGGTGGCGGACGTGGTCGAAGCCATCGCGCACAGTGTCGGCACCGTCACCGAACTGTTCGTCGATGGCGGCCCGACCCGAACCGACGGGCTGATGCAGATGCAGGCCGACCGGCTCGGCTGTACTCTGCTGCGGGCTGTCGAGCCCGAGTTGTCGGCACTCGGCGTCGCCCATCTTGCCGGCCTGTCGGCCGGACTGTGGGATCGCGCCGCACTGGATACCCTGCCTCGGCCACGCGACCGCTTCAGCGCGGCCGCGACCAACCTGCAATCGGACAGCCGGCAGTGGCGTGACGCGGTCGCACGCGCCTCAAGCCGGCGGATCAGGGAGAACGCGTGATGAGCCAGCAACAAACGGTGGTTGCCTCGCCCAAGATGACCGGCGGCACGACGAACGGCACGAAGCGCCTGATCGCCTTCCTGACCAGCGGTGCCCAGGGCCCGCTGATCGGGCTGTTCCTGCTGTGCGTGGTGTTCGCCAGCACCACCAGCGTGTTCCTGACCCTGCGCAACGCGCTCAACGTCGTCGATCAGGTCACCACGCTTGGTATCCTCGCACTCGGCATGACCGGCGTCATCATCATCGGCGGCATCGACCTGTCGGTCGGATCGATCCTGGCGCTGTCGATCATGGTGCTCGGCTGGCTGCCGCAGGATTACGGCGTTCCATTCCCGCTCGCCCTGCTGTTGTGCATCATCACAGGCGGCATCTGCGGCCTGGTCAACGGCCTGCTGGTAACCCGCGCCCGGCTGCCGGCCTTCATCGCCACGCTGACCGTGATGTCGGTGGCACGCGGGCTCGCCAACATCACCACCGACGGCCAGCAGGTGGTCGGTTATCCGGACTGGTTCACCGGCCTCGCCACCATCCGCCATCTCGGCGTGCTGTCCGCCACCGCCGGCGTGTTCGTGGTGCTCGCCCTCGCGGCCTGGGTGTTCCTGCGGTATCGCGCCACCGGCCGCAGCCTGTATGCGATCGGCGGCAGTGCCGAAGTCGCGCGCCTCGCCGGCATCCCGGTGCGAAAGCTTACGGTTGCCGTCTATGTCACCTCCGGATTGCTCGCCGGCGTCGCGGCGGCGGTCATGGCCGCCCGGCTCGACAGCTCGCAGCCGTCGGCCGGCCTCGGCTACGAACTCGACGCGATCGCCGCGGTGGTCATCGGCGGTGCCAGCCTGTCCGGCGGCATCGGCTCGATCGCCGGAACCGTGGTCGGCGTCTTCATCATCGGCGTGCTGCATAACGGGCTCAACCTCGTCGGCATCTCACCCTTCATCCAGCAGGTCGTCATCGGCATCGTCATCGCAGTGGCCGTCACCTTCGACACGCTGCGCCGGCGCGCCTGACACTTGAACCAAATGCAGGAGGCGCTGAACGCCTCCGCATCAACCGGGGAAATACCATGTCCATGATCAAGACACTTGCTGCCACTTTTGCCGCCACCGCCATTCTTTCGACAGCCGTACCGGCCATGGCGCAGACGCGCCCGACCATCGGTCTCGCCGTCGCCAACCTGCAGGCGGACTTCTTCAACCAGATCAAGCAGGCGGTCAGCGCCGAGGCCAAGGCACGCGGCGCCGACCTGATCGTCGTCGACGCACACGGCGACTCCGCCACGCAGGTCAACCAGATCGAGGATCTGATCACCCGCAACGTCAAGGCGATCATCTACATCCCGGCCGGCGCCACCGCCGCCGGCGTCCCGGTGCGTGCGGCCGAGAAGGCGCACATCCCGGTTATCGCCGTGGACCGCAACGCCCCGGACGCGCCGGCAACCAGCTTTATCGCGACCGACAGCGTGGCGGCAGCGCATACGCTTGGCGAGTTCGTGTGCAAGGAAACCGGCGGCAAGGGCCATGTGGCGATCATCCAGGGCCAGATCGGCACGACTCCGGAGAACGACCGCAACAAGGGCTTCAGCGATGCGCTCGCCAGTTGCACCGGCCTCGACGTGGTCGCAAAGCAGGCCAGCCAGGAATGGTCGCAGAGCGAGGGCTTCTCGATCGCCCAGGACATGCTGCAGCGTCATCCGGCCATTACCGTGTTTTTCGGGCGTGCCGATGGTCTCGCACTCGGTGCAGCCCAGGCCGTCAAGGTCGGCAACCTGGACCATCCGGTCATGGTGGTCGGCTTCGATGGCGACGTGGCCGGCCTGAAGGCAGTTCAGAAGGGCACGCTGGCCGCCACGATGACGCAGAAAACGCAGTTCATGGGCAAGCTCGCTGTGGATTCCGCACTCGACCTGATCGCCGGCAAGTCGGTGCCGGCGCAGCAACTTCAGGAAGCGGTGCTGACGACCAAGGCCAACGTGGCGCCGTTCCTCGTCAAGCACCCCTGATGCCGATTGGCCAGGGCATTGCTCTGGCCTTTTCGCTTTAATGCCGCCAGGAGCAATGCCATGACACAACCCGGTCCGGTCCGGCTCAGCCTCCGCGGCATTACGAAGTCGTTCGGCACGGTTGCTGTCCTGCACGGCATCGATCTCGACGTGCGTGAGGGCGAGCTGGTGGCCCTGCTCGGCGAGAACGGTGCCGGAAAATCCACCCTGTCCTCGATCATCTCCGGCCTGATCCCGCCCGACCGCGGCACCATGCACTGGGAAGGGGCCGCCTACACGCCGAAATCTCCGGGCGACGCGATCGGACACGGTCTCGGGCTGATCCACCAGGAGATGCGGCTGCTGCCGGACCTCTCGATCGCCGAGAACGTGTTCGTCGGCCGGTTGCCGATGCGCGCCGGCGCGATCGACCGCGCCTTCATGAACGAACGTGCCGGCGAGCATCTTCGCGCCCTGGGACTGAATGTTTCGCCGATGCGCAAAATGCGCGGCCTGTCGGTCGCAGCCCAGCAACAGGTCGAGATCGCCAAGGCACTCACTCTCGGCGCCCGCCTGCTGATCCTGGACGAGCCCACCGCGGCCCTTGGGCTCGCCGAGACCGAGCAGCTCTTCACCCAGATACGACGCCTGAAAAGCGAGGGCGTCAGTTTCATCTACGTCAGCCACAGGCTGGAGGAAATCGCACGCATCGCCGATCGCGTGGTGGTGCTGCGTGACGGCCACATGGTGGCGACACACGAGACCGCGCAGGTGCCGGTCAGCACGCTGCTGCGCGACATGGTCGGCCGTTCGATCGACCGCATCTTCCCGATCATGCAGGCGCCCACCACCAAGGAGGTAATTCGTGTCGATCGTCTGACCTCGGCTGCCGGCGCCTTCCGCGACGTAAGCTTCAGCGTGCAGGCGGGCGAGGTGTTCGGCATTGCCGGGATCGTCGGCGCCGGGCGCACCGAGCTCGTGCGTGCGATCGCCGGCGCCGACCCGGTCGCATCCGGCACCATAACCCTGGACGGCGCGCCGTTGCGGCTGGGCCGTCCGGACGAAGCGATCCGGCGCGGCATCGTCCTGGTGCCGGAAGATCGCAAGGGCCAGGGTGTCGTGCTCGACCACTCGATCGCCGATAATCTGGCACTCGGCAACAGCGACCGGCTGGCCAAGGCAGGCTGGTTGATGCCCGACGTCGTGCAGGAGTTCGCCACCAAGCTGGTGCAGCGCCTCGGTGTGAAGGGCAGCCCCGAACAGACCGCGCGCTCGTTATCCGGCGGCAACCAGCAGAAGGTGGTGATCGCCCGCTGGGTCGCCCGCAATCCGCGCGTGTTCATCCTGGACGAGCCGACCCGCGGGATCGACATGGGCGCCCGCGCCGCGATCTACGACGTGATTGCCGAACTCGCCGCCGAGGGCATGGCGGTGATCGTGGTGTCGTCGGATCTCGAGGAAGTGCTGGGCCTGGCACACCGGGTCATGGTCCTGGCGCGCGGCCGGCAGATGGGCGTCCTGCCGCGCGACGAGGCAACGAACGTCAAGGTCATGGAACTGGCCACCGCCTGAAATCCGCTGGCATAGCTGGTCGTCCCAAGTCTTAGGATAGGCACATGAAATTATTCGATCTGACCGGCGACCTTGCGTTCGTGACAGGAGCGGGTAGCGGGATCGGGCAGCGGATCGCGGTCGGGCTGGCGGAAGCGGGTGCGGATGTCGGGTGTTTCGACATGGCGGCAAGCCCCGGGCTCGGCGAGACCGTTGCGCAGATCGAGGCGCTCGGGCGCAAGTCCGTCGCGTTGCGCGGGGACGTCACCGACGAGGCATCCATCGCGGCGGCGATCGAGACGCTGCAGGGCGCGCTCGGTCCGCTGGCACTTGCGGTGAACTGCGCCGGCATCGCCAATGCGGCGCCGGCGGAGGAGATGGAGCGGGCACAGTGGCAGCGGATGTTCGACGTCAACGTCACCGGCCTGTTCCTGTCCTGCCAGGCGGAAGCACGGGCGATGTTGCCGAACCGGCGTGGATCGATCGTCAACATCGCATCCATGTCCGGCGTGATCGTCAATCGCGGCCTGCTGCAGGCGCATTATAATGCGTCCAAGGCGGCGGTGATCCATCTGTCGAAAAGCCTGGCGATGGAATGGGCCGACCGCGGCATCCGGGTGAACACCATCAGCCCTGGCTACACCGCGACGCCGATGAATAGTCGCCCCGAGGTCGCCGAGCAGGTAAAGCTGTTCGAGACCGACACGCCGCTTGGCCGCATGGCCAATGTCGACGAGCTGGTCGGTCCGGCGATCTTCCTGTCCTCGAAGGCAGCGTCGTTCTGTACCGGCGTCGACCTGCTGGTCGATGGTGGTTTCTGCTGCTGGTGAACGGATTGCGGGATGGCACGGTCTGACGAACTGCGACTGATCGCCCGCGTCGCACGCATGTACCATCTCGAGGACGTCAAGCAGACCGAGATCGCAAAGCGCCTTCGCATCTCGCAGGCTGGGGTCTCGCGTTTGTTGAAACGCGCGCGGGACGAGGGGCTGGTCCGGATCACCGTCGATACTCCATCCGGGACCTTTCCGGAGCTCGAGGAACGGCTGGTCGGCCGTTACGGCCTGTCCGAAGTGGTGGTGGCCGAATGCGGCGAGGATCGCGAGGAACAGATCCTGTCGCGCATCGGCGAGGCTGCCGCGCAATATCTCGAGGCGACGCTGCAGCCAGGCGAGATCATCGGCATCTCGTCCTGGAGCGAGAGCCTGCTGCGCATGGTCGATAATCTCGATCCCGGCCGTCGCCTGCAGGCCGCCCGCGTGGTGCAGATCCTGGGCGGCATGGGCAATCCCGGGGTGCAGCGCCATGCGACCGCGCTCACCGCGCGGCTTGCCCGCATCACCGGCGCGGAACCGATGCTGCTGGCGACGCAGGGCGTGGCCGGCTCGATCGAGGTGCAGAGGGCGCTGGTCTCCGACCCGTTCGTCGCCTCCACCATGGCGGAGTTCAGTCGCATCACCATGGCGCTGGTCGGCGTCGGCGGGCTGGAGCCCTCGAAGCTGCTGGCCGACAGCGGCAACGTGTTCACCGCCGCCGAACTGCAGGAGCTAAGCGCGCTGCGGGCGGTCGGCGATCTGTGCCTGCACTTCTTCGACGCATACGGGCAGCCGATCCGCTCCCCGATCGAGGGACGGGTGATCGGCATCACCCTCGAACAGTTGCACGCGATCCCGCGCGTGGTCGGCGTCGCCGGTGGCCAGCGCAAGCACCAGGCGCTGCTGGCCGTGCTGCGTGGCCGGTTGATCGACGTGCTCGTCACCGACCAGTTCACCGCCGCCCGGCTCGATGCCGCGCCCGAACAAGGACCCCCGCCATGAGCCTCGAGAACAAGGTCGCCGTCATCACCGGTGCCAGCCGCGGCATCGGCGCCGCCATTGCCGCACGTCTTGCGCGCGACGGCGCCGCGGTCGTGCTGGCCGCGAACGAGCGCTTGGTCGCCGACGTGGCATCGCGCATCACCGACAATGGCGGCCGCGCAATCTCGGTCGAGATCGACGTCACCAGCTCGGCCGACGTCATCCGCCTGTACGACGAAGCCGAGCGCGCGTTCGGCCGGGTCGACATTTCGGTGCAGAATGCCGGGGTGATCACCATCGCCCGCGTCGAGGACCTGACCGAAGCCGAATGGGACAAGGTGATGGCGGTGAACACCAAGGGCGTGTTTCTGTGCTGCCGCGAGGCGATCGCCCGCATACGCAAGCATGGGGGTGGCGGCCGACTGATCAATACCGCATCCGGCCAGGCACGGCAGGGCTTCATCTTCACGCCGCACTATGCCGCCAGCAAGTTCGGCGTGATCGGCATCACCCAGAGCCTGGCCAAGGAAGTCGCCAAGGAGTCCATCACCGTCAACGCCTTCTGCCCGGGCATCATCGAGACCGACATGTGGGCCTACAACGACCAGGCCTGGGGCAAGCTGCTCGGCGACTACGCCCCCGGCGCGCTGATGCAGGAGTGGGTGGACAACATCCCGATGGGCCGGGCAGGGCAGGGCGAGGATGTCGCCGGTCTGGTGTCGTTCCTGGCCGGACCGGATGCGAGCTACATCACCGGCCAGACCATCAATGTCGATGGCGGCCTGATCATGTCGTAGGATCGGGCATGAGCATGAGCGAGCCTGCGACTATCTTGCCGAGCGGGCCATCGACTGTCCTGATCGTCGATGACGAGAAGCAGATCCATCGGTTCCTGCGGCCGGCCCTGGAGGCTGCCGGCTATCGCAGCCTTTCGGCGGCCGACGGGACCGAGGCGCTCAGGCTGGCCGCGTCGCAATCGCCCGACGCGCTCCTGCTCGATCTCGGTCTGCCCGACATGGACGGCAAGCTGGTGCTGGAGAAGCTGCGCCGATTTTCCGCCGTGCCGGTCATCGTGCTGTCGGCCCGCGATCGTGAGGCCGAGAAGATCGCCGCGTTCGATGCCGGCGCCGACGATTATGTCGAGAAGCCGTTCGGCCTGGGTGAACTCCTGGCCCGGCTGCGCGCGACGTTGCGCCACGGCGCCCGGGCCGGGGCGGATCCAGGCGCGGCATCGGCATCCGTCGACCCGCTGGTCATCGGGTCGGTCCAGCTCGATGCGGCCCGGCACGAGGTAAGGGTGGATGGCATCCCGGTCCCGCTGAGCCCGCGCGAGCATGGTCTGCTGGCTCTCTTGATGCGGCACGAGGGCCGGATCATGACCCATCGTCAGCTTCTCGTCACCGTCTGGGGCCCGGCCCATGTCGAGGATGTGCAGTATCTTCGGGTTTATATCGGCCATCTCAGGCAGAAGCTCGGTCCTGTCGCTGCCCGGCTGATCGAGACCGAACCCGGCATCGGCTACCGGATGAGCCGTCCCGGTTCGGACACGGACCCCGCCATTTTGTAGTATTTGCCGGGAAACCTGGGCTGGGCAGTTTGCGTGTCAATGTTGCTTGCAAGGAGTGACGCGCGATGGCCCACCAGATCCCTCTCGACGCTGCCTCGGTGATCGGCACCGATACCGGCAACGGTGTCATCGAGGTGCGTCCAGACGTGGCCTATCTGCGGCTTACCTTGGTCAACGTGGTGTTCATCGGTCCCGTCGGTGCCGGTGACCGTGGCTGGGTCATGATCGATACCGGCCTGCCGGACACTGCCGCGATGATCATGGCGGCTGCTGCCCACCGCTTCGGCATTCTGGCGCGTCCCTTGGCGATCATCCAGACGCATGGACATTTCGATCATGTCGGCGTGCTGGAAGAGCTCGCCGCGCATTGGGACGTGCCGGTGTATGCGCATACGCTCGAACATCCGTATCTCGATGGCAGTGCTGCCTATCCGCCGCCGGACCCGAAGATTGGCGGTGGCCTGATGTCGCTGGTGTCGCCGCTCTATTCGCGCGGACCGGTAAATGTCGGGAGCCGGCTGCAGGCTTTGCCGGCGGACGGCAGCGTCCCGCATATGGACGGCTGGCGCTGGGTCCATACCCCCGGTCATTCGGTCGGCCACGTCTCGCTTTGGCGTGAGGCGGACCGGACGTTGCTAGCGGCCGACGCGGTCATCACCACCGCCCAGGAATCCGCCTATGCCGTGCTCACCGCCGAGACCGAACTGCATGGGCCGCCGATGTACTTCACCCAGGATTGGCCCGCCGCGCGCCGTTCAGTCGAGACCCTGGCCCGGCTCGAGCCGGAGTATCTCCTGACCGGCCATGGTCTGGCTGTGCACGGTCTGGCCGTGCGGGCCGGCCTGCATGAGCTGGCCCGCCATTTCGACCAGATCGCTCATCCGCCGCATCCGTATTACGAACTGCATCCAGCACGCGCCGAGGATGGCTCCGCCTACGCGGCGCCTTGAACTGTTACGGCAGACAGCGCTGGCAGTTACCGGTGCACGATCATAAGGTCATACCAGCGGTTCCACGGCGATAGTCGACTGACGCCTGGGTTTGCACTCGACACCAGTAGGCTAAACCTCGGCTGTGTCCAGTGCCGGCCTTCGAACTGATCGAGCTACCGTCGGCGCACAGGCTTGTAGCGTCGAGACTTGTCGATTGACATGCGGCTCCTAGCCCGTCCAACACAAAAGAAAAGATTGATCACACTATTTAAAATGAGTCTACCTGACGCGGTAGATTAAAAAAATGAATAACAGGAAAGCAAACTCCTATGTTATAACGATATAATAACTTTATATTTCAAAGAAATTAACGAACTCTTTGTATTTCTGTATCATTACCTTTCTTTGTAGTTGAATGAAGTAATTGTTCTCTATATCGTCGTCTTGCTAGCGGACGCAGTGTCCGCATGCTGGAGAAACCAGACATGATCGCCCGTTTCCGCCGCGTCGTATCCTACGCATCTGCGCTTACATTCATTGCACTCGTCGCACTGTCAACGACCGGCCACGACCAGCATGCCCGTCAGGCCACTGCTGCTCTGACCAACCATGCCACACCGATGAACGTTGCCAGCATGGGCTTCGACCCGTACCTAAATCACCACTACCAGCCGGCTTGAGGTTCCGCTCGGGGGCGATTTACCATGCCCCCGAATTGGCTTGGACAACGCCGTTTTCATGATTCCGACGCTCACCGTCCTTTATTTGGTCGAAATCTCGATATCTAAATGTCACGATAAATCTTTGTCTAGTTGTGTCGTAAGGTAAGGCTATTATGGTGTGATATCTGCACACTCGGCCGTGACTGTCATTGGATGCCTAGAACTATAGAAACCATTCAGCTTTCGTCAGCATTAGGTCGCCCCTTGCGGATGCTGATCAATGCTTTGTTTATGACCCTCATTTCTTTTGCTTGGCACGTGTTGCCGGCCGGTGCCGAGCAGTCAACATTTCGGACTTACGGCTCAGACCAAGGGTTCACAAGCACTGGCGGGACATGTCTGCTTCAGGATCGTGCAGGCTACATTCTCGTTTGTAGCGAACATGGCGTGTTTGCTTATGATGGGCGCCGTTTCCTTAATTTAGGACCGGATCAGGGCCTGCGAGAAGGCGGTAACATCTATGGTCTTGTCCTAACCTCCAAGGGTCGAATTGCTGTAAATTATCCTGGCGATATCATGATTTCCGATCGCGCCAGCGACGCTGCGCACGCACCCGGCTCGCTGATGTTTCACGAAGTCCTTCATCCAGGTATCTCGTTTTTCAGCATCAAGCCCCATCATTTGGTCCCTTGGCAGGACGGGCTTGTTCTACTTGCCAACGACACGACTGTCCGTATCGTTGTTTCCGACAGCGAACCGTCACATGTCGAGACTTTGGCTTATGATCCTGAAGAGCTGCTGCTCCTCAAGGGAGCGCGATCCATTTTCTCGGTTCGCGGCCACCTTTGGGAAGCGTTTGACGACGGTCGACTATGCGCCGCCGATCCCGGTGCCGTTAGATGTTTTGGCGAGATGGAAGGATTGCGCGGTAGCCACTGGGTGGATGTCGTGGCTGGAAACGGAAGCACCGTCATGGCTCGGTCGGCTTCATCGGTTGCGACATACGATCCCGGATCCAGTCGTTGGCAGGTCGTTGCTATTCCGGATCAAGGTGATCGCTACCTTAGCTACACTTCTTATCTTGGCTTGTTCAGAACCCCGGACGGTGGTTGGGTCACGCAGATTGACCGTGGACTTGCGGTAATGCAAGCGAATGGTTGGCACGCGTTACCAGTTGAAGACGGTGCACCGTCAGGAACGATTGTTAGCGCCCTGACTGACGCAGATGGACAATTCTGGTTCCAGGATTACGGCCGCGGCCTCGTACGCTCGCTTGGCTATGGACATTGGCAGACAATCGAGAAAGCCGACGGTATGTCGGACGGTGTGCCATGGATGTCGGCGGCTCTCCCTGACGGCTCGATATGGCTCTCTACCGATACTGGGATCGATGAGATCATCCCCCATCGATCACACCTCCGGATCGGGCGGAAGTTGTCTGGTCCAACTTTTGCGATTGCGGTTGGACCCCAAGGCAAGCTCTGGAGTTCATTCGGCATCAAAGGTGTGCGAATTTTCGATTCAACAAACCGTTCCATCCTCACGTTGGACATGCCGCCGATCAACACGATCGTTTCAGACGGCGCCCGCTTTGTCTGGATTGGGACGGAAACTGGATTATTTCGGGTTCAGGATCGTCCGGACGTCCCGCTTCAGCCGACCCGCGTTGGAACACTCCATGCATCCATACCTAGCCTTGTTAGCGACGGGGCCGGCGGTGTATTTTACATTTCCGGTAATCTTCTACGTCATCTGCACTCGGATCAGAACGATGTTCCGGTCACGGGCGCGTGGCCGACTGCTGGGTTTGAGCCGCTTACTCTTGCTGTTGGGCATGATCATGCAATCTGGATCGGTGGCACAGGCGGTCTGTTCCGTTTCGTGGTCGTAAACGACCACATTTCATTCTACCAGCCGATCGCAACCGCCGACATCCAGATCAACACTGTTTCGACTGTCGTGGTGGACCACAGGGGCTGGGTTTGGGTTGGAACTACTCTTGGCGTCTCGGTCTTCGACGAAAAACGCTGGGTCTCCATGGACTCTGATAGAGGTCTTCTTTCGAACGACGTCGATCAGGGCGGCATCCGGGAGGATCCGGACGGCTCGATGTGGATCGTGACCAGCCGTGGTCTGTCCCATCTTTTAGACCCGGACTGGTTATTTACCGATCATCCGATCACGGCTTTGATAAGCGGCGCGTTCCTCGGCGTGCTCCCGGTGACCGGCGGCACTCTGCCGTATAGCGATGCAGCGTTGTCCTTGCAGTTCGGCACGCCGAACTATGGTGCCGAACGGTCCATCCTGTTCCGCTATCGCCTTGCCGGGGTGGATGCGGACTGGGCAGAATCGTCCTCCGGCATCGTGCGCTACCCCTTCGTTCCGCCCGGCCGCCATCTGTTGACCGTGCTCAGCTACGACAAGCTGACCCATCGTTCCTCTCCCCCGACCGACCTCATGGTCGACATCGCCTATCCCTGGTGGCGTCGCTGGTGGTCCGAGGCTCTATGGGTTCTGAGCGCCATTGGGCTCGTGTACGCTGCGATGCGCCTTCGGTTCTGGGCTATCCTGGCCAGACAGGCGGAACTCCAGCGCCATGTTGCCGAAGCAACCGCGCAGCTTCGTTATCAGGCGGCCCATGACAGCCTGACCGGCCTGCTCAATCGGTCCGAGGTCGAACGGCGGCTTGCAACGAAGTTGTCGAGTGGTGCGATCGGCGGCGAAATGATCGTGGCGCTGATCGACATCGATCACTTCAAGCAGGTGAACGACAAGCATGGTCACCTGGGCGGCGACGACGTTCTGCGGTCCATCGGTCACTTGGTTTCGGGCGTTGTCCGGGCCGGGGAGCATGCGGGCCGTTACGGTGGCGAGGAGATCCTGCTCGTGCTGCAGGATGCCGACGGAGCCGGTGCCGAGCGGGTTTTGAGCCTGCATCGCGCGGTGCAGGAAAACACCTTCAGCGCGGCCGGGGCGACGATCCGCCTGACCTGCTCGATCGGCTTGTCCTGGGCCGTCGCGGGCGACGACTGGGAATCGCTCGTCGGCAGGGCGGATACAGCGCTGTACGAGGCAAAAGAGGCTGGTCGCGACCGCGTCGTCGAAAGCCGTTCGGTCGACCCGGGCAAAACGTCCGTCGCCGCAACGCGTCCCGGTCCAGGTCGCTGACGACGCCGCAAGCGGATCAGCGCTTGCGCACGAATTCGGTACGAAGAACCAGACCCTTGATCCCGTCGAAGCGGCAGTCGATCTCGTGCTCGTTGTCTGTCAGCCGGATCGACTTGATGATGGTGCCCTGCTTCAGGGTCTGGTTCGTGCCCTTCACCTTCAGGTCCTTGATAAGCGCAACAGAATCGCCATCGCCGAGAATGGTCCCTGCCGCGTCGCGGACCTCGGGCCGGCTCGTCGTGGTGGAGGCTGATGCTCCACTGGACGGGCCCCATTCTCCGGTCGTCTCGTCATACGTGTAGTCGTCATTGCCGTCTGCCATGTCAGCTCCTGTCGCCGATGCAACGCCTTCTCCCGGTGGACGGCGCGAACGGCAAGAGCCAAACGGCCGTGCAGGCATATTTTGCGGCCGTCCACGCGATGCGCGGGCCAAAGGCGATCCGGACCAGGCACAGCATGAGTTGACCAGAACCGGGTGCAACCATTGCTGGCCAGCAGTGGTTCAGGCCACATCGAGGGAGGATCGCCCGTGCCGTTCGACGGGACTGATTTCAATGCCGGTCGCAAGCAGCCGAGACCCACTGGAGACAGGGTGTTCGGCTTCCTGTTCCTGTTCTGCGCGATCTGCCTGTTGGTGGTGCCGATCTCTGGCGCTGCCCTTGTCGATATCGTCCATTATTTTTGGGCTAGCTAAGGCCTCTACGGCAGCACGCCCTTGATCGGCAACATCGGTTCGGGTGCCGGTTCGTCCAGCGCCTGCAACAGGTCGATCTCGATCGTTCGGGTAATCGCCAGCATCGGAACCGCGTGCGGACTATCCTCGAACGGGCTCTCGAGATCCGCTCCGATCTCGTCCAGCGCCACGAACAGGAAGCCTACCAGTGTCGACCCGAACGGGGTGATCCAGCCGAGTTCCTGCACCATCGAGAGCGGCAGGATCAGGCAGAACACGCGGACCAGCAGCCGAGGCAAGGTCGAGAACTGGATCGCCAACGGCGTGTTGCGGATCCGCTCCAGGCCACCCTGTGCGTTGGCCAGGTCCGACAACATACGGTCGATCTCGGCCTGGGCCGCCGGATGGACCTGTCGTTCGACCGCATGAACCCGGACCAGCACGCCGATCTCGTAGAGGATCGCGTTTGCCTGGTTCCGCCGCCCGCGGATGCGTGCCGCGAGCTCAGGTGTCAGAAAGCGCTGCACCTCCGGCGTGACATCGACGCCGCGTAGCCCGCCACGAAGTGCATGGGCGAAGCCGATCATCGCCCGCGTCAGTTCCGGCGCCCCGCCCAGCAGCGTCGCCATCTGCCGCGAGAAGCTGCGCGAGTTGTTGACCACCGCGCCCCAGAGCGTACGCGCCTCCCACCAGCGGTTGTAGGCCGTCGTGTTGCGCACGCTCATGAACAGTACCAGCGCGGAGCCGATCAGCGAAAACGGTAGTGCCGGCTGGTCCATCCATGTTCGATGGGCCAACTGAAATATCAGAACGACGATGATGTCCCACGCGAACAACGCGCCCAGGGAACCAAGGCTCTCGGTCAGCATCCGGATAACGCCGGTACGACGGTCAATGATCATGTGCCTGGCCCGTTTGCGCCGGGCACCGGCTGAACGAAAATACTGCTCTGACGCACGCAAAATCTCCGGCGGATGGACTGGATGGGTTGGAGCTTCTTATACCGAGTGAACGAATTCCGGTCTGCGCCGCTTCACTCTGTTCGGACACAACCGGAGCCCAACCAATGTCTGCACCCGAGAGCCTCAAAGATATCTACGCCGACGAGATGAAGGACCTCTGGTCGGCAAACGACCAGATGATCCCGGTCGTCAAGCTGATGGCGGAAAAAGCCCATGATCCCAAACTCAAGAAGACGCTCGAGACCTCGACAGCCGGTATCGCCAAGCATGCGGACGTGTTGAAGACGTTGCTCAAGGACGCCGACGAAGAGGTCGAGAAGGAGCATTGCAAGGGCATGGAGGGGCTGGTCAAGGAAGCCCTGAAGCATACCACCAAGGAAGCGCCGGAGGATGGCGAACTCCTGGATATCGTGATCGTCGCCCAGTACCAACGCATGTGCCATTACGGGATCGCCGGCTTCGGCTGCGCCACCGCCTATGCCGAGGCACTCGGCATGAAGGACCATGTCACCAAGCTCAAGGCGATCGTGGCCGACATCTACAAAGCTGACGAATACGCGTCGAAGCTGGTCGAAAAGACCGCCAAGGCTGCGGCGAAATAATCTTAGAGCCGTCGGGGCGGGAGCTTCGGCTCCCGTCCGGATCTATCGAGCCTTGCTGGTCCGGTGACCATGCTCGGCATCGGCCGCCTTCCTGCACTCGAACTTTCCGTGCTTAGTATGGCCGAAATAGGGGTCACCTTGCACGTGATAGGCATGGTTGCGCGCATTCACCCAGACGATCGTGTCACCCGGGCAGGAGATACCCGGCGTGACCGCGGCGGTCGACATCGGCGGAGCTGACTTTCCCGGCGATGATTGAACTGGCGCCATCGGCGCGTTCGCGAAGGCGGACACGGATGCCAGTGTGGCAAAGCTGCCGAAGGCGAGAGCAAATCGGTTCATGGATGACATGGTCCCATTGGCCAGCCAGGTCGGCTGTTTTCCAGGCCGATCGTAATCGAGCGCCCGGCTCCTGTCTCCCACCTCCCATCCGACGTCATGCGATCTTGAACCGCCCGCTGTCCGTAGTGTCCGGCTGCGACTGGCATGGCGTTTGCGAGATTGATCTCCGGCAGGCCGCTGCGGACGGCCGAGTGACGCTGTTCCATCGTTCCGTGACCGTGCCATACAAGCTGCTGTTGGTTTTGACCGGAGACTGCCCGATATGCCGATCCTGACCCGCCGCACCCTGCTGGCTGCGGCTGCGTCCGCTCCCCTGACGTCCGCATGGGGCGCCCGGCGGGCCTTCGCCGCACCGTCCCTGGCGGCAGTCGCGGAAAAGGATGCGGTCATCGCGTTCGGTCACATCGGTCCGATCTCGGACGGCGGCTGGAGTTCAACCCATCATCGTGCATGGCTGGCCGCGAAGACCGCTTTTCCGGCCGCGAAGTTCCTGGAGGTCGAGAGCATCCCGGTCTCGGCCGACGCCACCCGGACTTTTCGCCAGTTCGTCGAGAACGGCGCCAACATCGTGTTCGCCACGTCGGAATATGGCGACCTGCTGTCCAGCGTCGCCGACGACGCACCCGATGTCGCCTTCCTCGAGTGCAACGGGCATCGGCTGTCGGACAACGAAAGCTGGTACTATATCCAGCACTGGATGATCGGCTACGTCATCGGTGTCGCCAGCGCCCGGATGAGCAAGTCCGGCCGGCTCGGGTTCGTCGGTTCGTTTCCGGTGCCGGCGGTTTACGCCTGCGCCAACTCGTTCCTGCTCGGCGCACGCTCGGTCAATCCGCATGCAACGGCCCAGGTGATCCTGATCAATAGCTGGTTCGACCCGCAGGCGGCCTCCCAGGCAGCGTCCGCATTGATCCAGAATGGTGTCGATTTGATCTATACCAATCTCGATGATGCATCCTGCCTGCAGGTCGCCGAGAAGGCCGGCATCAAGTGCGCCACCTGGAACACCGACATGCGCACGTCGGGCCCGAACGCCTACGTCACCTCGTTGCTGCTGGACTGGGACGGTTACTGCAACGACCAGATCAGCCTGCGACTCAAGGGCAAATGGACCGCGGGCGCCGGTGTCCTGCTGCCGGTCGGCCACGGCGTCGATCGTGACGCGTGGGGCCAGAGCGTGCCGGCCGATGTCGCGGCGCAGGCGGACGCGGTACGCGCGCGCATCATCGGCGGCTGGAACCCGTTCGTCGGCGAGATCCGGGACATCGACGGCAAGGTCCGCGTGCGACAGGGCGAGAGCTTGGACGACGCCGCCTGCAGCGCCTGGAGTTGGCCGGTCGAAGGCGTCACCGGCCTCAAGAACGCCTGAGCCGGCGAAACGAGCTTTGGCAAACGCACCCATGGTGGAAACTCCGCGCGGCTCGCTGGTGGCGTTGCGCGGCATCACCAAGTCGTTCTACGGCGCGCTCGCCAATGACGGCGTCGACTTCATCCTCGCCGGCGGTGAGATCCACGCCTTGCTGGGCGAAAACGGCGCCGGCAAGTCGACCCTGATGAACGTGCTGACCGGCCTGTATCAACCGGATGCCGGCACCATCCTGATCGAAGGCCATCCAAGACGGATCGAAAGCCCGTCCGTCGCGATCTCTACCGGCATCGGCATGGTGCACCAGCATTTCAAGCTGGTGCCGGCATTCACCGTGGCCGAGAACATCCATCTCGGCTGGTCGGAAACCCCGTGGCGCGCATCCGCCTCGGTGCTCGAGGCACGCACCGTCGAGCTGGTTCGCCGTTTCGGCCTGAACGTCGTCCCGTCCGCCCGTGTCGCCGACATCTCCGCCGGCGAGCAGCAGCGTGTCGAGATCCTGCGCGTGCTGGCGCGTGGCGCCCGTATCCTGATCCTGGACGAACCGACCGCGGTGCTGACGCCGGCCGAGGTGCAGGTCCTGTTCGCGGCCCTTCGCGCGTTCCGGGCGCAAGGCAATTCGGTCATCCTGATCAGCCACAAGCTCGGCGAAGTCATGGAGATCGCCGACCACGTCACCGTCATGCGTGCCGGCCGTTCGGTCGCCAGCCTGCCGACCGCCGGCGCCAGCCGGGCCTCGCTGGCCCGCCTGATCATCGGCGAAACCAGCCTGCCGCCGATGCCCGAAGCAGGGCAGGGGGTCGACCCGGACGCGCCGGTCCTGCTGGAACTGCAGGGCGTGACCGTGCGCGACGCCAGGCGGATCGTCCTGCTGGACGGCATCGACCTGCAGGTGCGGGCTGGCGAGGTGCTCGGTATCGCCGGCGTGGCCGGCAACGGCCAGCGTGCCCTGAGCGAAGTGCTGACCGGCTGCCTGCGCCCGGACCAGGGCCGGATCCTGGTCGACGGCCTGCAGGTGGCTCATCCCGACGCCCGCGATTTCGCCGAGCGCGGGATCGGTCATATTCCCGAGGACCGGCTGAAGACCGCGCTCGCCGCCGACCTGTCGCTCGCGGAGAACGCCGTGCTGCGCGAATATATGCGCCCGCCGGTTTCGCGCGGCATCGCCTTCAGTCCGGGCCGGGCGCGCCTGCTGGCCAAACGCATCATCGACGATGCCGAAGTGGACCGTCGCGAGCCCGACATGCCGGTCCGCAACCTGTCGGGCGGCAACCAGCAACGCCTGGTGGCGCAGCGCGAGACGCGCATCGCCACCCGGGTGCTGGTCGCGGCCTATCCGACGCGCGGCCTCGATATCGGCGCTGTCGCCACGTTGCATGCGGCGATGCACCGGCTGAGTGCGCAAGGCGTCGGTGTAGTGCTGATTTCCGAGGAAATCGACGAGCTCCTCGAGCACGCCGACCGGATCGCCGTGCTGTTCGCCGGCCGCATCGCCGGCATCCTGCCCGCCGCCGAAGCCGATCCCGAACGGCTCGGCCTGCTGATGAGCGGCCAGACCGCCTCCCACCCGGCCGGAGGCATCGCGCTGTGACCTGCACCACCTGGACCATCCAGCGCGTTCCCTCCATTTCCGGCGGCCTGCGCGTCGTCGCCTACCTGGCCTCGGGCCTGGCCGCGGTGCTGGTCACGGGCATCCTGCTCAGCCTGCTGGGCCTGCATCCGCTGGTTCTCGGTGGGCAGGTGCTGCACCAGAGCCTGGGCAGCCGGTTTGGTTTCGAGGACCTGCTGCTGCTCGCCTCGCCGCTGGTCATGTGCGGCCTGTCGGTGGCGATGATGCTGCGTGTCGGCCTGTGGAATATCGGCGCAGACGGACAGTTCTTCGTCGGAGCCATCTGTGCCGCCGGCGTCGGCCTGTATGGACCGCATTGGCCGCTACTGCCGATGCTGGTCCTGATGGGGATCGCGGCTTCACTCGGCGGTGCCGCCTGGATCGCCGTCCCTGCGCTGGCCCGCCTGACCCTCGGCACCAGCGAAATCATCACCACGCTGCTGCTGAACTTCGTCGCCCGCCTGTTCGTCGACTACCTCGCCACCGGACCCTGGCGCGACCGGCACAGCTCCGTCACCGCCCAGTCGCCGCGCATCCCCTACGCGATCCCGAAATTGCCGCATGGCTGGCATCTCGGCGGCGTGCACTGGGGGATCGCGGTCTCCGTGGCGTTGGCGATCATCGCCGCCCTGGCCTTCCGGCTCACACGCTGGGGCTACGAGCTGCGCATCTGCGGCGCCAACCGCAACGCCGCCGCCTATGCCGGCATGCGGGTGCAGCGCCGGCTGCTGGAGGCGATGCTGATCGGCGGCGCCATCGCCGGCATCGGCGGCATGCTGGAACTCGCCGGCACGGTGCACCGGCTGCAATCCGGCCTGTCCAACAGCTACGGCTATGTCGGTATCATCGTCGCCGTGCTCGCCGCATCGTCGCCGATCGGCACGATCGTCACCGGCCTGCTGATGGCGCTGGTGCTGAATGCCGGCACCGTGCTGCAGACCCACGGCATCCCGGCCAGCGCGTCGGTGGCGCTGACCGGACTGATCCTGCTGTTCGCCGCGATCGGGGAGCGTCTGGCCCATTACCGCGTGGCCGTTCTGCACCCGCGCGCACCCGTAACGGCACCCGTAAAGATCGCGGCATGAACGTCGTTTCCGGCCTGCTCAACACCGCCATCCTGTCCGGCGGCGTGCTTGCCCTTGCCGGCATGGGTGAATTGCTGGCCGAACGCGTCGGCGTGCTGAACCTCGGCGTCGAGGGACTGATGGCGCTCGGCGCCGTCACCGCCATCGCCACCGTCGCCGCCACCCATGATCCGTATGTCGGCTTTCTTGCTGCACTGGCCGTCGGTGCCGCCGCGGGGAGCCTGTTCGCGATCGCCACCGTGCTGGCCCGCGCGAGCCAGGTCCTGTGCGGCATGGCGCTGACCATGGGCGGCCTCGGCCTCGCCGCCACCATCGGCCGGGCCTATGCCGGCCAGCCGGCGGCGGCGACATTCGAGGCCCTGCCGATCCCGCTGCTCGATCGCCTGCCGATCATCGGACCGGCTTTGTTCGACCAGAACATCCTGGTCTACCTGACGTACCTGATCCTGCCGTTCGTGCTGCAGGCGCTGCTGTTTCGCACCCGCCATGGCCTGGCCCTGCGCGCCATCGGCGAGAACCCCGCCGCCTGCGATGCCGCCGGCATCCGCGTGACGCCGTTGCGCTTCACCTATGTCGTGCTGGGTGCAGCCGTTTCCGCATCCGCCGGCGCCTACCTGACCCTCGGCTTCGTTCCGTCCTGGTCCGACGGCGTCACCGCCGGGCGCGGCTGGATCGCGGTGGCGCTGGTGATCTTTGCCGGCTACCGCCCCTGGCGCATCGTCGGCGGGGCCTTGCTGTTCGGACTGGTCAACGCGCTCGGCTACCTGGCGCAGGCCCGCAACTGGGGCATCCCGTCCGCCTTCCTGTCGATGCTGCCTTATCTCGTCACGATGCTGTTCATGATCCTGCCGGCCCTGCTTGCCCGTGGCCGCTTCACCCTATCCGCTCCGGCGGCACTCGGGGTGCCGTACTACCGCGACCAGCGTTAGAAGCGGTCCGCAAGGTGCGGTGATCCTGCAGGCTCATGCGGAATAAGTGATTGCACTTTGTTAACTTCTCTTCTGCATGCTTCTGATCGACGTTGGACGTGACAGAACGGAGCAACTGCCGTGACCAATCCAGTGCCGCCACCCCGATGGCGCCGCACCGCCACCGAGATCGCCCTGACGCTGTTCCTGGTCTGCGTCGCGCGTACCAGCCTGGCGGCGACCTACTATGTCTCGTCCGGCTCGATGCAGCCTTCGCTTCTGATCGGCGACCGGATGCTGGCCGAGCCGTTCGCCTACGGCTACAGCACCGCCTCGCTGCCGTTCGGCGACAGCCTGCCGCGTGGCTCCAGGATATTCGCCAGCCTGCCCCGGCGCGGCGACATCGTCGTTTTCCGCGGTCCTGCCATGCCCGGAACGACCTGGGTCAAGCGCGTCGTCGGACTGCCCGGCGACCATGTCCAGATGCGCAAGGGCCGGCTCTGGCTGAACGGAGAGGAGGTGGCGTGGCGCGACGACGGAGCGGGTGACGAGGAAATCGCCGACGGCAGCAAGGTCGTTGCCGAGCGCTTTACCGAGACGCTGCCGGACGGGCGCTCACATCCGATCCTCAAACGCTGGGAAGACGGTCCGCTCGACGACACGCCCGATGTCACCGTGCCGGCGGGCTGCCTGTTCGTGATGGGCGACAATCGCGACAACTCCGCCGACAGCCGCGTTCCGGTCGATCAGGGCGGCGTCGGCTTGCTGCCGCTCTGGAACCTGCAGGGCCGCGTCGACCTCGTCCTGGCATCGCGCGATATTGCCGTTACCACCGGCGGCCCGACGTCCTGGATCGCCTCGATCCGCTCCGGGCGCTTCCTGCACCCGACCGATTGACCGCACTTTCAGGCGCCGCCATCGTGCCGTCGCGGGCCTGCTTATCCGATCTGGGCGACCGCCGTGTCCGGTCGCCCGATCGTCACCATCCAAGGTTTCGTCCAGCATGATGCGTTCCAGTGCGCCACGGCACCCGGGCAGGTAATCCGACTTCACCAGCGCCGATACAACTTTGGCTGATCTGCTCGCTCGGTTCCCGTTTTCTATTTCTGCTGGAACTTCGTGCTTCGGGTCAGGTCTTCCCATGTGTCCAGGTCGTGCTGCAGATCGACCACCTTCTGTCGGATCTGGTCGAGAGCGTCCCCCCCGATCACTAGGTGCAATGGCGGCCGATCCGCTTCGACCGCGGTGATGATCGCTTGCGCGCCGAGCATCGGGTCATTCTCCTGCTTGCCGTGGGCCGCGAATACATTGTCGCGCGCCTTGCCAGCCGTATCGGCATAAGCCGGAAGGCGGATGTTCGACTGCTTCGCCGATCCGCCCCGGAAATCGGTCAGGAATGCACCGGGCTCCACGACCGTCACGCCGATGCCGAAGGGAGCGACTTCTTTGGCCAGCGTCTCGGATAGTCCTTCCACCGCAAACTTCGCCATGTGGTAGAACCCGACCGCCGGGTAGGTCACGAGCCCGCCGACCGAGCTGATGTTGACGACATACCCATGCCCACGTTCGCGCATGCCCGGCAAGACGGCCTTGATCATGTTCCAGGGGCCGAACACGTTGGTCTCGAACATCGCGCGAACACCGGCGTCCTCGCCTTCCTCGATCGCCCCGAAATATCCATACCCGGCGTTGTTGACGAGCACATCGACCGTACCGAAGCGACCTTCGGCTGCGGCGATCGCTGCCTTGATCTGATCAGGCCTGGTGACGTCGAGTTCCACCGCAAGCACGGCATCGCCGTATTCCTTGACGATGTCGCCAAGAACGGACGGGTCCCGTGCACTCGCGACGACACGATAGCCCGCCTTCAAGGCCTGTTGAGCAAGCGCTCGACCCAGTCCTGTCGAACATCCAGTGATAAGCCAGACGGCATTCTTGCTGAGCATGTTGAGCCCTTCATCCGTGTGTGAGGCGCCGGTCGGCCAGAGCAAAGCGGCGCTGCTCCATGATGGAGACCACAAGGTAAGCACTACTTCGACTTACGATCAGGCGCTATGATCGCGACGGGGCGTTGAATGGAGAGCGACAATGGAACGGGGAACGCTCGATGATCTTGCCGCCTTCGCAGCGGTCGCACATGCAAGGAGTTTTACACGCGCGGCACCAGGGCTTGGACTGTCCGTGTCCGCACTCAGCTATGCCATCAAGCGGTTGGAGAGGCGTCTTGGCACACGTCTTCTTCAGCGAAACAGCCGCAGCGTCGCATCCACTTCTGCCGGGGCACGCTTGCTTGAAACTCTCGGACCGGCTCTCGGCGACGTAGAACAGGCTCTTCAGGAGCTTGATCGGGATCGAAGCTCGGTCACGGGTATCGTGCGCATAACGGCAACGCGGCAAGGCTACGAGGCAGTGATCCGTCCCGTGCTTGGTGAGTTTGCCGAGCGGCACCCCGGCGCACGGATTGAGGTGCTGATCGAGTACGAGTTTCGCGACATCATCGCGGCATCGCTCGATGCCGGTATCCGTATGGGCGAGAAACTCGAGCAGGACATGATCGCGGTTAGCGTCAGTCCCCCGCTCAGAATGGCGGTGATCGCATCTCCGGCTTATCTTTCGGGCCGCAAGGCACCCGACGAGCCCGGGGACCTGCGCCACCATCCTTGCATTCGCTACCGGATGCGGGCGAACGGCAGCGTCATCCCGTGGGAATTCGATCGCGATGGCCGCACCGTTGCGGTCGATGTCACCGGTCCGCTTACGATCAACGAGCCGGAACTCGCTGTCGATGCTGCGCTCGACGGCCTTGGCCTGGCCTATGTTCTTGAAGACCGAGCTGCTCCGCATATTGCAGCGGGTCGGCTTGTGCGACTGCTCGAAGATTGGACGCAACCTTTTCCTGGATTTTTCCTCTATTACCCTTCCCGCCGACAGTTGCAGCCAACGCTCGCGGCACTCGTCAATATTTTGCGGCAACGCGCACGAACTCTATCTTGAAACCATTATGGCCATCCGTCCGTCCGGTTGCCGTCGCGTGTAATCGACCGACCTGGGAAGTAAAGAGGTGTCCCTCACAGAAGTTTTTCATACCGGCGCGTCTCACACCTCAACATGTCCTGCCTTCTTATCAGGCTGGCAAGTTGGACGAGTAGGTGATTGCTGCGATCCGCCAGCCGTCGGCGCCCCTGACCAACTGCCAGGTTTCGCTGCCTCGGTTCTGCTCCTTGCCGTCGATCATGAAGCGGAAATCGAAGTAGACCGAGGCGACGGTTCCATCGCTTTGGATATGTAAGTTGGAATGTTCAGGATCGAGCGAGGCTTTCGACTTCAAAATGAAGCCGACAAAATCCTGGTAGGAACTCACGCGGACTTTGGGTGCATCCGGCACCTTTGCCCGAGCCAAAGCGTAGCGCTGATCCGACAGCACGTTGAACCAGGTGCTTCCGCTTGGAGCGAACAACGTCGCAAGCCGTGCTCCGTCATGAGCAACGACGGCAGCGTGAAAGGCCGCCATGACATGCTGGACATCCACGGTATCGCGGCTGGTATCCGGGTGGGCCTGGGCGGAAGATGCAAGGAGGGCCAGGAACAGGATGGGGGCGACCACTACACGTCGAAATGCGAAACGTAACATGAAATCTCCTCAGTCAGGGCGAAGAGATTTTTGTGGCACCATCTGTTTCGGAAAACGAGTAAAGAAGCGATAAAACTCGAGTAAAGCCATTGTAAAGACCAGGCTATTTGCCATGCAGCTCCGCTTTCGAATGAAGCTTGCGGTCGAGTTCATCGAGCCGCAACGACGTCGAGCGCGCCAAATCAGCAGCCGGGCCAGTGGCGAATGCGGACCAGATTACGGTTCCGGTTCGACCATCGATCGCCTTGAGCGCCAACTCGGGTGCACCGTTCCACAAGATCAGGCGTGAGATCATTTGCAGATCCGGGGCTCCGCTGAGGGCCAAAGACTTCGCATCCGACGATATCATTCGGATGGAGGCAAAGCGGGTCGTACGATCGGTCACGACTGCGCTCAGGGCGCTGGCCAGGGGCTGGTAAATGGCGACGCCGGTATCGTTGCTTACAGGCTCGACCACGAGCGTTCGTCGCTGGCTGGAAAGCTTTGGAAGGCCAACTATTGCCACAGCGAGCACAAGAACGATTCCTGCCGCCATCCTCCGGAAATTCCTGCGCCCGGACTGTCCGGGCGGCTGAGGTCGCTCGGGTTCCGGCAGTTTGGGCGGCTGCTCCGGCTCTGTATTCAGACGGTAGCCCCGCTTGGCAACCGTTACGATGTAGGCGGGGCTACGGGTGTCGTCGTCGAGAGCCCGTCGCAGGTCGCCGATGACGATGGCGACGCTGTTCGGGCTTACGGTGCGACCTTGCCAGACCTCTGCGAGAAGTTCATCTCGCGCGACTATTTCGCCTCGACGCCGACAAAGGACAGCCAGGGTGCGGGCGGCGCGGTCCTCGAGCGGGCGGGCACCCTCTTCATTTCTCAAGAGCGCTTCGTCGATATCGAAGCGCCAGTTCCCGATCAGGTGGTACTCCAGGGGCGCCATGGCATGCTCTCCAACTCGGCAAGAGATACCGCTTATAAGTCACAACGCCGGCGGCGGGCGCGATTGACCGCCAACACCCATCTCGCCAGCAACCGTGTTTGGACCAATGCGCATGTCGGCGACGTCATGGTCGAGACGCTGGACGGGCAGAACACATGGCGAATGCGATCGGCGTTAAAGCAGTCGGTGAAGTCGGCATGCCCGCCGCAAACGCCGACGCGATCTGCCACGCGACCGAAATCAGGGTGCGCAAGATGCCTATCCTGGTCGAGACCCTGCCGGGATGGAAGGTCCGGCCGGCTCGGTCCGGCGTGCCACCACGGCGGTCGCGATCGCATTGCCGACCACGTTGGTGGCGGTCCGGCCCATGTCGAGCAGATGGTCCACCCCCAGGATCAGCAGCAGGCCCGCATCCGGCAAGCCGAACGCCGGCATGACCGCCGCCAGCGCCACGATCGCCGCGCGCGGCACGCCGGCAGTGCCCTTGCTGCTGACCATCAGCACCAGCAGCATCCCGACCTGCTGGCCCGCCGTAAGCGGAATGCCGTAGGCCTGCGCGATGAACAGCGCGGCGAACGCCTGGAACAGCATCGAGCCATCCAGGTTGAACGCATAGCCGAGCGGCAGCACGAACCCGACCAGCCGTGGCGACACGCCGAACCGTTCCAGCGTCTCGACCATCAACGGAAACACCGCCTCGCTGCTCGCGGTCGCGAACGCCACCATGCCGGCCGGCACGATCATGCGCAGCAGCACGAACACCGGCCGCCCGAGCAGCACGAAGCCCGCGCCCGCCAACAGCGCCCACAGCACCAGCATGGTCGCGTAGAACCCGCCGATGAACACGGCGAAACTGCCCGCCATCCCGATTCCGCCGCGTGCGAACGTCGCGAACAGGGCGGCGAACACCGCGATCGGCGCCAGCCGCATCACCAGCCTGGTCAGGACCAGCATCGCCTCCGCCAGATCCGCCAGCATCCCGCGCAGGCGCGTCGACGCCGCTTCCGGCATCGCGGCTACCGCGGTCCCGAACAGCGACGCGAACACCACGATCTGCACGATGTCGTTGCGCGCCATCGCGTCGATCAGGCTCGACGGCACCAGATGGGTGATGAAGCTGCGGACGTCGAAACTCGCGGCGATGCCCGCGGTGCCATGCGGCAGCGACAGCGACAAGCCGACGCCAGGCTGCAGCAGGTTCGCGGCGACGAGCCCGAGCCCCAGCGACACGAGCGACGCGGTCACGAACCACGCCATCGCCAGCAACGCGCTTTTCCCGATGGAGCCGCCACGCATGCCGGCGATCCCCCCCGCCAGCGTCGCGAACACCAGCGGCGCGATGATCATCCTGATCAGCCGGAGGAACAGCTCCGCGACGACCCCGGCATCGTCGGCAACCGACTGGGCCACCGGCGCAGGCACCATGGCATGCAGGACAGCGCCTGCCGTCAAGCCGAACAGCATCGCGATAAGAATGGCACCGGAGGATCGCATCGGGCCTTGTAGCGCAGATGCGTGCCGTTGCATCGGCACCGGAGCCCGGCCATGCAGGCGTTCGCTCCGCTGCCCGATGGCGTAGAAGAGTCGGCATGACAGATGCGCCATTCCCGGACAGTGCCGGACCGACGTTCGACGACGCATTTCGGCGGCAACTCGACGAGCTGTTCAGATGGCGCCGTGACGTCCGGCATTTCAGCCGCGAGCCGGTTCCGGCAGGCGTGCTCGATGACCTGTTCGAGCTGGCGTGCCTGGCGCCGTCGGTCGGACTCAGCCAGCCCTGGCGGTTCGTCATCGTCGACGATCCATCGCGCCGAGCCGCCATCCGCGCAGACTTCGAGGCCTGCAACGCACGAGCCCTGGCCGATCGGTCGCAGGAGCGGGCAGCCTCCTATGCGCGGCTGAAGCTCGCGGGACTCGACCAGGCCCCCTGCCAGTTCGCGATCTTTGCCGATCCCGAGCCCGAGCAGGGACACCGGCTGGGACGGGAAACCATGCCGGACACCACCACCTATTCGGCGGTGATGGCGGCCTACACGCTCTGGCTCGCCGCCCGCGCCGTTAACCTGGGCCTGGGCTGGGTCTCGATCCTGAATCCGGCGGTGATCGCCGCGACGCTCGACATTCCGGAGCACTGGACCTTCATCGGTTATTTCTGTCTGGGCTCCCTGCTTGCGGAGGACGACACGCCAGAGCTCGAACGAGCCGGATGGGAGCGCCGGCAGAACGCTGGATCGCGCATCCTCCATCGCTGACCGGGTCGCCGCGGCGGCAGTCTCGGAGCTACATCGGCAGGATCGAAGCGATCAGCAGAACACCAAGGATGGCGTTGAACACCTGCCATGGTCGATCGGTCCGCAGCGATCGTGCCGACGCGTGCCCGGCTGCGTACCGGATCGAGATCGGCACGGCGGCTGCCACGCCGAAGGCCAAGCCTTGAGGTCGCGTGCTCCAGATGACCTCGTGTCGCGGTTTCTCGTTGAAGTTATCCGCAGTGGTGGTGCCCGGCGACCGGCGGCCCGGAAATTATGAGCGCGGCTCCGATCGCCCTTCCTGCCGGCCGAGGCATAGGTATGGCGCCTGGCTCCATCATCATCGCCGCCGCCATCGTCACGGTCCTTCCCCGCCGGGAGTTCTTGCAGACAACGCCGCCCGACGTTCGCTGCTCTGCTCGTGCTGGCCGGGTCACACCATGGACGCAATCGCCTGCTCGAATCGGGCGACATGGTCCTTCACCGGAACGTCGCCGCGGTTCACGCCCAGGCTGCCTCCCGCAAGCAGCGACACGATGTCCTGGATGCCCATGAACGATAATGCGCGACGGATCACCGGTGTGACCTGGTCGTCTTCGCCGCCGGGCTCGTGGACATCGCGCGTTGCGACGAGGATTCGCACAGGCCGGTCGGCGAGCAGGCCGGGCCATCCTGGTGCCAGGGCAAAGGTGAAACCCGGCCGGACGATATAGTCGATCCACGATTTGAGCACGGCAGGGATCGAGTAGTTGTACATCGGCGTGCAGATCAGCAGTTGGTCGGCACCGACCAGTTCCTGGATCAGCTCGTCCGAGAGTGCCAGGGCACGCAACATTTCCGGCGTGCGCGGCACCTGGGGCGGGGCGTACACGCCACCGATCCAGTCGATATCCATGTAGGGGATGCCGCTGGTCATCAGGTTGCGCTCGATGACGGTGCCGTCCGGATGTGCGGCCCGCCAGTGGTGGACGTAGCGCTCGCCCAGCTTGCGGGAGATGGACATTTCGCCGCGGGGGCTGGCGTCGATGTTCAGCAGGATCGGCATCACGTACCTCGTTCCAGGTGACCGGGCGCCGGCTATCGGGGGTACCCGACGCCTAACATAGGAATACTGTACATCCGTTCAAGTTTCTTGTTAGACAGGTTTGCCGGTCCGGGCTATGTAGCGGCATGGCACGCCGACCCGAGACCAAGTCCGTCACGATCGGCGGTGCCGAGACCCAGACCCGCCCATCCGACGACCGCCGCTTGCGTATCGTCACGGCGGCGGAAAGCGTCTTCTCCGAGCGAGGCTACGACGCAGGGACACTGCGGGAGATCGCGTCGCGCGCCGGCGTACCGCTCAGCCTCATCACCTACCATTACGCCGACAAGCTCGGCCTATATCGTGCCATCTTCGAGGCTCGCGTGCCGCAAATCGTGCAGCAACGCCTTGCGGGTCTTGCGCTGGCAGATCTCGAAACGGATCCTGAACGCCGGCTCGATCTCATCGTCAAGGCGTTGCTGGTGCCGATGCTCGGGCTGCGCGCAACCAAGGATGGACGCATGTTCGCGACACTTCTCGCCCGGGAGGTCGCGGACCCCTCGTCGATCCAGCGTGGAGTCGTCCAGGGTTTCATGAGACCCGTGACGAGTGCGTTCCTTGGTCGTCTGAAGGAAGCCCTTCCGACGGCCGACGAAACTGCGGTGCTATGGGCGTATGGCAGCATGATCGGGGCGATGCTCTACATGCTGGCGGGTGGCGGCAGCATGAAAGACGTCACGAACGGCTCGGTCGATCCGGACGACGTGAGAGCCTGTACAGACCACCTGGTCGGAATTGCCCTCGCAGGCTTCAGGCGCTGAACGTGGAGGCAACCGACGTCATTTAGCTTCTCGGGCCTAGGAAATAGGCGCCATTCTCATGGTTTGGCGAACTGCTGTTCGAGTGCCTGCCCGGATGCGGCTGAGGGCAGAATATGGATTGCTGAGCTCGTACGGCCCCACTCCTCTCGCCTATCAAGACGGTATCTTTTGGTTGTGCGAGAGCACCCGGACTCCGTCCGGGAACCCTATCGGGTTTGCCAGGTCCGAACCGAGGTGCGGCGGTCCGCTCCGACCGATCTTCCGGCGACTGGTCTGGGTCGGGCCCACGCCTGCGCTGCTGGCCTCCCCCGTTCCTGCCGATCTCGAGATCTTACCCGCCGAAACCGGGTTGTCGGCTGTGCCAGCATTCGCGATCAATTTGTATCCGGCGCGAAACGAATCTCGACCGACTATTACGGAACTCGCACGCCGCCTCAGGCAAGGTTTCGTCCGGCAGGAGCAGGCTACATAGGCAAGCCACATGGGAACCGCATCCCGGCGATCGGGAGCGGCCCCGACTCCATGCGGTCCCGACTACGTCCCCTGGATCGTCGATCCGGCGGCGCCCGGCGTGCTCGGCCGCACCAGCACCGGGATCGACTTGGCGGCCGGCGTCTTGCTGAACTCGTCGTAGTGATACAGCGGTAGCAACCCGTTGGTTTCCGGATAGTAGGCCGCGACCGAGCCGCGTGGGATCGGGTAGGGCAGTGCTTTCAGCCCGCCGAGCCAGCGTTTGGCGCCATCCAGCGACACCGTCTCCATCTCGATCGGACCCTCGGCGGTGATGCCACGTGCCCTCATGTCGTCCTCGTTCATGAACACGACCATGCGGTCGTTGTACACGCCGCGGTAGCGATCGTTGTTGCTGTAGATGGTGGTGTTGAACTGCTCGTGGCTGCGGATCGTCGCCAGCCGCAGCATGCCCTCGACGTCGACCGGCTTGTCCATCGCGATCCCGTCGAACACCAGGAAGTTGGCGCGACCGTTCGGCGTGTTCCATTCGCGCTCGCGGGCGGAATTGCGCAGGTGGAACTGCGGCTCGTCCAGGCGCTCGTTCATGCGCGCATAGAGTTTCGGGTAGACCGCCGCGATCTTGTCGCGGATCAGGTCGTAGTTGCCCTCGTATTCTTCCCAGGGAATGGCGGAGTCCGGCAGTGTCGCCCGCGCCATCCTGCACACGATGGAAATTTCGGAAATCAGGTCGGGGGACGCCGGTTCCAGGATGCCCGACGAGGCGCCGACCATCGATGTCGCGTCCTCGATGGTGATCCGCTGCTTCACGCCGTTTTGGATGTCGAGCTCGGCTCGCGCGATGCAGGGCAGGATATACGCCTTGTGCCCATGCACCACATGCCCGCGGTTGAGCTTGGTGCTGACCGCGACACTCAGCTTCAGCCGGCTCATCGCCTCGTACGCGATCGGCGTGTCGGGAATCGCGTGGATGAAGTTGCCGCCGATGGCGATGAACACCTTGGAGTGTCCGGCGATCATCGCCTCGACCGCCTCGACGGTGTCGTGCCCATGCTCCTGCGGCGGCCGGAAGCCGAATACCTGCTCGAGCTGGTCGAGGTAGACCTGGCTCGGCTTCTCGTCGATGCCGACGGTACGGTCGCCCTGCACATTGGAATGTCCGCGCACCGGTGCGATGCCCGCACCCGGCTTGCCGATATTGCCTTTCGCCAGCAACAGGTTGGCGATCTGCTGCACCGCGTTCGAGCCGCGCTGGTGCTGGGTGATGCCCATGCCGTAGCAGATGATGGTGGCCTTCGACTGCGCATAGATATGCGCGACACGGACGAGCTGCGCCTGGCCGATACCGCTGACCGCCTCGATCTCGTCCCAGCCGGTTGCGCGCGCTTCCGCCGCCGCTGCTTCGAAACCGTGCGTGTGGGTGGCGATGAACGCGTCGTCCAGCAACGCGCCGGTGCCGGCCGCGCGCGACGCGTCATCGGCTTCCAGCAGCGCGCGCAGGATGCCCTTCAGCACCGCGATGTCGCCGCCGATCCGCACATGCACGAACTCGCTCGCGATCTTGGTCGAGCCGCCGGTCGCCATCTCGACGGCATTTTGTGGCTCGGTGAACTTCATCAGCGCCCGCTCGGGCATCGGGTTGATCACCACGATCGGCACGCCGCGATGCCGCGCCTCGACCAGGTTGGTCATCATGCGCGGGCTGTTGGTGCCCGGGTTCTGGCCGATGATGAAGATCGCCTCGGTCTTGGCGAAGTCGTCGATGGTGATGGTGCCCTTGCCGATGCCGATCGATTTCGGCAGGCCCCGGCTGGTCGGCTCGTGGCACATGTTCGAGCAGTCGGGGAAGTTGTTGGTGCCGAACTGGCGCACGAACACCGAATACAGGAATGCCGCCTCGTTCGAGGTGCGTCCCGACGTGTAGAATTCCGCTTCGTCCGGGCTATCCAGCGCCAGCAGCTCGGAGGCGATGTCGGCGAACGCCTCGTCCCAGGAACACGGCACGTAGTGGTCGGTCGTCGCATCGTAACGCATCGGCTCTGGCAGCCGGCCTTCCTGCTCCAGGTCGTAGTCTGACCAGCCGCGCAACTCGCTGACCGTGTGGGCAGCAAAGAACTCGCGCGTGACCCGCTTGCGCGTGGTCTCGAAGGCCAGCGCCTTGGCGCCGTTTTCGCAGAACTCGAAGGTCTTGACGTGGCCCGGCGTCGGGTTCGGCCAGGCGCAGGAGGAGCACTTGAACCCGCCCGGCTTGTTCATCTTGAGCAGTGCCGTGGTGGACTGGGCGATCACGCTCTGCTCGCGCAGAATTCGTGCCGTGGCGTTCAGGGCGCCCCAGCCGCCGGCCGGACTGGAATTGGGCTTGAAGCGTGACGAACCGGACATGGCGGACTTTCCTCAAGGCGGGCGACCCGCCGCGGCACAAGCTCAAGGAACAGGTAGGTTATTACCAGGGAGCCGCCAAGATCCGCCGATGTGCATTGACCTGCGCCCGGCGCGGCCCTTGTGTGCACGCCTTCAAAGGGTTGGAGGGTCGAGGATCATGGATGTTCGTGCGGCGGTAGCATTCGAGGCTGGCAAGCCTCTGCAAATCGAGACAGTCCAGCTCGAGGGACCGCGTGAAGGCGAGGTGCTGGTCGAGATCAAGGCGACCGGTCTGTGCCACACCGACAAGTACACCCTGTCGGGCGCGGACCCGGAAGGCTTGTTCCCGGCGATCCTGGGCCACGAGGGTGCCGGCGTGGTGGTCGAGGTCGGGCCTGGCGTCACCAGCCTGAAACCGGGCGACCACGTGATCCCGCTCTACACGCCGGAATGCCGCAACTGCAAAAGCTGCCTGTCTCGCAAGACCAACCTCTGCACCCGGATCCGCGCCACCCAGGGCAGGGGCGTCATGCCGGACGGGACCTCGCGCTTCTCGTACAAGGGCCAGCCGATCCTGCACTACATGGGCTGCTCGACCTTCGCGAACTACACGGTGCTGCCGGAGATCGCGCTGGCGAAGGTTCGTGAGGACGCCCCGTTCGACAAGATCTGCTACATCGGCTGCGGCGTCACCACCGGCATCGGCGCGGTGCTGTTCACCGCCAAGGTGGAGGCCGGCTCGTCGGTCGTGGTGTTCGGTCTCGGCGGCATCGGCCTGAATGTGATCCAGGGCGCCCGCATGGTCGGCGCCACCCAGATCGTCGGCGTCGACATCAACCCCGGCCGCGAGGCGATGGCGCGCCAGTTCGGCATGACCGACTTCGTGAACCCCAAGGATCTCGGCGAGAACGGCGACGTGGTCGGCCATCTGGTCGAGCTGACCGGTGGCGGCGCCGACTACAGCTTCGAATGCGTCGGCAATCCGACCCTGATGCGCCAGGCGCTGGAATGCAGCCATCGCGGCTGGGGCGTGTCCACCATCATCGGCGTGGCATCGGCGGGACAGGAGATTTCGACGCGCCCGTTCCAGCTCGTTACCGGCCGCCGCTGGATCGGCTCCGCGTTCGGCGGCGCGCGCGGCCGCACCGACGTGCCGAAGATCGTGGACTGGTACATGGACGGCAAGATCAGCATCGATCCATTGATCACCCACCACCTGACGCTCGAGCAGATCAACGAGGGCTTCGACCTGATGACCCGCGGCGAGAGCATCCGCAGCGTGGTGATGTACTAATGGAAACCAGGTCGGCCATGCGCTGCTTCGGCGGCACCATCAGCTTCCACAGCCATGTGTCCGAGGCGCTGGGCGGGCTGGAGGCGCGCTTCGGCGTGTTCGTGCCGGACGGCATCGATGCCGCGTCGCCGGGGCCCGCGCTGTATGCGCTTGCCGGCCTGACCAGCAACGAGGAAACCTTCGCCACCAAGTCCGGCGTGCTGCGGTTCGCGGCTGAACATCGGCTGGTCATGGTGTTTCCCGATACCAGCCCGCGCGGCGCCGACGTTCCGGGCGAGGAGACCGACTGGGATTTCGGCACCGGCGCCGGCTTCTACCTGAACGCGACCGAGGCGCCCTGGTCCGCGCGTTATCGCATGGGCAGCTACGTCAATGACGAGTTGCCGGCACTGGTCGAGGCCAATTTCCCGGTGCGTCCCGATCGGCGCGGCATCATGGGCCATTCGATGGGCGGCTATGGCGCCCTGACGCTGGCCTTGCGAGATCCCGCCCGCTGGCACTCGGTCTCGGCCTTCGCCCCGATCTGCTATCCCAGCGACGTTCCCTGGGGCCGGAAGGCGTTCTCGGCCTATCTCGGCCCGGACCAGACCGGCTGGGCAACGCACGACCCGACGCTGCTGCTCCGCGCCGGCCACGTGCACCCGGCCACGCTGCTGATCGACCAGGGCGAAGCCGACCAGTTCCTCAGCCAGCAACTGCGTCCGGACAGCCTGGAACAGGCAGCCTCGGATGCCGGTCAATCACTGACCCTGCGCCGCCGAGCTGGCTACGACCATTCCTACTGGTTCATCCAGAGCTTCATCGCCGACCATATCGCGCACCACTCCCGGCTTCTCCAGCCTGATGGACCTGATCACGTGTCGAGCTGATTGTCCGATCCAGGCCTTGCCGCTGCCGCGGTGTTTCGCATGCTGGCGTGACCGAGGCGGATCTTGAGGTGGAGGCGCTGCCTGAGTTTCAGGGCTCAACGCTCTATGGACGTCCATAGCCCCAGGCCGAACGCGGCGCCGGCACCAGGGCAATTTTCAGAGCCTCCGGCGACAGGTCCGGATGCCGTGTGTTCGGCACAGGCATCAGCAAGCCGTTTGCGGTCAGGATATAGTCGGGCGTCTCTGCATTGGGTGCATTGTATAGATGGATCGCGACATAGGTCCGTGCTTGCGCGTCCTGCAGTACCCGCCGCTCCCAATGGTCCGTCCAACGAACGTTCAAGCGCGGATCATCGATTGAGCCAGGCTCCATCGACCTCGTGATCAGGTGGTAGATGCCCGACTGTGCATCCGGCTCGCCATCCAGAATCAACTGGGTGGAGAGATTGGCAAAGCCGTCCAATCCCATCTGATAACCGGACCAGTCGCCGATGACCGGCCCGGTCGGGCCTGCGCATCCCGCAAGCAAGATCAGGATGATACCGTAACCCCACCTCATCACACTCTGCTCCCCGGCGGCCGTTAAATTTTCGACAGCTCGTTGATCTGGGCGGACCTGGCACATGAACAAGTAGACGTGTCGTTCAAGTGTCCGCCCAGGTTCCGGAGGAGTTACTCCCCCAGCAGATGCAGCACGACCTGCCGCCGATGCGGGCGTCGCCGGTGCTCGAACAGATATAGCCCCTGCCACATCCCCAGCACGGGCTGCCCGTCGGCTACCGGGATCGTCAACTGCGTGTTGGTCAGCATCGTCCGTAGGTGCGCCGGCATGTCGTCCGGGCCCTCGTCGTCATGCACGTAGCGGCCCGGCGCTTCCGGGGCGATATGCTCGAAATAGCGTTCGATATCCGTCCGCACGCTCGGATCGGCATTCTCCTGCACCGTCAGCGAGGCCGAGGTATGCCGGCACCACAGGGTCAGCAGCCCGGTCTCGATCCCCTGGTCAGCCACCCAGTCGAGCACCGGACGGGTGATCATCACCAGTCCCTTGCCCCTGGTTTCGATGGTCAGCTCGTGCAGTGCCTGTCGCATGGGTGAACCTCTCAGGTCAGGAAGCCGACGATCCGTTCCGCCTCGCGCACGATCGGTCCGGCAAGGGCATTGGCGCGTACAGCACCCTGGCGCAGGACGGCATCCAGGTGCGCCTGGTCGTCCATCAGCCGGCGGGCTTCGCCGGCGATCGGTCCGACCGTGGCCACGATGCGCTCAGCCAGCGCCTCCTTGAACACACCAAATCCCTGTCCGCCATGCACTGCCAGCGTTTCCTCGATCGTCATGTCGGACAGCGCAGCCAGGATCGTTACCAGGTTGCGTGCCTCCGGACGTTCGGCGAGGCCGGCCGGCTCGGAGGGCAGGGGCTCGGCATCGGTGCGGGCCCGGCGAATTTTCTGCGCGATCGCGTCCGAATCGTCGGTCAGGTTGATCCGGCTCTGGTCGGACGGATCGGACTTCGACATCTTCTTGGTGCCGTCGCGCAGGCTCATGATCCGGGCGGCGTCCGGCGGCACCAGCGCCTCGATGATCGGGAAGAACGCCACCCCGTAATCATGGTTGAACTTCTGCGCGATGTCGTTGGCGAGTTCCAGATGCTGGCGCTGGTCGTCGCCCACCGGCACGCGGGTCGCGTGGTAGGTGAGAATGTCCGCCGCCATCAGGTTCGGATAGACATACAGCCCGGCCGAGACCGCCTCGCGGTCCTTGCCGGCCTTATCCTTGAACTGGGTCATCCGGTTCAGCCAACCGATCCGGGCCACGCAGTTGAAGATCCAGGCAAGCCGCGCATGGGCGCTTACGGCGGACTGGTTGAACAGGATATGCGTCTCCGCATCGATTCCGGCCGCCAGCAGGATCGCCGCCTGGGTCCGGGTCTGCTCGCGCAAGGTGGCCGGGTCCTGCCACGTGGTGATCGCGTGCAGGTCGACCAGGCAATAGAGGCACTCGTGCCCCTGCTGCAGGGCTACCCAGTTGCGGATGGCGCCGAGATAGTTGCCGAGCGTGGGGACGCCGGATGGCTGGATGCCTGAAAAGATGCGTTGCATGTGTGTCTTGTCCGGCCATGCGGGCCGAACGGTCAAGCGTGGCGTGCGCGTGTGCCCGGAACCGGCTATGCAACCCGCCGGACAAGCCGGGGACGATGATGACGCGTGACGGACGACGAGGCGAATTGGTGCTGATCACCGGCCCGATGTTTGCTGGCAAGTCCGCCGCGCTGATCGCCCAGGCCGCCGCGCATGGCCCCGACGCCCTGGTGCTGAAACCAGCGTTCGACACCCGAGACGGAGCGGCGGTGATTGCCAGCCGCGACCGTTCCCGTGCCGAAGCGCTTGCGGTCTCAAGCTGGCCGGATGCTGCCGCCGACCATCCGGTGCTGGTCATCGACGAGGTCCAGTTCATGGTTGCGCCGCACTATGCCGGGGACATCGTCGCCGACATCGGGCGCGCGGTCGCTGCCGGCGCCTGCGTGACCGTCGGCGGACTGGACACCGACTACCTGCGCCGCCCCTTCGACATCATTACCCGCCTGTCCGCCTGCGCCGACCGGCACCTCGTCCTCCACGCCCGTTGCCACACCTGCGAACAGCCGGCGATGTGGACCGCCAAGAAAACCGAAACCGGCCAACGCCTGGAACTTGGCGACGACGATCTCTACGAAGCGCGATGCCAGGAGCACTGGACGGAACCGTCGCGGTGATGACGCCTCGGAGTGACGTGGGGGTTGACGGTTGCCGGGAACCACAACCGGCCGCATCGTTCGGCGTCGACGCCTATAATGGTGGAGGCAAGAGAAGGAACCGAGATGGTTTTGCCGCTGAGTTCCCAATGGGGCCCTTATCGTAACGCTTTCGATGCGCGGACTTGCCTAGCCCGGTTCGTCGACAAGGTATGCGGGCCTGGTGTCGGCATCGTCTGGGCCGCTGACGGCGACATCTACGCATTGCGGGCACCGCGTCGCGACAGCGAGAACTTCGCTGATACGGTCGTCTTCCAGTGGCTCCCGACGGCGGTCATCGTGTCGCATAAGCCTCTCCGCGACTTCTGGAGCCGGGCAAGAGAGTTCATCAACGATGCCCTGACGGCAGAGGGAAAGGCTCTGAACGCCCAGGGCCAAGCGCAAATCGCTGTGGGGCAGGCTGTGAACCGCGTCGTAGGACGAATGGCAACCTCTCACCGTGACGATGGCGTTGGCGTAGCGCTCGACATTGTCTGCGTGGGTCTGTCACTTGCGTTGGTCCCGACAGGATTAGGTGCCTTTGCAGCGCTTGGTTTATTCGGGGGCGCATTGCTGCTGATTGCCGATGGGACATCCTATGGGATGGAACTCAGTGGAAATAATGAACGAGCAGAGGCTTTCAAAAGCAATACAGAGAAAATCCGAATCTTTGCGACAATCGCGACCTTGCCTGATGCGTTGTGGGGCGGAATGAAGGCATTTCAGGAACTAAATGAGGTAACGAAGCTGCGTTCGACAGATCGTGTGATTGCCGCCTCTGCTGACACGCTTGCTGCCCGTTCGACTAATATAATCCAGACTAAAAATTATGAACAAATTGCTGAACGTGCACATTTGCGGTCACAAATACGTAGTCAACAAATTGTAGGATCGTTGAAGTATGAAATTTCTCCACGCGGGGCCGGCCTTGGATCGGCTCTTCTTCTTCTGAAAGAAGAAACAGGAAACGACGACTCCTCGTTGCAGGCATTATTCCAGCGCCTTCAAATTCATATCGTGACAGCGAGGAGGTGATCGATTGAGCACTTTAAGGGTAATATCGACTGGTTATTTAATATCTCTGGCGCTCGGTTGTATCGGAATTGCTCTTTTCGGAATTGTTCTCGGCGAGCTTCTGCAGCCCCAATCGACAGATGCTGGCGGCACCACCGGAACAGTTGGTGAAATACTAGCTTTTGCAGTCTTATTCTCGATCCGGTTAATATTTTGGTCAAAAATATCGGGAACGATACAGGATGTAGTAAGAAAGCTAATCACGCTTGTTATGCTTCTATCGGTTATCGCTAATGTCGGTCTGCTGGGATTGACTATATTTGGCTCAATGCAACGTAACGAGTCAACTGGAGCCTTTATCTTCACCGTTATTGGCGCGATAAGTCAGATTGCAACCGTTATCTGGTTGGTAAAATATCGGAACGAATGATAAATATTCAGGAAGTTCCGCTTCTTCAAGGCCGATGTTCACTCAGTAGGTTGGCTAATCTGATGATTTTAAATCTGCGAATAGATCGCGTGACGATATCTTTATGACCGATCGAAATAATCTTCATCCAGCGAATTGTTCATAGGCTAGCCTGCGTTGAACCGATCAAAGAAACGACACATCGTCCATGAAGCCATGTTCAATTGCGGTCCGATAGATCGCTGTCGCGAACCGTGGATCGGCGCCCACTGAAAAGCCGTCGCCGCGACGCCACGCTAGTTCGTCCTTGGAGACTTCCGCGAGCAGCTCCGTATCGACCGGGACCACTACGCCGCACGTCATGCAGAACGGTTCTGGCTCGAACAGCCTGGCGGCGAAACTCATGCCAGGCTCGATCGAGGCCTGGAGATGCTCGTCGATCAACCACGCTTCGGTTTCGCGCAACACGTCATGCACGATCAATCCCGTCTGTTCGTGCAGGCGCTCGACCTGCCATATCGAGAAGCGCGCCCGCGTCATCGCGTCCAGCACTAGCGCCTCGTCGGATCCGGCGGCGAACGCTGGGGTCCGGACATATCGATCCAGCCCGCTCGAACGGCCATTGGATGCCGTGTAGACGGCAAGGTCGAACCCGAGGGTTAGAACTTCGTCCTGCTCGACCAGCAAGTGGCTACCGCGGGCGAGACCGAGCCGTCGCATATGGCCAAGTATCACCGGCTTCGACAGCATGCCGACGACAGCATTCTGATGCTCCATGTTGATCGCACGGAGCATCCGGTAGCGGTTCAGCAGGTCGTCCCGGACCGTCTCGTTGCCCGGTGACGTCACTAGCTACAGCGCGCCACCCTTGCGCCCGACTGCGGCTCCCAGCCGCAACCGCAGTGCGTTCAGCTTGATGAAGCCCTGCGCATCGATCTGGTCGTAGGCGCCCTGGTCGTCCTCGAACGTCACCACCCGCGTGTCGTAGAGGCTGTTCGGGCTTTCCCGGCCGGTCACGATCACATTGCCCTTGTAGAGCTTCAGCATCACGCGGCCGGTCACGCTGGCCTGGCTGGCGTCGATCAGTGCCTGCAGCATCCGACGCTCCGGGCTGAACCAGAAGCCGTTATAGATCAGCGACGCGTAGCGCGGCATTAGGCTGTCCTTGAGATGCCCGGCCTCGCGATCCAGCGTGATGGTTTCCATGTTCCGATGCGCCATCAACAGGATCGTGCCGCCGGGCGTCTCGTACACGCCGCGCGACTTCATCCCCACGAACCGGTTCTCGACCAGGTCCAGCCGACCGATCCCGTTCGCACGGCCCAGCTCGTTCAGCTTTGTCAGCAATGCCGCCGGCCCGAGCGTCTCACCGTTTACCGCGACCGCGTCGCCATGCGCGAAGTCGATGCTGATCTCGGTCGCCACGTCCGGTGCCGCCTCGGGGCTGATCGTCCGCTGATAGACGCTCTCATCCGGCGCCACCGCGGGATCCTCGAGGATCTTTCCTTCCGAGGAGGAGTGCAGCAGGTTTGCATCCACCGAGAACGGCGCCTCGCCGCGCTTGTCGCGCGAGATCGGGATCTGGTGTTCCTCGGCGAATGCCAGCAGCTTGGTCCGGCTGGTCAGGTCCCATTCCCGCCAGGGCGCGATCACCTTCACGTCCGGCTTCAGCGCATAGTAGCTGAGCTCGAACCGCACCTGGTCGTTGCCCTTGCCGGTCGCGCCGTGTGCCACAGCGTCGGCGCCGACCATTTCGGCGATCTCGATCTGCCGCTGGGCGATCAGCGGCCGTGCGATCGAGGTTCCGAGCAGGTACTGGCCCTCGTACAGGGTGTTGGCGCGGAACATTGGGAACACGAAGTCCCGCACGAACACGTCGCGCAGATCCTCGACGAAGATCTGCTTCACCCCGGCCATCTCGGCCTTCTTGCGCGCGGGCTCGAGCTCCTCGCCCTGTCCGAGATCGGCGGTGAAGGTCACCACCTCGCAGCCGTAGTTGGTCTGCAGCCAGCGCAGGATGACGCTGGTATCGAGGCCGCCCGAATAGGCGAGCACGACCTTCTTGACGTCCTTGATAGCCATGCGGGCTCCTGAGTGCGACGGGTTCGAGTGTTGGCGTTCCCCTAGCACCGGGTGGGCCACCAGAGAAGCG
>JBPBQO010000157.1:0-49322 GCA_050954785.1 Janthinobacterium lividum | reverse complement strand
GCGGATCGGCAGGACCGGCGTCACCTACGGCACTCATCTGTTCTTCGCGGTGTTCGCCGACGGCCGCGCGATCGACCCCAACCTGCTGCTTCGGCTTCCTGCCTGCCGATGATCGTCCGGGGAACACATCCCCGGACGGTCATCGCCGATGGCTCAGATGTAGTGCTCTGCCAACGGTGCGAAACCGTTGAAGCGGGTCGAGCAGTAGGTCGACACGTAGGCACCGGTCGACAGCAGCTCGACCCGTTCGCCGGAGGCGAGGTCGAGCGGCAGCCGGTAGTTGCTGCGCTCGTAGAGGATGTCGGCGCCGTCGCAGGTCGGACCGGCGATCGCCACCGGGCCCAGCGCCGAACCGTCATGCGGGGTGCGGATCTGGTACTTGATGGACTCGCCTTCGGTCTCGGCCAGACCGCCGAAACGGCCGATGTCGAGATAGACCCAACGCACGCTTTCCTGCGCATCGTTGGGCAGCGCGCCCGGCAGCGCGCGGCGGCTGACCAGCACCACCTCGGAACTGACCACACCTGCATCGCCGACGATGAACCGGCCCGGCTCGACGATCATTTCCGGCAATGCGTTGCCAAAATGCTTCGTCATCGCCCTGCCGATCGCAGCCGCGAACTGGTCGATCTCCGGCACGTCGTCGCGATAGCGGGTGGGAAAGCCGCCACCCAGGTTGATCATGCGGATATCCAGCCCGGCCGACGCCAGGTCGGTGAACAGCATGGCGGCACGGCCGATCGCCGCTTCATACGATGCCGTATCGGTCTGCTGGCTACCGACATGGAACGACAGGCCGAACGGATCCAGCCCAAGGTCGCGGGCCCGCAGCATCAGGGCGCGGGCATGCTCGACGGAGGTGCCGAATTTGCGCGACAGCGGCCAGTCCGCACCGGCGTTCTCGACCAGCAGGCGGCAATAGACGCGGGCGCCCGGCGCATGGACCGCCAGCTTGTCCAACTCCTCGTCGCAGTCGAACGCGAACATGCTGACACCGGCGGCATGCGCACTGGCGATGGCGCTCACCTTCTTGATGGTGTTGCCGAACGAGATCGCGGACGCATCGGCACCGGCCTCGAGGCAGAGACTGACCTCTTCCCAGCTGGCAGCGTCGAAGCAGGAGCCGAGCGACACCAGCCGCTGCAGGATCGGCTGGGCCGGATTCGCCTTCACGGCATAATAGATACGGGCGAGCGGCAGGGCCGCTTCGAGCTCGCAATAGCGCAGCTCGACCTGGTCGACATCGACGACCAGGCAGGGGGTTGCTGGTATGCGATCAGCCAGAAAAGACGCGATTTTAGGGGTCATCGCACCCATCCTCCAGTTGTCATCCGCCTGTCGAGACAGCGGACAAGTTGCGAAACGGTCTAACGGACCAGCGACCAAGATCGGTCCCACAAGGAAACCCGATTGCCAGAACGCTTGACGTCGTTGCGTAACCTCTGAGGGCCAGTGGCACGTGCGTTGCTGCGTGGGAGCAGGGATATGAGGCAACCCGATCCCTGATGCAACAGGAGATTCAGGATTTTTCAAGGGGACGCCGATTGCAGCTGGTACCGGCCTGCAACCGCAACCGATTTCGGTTCCTGGACGTTGTTTCAACTGCATGACGAGCCGCCCGGAGACAGGGCAAATCGATCACCGGGAGCTTTGCATGGCACAGGAACGGGGACAGAGCCTCAAGCAGGCACTGGTGAAACACCCGATATCCGACAGTGACGATCGACCCGACCAGACGCCCGGCGGCCGGGACGACGTGTCCGAGACGACAATCATCCCATCGGACGCCGACCGCGAACTTGGCCGGGGTGCGAAACAACCGACCCACATCCCGTGGGCCGGCTGGAAGAAGGTGCTCAAGCGCACGTTTTCCGAAATGATATCCGACCGGATCGGCCTCGCGGCGGCAGGCTGCGCCTTTTATGCGACGCTTGCCTTGTTCCCGGCGATCAGCACGATGGTGTCGGTGTATGGACTGGCGTTCGATCCGAATACCGTCGAGCCGCAGCTTCGGGTGTTGCGCAACCTGCTGCCGCGTCCGGCCTTCCAGTTGATTTCGGAGCGGGTGCATACGCTCGTCACCCAACCACGTGGCACACTGACCATCAGCCTGATCATCGGCACCCTGATCACCCTGTGGTCCGCCTCGGCCGGCACCAAGTCGATGATCGCCGCCCTCAACATCGCCTATGAGGAAGCGGAAACCCGGTCGTTCGTGCGGTTCCAGATCACGGCCCTCAGCATGACGCTCTGCGCGATCCTCGGCGCGGCGCTTGCGGTTGCCCTTCTGGTGTTCCTGCCGGCGGTGCTCGAATTCATTCCCGAGCATTTCGGTTTCGAGGCCGTCGAGGCCGGCACACAGACCCTGCTCAGGCTCGGTAGTCCGCTGGTCATGCTGCTGTTCGTCGGTTCGGCATTCTCGCTGCTCTACCGGTTCGGCCCATCGAGACGAGTCGCGAGCTGGCACTGGATCACGCCCGGTTCGACAGTCGCCACCCTGCTCTGGCTGCTCGCCTCGATCGGATTTTCGTACTATGTGGGGCACGTGGCCAGCTACGACGCGACCTATGGTCCGCTTGGCGCGGTGGTCGGCATCATGATGTGGTTCTTCGTAACGGCTTACGTGGTCCTGCTGGGCGCCGAACTGAATGCCGAGCTCGAGCTACAGACGGCAATGGACAGCACTGCCGGAACGCCGAGACCTATCGGCCGGCGAGGTGCGTATGTGGCTGACCATGTTGCGGACGACTGACCATGTCGTCGCCCGCCAGCAGCGCCTGATCGTTGGTGTCGTCGGCAGCGGCCTGGGCCACTTCGACGACTTCGGGCGTCGCCTGTTGCAGGGTGACGCTCGCCACGCCGCTGCCGAGCATACCGATTCGGGCCGCTGCCGCGCGTGAAAGATCGACGATGCGGCCACCGAACGGGCCGCGATCATTGACCGTCACCACGACCGAGCGGCCTGTCGTGTCTGAGGTTACCAGCACCTTCGTGCCGAGCGGCAGGGTCGGATGGGCGCAGGTCAACTGCATCGGATCGAACCGGGCGCCACTGGACGTGCGACGACCGGCATGGTCACGGCCATACCAGCTCGCCACGCCGCTTTCCGACCAGGCAAGTGCCGACCGGCCAGCTTCCGCGACATGATGGGCGTGCAGGGCAAAGCGCGCTTCGACAGCCCGCGCCCAGGCCGTTACCGGATGATGAGGCGCGACCGAAGCTGAATTCGATGCGTCGGTAGCGGGATCGAGCGCCGCCTGCTCGGCCAGCCGCGAATGGACTGCACCGGCCCAGCTTGTCGGTTGGACAGCGACAGTCGCCGCGAAGGAAGCAGAGAAACCAAGGCCCAGGAAGGCGGCCACGGCCAACGAGGCGATCTGAGTCGCGGAGAGGGCAAGGGCCCTGTTGCTCTGAGGTCGCAAGCTCGTCGATCGCACGATTGGTTCGTCCCCGCACCGTTCATGAATACTAGAGGCGTACCCAACCAGAAGATCAAGCCCGAATAATGCGGTCGAAACCTGAACAGAACATAAAAAGTGCTTTATATCCTTTGGGGTCGCATTTCCGATGACAGCATCAGGGATTTCGAGACGAAGAAGAAGATGACTTTATTGGGTGGACATCAACGTTATATTGTGCGGCGCACCTAAGCACCCGTGTGCCATCGGCAACAGCGTTGCATCGATGTCGCGATCGCAGTCATGTGGACCGGATGCCCTTGGAGCACCGCTGGCGACATGCTAACGCCGCGTAACAATGACGCCTCCGCTCATCGCCGTATTGAACGGCCCCAACCTCAACATGCTCGGTCTGCGCGAACCCGCCGTCTACGGCCGGGCGACTCTCGACGATGTCGAGCAGATCTGCGTGCAGGCTGCCGAGCGCCTGGATGTCGCGATCGACTTCCGCCAGACCAACGGCGAAGGCGAGCTGGTGTCCTGGGTGCAGGAATGCCGCGGCCGTGCACGCGGGATCCTGATCAACCCGGGCGCCTATACCCACACCTCGATCGCGCTGCTCGACGCGTTGACCGCCGTCGCCTTGCCGGTCGTCGAGGTGCATATCTCCAACATCCACCGTCGCGAGGAATTCCGTCGACACTCCTATGTCAGCCAGGCGGCTGTGGGCGTGATCTGCGGGCTCGGGGTGCGTGGATACGCGCTGGCGCTGACAGCGCTGGCCGACATCATCATGGACGAGGACGAACGATGAGCCGCCTGCCCGTCGACGTGGATGCGATCCGCGCACTGGCCCAGATCCTGACCGAGACCGGTCTGACCGAGATCGAGGTCGCGGAGAAGGACAGCCGCATTCGCGTTGTCCGTGCACCGGCACAGATGGTGCAGGCCTATGCCGCTCCGTCCGGCTCCGGACTTGCGCTCACGCCGGTCGCCGTGACGGCGGTCGCCGATCCGGCCGATTTCTCCAAGCACCCTGGTGCGGTCACCAGCCCGATGGTCGGCGTGGCCTATCTGTCGCCCGAGCCCAGTGCGCCCGCCTTCGTGATCGAAGGCCATGCGGTCACCGCCGGACAGACGCTGATGCTGATCGAGGCGATGAAGACCTTCAACCAGATCAAGGCACCACGCGCCGGAACCCTGAAGAAGCTGCTGGTCACTTCCGGCTCGCCGGTCGAGTTCGGCGAAGTCCTGGCGGTCATCGAGTGATCGCCGCCTGATGTTCGACAAGATCCTGATTGCCAACCGCGGCGAGATCGCGCTCCGGGTGCTGCGCGCCTGCCGCGAGCTCGGCATACGCACCGTGGCGGTCCACTCGACCGCCGACGCCGAGGCGATGCACGTGCGGCTGGCGGACGAGAGCGTCTGTATCGGCCCGCCCGCATCGCGCGACAGCTACCTCAACATCCCGGCGATCCTGACCGCGGCGCATCTGTGCGGCGCCGACGCGATCCATCCGGGCTACGGTTTCCTGTCCGAGAATGCCGGGTTCGCCGAGGCGGTCGAGGCGCACGGCCTCACCTTCATCGGACCGTCGCCCGACCATATCCGGATGATGGGCGACAAGATCACTGCGAAAACCGCCATGCGCAGCCTTGGCGTGCCGCTGGTGCCGGGTTCGGACGGCGCGCTGGCCGACCTGGACGCCGCCCGCACGGTCGCGGCCGAGATCGGCTATCCGGTGCTGATCAAGGCTGCCGCCGGCGGTGGCGGACGCGGCATGAAGGTCGCCGAGACGGCGAACGACATCGAGGAAGCCTGGCGCGTCGCCCGCACCGAGGCCAAGGCCGCGTTCGGCAACGACGAAGTGTATCTCGAGAAGTATCTCGACAAGCCGCGCCATATCGAACTGCAGATCATGGCCGATAATTATGGCGCCGTGGTGCATTTCGGCGAGCGCGACTGCTCGCTGCAGCGCCGTCACCAGAAGCTGCTCGAAGAGGCCGGCTCCCCTGCCCTCACCCCGGACGAACGCCGCGCGATCGGCGAGACCGCGACCTCGGCGCTGAAAAAGCTCGGCTACCGCAATGCGGGCACGCTCGAGTTCCTGTACCAGGACGGCCAGTTCGCCTTCATCGAGATGAACACGCGGCTGCAGGTCGAGCATCCGATCACCGAGATGGTGTGCAACGTCGACCTGGTGCGCGAGCAGATCCGCATCGCTGCCGGCCAGCCGCTCGGCTACACGCAGGAGCAGGTCCGTTTCGAGGGCCATGCGATCGAGTGCCGGATCAACGCCGAGGATCCGGACACCTTCATGCCGACTCCTGGCCGCGTCACCGTGTTCCATCCCCCGGGCGGCCTGGGCGTACGGATCGACAGCGCATTGTATGCCGGCTACGTGGTGCCGCCGTACTACGACAGCATGGTCGCCAAGCTGATCGTGCATGCGCCGACCCGTCCCGAGGCGATCGCCCGGATGCAGCGCGCGCTCGACGAGTTCGTGATCTCGGGCATCAAGACGGTGATCCCGCTGCACCAGCGTATCCTCGCCGACCCGGAGTTTCGGGCCGGCGACTACACCATCCACTGGCTCGAACAGTTCGTCGACAAGCCGCACTAGCCGGCTTGCGGGCTCGGCGCAGCAGAAAGTACCGCAAACCAGTGACGGTCGGGAATCGGAGACGGATCCGGCATCGATTATCGAATCAAACGGTCCCTGAACCAGGCTGCCAGACCATCCTCGGATAGCCAACTGGCGCCGAAGGTCCACGGTGCTACCAGATTGCCGGCACGTCTTGGCCGACACTTGAGTCTCCGGCGCTCGGACCGGATCATGGGTTCGACATCGGGACCGCGCCGCTAATACGTTACGTCGGCCTGCTCGGTATTTTCGATTTCCGCTTCCTCGCGGCCGGCCGCGCGAGGTGTCATGCGGTTCCAGGCATCGAGGGCGGCAATCTTGTACGCCTCCGCCAGCGTCGGATAGTTGAAGGTGTTTTCCAGGAAGTAGTCCAGCGTGCCGTGCAGGTTGAGCACTGCCTGCCCGATATGGACGAGTTCGGTCGCACCCTCGCCGACGATATGAACACCGAGCAGTTTTCGCGTCTTGAGCGACACGATCATTTTCAGCAATCCGCCCTGCAGCCCCATGATGTGGCCGCGCGAGGTCTCGCTGAAGCGCGCCACGCCGGTTTCGTAGGGGATGTGGCGCTGCCTGACTTCTTCCTCGGTCATGCCGACGGTCGAAATTTCCGGCACCGAGTAGATACCGTAGGGAAAGAATTTCGGCGGCGGCGGGACCGCTTCGCCGAAGGCGTGGCACGCGGCGATGCGGCCCTGCTCCATCGAGGTCGAGGCGAGGCTCGGAAAGCCGATCACGTCGCCGGTCGCATAGATATGCGGAACCACCGTCTGATAGGTGTCGGGATCGACGGTGATCCGGCCCCGGTTGTCGACCGCGATGCCGCACCGGTCGAGCGCCAGCGTCTCGATATTGCCGACCCGGCCCGCGGTGTAGAGCACCATCTCGGCACGCACGCGCCGGCCGCCGGCCAGCATCACGATCGGCTGGCCGTGCTCCATGTTGATGGACTCCACCGGATCGCCCAGCCTGAACGTCACCCCGCGATCGCGCAATTGGTGGATGAACTCTGCCAGCAGTTCACGATCGATGAAGTCGAGAAAGCTCTCGCGCGGCTCGATCAGCGTGACCCGCACGTCGAGCGCGCTGAAGATGGTCGCATACTCCACTCCGATCACGCCGGCCCCGATCACCGCCAGGCTGTTGGGCAGCTTCTTCAGGTCGATGATGCCGTCGCTGTCGACCACGGTGGTGCCATTGAACGGCACACTGTCCGGACGATGCGGCCGCGTGCCCACGGCGATCACGATCCTCTGGCCACGCACGATCTGGGTCTCGCCGGCATCCAGCGTCACCTCGAGCGAATGGCTGTCGATGAAGCACGCGCTTCCGTGCATCATGTGCACGTGATTGCGGATGAACTGATGCTTCAGCCCCTCGACTTCATGATCGAGGGTTTTGGTCAGCCGGATGGTCAGGTCGCCGGCAGCGATATCCTGTTTCACCCGGTAGGCGAGGCCGTAGAAGCCGCGTTCGCGCCAACCGGTCAGATTGAGCACGGTCTCGCGCAAGGTCTTGGACGGAATCGTTCCGGTATGAACCGAGACGCCGCCGAGCCGCGACGTTTTCTCGATGACCAGGACGGACTTCCCGAGCTTGGCTGCCTGCACCGCCGCACGGCGACCGGACGGACCGCTGCCGATGACGATCAGTTCGTAGTCCTGGATCATGTCATGCTCCCTCGAACGCGGTGCGCGCCTTCAGCAAATAGACCCGGAAAGCTTCAGGATTCGTAACTGACCAGCGCCGTCGTCGGCACGCCCAGCTTCTCGCGGCCCTTCAGCGACAGGATCTCGATGATGACCGCTGCCGCAGTGACGTCGGCGCCGACCTTGCGCAGGAGCTGGATCGCCGCCGCCAATGTGCCGCCGGTTGCCAGCAGATCGTCCACCACCACGACACGTTGTCCGGGCCGGATCGCATCGGCCTGGATGTGCAGGCTGTCCTGGCCGTACTCGAGCTCGTAATCGACCGAGACCGTCTTGCCGGGCAGCTTGCCGGGCTTGCGCAGCATCAGAAACCCGCAGCCGAGCTTGCTCGCCAAAGGCGCCGCCATCAGGAAGCCGCGTGATTCGACCCCTGCCAGCAGGTCGGGCTGGGCCGGCGCGACAGCGTGCGCGAGCCGTCCCATCGCCACCTGCCACGCATCGGCATTCCGCAGCAGCGTCGAGATATCGTAGAACAGGATGCCGGGCTTCGGAAAATCCGGAATGCCGCGGATGTGCTCCTTGAGGTCCATTGCCTTCAAGTCCATCGATCGACGGAGCCCGGACGATGCCGCGAGCTCCCCTCCTTCTGTGCAGCCGGGCTCTACCCGTTCCGCGGGACATCGGCAAGAACAGCGGCGCGCCTGCCGGGCCGGCCGCCTTAGGCAGCCGCTGCATTGCCCGAGCTGCGCAGCATCTCGTAGACCGCCCGTGCCAGTTGCTCGCGCTTGAACGGCTTGCCGATCAAGCGGCCCGCCGGGACGCGGCGCCGATTCGAATTTTCGCCGGTTCCGTCGCCGTAGCCGGACATATAGAGGACACGGATGCCCGGTCGCAGTTGCATCGACTGTTCGGCCAGCGCAATGCCGTCGAGCGCACCCGGAAGGCCGATATCGGTCAGTAACAGGTCGATCCGGCCGGAGCAGTCTTTCAGCATGCGCAATGCCGTGCAGCCATCCTCGGCCTCGCTGACGCGGTAGCCGAGTGTCCGTAACGTATCGGCGACGATCCGCCGCACATCCGCCGCATCCTCGACCAGTAGAATGCGGCCCTCGCCGCGCGGGATCGCCGAGGGCATCAACGCTCGCGACGGACCGCCCGGGACGGCGCCGACGGCGCGCGGCAGCATGATCGTCACCGTCGTGCCGAGCCCCGGCCGCGATGCCAGCGTCGCCGCCCCACCGGACTGCGTCGCGAACGCGGACAGCGTGGCCAGTCCGAGCCCGGTGCCGCCACGATCGGCCTTGGTCGTGAAGAACGCCTCGAACGCCTGCGATACCACAGCCTCGGTCATGCCCTGGCCGGTATCGGTAACGGAGAGCTCGATGGCATCCCGACGGCTGCCGGCCACCGCTTCGAGCGGCACAACCGGGTCGGCCGGGCCAGGTGCGAGCCGGATGGTCAGCACGCCGCCATGCGGCATCGCGTCGCGCGCGTTCAGCGCCAGGTTCAGGATGGCGCTTTCGAGCTGGATGGGGTCGATCGTCACCAGCCATTCGCCGTCCGGCTGGTCAAGCCGGATCTCGATGCGCTCGCCCAGGGTGCGGCTCAGCAACGGCATCAGATCCGGCAGCAACTGCGCCAGATCGACCAGCTCGGGCACCAGCGGCTGACGTCGGGCGAAGGACAGCAACTGGCGGGACAGACCGGCGCCGCGATCCGCCGCACCGGCCGCCTGGCCCAGACGATTGCCCAGATGCTGGTACAGACCGGAATTCGAACCGGCGGAGGATGTCGAACCAAGTTCGAGCTGCACTGCCTCGATATTGCCGACAATGACGGTCAGCAAATTGTTGAAGTCGTGCGCGATACCCCCGGCGAGCTGGCCGATCGCCCGCATCTTCTGCGACTGGAGCAGGGCCCGCTCGTTGCGGACGCGTTCGGTCATGTCGCCGATCGTGAGCACCAGACCGCCGGTCTCCATCGGGACCGACCTGATCTCCAGGTGCCGATCGCCTGATCCGATATATTCCCTCACCTTCGGCGCCTGAAAATCGACTGGTTCGAGGGCGGTCGGGAACGCCCGCGCCGGCTCCTCCTCCCGGAGATCATCACAGCGGTCGCGCAGGAGGCGAACGATGGCGCCGTACGGCATGCCGGCCCGGAGCAGTGACGGCGGCAGTTCCAGCAGTTCGGCGAAGCTCGGATTCCAGTGACGCAGCCTGTGGTCGCCTGCGAACACCGCGATACCTTGCGCGAGGCTGTCCAGACTTGTGGTCAGTTGCAGAGCCAGCACCCGCTGTTGCGCTTCCGCCGCACGTAGCCGGGTCCAGGCCCTGAACAGCAGCCATGCCCCGATCAGGGACGTGACGAGGGCGAACGCGCTGGTCGCGATGGCCAGCACATGCGGTTCGGAAACATCGATGCTCTCGGAACCGAACGTCCTGCGGACCTGCGACAGGGTCGAAGAGACATAGCCGACCAGGATCACCACCGGGGTGCAGACGGCCACGGACATTGCCGCAGCCAAAAACGATCCGGGTTGCCGCTGCCAAGGCATGAGGGTCCTGGAACCCTCTTATAACGACTTCGCGATATAACACATAAGTGAATTGCAAGACTTACGTGGTTGTATCAGCCGATTGTTACATTCTGCCGACGCAGCAGCATCACGCCGAGGCACCCGGATACCGCGAACAGCAGGATCGCCAGCACAACCTGAGTGGTGTGACCAATCCGTGTGCCGGACCCGAGCAAGGTAAAGATCAGCGTTTGTGGCAGGCTGCCGAGCATGGTGGCGGCCAGGAACGGCAGCGTGCCGACCTCCAGCACGCCGGCTGCAAGATTGAGCGCCAGGCTGCTTCCGACCGGCAGCAGCCTGATCGTCAAAATCGCGCTGAACGGGTGTTTCGACACGAACCGGTCGAGCCGGGCCAGCCAGCCACCGGCACGATGCTCCAGACGGCGGCGCGCCCAGTCGCGGGCCGCGAGACGCGCCCACAGAAACCCGATCAGGCAACCGGCAACCGTGGCGACGCTGGACAACAGCAGGCCGGGCAGCAGCCCATAGGCGATCCCACCTGCAAAACACACGACCTGCCTCGGCATCCCGACCGTGCATACGACCGTTCCCGCGATCAGGAACAACAGCCGGCCGATCAGTCCATCCCGAAGCACGGAAACGGTCGGCAGCAGGCCGCCCTGCGCTCCCGGCAGATGGCGCAGCAACACTCCGAGCAGCACCAGCACCAGCAGCAGCAGGATCGGCTTGATGAGCCGCCCCGCTAGCGGTCCGGACCCGACGACGATACCTGCGGGCTCGGACGAAGGGCTGGCGGACCAATGCAACGACATGGCTTGGCCGGTAGCATCGCGCCCGCCGCTTCACAAGCTGACATGAATGGTCCGCCATCCTCTTGCGGGCATGCAAGGGCGAGCCTTACATCCATGCATGCCTTCCGACACGATCGCTTCCCACGGCCTGCCGCCGCGCGCCTCGCGTTTCCACAGGCGGCTCGATGCGGGTTCGACCTCCCCGACCCGCAACGATCGCCGCGTATCCAACTGGCTGTTCGCCATCTGCTTCATGCTGCTCGGCATGATCGCGCTGGGAGGGGCCACGCGGCTGACCGGATCGGGCCTGTCCATCATGGAATGGAAGCCCCTGTCCGGCATCGTGCCGCCCCTTACCCATGCGCAGTGGGAACATCTGTTCGCGCTGTATCAGCAGATCCCGCAATACCGGCTCGAGCACCAGGGTTTCGGGCTCGCCGGGTTCCAGCACATATTCTGGCTCGAATGGATTCACCGGTTCTGGGGCCGGATGATCGGCCTCGTGCTGTTCGTGCCGCTGGTGTTCTTTGCGGTCACCGGGGCGATCGGCTGGCGGATGATCGCCAGGCTGCTGCTGTTCTTCGTGCTCGGCGGGCTGCAGGGCGCGATCGGCTGGTTCATGGTGGCGTCAGGCTTCGATCCCGACAGCATCGCCGTCGCACCGGCCAAGCTGGTGCTGCATCTGAGCTTTGCCTTCGCCCTCTACGCCGCGATCCTGTGGACCGCCTTCTCGGTGCGCCAGCCGGTTCCGGAGCCGATTGCCGGCTCGGCGGGTGCCATCTGGACGCGGCGACTGATGGCAACGGCCGCGTGCGTGCTCGCCGTCACCGTCGTTGCCGGAGGCTTCACCGCCGGAACCCATGCGGGCTTCGTCTACAACAGCTTCCCGACCATGGACGGCCACCTGCTGCCGCCGCATTACGGATTGCTTCATCCTTTCTGGCGCAACTGGTTCCAGAACCTGGGCGCCGTGCAGTTCGACCATCGAGTCCTCGCCACACTGACGGTGCTGACCGTCGGCGGCGCGTTGATCATCGGGCTGCGGTCGAGCCTGACCAAGCGTGCCCATGATGCCTTGATGCTGTTGGGCTGGACCGTCCTCGCGCAATACGTGCTCGGCATCACCACATTAATTCTTGTGGTGCCGGCCTGGGCCGGTACCCTGCACCAGACCTTCGCCGCCATCCTGTTGAGCGTCACGCTGTTTACCTTGCACCGCCTGCGCGGTGTCGGCGCCCCGATGGGCCGCCTGCCACGATCGGATCGTCCATGAGCGCCCTAGCCACCACCGACCAGCTATTCTTCGACCGTCCCGGCTCGACGCTCGATCGCGCCGATGCCGAGCGCATCCTGGTCACGGCACTCGCCGGCACCGACGATGGCGAGTTGTTCCTCGAATACCGCGAAAGCGAATTCATCAGCCTGGAAGAGGGCGTGATCCGCTCGGCCAGCTTCGACACGTCGAGCGGCTTCGGACTGCGCGCGGTGCTCGGCGACGAGGCCGGCTATGCCCATTCCGACGAGATCAGCGAAAGCGCGCTGGGCCGCGCAGCCACCATCGTCGGCCAGGTCCGTGCCGGCCGCAGCGGTATCGTTGCGGACACGCCTCGTGCGACGAACGCGCATCTGTATGGCGATGCCAATCCGCTGCGCGAGGCCGAGTTCGCCGTGCGGGCGGCGCTTCTGTCCGAGATCGATGCCTATGCACGCGGCCGCGACAGCCGCGTGGTCCAGGTGATGGCCTCGCTCGCGGCCGAATGGCAGGCCGTGCAGATCCTGCGCGCCGACGGCAACCGGGTCGCTGACATCCGTCCGCTGGTTCGGCTCAACGTGTCGGTGGTGATGGAAAAGGATGGCCGTCGCGAAAGCGGCAGCTACGGCACCGGCGGCCGGTTCGCCTATGAGCGGGTGCTGAACGAGACGACCTGGAAGCACGCCGCCGACGAGGCCGTACGCCAGGCCCTGGTCAATCTCGACAGCCGCCCTGCCCCGGCCGGCGAGATGGAAGTCGTGCTCGGCAATGGCTGGCCCGGCATCCTGCTGCACGAGGCGGTCGGACATGGTCTCGAAGGCGATTTCAACCGCAAGGGGACGTCCGCCTTCTCCGGCCTGGTCGGCAAGCAGGTGGCATCCAAAGGCGTCACCATCATCGATGACGGCACCCTGCCCGATCGTCGCGGCAGCCTGACCATCGATGATGAAGGCACGCCGGCGAGCCGTACCGTGATGATCGAGGATGGCATTCTGACCGGCTACATTCAGGACCGCATGAACGCCCGCCTGATGAAGGTGGCGCCGACCGGGAACGGCCGTCGCCAATCCTATGCGCACATGCCGATGCCGCGCATGACCAACACCGTCATGCTGAACGGCAATCATAGCCCGGACGAGATGATCCGTTCGGTCAAGAAGGGCCTGTACGCGGTCAATTTCGGCGGTGGTTCTGTCGACATCACCTCCGGCAAGTTCGTGTTCGCCGCCAGCGAGGCCTACCTGATCGAGGATGGCCGCATCACTTCTCCGGTGCGCGGTGCCACCCTGATCGGAAACGGTCCCGACGCGATGACCAAGGTCAGCATGATCGGCAACGACATGGCGCTCGATCCAGGCATCGGCACCTGCGGCAAGAACGGCCAGGGCGTGCCTGTGGGCGTGGGCCAGCCGACCTTGAAGATGATGGGCCTGACGGTCGGGGGTACCGGCGGCTAGTCGAGCCGGCCCGTTACCATGACAACCCCAGCGATAAGCCAGACCACCGCCAACGCGCCGGAAGTGCGGAAAATCTTCCAGGACGGCCACATGCCTGCCTGGCTCATCATCCTACTGGGCTCGCTGAGCGCGGTCGGTCCGTTATCGACCGACATGTACCTGCCCGCCTTCCCGACCCTGGAACGGGCGCTTGGGTCAGGCAGCGGCTCGGCGCAAATTACGTTGGCGGCATGGTTCGTCGGCCTCGCGGTCGGCCAGTTCACCCAGGGGCCGGCATCCGACCGCTGGGGCCGCAAGCTGCCGCTGCTGGCCGGGCTCGCGATCTACACGATCGGCTCGATCGGCTGTGCCATCAGCCACGATCTCTGGAGTTTCAGCGCCTGCCGGTTCCTGGCAGCGCTCGGCGGCTCGGCCGGCATGGTCATCCCGCGCGCCATCGTTCGCGATGTCGCTACCGGCACCCAGGGCGCCAAGCTGATGTCGCAGCTTACCCTGGTGCTCGGCGTGGTGCCGGTGCTGGCGCCATCGCTCGGCGCACTGGTGCTGACGATCGCCAACTGGCGCTGGATCTTCTGGATCGCGACCTTCTACGGCGTGGTGTCGCTGGCGATCGTGTATCTGACCCTGCCCGACACGCTGCCTCGATCGATGCGGCTGCACCTGGCTCCGGTCGAGGTGCTCGGCCGCTATATCTCGATCTTCAACGAGCGGGTGTTCCTGACCAACACCTGCATCTGCGGCTTCTCCAGCTTCGTGGTGTTCGCCTACCTGTCCGGCACGCCGATCGTGTTCGAGCAGATCCTGCATTTCACCCCGACCGGCTTCGGCATCATGTTCGGGATCAACGCCTTCTTCTACATTCTGGGCACGCAGGTGAACGCGCGGATCGTCGGCCGCGTCGGGGTCGAGCGGATGCTCGGCTTCGGCATCATGTCGATGACCGGGGCCGCGATATCATTGAATTTCGTGGTCATGACCGGGCTGGCCGGTGCGCACGGCAGCATCCTAGCCGCCGCCCTGCCGATCATGTGGGTCATGGCATCGCTCGGTTTCCTGACTCCCAACGCAGTCGTGCTCGCGCTGACCGCCCATGCACGCCATGCCGGCAGCGCCTCGGCCCTGCTGGGAACGCTGCAGTTCTCGTTCGGCGCGCTGAGCGGCGTGGTGATGGGCATCTTCTCCAACATCAGCATGGTGCCGATGGCGCTGGTGATCCTGGTGGGTGTGATCGGCGCCAATATCGCTCATCGGGCGCGCCGTCCGGAGTTGCTTGTTGACCGAGACTGAACTTCCGAGCGGCACGGACCGCGCGCTCCTCCACCACCCCGGACTGATCGCCTTCCTGTCGTGCCGGACCCTGTCGTCGCTGGGCTTCCAGATCCAGGCAGTGGCGATCGGTTGGCAGGCCTACTCGATCACCCACCGGCCGCTCACGCTCGGGTTGATCGGGCTGGCGCAGTTCCTGCCGATGCTGGCCCTGGTGTTCGTATCGGGACAGGTCGCGGACCGGTTCGACCGCCGTCGCGTCGCCATGGTGTGCCAGGTCCTGGAGGCGCTGTGCGGCCTCGGGCTGGCTTGGGGCACCTTCCGGCATCTGCTGACCCCGGGCATGATCTTCGGGGTCGTCGCGCTGTTCGGCGCGGCGAAGGCGTTCGAGGGTCCGAGCCTGCAGGCGATGCTGCCGAGCCTGGTTCCTGCCTCTGTGTTCCCGAAGGCGGCGGCACTGAGTTCGTCGCTGTTTCAGATGGCGACCATCGTCGGCCCATCGGCCGGCGGACTTCTCTACATGGCGGGGCCAGGCAAGGCGTATCTCGTCTGCACGGCGATGTTCGTGCTGGCGGCGATCGGAATGAGCCTGGTGCGGCTCGAATCACCCCCGCGTCCACGTGGCCCGATCACGCTGGCCAGCGTGTTCGGCGGACTCGCCTTCATCCGCTCGCGACCGCAACTGCTGGGTGCGATCTCACTCGACCTGTTCGCGGTGCTGCTCGGCGGGGCGACGGCCCTGCTGCCGGTCTATGCGCTCGACATCCTGCATGGCAGCCCGTTCTGGCTCGGTGTTCTGCGCGGTTCACCGGCGATCGGGGCACTCGTGGTGTCGCTGCTGCTGGCCCGCTGGCCGATCCGGCGCCATGCCGGCATGCTGATGTTTGCCGCCGTGTTCGTGTTCGGGCTTGCGACCATCGTGTTCGGGATCTCGCACTGGCTGCCGCTGTCGATCCTGGCGATGGCGATCCTCGGTGCGGCCGACGTGGTCAGCGTGCTGGTGCGCTCGACGCTGGTGCAGATCGGCACACCGGAGGACATGCGCGGCCGGGTCTCGGCGGTGAACCTGCTGTTCATCGTCACCTCGAACCAGCTTGGCGAGTTCGAGAGCGGCAGCGTCGCCGCATTGATCGGCACCACGCAAGCGGTGGTGGTCGGCGGCGTCGGCACGCTGGTGATCGCCGGCCTGTGGATGCGGTGGTTTCCCGCGCTGCGCCGGCTTGATCGCCTGACCTGATCGGCGTCATGTTCGTCATGACGGCATCTGCCAAGCTTCCATAGCTTGATGGCGATCGCCGCGGCAAAACGCGGGCTCGAATAAAACCCTCTCGGCCAGGATATCGTTCTCGCGACATCCGTCGTCATCTTCGCGACGTCGCCGGGTAACGAAAAAAGGAAACGTCCATGCAATATCGCACACTTGGAAGATCCGGACTGAAGGTCTCGGTGCTCACGCTCGGTACGATGACCTTCGGCGGCACCGGCCCGTTCGCAAAGGTCGGCTCCACCGATCTTGCAGGCGCGCGACGGCAGATCGATCTGTGTCTCGACGCCGGTGTGAACCTGATCGACACTGCCGACATCTATTCCACCGGCCTGTCCGAGGAAATCGTCGGCGAGGCGCTGCACGGAAAGCGCGAGGATGTGCTGATCGCGACCAAGGTACGCTTCGCGATGAGCAAGAACCCGAACGATGCCGGCTCCTCGCGCCACCACCTGATTCGTGCCTGCGAGGCCAGCCTGAAGCGGCTGCGCACCGACTACATCGATCTCTATCAGTTGCACCAGCGCGACGGGGTGACGCCGCTGGAGGAAACCATGGAGGCGCTCGATTATCTCGTCCGCTCCGGCAAGGTCCGTTACGTCGGCATCTCGAACTTCTCCGCCTGGCACCTGATGAAGGCGATGGCGATCGTCGAGCGTAACCACCTGGCACGCCCGATCAGCCAGCAGATCCACTACACGCTGCAGGCGCGCGAAGCGGAATACGAGCTGATACCGGCATCCCTCGACCAGGGCCTGGGGATCATGGTGTGGAGCCCGCTCGCCGGCGGACTGCTGTCGGGCAAGCATCGCCGCGGCCAGGCGACGCCCGAGGGTACGCGGCAACTCGCCGAATGGACCGAGCCGCCAATCCGAGACACGGACGCGCTGTATGACATCGTCGAGGCGCTGGTGACGGTCGCCGAGGCGCGCGGTGTTTCCGCTGCCCAGGTGGCACTTGCCTGGCTGCTGACACGGCCCGCCGTGAGCACCGTGGTCGTCGGCGCCCGCACCGACGCGCAACTCGTCGACAATCTCAAATCCGCCGACCTCGAACTGACGCCGGAAGAGATCGCCACGCTGGAAGCGGTCAGCCGGCCGCCGTTGCTTTATCCCTACTGGCACCAGGCCCAGACCGCCTCGGACCGCTTGTCCGACGAGGACCTGGCGCTGCTCCGCCCCTACCTCGCCACCTGACGCCGAAAACATCCTGATCCCAGGCCGCGCTGCCTTACAGCAGCGTGGCTCCGGTATCGATCGATACGTATTGGCATCCACCCTCTCGATATGAAGCACGACGCAACGATAATTCCCCTTTTGACCGGATACCGAAGAATAAGCCGACCGGTACAAAGCCTGAGGACGAGGTGGAAACTCGTCCCACACCTGCTGCGCTGCGCGCGCGACAGCAGGCTCCGGCGTAGCTGGTCAGCAACCGTTTAGGCTGGAAGCGGCTCGAACTCCAGGTTCAGCCGGGACAGCTTCAGCGAGGCGATCAACCATCTTCCATCGAATTTTATGTAACGCTCGTGGTAATGCCCGTAGCCGGTTAAGGCGAGCACCGGGATCGGCGCCTCCCCGGCCTTCCATACCACCCGATCTTGCATCGCCCAGATGCCGGTAGCGGCAACGTCGCTCTCGAACGTGATTTCCGGGCTGTGCACATGATGGGTGGTCTTGGCTGCGTCGACCAGCGTGCGAACCTGGGCGACGATCGCCCCCCGACCGCTGATGAACGGCGGCGCCACACTCTCGTCGACATCGTCGCTGACATCCATGAGCGCGTCCTCGGCGAACACCTCACCCCACGCGTCCCACAGCTTGGTGTCCATCAGCCGGCAATAACGGGCCTTGAGCGCCTTGATGTCCTCCAGGGCTAGAAGCTGCTCGATCGACGTCATTGGATCCTCCGGGTCAGGCGGCATGAGTCACGAAAGCGTGGCGTAGGCAGCGAGGTCGAACGGCATGAAACCGGACCTGTGCCGGACCTTCTCGACCCATCGCGGGTCGACCAGCAGCGACCGTCCCACTGCGATCAGGTCGAACTCACCTGCTTCCATCAGCGCCTCGACCCGTTCCAGATTATCCACCGCGACGGTTCCGCCGCCGAACGAGCTCTGCAGGTCCTTGCTCAGGCCCACGCCGCCAACGGCCATTGTCGCGCGGCCGGTCAGCCGCCGCGTCCATCCGGCGAGCGTCAACTCGGAGCCGGCGAATGCCGGCCGGCTGAAGACGCGGGTGCTGACGTCGAACACGTCGACGCCCGCGTCCACGAGCGGCGCCAGCAGCGCTCCTAGTTCATCCGGCGTTTCCGCGCTGCGTGCCTCATAATCATGTAATTTCCATTGCGACCACCGATAGAAGATCGGCAGGTCCGGCCCGATTGCGCCACGGATCGCACGTATCACTTCGGCCCCGATGCGCGAGCGATGCGCCGCCTCCCCGCCCCATCGATCGGAGCGCAAGTTGGTGTGCCGCCAGGCGAAGCTGTCGAGCAGGTAGCCATGCGCGCCATGGATGGCGATGCCATCGAACCCGGCGGCACGCGCATTGGCGGCGCTGCGCGCGAAACCCGCGATAACGTCGGCAATATCCTCCTCGGTCATCGGCTCGGTCGGGGCCGCCATGGCCGCAAGATACTCGGGCGGCATCATCGCTTTCTCGGTCGGACCCCATACGCCGGACGGCCGCAGACTGGGTGCGTCCGGATACGGCCCGGTGCCCACCTGGCGGATCGCGCCCATGTGCCAGAGCTGCGGCACGATCCGCCCACCTGCGGCGTGCACCTCGTCGACAACGTGACGCCAGGCGGCCTGGGCGGCATCGCCGTGCAGGAGCGGGATATTGTCCTCGCCCATGCTGCCACGGCCGACCGAGGCCGGATGATCGATCCCGATCCCTTCGGTGACGATCAGTCCAGTACCCGCCTCGGCGCGACGCCGGTAGTAGCCTGCCACCGCATCGGCCGGGATACCGCCGGGTGAGAAGCTACGTGTCATCGGTGCCATGACGAAGCGATTCGGCATCGTCAGCTTACCGATGGAAAAGGGCGCGAAGAGCGCCGGAAGTCGAGCACTGGCGAGATCGGAACCGGGGACGGACATGGGCCTCCTAAGCGGATCTCATCGGGCGAAACCCATATTCGAGGCTTCGTTTTGCGCGCCGCTGGACGCCCGCCACCCTCTCCGATGGCAGGTCTCGACGGCTGCTGCGACGGATAGCGCTGACGGACGACTTCTGATCCGCCAGCCATCGTCGGCACGAACCGACACATCATCCCAAGAACCGGCTGCCCGAATGAACGACCTCGCTGGCCACCGTTTCTGCCACCATCGTTTCGAAGAAGCTGTGCGCCTGGCATCCGATAGTCCAGGCCTTCGTTGACGTTCAATCCAGCGGTACGGACATCAACGTTGCCGATCCCGCGAATTTTGCCAAAAAGCTACATCCGCCCGCTGGCTTGTCATCGGCCGGTCGCCATCGGTCAGAAAAACGTCGATAGCCTGCAAATTGCATTCTATAGAATGTCTAGCTAGATGCGGCGATTGGTTGTAGCCTCTCGGAGCCGAAGCGAATTGAGTCGTCGTGATGTCGCAGTCGATCATCTCCTTGCCGATCAGCCGCCTCACGTCGCCGCTGACCCTGCGGGACGGGGTGGCCGAGCAACTGCGGACCGCGATCATCTCGGGGAGTTTGCAGCCGGGTGCGGTGCTGACGGAGACCGGGCTTGCCACGCAACTCGGTGTCAGCACGACGCCGGTACGCGAGGCGTTACTCGATCTTGCTGCGGAGGGACTTGTCGAAAGCCAGACGCACCGACTTCGTCGGGTGACACCGATTCACCTCCCGGCAACCCTCGGTCTGCTGCAGGTGCAGGGGGCCCTGTGGCGCATGGGGTATATCTGGGGATTTGCTCATATCGGCCCCAAGGAGCTGACGCGGCTCGATGCCGCACTCCGCTCCTACGCAGCTGCACTCAGAACTGGCGATACGCTTGGCGCCATTCGCTCCGCGCAGGACTTTCACACCGTGTTCATCGAGGCGTCGGGCAACAGCGAACTGCTGCGCGTGACTCTCGACCGACGCTCGCTGATCGCGCGCTTCATCCTGCTGCGCGGCGCCAAGACGGTATCCCCTAGCGGGCTCGCGCAACACCGGGCGATGCTGGCCTCGTTCCGACGCGGCGACACAGCCGACATCCTGGCGCGTCTCGACCAGCTCTCGACCAAGCTGATCGCGCTGGCGCAGCACGATCCCGAATAACGACGACGGAACGACAGGAGCTGATCCGATGGATTTCGGTATGGGCGAAGAATATCGCGCCTTCCAGGATATGGTACATCGCTTCGTCGAGGCCGAGGTTCCAAAAAGCTGGGCCCGCGCGCTCGAGATGGACGAGCACAACTACCCCTTTGCCCTGTGGGACAAGCTGACGGACGCCGGTTTTCACGGGGTCGGCATTCCGGAGGAGTATGGGGGCCAGGGCGGTGACGTCCAGATGCAGATGATCCTGGCCCGCGAGCTCGCCCGCACGCTAGGCGGACTTGCCTGGATATGGGGCATCACCTCGTTCGCCGGCTCGAAGTCGATCGGGCTGTATGGTACCGAGGAGCAGAAGCGGAAATACCTGCCGCAGATCGCCGCCGGCGAGCTCAAGGCAGCGATTGCCTTCACGGAGCCCGATGGCGGTACCGACCTGCTGGGGGCGATGCGAACTACTGCTGAAAAAGTCAGCGGCGGTTGGCGCATCACCGGCGAAAAGATCTGGAGTTCGTCCGCGCACGTCGCCGACCGCTTGCTGGTTCTGGCCCGCACCGACAAAAATGCTGTCAAGAAGCACCAGGGGCTGACGCTCTTCTGGGTGCCGGCGAGGAATGACGGCATCAAGATAACACCCTTGCCCAAGCTCGGCATGCGCTCAATGGGTTCGTGTGCGGTCTCGTTCGAAGGCGCCTTCGTGGACGATTCGGACGTTCTCGGGGTGCCGGACAAGGCGTGGTACACGCTTCTGCCGACGCTCAACAACGAGCGCATCATGGTCGGCTCGTTCTGCCTTGGAGTCATGGACGGAGTCCTGGAAGACGCGGTCGACTATGCCAAGACGCGCAAGGCCTTCGGCAAGGTCATAGGGCAGTTCCAGGCGATTCAGCACTATATCGCCGACATCGCTACCATGCGCACGACGACCGAGTTGCTGGTGAACTTTGCGGCCTGGAAAATGACGAGCGGTCAGGATTGTGGCCTGGAAGCGAACATGGTGAAGCTGGTTGCTTCGGAGAACGCCAACAAGGCGGCCGATCTGGGCATCCAGATCCTGGGCGGCATGGGTTATTCCGCCGAGACCGACATGCAACGCTACTGGCGCGATTCGCGACTGTGGCGAATCGGGCCGATCACCAATGAGATGGTTCGCAACGGGATTGCCGAGAGCCTTGGGCTTCCACGGTCCTATTGAGGTTGTTCCGGCGGCGCTCTACCTCGGAAGAGCGGGCGCCGCCAGCAGGCCGAGACACGCCTTCATCCTGTTGATATGACCCACCGACCTGAGCTATTTCGACCTCGACACCGGCGTTGAGCGGGAGACGTTGCCGGAACAGCCTTACGAACGCTATGCACCATCCGTAATCGCGATCTCGGTCATAACGAAACACGATGACAGACTGCCGGATAGTCACTCGTGCAGCCGTCGATATATCAATTCTCGGCCGCCTGTCTCAAAGACGCATAAGTCACTCGGATATGCAGCATGCCGATATACTCGGCGTGCTTTGTCGCGCCATGACGGCGACATTATCCTCGGCATCGGCAACATCGACGCCGGGTATGGACCCCACTGAGCGGTACCGGGTTGTTCCATAGACGAAGCGACTTGCCGAACAACCGGTCTCGTTCGCGAGCCTGGACGACCGCCCGCCGGCAAGGACCTGGTGCAGCGCGCGGCCACGTATTCCTTTCTCTTCCAAGACGCTCTTTCGCCGAGATTGCCACCGATCGTGCTGCCGCGTGCGGTCCAGGTGTCGTTATCGGCATATGATCGACGCCAGGTCACGACCCGTTCGGGCTAACATATTGAAAAATCTTGCCAAAGTTGTGAAACTTGTGCACTGCGACATTTCGAGCGGCGTACGCCATTGCCGTTCTTGGTTTTTTACGACACTCCGGTCCGATCATTGCGGCGTTGAGTTCAGACGCTCGTCAGGGGCGCCGCGATAAGGCCTAACAGCCGGGGCCCTGCCCGTAGTTAGGTGTGGCAAGTGCGGCCCACGGCCGCTAATTGGGTGCCAAACGGGCCACAGCCTCCATGATGGACCGCAATACGTTCGGGAGATTCACAAATGCGCCTGAGTTACCATAGCTTGCTCGCAGCAGCCGCCGCCGTCAGTCTTGGCTGCTACGGTGCATCTGCCAAGGTGACGCCAGAAGAGGCGGCAAAACTCAAGACCACGCTGACACCGCTGGGCGCCGAGCGCGCCGGCAACAGCGCCGGAACAATTCCCGCATGGACTGGTGGAATCACCAGTCTGCCGGCCGGAGTGAACCCGAACGCCAAGTTGCCGGACTTCTATGCCGGCGACGCCAAGCTCCTGACAATCGATGCCAGCAACGTCGACAAGTATGCCGACAAGCTCGCGCCGGGCACCATCTGGCTGCTGAAACATTATGCCGGCTACAAGGTCAATGTGTATCCGACGCATCGTCCCGAAGCGGCGCCACAATGGTTCTACGATGCGACCTTCGCCAACGCGACCACGGCTGAGTTGAAGAACGAGAACTGGGTCATCAATGCGAAAGGCGGGGTCCCGTTCCCGATTCCGAAAACCGGCAAGGAAGCCGTCTGGAACTTGAACCTGACCTGGTACGGGGTGAACACCTTTGCACGGACGAGCGGCTTCATTGTCGCGCCGAACGGTACCCCGCTGCTGAACGCGATCACCTTCGATCAGCGGGCACGGCCCTATGCCGACATGAACGTAACGAGTGGTCCGTTCCTGCAGTACTACCTGACTGCAGTGGAAAGCACCGTCGGCCCGCCCAACCGGGTCGGCAATGCCATTCTGGCCTGGAACACCTTTAACCAGGACGCCGTCCCCCAGATTACCTGGCAATATCTTGTTGGCCAGCGTCGTCTGCGGAAAGCGCCTCAGGTTACCTACGATGGCGCTTATCCGGATTGCGGCGGTATCATGAGTGTCGACGAGCTCGCGCTCTTCAACGGGGCACCAGACCGCTACAATATCCAGCTGCTGGGCAAGAAGGAAATGTACGTCCCATATGATGATAACGGGATGGACGTCGTACCAGCGGCCGACCTGTTGAAGCCGAACTACCTGAACCCTGATCACACACGTTGGGAACTGCATCGCATCTGGACACTCGATTTTACCCTGGCACCGGGCAAGCGCCATCTTCTTCCGCATCGTCGCGTTTATCTCGACGAGGACACCTGGCAGGGCACGACCAGCGAGGACTACGACAGCAGTGGTACGCTGGCACGGATCGGGCAGGCATTCCCACATGAAGTGCCGATGTTCCCGGGGACATTCGCCGCAAGTAACGTTTTTTACGACACAAGAGGTGCAGGCTATTGCATAGTGAATGCCGTGACCGGCGACGATCCGAAGGCAAGGATGATTCTGCCCAAGGTGCCTGGTTATCCGCAGAGCTTCTTCTCGCCATCCACGGTGGCAGCTGAGTCTTCCTACTAGTCAAAGCCTAACCGGCACAAATCCTGCCGCCGGCGTTCCGCCAGGCGGCAGGAGCATTTTCTGGCCGTCAAGTCGGCCTTCTTGAACAGGCGGACGCCGGAGAGCTCATGAACTACACAACGACCCCGGTCGGTCCTGTCGAAACCGCACTAGACTTCAATACCAAATCGGGGTCTCTGACTGAACGCCTTCTGTTCAACAATCGGCCGATCGTGCTGATCATCTGCATTCTGTTGACTGCGTTCTTGGGCTGGATGTCACTCGACACTCGAATCAGCGTCAGCTTGGAGCGGCTGATCCCAACGCAGCACCCATATCTTGTCAATTTCTTTGCGCATTACAGCGATCTGCAGCGGCAGGGTAACGCGGTCCGAATTATTGCCGTTGCGAAAAACGGTACGATCCTGAACAAGAACTATCTCGACAATTTGCAGAAGCTCGACCGTGATATATCGGTGCTTCCGGGCGTTGATCCCGGGAATTTATTGTCACTTTGGTCACCCAATGTGCGCTGGACCGCCGTCACGGAAGACGGATTCACCGGCGGTCCTGTCATGCCGGACTTTGCGATCGGCGACGCGAACGAAGCGCTTTCCGGACTGACCAACAATGTTGGACGTTCCGGTATCGTCGGTACACTTGTGAGCCAGGACTTCAAGTCCAGCATCATTTATGCCCCACTGCATGACCGAATCGGGCCTGATCAGCATCTATTGGACTATGGAGCACTAACCTCATCGCTGAATGCGCTGAAGGTGAAGTACAAGCCGCTCGGAATTGATGTCCGCGTGACCGGTTTTGCCCAGGTCGCCGGAACAATGATCAATGCGACCGCGCGGATGCTGATGTTCTTTGCGATCTCAGTGACAATCTCGGCCTTGTTCCTGTTTTTCTACACGCGCTCGCTGAGCAGCACGCTTCTTGTAGTATTATGCTCCTGTATTGCCTCGCTCTGGCAGGTTGGGCTTGTTGCAGTTCTCGGATGGCAGCTTGACCCCTACACGATCCTGGTTCCATTCCTGATTTTTGCCATCGGCATGAGCCACGGTGCGCAGAAAATGAACGGCATCATGCAGGATATCGGTCGCGGCATGGATAAGCTGGTCGCCGCCCGTATGACCTTTCGCCGCCTGTTCCTGACCGGGTTCACGGCGTTGGTCTGCGACGCGGTTGGTTTTGCGGTTCTCTACATCATCCAGATCCAAGCAATCCGGCAGCTTGCCGTGATCGCGAGCCTCGGGGTGGCGATCCTGATTTTCACAAATCTGATCCTGCTACCGATCCTGCTCAGCTATGTCGGCGTCAACCGCCGTGCCGCCGACCGCGCCCTTCATGCGGAGTTGCATGCTCATGACGAACGCCACCTTCTGTGGGACTTCCTCTGCCTATTTACTCAGAAGCGCTATGCAATTATCGCAATCGCAATAAGCTTGGTGCTGACCGGGATCGCGGTGCACATCCGGACACGGCTTCAGGTCGGCGATCTCGACCGAGGCGCCCCTGAATTGCGCGCCAACTCGATCTACAACAACGACGATTTCTATCTGACGACGCATTACGGCACCAGCACAGATGTCCTGGTCGTCATGGTTACAATGCCGGAAGGGCGTTGCAACTCCTACCAGACGATTAGAACACTTGACACGTTGGAGTGGGCGGCGCGGCAGATACCGGGAGTGGAGACGACACAGTCTCTTGCTTCCAGACTTCGCAATCTGTTCATGGCGTTTAACGAACAGAATCCGCGGTGGCTCGAGATCCAGCAAAACCAATTTACTCTGAACTCGATCTACCTTGCCGGTACTCAGGATATGGTAAACCGGTCCTGCTCCCTCGACCCGATCTACCTCTACCTGACGGACCACAAGGCAACCACACTCACAACCGTGACACAGCAGCTTACACAGTTGATCGCAAAAATTCACGAGCCTGGTGTCAAGGTTCTCCTGGCAGGTGGTCCTGCCGGCATCGAGGCGGCGACCAACGACGTGGTCGCGCATGCGATGGACCGGATGTTATTCTGGGTCTACCTCGCAGTCTCGATCCTCAGCCTGATCGCACTTCGGTCGATCAGGGCGGTAATCTGCGCGATTCTGCCCTTGATGGTCACCTCCGTGATGGCCGAAGCCTTGATGGTCAAGCTCGGCATCGGGGTTAAAGTTGCGACTCTTCCCGTCGCCGCTCTCGGTGTCGGCATCGGCGTCGACTATGCACTTTATGTGCTGGCGATCGTGATAGCGATGGAGCGCACCGGCCAACCATTGCCGGTTGCATTCCGCGGCGCCTTGACCTTTACCGGTCGCGTCGTTCTGCTCACCGGGCTGACACTCGCGGCAGCCGTTTCTACCTGGGCATTTGCCCCGATCAAGTTCCAGGCCGATATGGGCTTGCTCCTGGCCTTCATGTTCCTGTGGAACATGATTGGGGCGCTCATCCTTCTGCCGGCACTGGCAACTTTCCTGCTTCCTAGCGTGAAGATGAAGGTGAAGGCATGATGCCCGCGTTTTTTTCGCGTTCGCTCCAGGACGGAGGACGTCTTAAGCGTCCCCCATTGGCTGTCTTTCTAGTATTGCCACTGCTGGTGTTAACGCCACCGGGAATGCCGTCCCAAGCTTGGGCACAGGACGCTGCGTCACCTTCTGGGGACAGGGCGGTCGGCGGAGTGCAGGTTCTCGACGCGCCGGCACTGATTGTCCGCAATCCGCTCGTGGCCAGCTACCAGACTGTCACTCGCGCAGGCCCTCGTCTTGTTGCGGGTGGTGAGCACGGTTTGATTATTCTGTCGGATGACAACGGTGTCACCTGGCGACAGGCGAAGGTGCCCGTGTCTGCGGCCATCCTGACAATCCGCTTTGCCACGCCGCAGAGCGGCTGGGCTATCGGGGCATTCGGTGTTGTTCTTCATACCGCAGATGGCGGCGTTAATTGGGTGACTCAACTCGATGGAATCAAGACCGCCGCGATCATGGTCGCTCAGGCACAGGCGGCCTCCTCCACCGGAACGGCAGCAACCGCTCCAGCCGCGACCACGCCGACGGTCCAGGATCCCGCGACGCCCGCTGCCGTCCCGCAACGCTTGCGACGTGCATTGTCGTTTAAAAATGACGGTCCCGATAAACCTTTTCTTGTCCTGCAAGTCACGGATGCCGAGCATGCGCGCGTGCTTGGCGCGTATGACATGGCATTCGAGACCGCCGACGGCGGGGGTACCTGGACCGAGTGGGACGGACGCATCGACGATCCACGCGACCTTCATCCCTACGGCATTGCCGGCAACGGAGCATCGACGATCGTGGTTGGCGAACAGGGCCTGCTTGTAAAGGGGGATCCCGCCGTCGGAATGAAGGCAATCACATCGCCCTATGACGGCAGCTTCTTCGGCGCGATCGACGGCGGCAAGCAGGGATTATTTATGTTCGGCCTGCTGGGTCATCTCTATCACAGTGCCGATGGAGGAAGCAGCTGGAGCAGCGTCGACAATCCGTCGAAAGCGACGTTGACGTGTGGACTGGTACTCGGCGACGGCCAGATAGTGTTCGGCGACATGCAGGGCAGTCTTTGGCGGCTCTCCAGCAATACACTGACGCGTTCGGCAGCGGCTCAATCCTGGCCGATCACCGATATGGCGGAGGCCGTAGATGGCAGCATTATCATATCGGGTCTCGGTGGTTTGGCGCGCATTGGACGCAACACTTTCGACAAAAATGCCGATGCTGCCGGATAAAGTAGTAGTAAGTCAGAGTTACGCAATAAACCACTTCTCACTCTAAAACGAATGTGGGACGAAGGTGACATGGACGGTACCGTCCAGTCACAAATACCGTAGCACCAAGATGCGGGACAATAATGAACTGGGAGGTTCAAATGACCAAGATGGATCGCACGATATATCCGACAAGATTACATTACGCAGGTCTAAAAACTCGGTCCTTGCTGGCCACAACGTGCCTTTCCGTTATAATAGGGAGCTTCGGTAGTAACGATGCCCACGCCGGAGCGATCGAAACCAACATCCCGGACCTGACAATAAATTGGATCAACACTCTTACGTTTTCGTCGTTGTATCGAACCGAGACTCCTAACAAGCTTGCTTATGCCGATGCGAACGAGGATGACAGTATTCGCAACATCCGGAGCAACCTTGCGGCGCAACGCTTCGACCTACTGTCACAACTTGATATCAAGTACAAGTCGTTCGGCATTCGTGGCAGTGCCTCTGCATGGGATGACTTGATCTATAATTTCAAGAATACCAACAATTCTGCCGGAACGCTGAACTCGCTCGTCGCCGACAACAAGGATTATAGCAAACATACCCAGCAGCTTGCTGGGTACCATGCCGAAATCTCCGATCTGTTTGGCTATGGCAGCTTTGCCTTCGCAAACAACAGTCGTGTTTCGTTCCGCGTCGGCCAGTTCACTCAACTCTGGGGCGAGAGCCTATTCCTGGCGACCAACGGCGTCTCTGCCGGTCAGAATCCGATCGACGCCATCAAAGCGCAGCTGCTGCTGAACCCGCAGGCACGCGACATCTACATGCCGACGCCGCAGATCTCGGTAACCTACGAGCCAACACCCGATCTTTCATTCTCTGCATATTACAAGTTCGATTGGCGTCGCACTCGCATCTCTCCGGCTGGAAGCTACTTTTCCACGACCGACGTACTTGACGTCGGCGCGGACCGCTTGTTTGCAGGCGAGAGTCCGATTGGCGGCCAATCCTATTTTTCGCGTGGTTCCGATATCCGGCCGCACGGTCTCGACAACCAGTTCGGCATCAATGTTCGTTACAAGATCGGGGACTACGATCTAGGTCTTTACGCGATCCGTTATGATGATACGACGCCCGGACAGGTTCTATATCTGCATCCGAAAAGCGCAATTGCCGATGCAGCTGCCTTCTCGTCGGGATCAAACAATATCGGATCCTATCAAGTGGCGTTCGCGAAGGGCATTCAGATCTATGGAGCCAGCTTTTCAACCAATATTTTCCAGGTCATCAATCTTGCCGGTGAAATCTCCGCACGGAGAAACGCGGCACTAGCCAGTGGTTCGTTGATCGTGCCGATGACGGCGGGAAACGGCAACAACGTGTTCTATCCGATGGGCGATACATTGCATGCGCAGGTTTCCGCCGTCTACGCATCGGTGCCGATCCGATGGCTGCACACGGACTCGCTGCAGGTTCTCGGCGAAATCGGTGGCAATCACTTACTTGGAATTTCGCAAAACTCAGCCGCCTTTTCGCCAACAGCCAACAAGACAGCGATGTTAGGCACGGTCGTCGCCAGCCTCAGCTACCTGCAGCTCTTCAACAAGACCGACGTGACACCAAGTGTCGGACTGAGCTGGGACTTCTACCACACTTCGCCTATCGATTTGGGCGATCGTGCACATACTGGCAACGTTAATGCCGGCTTGACCATGCTTTACAACCAGACGTGGAGTCTACAGTTCCAGTACAAGCATTTCTTCGGAAACGTCAGCAACGTCAACGATGCCCTGAACAACACGTATCTTGGTAAGGATTACTCGGGTCTCGAGCTGCAGCGGACTTTTTGACGACTCTTTTCAGGCAGTCCATCCAGCGTTATCGGACGGACTGCCTGGGGTCGCGGTGGCGGGTCAGCTGTAACGTTTTGAATAGGGTGGCTACCAGATCGTAGCCACCCTTCCTATCGGCCGGTCGGCCCGACAGGATCAGGCCCGACCCGCTCAATTCATCTTGCGCTCGTCGAGGCCGAGGCCGCGCCCGATGATCTCCTTCATGATTTCCGACGTTCCTGCAAAGATACGTGTGATGCGGGCATCAGTGAACATGCGTGAGATCGGGTACTCTTCCATGTAGCCGGCGCCGCCATGCAATTGCACGCAAGCATCCATTACTTTGCCCTCGAGTTCGCTCGCTATGAGCTTGGCTTCGGCGGCAGTCTCGGCGTCCAGATCATTGCCATTATAGAGAAGAACGCATTGGTCGATGAAAGTCTGCGCGCTGTCGATTTCAGCGCGCAGACCGGCCAGGACGAAGCGCGTGTTCTGGAAGGCTCCAATCGGCTTGCCGAATGCGCGCCTCGTCTTGACGAACTCCATTGTCAGTTCGAAGGCTTCCTGCGACGCCGCCATCGATCCGATCGCCACCACCAACCGCTCGCCGCTCAAGAACTTTGAAAGGTAACGAAAGCCCTCTTCGGGATCGCCCAGCACGTTCTCGTCCGGAACGAACATGTTGTCGAAGAACAGTTCCGATGTGTCCTGCGCCGACAGGCCCATCTTTTTCAGTCGGCGTCCACGCTCGAATCCCTTCATGTCGCGGTCGACCACGAACAGGCCGATGCCATACCGCTTGTCGGGATTGGTACGTACCGCGACAATCACCAGGTCGGCAAGCTGGCCATTGGAGATGTATGTTTTGGATCCATTGACAATCCAGCCGCCTTCGGTCTTTTCCGCATGAGTTCTCATGCCGGCCATATCACTGCCGCTGCCCGGCTCGGTCATCGCGACGGCGAGTATGGACTCACCGCTGACGCATTTCGGCAGGAAGCGCAGTTTCTGTTCCGGCGTCCCAAGCTTGTCGATATACGGCGCCACTAACCCGGAATGCAGGTTGATATAGAACCCGATCTCGCCGTTGCGTATGTTCTCTTCGTAAACGATCTGCTCGTAGCGAAAGTCGTCCACGCCGGCGCCGCCGTATTCCTCCGCCGCCCACAACAGCAGGTAGCCCTGCTCACCAGCCTTGGTGTAGGCCTCCCGATCGACGAAGCCCTGGTTCCGCCATTTTTCTGCGTGCGGTTTGATCTCCTTAAGGAAAAAGCGCCGCACGTTGTCCCGAAACTGCTCGTGCTCCGGCTCGAAGATCAATCTGCGCATGATCGTTTCCTAGTCAGGCCGCGGCCTGGATGGGATTGGAGTGTCATTTTGCGGCGATAGGAACGGTGTGCCTGCGATGGCGCGCGCCCTCATCCAGTCAGAAGGACGGAAGCGCTCGCCATACCGGTCTGCCAGCGTCTCGCATTCCGCTACGAATGTCTTGATGCCGACGGTGTCGATCAGCGACGACGTACCGCCGGTCCAGGTTGGAAAGCCCCAACCCAGTACCGCACCGAGGTCGCCGTCCTCGGCATGCATCAGTACGCGTTCCTCGAGGCAGCGCGCCGTCTCCATCGCCTGGATGTACAGGAAGCGCTTGCGCACCAGCTCGAGGTCGGGCTGCGTTGCCGCCACCGGAAATATCTCAGACAGGCCGGACCAGAGGTGCTTCTTGGCTTTCTCAGGATAATCCAGGAAACCGCCGCCCGACTTGCGTCCCGAGCGGCCGGCTGCGGTCATTTTTTCGAGCACCGGGAGACCAACCGGCGGAATGAAGCTGTTTCCGGGTTCGGCCTGCGCCTGGCGGATGATCTTTAGAGGCAGGTCCAGGGTCAGCTCGTCGGTCAGCGCAAGTGGTCCGATCGGCATGCCCGCGCTGCGCGCTCCGTTCTCGATAATCGCCGGTTTTACGCCCTCGTCCAGCATCGCCATGCCTTCATGGATAAAGGTCTGGAAAACCCGGCTGGTATAGAAGCCGCGACTGTCGTTGACGGTGATCGGCGTCTTGCGAATCTGGGCGACGAAATCCAGGCTGTGCGCAAGCGTCTCCTGGCTGGTACGCGAACCGAGGATCACCTCAATCAGCGGCATGCGTTCGACCGGCGAAAAGAAATGCAGCCCGATGAACTTGTCCGGCCGCACCGATGCCTCGGACAGGCCGGTGATCGGCAGGGTCGACGTATTGGACGCGAAGATCGCATCCGGCCCCAGCACCGCCTCGGCCTTGCGCGTCACGTCGGCCTTCACGCCGACGTCCTCAAATACCGCCTCGACCACTAATTGGCAGCCTTTCAGGTCTGCGTAGTCAGCGGTCGGGGTGATGCGTGCCAGGATCGTGTCGGCGTCCGCCTGGGAGCGGCGTCCCTTTTCGACATCACGCTTCAGCGCCTTGGCGCTGTAGTCGTGCCCGGCCCGCGCGCGTTCGATCGTGCTGTCGAGCAGCACGACCTCGATGCCCGCCTGGGCAGAGACGAACGCCACGCCCCCGCCCATCAGGCCGGCCCCGAGCACGCCGACCTTGGTCGCCTTGAACGGCGGGATACCCTGCGGCCGGTTGATCAGCTTGTCGGCGGCGGCCTTGTTGATGAAGGTGGTGCGGATGATGTTGCGGGCTATTGGGCTGGTCAGCAGTGTTGCAAAGTATTTGCTCTCGACCCGCAACGCCTTGTCCATCGGCAGCTGCATTCCCTCGAATACGCAGGCCGCGATGGCGATCGGCGCCGGATAGTTGCGGCTGCCCTTGGCAGAGACCATCGCCGACTGGTTCATAAATATCGTGGCGTTGTTCGGGTCCAGCAGGCCGGGATGCTCCGGGGTCTTGTAGCCCTTCTTGTCCCAGGCACGCACCGGATCGGGATGGGTTGCCAGCCAAGCACGGGCGGCATTCAACAGTTCGGCGGCCGGGACCACCTCGTCGACGATGCCGAGCGCCTTCGCCTTTTCCGGAGGCACGGCCGTGCCGTCCAGCATGAGCTCCAGGGCGATCTTGGTGCCCGCGATGCGAAGCAGGCGCTGGGTGCCGCCGGAGCCGGCCAGGAGACCGACCTTGACTTCGGGGAGCCCAACGACCGCCTTGGGGTTATCGACGATCACGCGGCCATGACAGGCGAGCGCCAGTTCGAAGCCGCCGCCAAGCGCTGCACCGTTGATCGCGGCCACCACGGGCTTGCCGCAGGTTTCCAGCTTGCGGTGCATGGCGGTGGCGGTCTGGCTGAACTCGAACGCCTCGTGCATGGTCATGCCGTTATCGAAGCAGCTGACCATAAACTTCAGGTCGGCGCCGGCCATGAACACCTTCTTGGCCGAGGTGACAATCACCCCCTTCACGGCGTCGTCCTTGGCCACCTGCTCGACGGCGGCGGTGAACTCGGCCACCCATTCCGGAGACACCAGATTCACGCTTTCGGTTGCGTGGTCGAGGGTAATGGTGGCGATGCCGTCGCCTGCGACGTCGACCCGGACGTGCTTCATCGTGAGTTCAACTCCGGAGGAAATGGCTGGGCCTCTGGGAGGCTTCAGACGCGTTCGATAATGGTCGCGGTACCCATGCCGTTGCCGACGCACAGCGTGACCAACGCTGTGGTCAGGTTCCGTCGCTCAAGCTCGTCCAGCACGGTCCCGAGGATCATGGCTCCGGTCGCACCCAGAGGATGGCCCATGGCGATGGCGCCTCCGTTGACGTTGACCATGGCTGGATCGATGTCGAGGGAGCGCATGAAGCGCAGCACCACGGAGGCGAACGCCTCGTTGATCTCGATCAGGTCGATGTCGGCAAGGGTCATGCCCGAGCGCTTGAACAGCTTGCGGGTCACCTCGGCGGGCGCGGTCAGCATGATGGTCGGGTCGGAGCCGATCGAGGCGAAACCCTTGATACGGGCACGGGGCTTCAGCCCGGCCGCCTTTCCGAACTCGGCATTGCCCAGCAGCACGCCGGCCGAGCCGTCGACGATGCCGGACGAGTTGCCGCCGGTATGGACGTAGGTGAGGTTCTCGATCTCGGGATAACGCTCGGTCACCACCGAACTGAAGCCGATCTGTTCACCGAGCCCGGCGAAGGCAGGCTTCAAGCCGCCTAGCGTCTCCAGCGTGGTGTTCGGACGCATGTGCTCGTCATGGTCCAGGATTACCTCGCCCATGACGTCGTGCACAGGCACGATCGACCTCGCGAACCGCTTGTCGGCCCAGGCCGCAGCGGCACGCTTCTGGCTCTCGACGGCGAGTCCGTCGACGTCGCCGCGGGTGTAGCCGTCGAGCGTGGCGATCATGTCCGCGCCGATGCCCTGCGGGGCATAATAATTCTGATAGGCGACCCAGGGGTCCGCGCACCAGGCGCCGCTGTCGGCGCCCATGATGGTGCGCGACATCGCTTCAACGCCGCCGCCGATGCCGGCATTGGACTGGCCGGACATGATCTGCGCGGCAACGTTGTTCACGGCTTCCAGGCCGGAGGCACAGAACCGGTGGATCTGTTGGCCGGGCACACTCTTGTCGTAGCCGGCATTGACGACCGCGCCGCGACCGATATTGCCGCCCTGCTCGCCGACCGGCTGAGCACAGCCGAGCACCACATCGTCCAGCAGCCTGGTGTCCAACTCGTTGCGGTCGCGCAGTGCCTCCAGAACCTGTGTTGCAAGCTGGATCGAGGTCACTTCGTGCAGCGCGCCATCGACGCGGCCGCGGCCGCGCGGGGTCCGGACGTGGTCATAGATCAAAGCTTCGGTCACAACCGTCTCTCCTGATCGGCGCTGTCGGCAAGCGCCCTGCCTGGACACGAGGCTTTGCCCCGCCGACATCTGGGAAAGGCCTACGCCAGCGCCGGACTGGTCAAACCCTATCGTCCGACAGGACCGGCCGGGACGGCTGCCGACACGTGTTCAGCCTCCCTGTGCAACAGCCCGCGGAAGCAAGCTGCGGGCAGCGTGATCTCAGAGTGACATGCCTCCGTCGACGGGAAGCACGATGCCGTTGACGAACGAGCCTGCGCGCGATGCCAGGTAGATCGCGGCGCCGGCCATATCGGAATCCTGGCCAACCCGGCGGCGCGGCACCTGCGCCAGAACAACGTTCAACATCTCGGGCCGTATGACCGTCATCTTGGACGGGAAGAAGCCCGGCGCGATCGCATTGACGGTGATGTTTTCCGGCCCGAGCCGCTTTGCCAGCGATCCTGTCACATGATGCAGCCCGGCTTTCGCCGCAGCATAGGAATAATTCTCCTTCGGGCCGACCCGACGACCGCCGACCGAGCCGATATTGACCACGCTGGCATGGCTGTCGGCGCTGGCCGCCTTGCGCAGCATCGGCAGCAAGGCCTGGGTCAGGAAGAAAACCGATTTCAGGTTGAGATCGAGCACCTCGTCCCAATCCTCCTCGGAGAACTCGGCGATCGGCGCCTCCCGCATCGTGCCGGCGTTGTTGACCAGCACGTCGAGCCGGTCCTCCAGCCCCGCCAGCGCCGACACCACCGCCGCGATCCCCGCCTTGGTCGAAACGTCGCCCGGCAGCGCGATCGCCCGGCCGCGACCGGAGAGACGCGAGGCCGCGTCCGCACAGGTCACCGCGTTGCGCCCGACGATATAGGTGCGCGCGCCGGCACCCACGAATCCGGCGGCGATCATTTCGCCGATTCCGGACGTGCCGCCGGTGATCAGGGCGATCTTCCCGTCCAGCGAAAACAGGTCGTCCATGCGCGTCTCCAGTCACCGTGCGTCCAGTCCGGCATGCATGCCAGCGTGGCAAGCGTCCTACCGCCTATCGGGAGTCAGGCACTCGTCCTGACCCCCGATAGGTGAACATACCCCTCCCCTCCAGAAGTCTCGGATCGATATGGCGCCCGATGCGGCGCCCGGCCGCCGATCCGGAGTGCAGACCATGGATTTACCGCCCGCCCCGGACGTCGCCGGCATTTCCCTGTCGAGCACCGTGAGGCTTTCGATCTCGGCGGAGGAGAACGCCGCCCTGTGCCGTTCCACCGGGGTCGAGCCCGATCCGCAGGGCTTTGCCCATCCAATCTACTATTTCATCGCCACCCAGGTGGGCATGGGCAAGACCGTCGCCGGCCTGTGCGAGGCATGCGAGTTCGACATCAACGACGGTCCGATGATGGGCACGTCCGCAGTCACCTTTAGCGCGCCGATCCGCACCGGCCAGCCTTACGGCGTGACCGGGCGCATTCTCAGCCTGACGCGCAAGCTCAGCCGGAAGCTGGGTGTGATGGACCTGCTGGAATACGAGTTGCAACTTTGCCCGCCGGACGGCGAGCCGGTGCTGACCACGATCAACAGTTGGGTGCTGCCACGGAGGAACCTGGCATGAACGGGGCCATGGTCATGCCGCTGCCCAAGGCCGGTGACGCCTTGCCGGTGTTCCGGCTGTTCATCGACCCGGAGGCGATGAAAGTCTGGGCGGTGGCCCTGCACGATCCGAACCCGATCCATCTCGATGTGGAGGTTGTCAGGGCGCAGGGCCTCGGCGACCGGGTAATCAATCAGGGCCCTGCCAACGTGGCCTACCTGATCAACATGCTGCAGCGCGCATTCCCCGGTGGGGCGATCGAGGATCTCAGGGTCCGGTTCGTCGACAACGTGTATGGTGGCGAGCATGTGGATGCCACCGGGACGGTCCTCAGTACGGCAACGGACCGCGGCATCACCCGCGTTGCCTGCGACCTGTTGCTGACCGCGGACTCCGGCCGGCCGGTCATTACCGGATCGGCTACGATGCGGCTGGGCTGACGACGATGCATGCCCGGCACGATCCACGCCGATCCAGCACCGCCCGCCGGCTGCGCCGGATGACCATGCCGCCGGTGTTCCGGCCATCGCAGCAACGCGACGCGCTGGACCAGACGCACTCTCTCGACCGGATACAGGCCCCAGCCGCTACCGCGGCCCCGCAGGACGCGGCTTCTTACGCCGTCGGCTCGCATGACGAAACGACCTGCCGCGTGGTCGAGCGACGTCATGTCGCCGAAGGCTTCATCGTCGAGATCCGCGGCGCCGAGCCGGAACCTGCCTGTGCCTTCGAGGATCTGGAGGTGCGGCACTACCTGGCCTGCGTCATGCCGCCGCCGGGCGGCGCGGACGTTCCGGGCGGGGTTCAGGTGGCGAACGACATGGTTTTCGTCCCGGCCGGCCATTCATGCCAGCGCAGAAGCCAGAAAAGTCGGGGGCGGCATCTATGCCTGTTGCTGCAGACCGATTTTGTCGCGGCATTGTTGCCTGACGAGGTCGTGATACGGCCGCTTGCGCCACGCACCGACCTGGTCAGTGAAAAGTTGCGACATCTGCTCGACGGAATCGCAGCCGAACTGGAGGCACCCGGGTTCGCCAGCGACATGCTGATCCGTGCGCTGGGCCTCGCCGCGGTGATCGAGCTCGGCCGCTGCCTGATGGCCAGCGCACACAACGTCGGTGCGACGGTCACCGCCGAGCAACGCGTGGTAGACCTAGTGCGGTCGCATCTTCAGAGCGGACTCGACCAACCCGTCAGCCTCGAAACGCTTGCCGCGGAATGCGGCATCGGCGTACGCCACCTGTCGCGCATTTTTCGCAAGGTGACCGGGATGACGATCGGCCACTGCCTGGCTGTCGCACGGATCGAACACGCCAAGCGTCTTTTGTGTGGAACCTCGGTGATGATAAAGGAAGTCAGCTGGCGCTGCGGGTTTCGTGAGCAGGCGGCATTCACCACTGCGTTCCGCAGGGCTACCGGACTATCGCCGAGCGCGTTTCGTTGCGCACCGCGCGATACGGCAATGCCGGCGCAGTAGCAGAAAGGCCACCTGGCTGGTCGGGTTGGTCCGGCCGACCAGGTGTGACCGACCGGACCAGAGAGTGCTAGTACTGGCTTTCCGGAATGTGCACGACCAACCCGTCCAGTTCCGGACCCATGAGGATCTGACAGGACAGGCGGAAAGCCTCATCAGGCTCGAGCATGGATAACTCGACCGGGCCAGGAGCCGATACCTTGTGGACCCACGCCTCGTCCACAATCACGCGACATGTGGCGCAGGCTGCGGCCCCACCGCACTCGGCAAGGATTCCACTGACGTTGTTCTGAGTGGCAACCTGCATCACCGATACGCCGGTGGCTGCCTCATACTCGCTGCGATTTCCCGCATGTTCGACGAAAAAAATCTTGGGCACGGCTTTCTCCTGACTATCGCGGATCGCCGCGCTCACCAGACCAGTGGAAGGTTGATGGGCTGGATGATCCCGCCCAGCGTGGCACTCAGCGTCACGTTCGGCGCCACGCGGAACTGCGGAATGCCGGCAAGGAATTCCTCGAGCGCGATCCGCATCTCGCGACGCGCCAGATGCATGCCGACGCAAAGATGCGGGCCGAAGGCGAAGCTAATGTGCTTCGGCTTGCGGTCGAGGATCACGTCGTTGGGGCGATCGTATTCTTCCGGATCGCGCCCGGCCAGAACCGTCGACATTGCCACCTTGTCGCCCGGCATGATCCTGATGCCGTCTAGAGTGGTTTCCTTGCAGCATGTACGGAACGTCGTGACCGAGGCGTAGGCGCGCATGAACTCCTCGATGGCGTCCGGGATCATCGCCGGGTTCTCGCGAAGCTTGGTCTGGTCCTCAGGATGCTCGGCCAGATGCCGGAACTGCCAGCCCATGTTGGTCGAGACCGTATCCAGGCCGCCGATGAACAGGTTGAACGCGAAGCCGACCAGCTCATCGTCGTTGAGCTTGCGCCCCTCGATCTCTGCCTTGACCCCATAGCTGATCAGGTCGTCGCCCGGGTTCAACTTGCGCTTCTCTATTTCGCCACGAAGATATCCGATGACCTTGCGGGTACCGTCGGCGATCACCTCGAGGCTGGAGCTGTGCAGCAGCTGCATTTCCCATTCCAGGAACTTGGGCGCCAGTTCGAGCGGCAGGCCCATCAGCTCCAGGATCACCTTGACCGGAAATTCGAATCCGAAATCCTGCATGAAATCGCAGGAACCCTTCTCCTTGATCTTGGCGACATACTCGCGGGCATACAGGCGTATCTTGCCTTCGAGCGCCGTCATCGCCTTCGGCGCGAAAATAGGATTGACGAAGGCGCGGTACAGCGCGTGCATCGGCGGGTCGGTCTCGGTCGGCAACGTGCTCCAGCTTTCGCCGATCAGCTTGGCGAAGGGAGCGAAATCCTTGTTCGAGTAATGCTCGGTGTCGAAATAGATCTGGCGCAGCAGCGGCGTGCGGCGAACGATCCAGGCCGGCGTGCCGCCCGGATAGGCGTCCATCGAGTAGAACACCGGCGGCAGTTCATGCATCGGCGGAACGATTTCGGTGAACGGGTTCTTGTCGGTCTGGCCGCCGAAAATGATCGGGTAGTGCCTGACCAGACTTTCCGGAACATGCGCCGGCCGCTCGACCGGACCTGTATGGAATTCCATATTCATTCCCCCCTCATGCGCCATGCGACGCTTGCTTGTTAACGCACTGTGAAACGCCTCGGCGCGCGGTCTCGCCAGGAGAGCACAGGCGGCGCGACGTCAACAGGCCCCATATTATGCTTGCTGGAGTAAGGCAGCACGCCGCAACCCCTACCTGTCGCCCGACAGGAGGCGCGCGCCGCACGGTATCGGAGGTTCCTCAGCGACCAAGTACGTCCATCCTGCGCAGCTTTCTGGCGGCACACGACGCGGTGGATCGAATGCCGGAAGGACCGAATGGACAAGCTCCTCGCAGACCAGGGGACTGCTCTCGACGCGCCGGCATATCTTACCGGAGAGGTTGCGGTGCAGGATGACGACGTCGGTGCGATGCGTGTCGTCGCAACGACACTCGGCGATCTGCTGCTGACGGCAGCGGACCGTTCGCCCGAACAAACGGCGGTTACCTTTCCGGGCCACACCGCCACCTATGGCGAACTGCGGAACGTCGCGATGAGCCGGGCTCGCAGCCTGGTCGGCCTCGGCATCAAGCCGGGCGACCATGTCGGATTGCTGCTGCCCACCGACCACGAATTCGTCGAGATGTTTTTCGCGGTCAGCCTGTGCGGTGCGATCGCGGTTCTGATGAACGCGCGCTACCGCAGCAACGAACTGGCGTTCGTTTCCAGGAACGCCGACCTGAAAGCCATCGTCACCACCAATGCGATCGCCGAGCAGGTCGACTTCGTGCAGCGCCTGGGCGAGGCTTTGCCGGGTCTTTCGGAATCACCCGATCCGCGCTGCCTCGTGCTCGAGCAGGCGCCGTTGCTGCGTAGCATCGTGGTGCTCGGCGCTAAAACCGGTCACGGCTGCGTCGACGGCGCCGCGTTCGAGGCGCTCGGCACCGGCGTGGACGAGGCGACGGTGCATCGCCGGCGTCTGCAGGTTCGCCTGCGCGACACCGCGATCATCATGTATACCTCCGGCACCTCCTCCTCTCCGAAGGGCTGCCTGATCAGCCAGGAGGCACTGGTCCGCAACAGCATCAATCTCGGCCGCAACCGGTGGCGCTTCACCAGCGAGGAGCGGGTCTGGTCGCCACTGCCGCTGTTCCACATCGCGGCACTGCTGCCTCTGCTTTCGACCATCGACGCCGGTGGCACCTATATCGGCGTGCCGCACTTCAAGCCGGCCGATTGCGTGGCACAGATCCAACGCGAACGGGTCACGATGATCTTTGCGCCCTTCGTCACCTTCCTGCAGCAGATGGGTCTCGAGCCCGGTTTCCAGACCGCCGATTTCTCTTCCGTGCGCCTGATGAACAGCTGTTTCGCGGTGCAGCCGCCGAGCGTTGCCGAGATGTATCGAAAAGCGATGCCGCATGTGGTGCAGGTCGGCACCTACGGCATGACCGAGGTGAGCGGCATCGCCTCCACCGGCGCCTCCGGACCGGTGACCGAGGAGGGATTCACCCGGCTCGGCACGCCGATGGACGGGATGGAGATGCGCATCGTCGACCGGGAAACCAGCGAAAGCCTGCCTCCGGGCAGCCATGGCGAGATTCTGGTCCGCGGCTACCTGCTGTTCGACGGGTACTACAAGGATCCCGAACGCACCGCCGAGGCGCTCGACCCGGATGGCTGGCTGCATACCGGGGACATCGGCTCGATCGATCCGGACGGCACGGTCATGTTCCATGGCCGGCTCAAGGACATGCTCAAGGTCGGCGGCGAGAACGTCGCCGCGGCAGAAGTCGAATACCTGTTGAACCAGCATCCGGGCGTGAAGCTGAGCCAGGTCTGCGGCATTCCGGACCCGACCTACGTCGAGGTGCCGGTGGCATTCGTCGAGCGCCATGCCAACAGCACGGTGACCGAGCCCGAATTAATTGCGTTCTGCAAGGAACGGATCTCGGCATTCAAGGTGCCGCGCCTTGTGCGCTTCGTCGACGAGTGGCCCATGTCTGCCTCCAAGATCCAGAAGTTCAAGCTGCGGGGCAGCCTGGTCGAGGAGCTCGGACTGGAATGACCCTGCCGGAACCGCGATACTCAAGGTCTTGATAATACCGGAGACTGTTTCATGCGCGCCTTGATCACCGGTGCCGCGAGCGGCATCGGCCGTGCGGTCGCCTTCAACCTGACCGAGCATGGCTGGGAAAGCGAGAGACCGGCTCTGCTGCTTGTCGATCGTGATGCGGGACGCCTCGAAGCGGTGGCCGACGAGTTGCGTGCGCTGGGCGCGACCGCCATCGCCGCCGTTGCCGACCTGTCCGATCCGGGCGCGCCGGCCCGGCTGGTGGCAATCGCAAAGGAAGAGCTCGGCGGCCTCGATGCAGTGGTCAGCAATGCCGGGATTATCGGCGGCGGTCCGCTCCTGGATCTGACGGTTGCCGACTATGATCGCCAGTTTGCGGTCAATACCCGTCCGCTTTGGCTGCTCGGCAAGGCGGCGCATCCGTTGCTGGCGCAGAGCCACGGGTCCATTGTCGCGACCGCTTCGATGTCGGCGGAACATCCGACGCCCGGTCTCGCAGCGTATTCGGCCAGCAAGGCGGCGGCGATCATGCTGATCCGGCAAATGGCGATCGAATGGGGCCCCGCCGGCATTCGCTGCAACTGCGTCTCGCCCGGCCCGACGCTCACCCCGATGACCAGCGCAGGCTATGCCGACCCCGAGCGGCTGCGCCATCGCCAGTCGACGATACCGCTCGGACGGATCGGACTGCCCGAGGATATCGCCCGCGCCATTGCCTTCCTGCTTGGCCCGCAGAGTGGCTTCATTACCGGCGTGAACCTTGCCGTCGATGGCGGCATGTCGCAGATGTTGATGCCGGCAAGCGGTGGCGGTACCGGTCAGAAAGCTTCGGGCTGATCGTGTCCTTGTCGCGGGACGAGAGCTGTTCAAGGGACGGATTGAAAAGATGGTAGGCATACCGACCGGGCAGGGAGAGGACAGCCGCATCGTGATCGTCGGTGCCGGCCATGCCGGTGGCAGCGTTGCGTCGATGCTGCGTCAGTTCGGTCATCGTGGCCCGATCACCCTCGTTGGCGACCAGCCCTATCCGCCTTACCAGCGGCCGCCGCTCTCGAAGGCCTATCTCAAGGGCGAGAGCGACCTCGAGACACTGAAGCTGAAGGTCGACAGCTTCTATATCCAGCACGACATCTCCCTCCGGCTCGGTTCGGCCGTCGAGGCGATCGAGCCGGCGGAAAAGCGGATACGCCTGGCAAGCGGCGGGCACGAACCCTACGACGCCCTGATCCTGGCGACCGGAAGCCGGGCCCGGCGCCTGCCTTTGGACGGTGCCGACGCGCCCAACGTGCACATGCTCACCTCGATCGCCGATGCGGAGGCACTCAAGGCCGCCATGGGACCCGGCCGTCGCCTTGCCATCATCGGCGGCGGCTACGTCGGCCTTGAGGTCGCCGCGTCGGCACGACTGCTCGGCGCCGAAGCCGTCATCATCGAACGCGAAAGCCGTGTGCTGGCACGGGTCGCCTGTGAACCGCTCTCGCGCTTCTTCAACGACTATCACATCGCCCGCGGCGTCGAGATCGTTCCGGGTGCAACCATCGAATCGCTGGAACGCGATACCCACGGCTTCGTCTCCGGACTGAACCTCGCCGACGGCCGCCACATCGCCTGTGATTTCGTATTGGTCGGCATCGGCGCCTCCCCATGCGACGAACTCGCATCCGCCGCCGGGGTTGCATGCGACGGCGGTATCGTCGTCGACGCGCATGGCCGCACCAGCGATCCGGACATATACGCGATCGGCGACACGACCCGCCGTCCCCTGCCACTTTACGGCAATCGCATGGTCCGGCTCGAAAGCGTTCCGAATGCGCTGGAACAGGGCAAGCAGGTGGTCCACGCCATACTCGGCCGCGCAGCGCCGGCACCGGAAGTTCCCTGGTTCTGGTCGGATCAATATGACCTGAAACTTCAAATTGCCGGCGTAACATTGGATTCGGAGGACTTTCTGGTCCGCGGCGATATCTCCGCCGGAAAGTTCGCCATCTTCCATATGCGCGGCGACCAGGTGCGTGCCGTGGAGGCAGTGAACAGCCCGCAGGAATTCATGGTCGGACGGCAGATGATCGCATCGGGGCGGCCGGTTTCGCGCGAACGGCTGCAGGATGTCGCCCTGACAATGAAGGCGATTGCCGCCTGACCGGTAATCGCCGATACGTCCACTGCATTGGAACAAGGTAGCCCGATGGCTCGCATTACATTTCTCGCACCGGACGGCACGGACCATACCGTCGACGCACGGCCCGGAATTTCGGTCATGGAGGCGGCGACACAGAACGACGTGCCCGGCATTCTGGGCGAGTGCGGCGGCGCATGCGCCTGTGCCACCTGCCACGTCTATGTCGACGAGGCCTGGCGTGCAGCGACCGGAACGCCCTCGGCATCGGAAGCGGGCATGCTCGAATTCGCCCAGGAGCCGCGCGAGAACTCGCGTCTCTCATGCCAGATCACCGTGACCCAGGAGCTCGACGGCCTCGTCGTGCACACGCCGGCGAGCCAGTAGGCGTTTCGCTGGACCGAGGCTGGTTCAGGCGATTTCCGACAGTACCGAGCGGTCGATCGGGTAGAGCGTGTGCAGAAATGCGTCGCCGATCCGTTCGGGGGCGTCCGGATGAAACAGGCGCTCGATCACCGACCAATGATAAGGGTGGTTGAGGTAGTCTCCGACGAATACTCCCGCGTCGGCGACTTCCTGCTCGTAGCAATGGGTCCAGCCGACCGGTCCATGACTGGCGGCGACCCGGCTCAGGCGCCAGTTGTCGAGCGATGTGACATAGAACGGCGTTTCCGCCATCGCATGCTCGAATGCCGCACATTCGCTTGCGCCGATGCCGGCCCGGGTGCGTACGAGGATGGTCCGCTTGATCCCGCCCTGGCCCGGCTTGCGAAGCCCCGCGGCAATGACGGCGCCGAGTTCAACGCTCTCCACCAGTTCGGCCGGGCCGGGCAGTGCCGCCAGAAATACCGCCGGATCGATCCGTTCGGAACTGGTCACGTCCCAGGTCAGATGCCCCGGCAGGAAGCTGTATTCGCTGTGGAAGCCTGCACGACTGGACAAACAGCCATCCTGACGACCTCTCACGCTTTCGGCCGCGGCGATCCACGTCGCGGCGGCGGTTTCGGACAGCGGATCGAGCGGCCGGATGAACAGAACCGTACGCACACCTCCAGCAGCGGATACCGCAAGCTCGCCGTCATGGTCTGGCGGCGGCAGGAGCATCGGCGCGTCGCGGGCCACGACACGGCTGCGATTTTCGGTCATGGCCGCGATATCGGACCAGATGCGTCGTGCGACGGCATCGTCCTCTTCCGCCATCCGGGCCGCCCATAGCCCATTAAGCGATGCATAATTCCAGATGACCGTCAGTTCGGAGACGATACCCGGCTGCTCGAACGGCGGGCTCAGCCATGCACCGACCAGACGAAGGCCGCGCGGTGCCACATGATCGGCATACTCGCGAACCATCAGATCGTAAGCTGCCTGCTGGCAACCCGGCTTGACCGTAAAACGGTCGATGAGCGAGACCGGCTTATCGACGTCGAACCGGTTGGGTTTGGTCATCGGTACGATCCGTCAGGCAAGGGCAAGTTCCGAAACGGGTTCGATCGTCGCGACGCCTGGAATTTCGTCCCATCGCCGAAGCGTCGGCAACACGCTAGCAGCGAACAATTCCATCGCTGCGACCTGCTGGTCGTGCGTGCCGATGGTGAACACCATATCCACCACGCCGACACCCATGTCCCTCAGCACGGCGAACGCATCGATCACCGTTTCCGGGCTGCCCAGGAAATACGGGCGCAGGATCAACGCATTCACCGGCGGTCCGCCCATCGTCTTGGACTGCAGCGTCGACTGCTCGGCAGCCTTGGCGCCGAAGAATGCGCCCATTTCGGCTTCCGCCCGCGCATCGCTTTCCGCGACATAGACCAGTCCGCGGTAGATCACGTGTTCGGGCGTGGGCTGCCAGCCGTGCTTGGCAGCCTCGATGCGGTACAACGAGATCCAGTCCTTGATCGCCTCGGGCGGCGCGAACGAGAACGCGATGCCCATATGCCGGCTTGCCGCGAAACGTATTGAATCGTCGGAGTTGCCGGATCCGTAAATCACGGGGTGCGGCGTCTGCGCCACGCGAGGCCAGACCGAAACCGTGCTGAAATTATAGTTCTCGCCACTCCAGGAAAACGGCTCCTCGGCAGTCCATGCCTTGATGACCAGGTCGATCCCCTCCTGCGTCATGCTGCGGGTCCGGTCGGCTGCCGTATCGTAGGTGTTGTGCTCGTTCGGAGTGCCGCGCAGGAACAGGACCACCAGCCGGCCGCCGCTCATCGCGTCGACCATGGCAAGTTCTTCCGCCAGTCGAACCGGATTGCTCAGCGGTACCAGTGGACCCAGCAACGCGATCTTCGCCTTCTTGACCCGCTGGCTGATCGCCGCGGCCATCACCGCGACATTCGGGCTCATGATGTACGGCGCGTAGTGATGCTCCGACAGGCTCACCCAATCGAAACCGAGCGCCTCGGCCTTTTCGCACAACATCAGCGTTCGCTCGATCGACGCCGTGGCAATCTCGGGCTTGCAATATGACGGAGCCGCCGGCCAGACTTCGATCCCCGGGGCAGGACCTTCGTAGGACGTCATTCCGAGATACGATACTTTCATGGAATTCCTCCGACTTTTCCCGGGGACCGGTTCTGAAGTACGCCGGTCCCTCGACGCTTTTTATATTTACTCGAACGTTATGCACCACTTCGAATCGATGCGATCTAAAAACCTATTGCCTCGATTCCATCTGCGGCAGGTCTGAACGGAATGCTCAGCCGGCTTCCATCTCGGCAAGATTCGGAGGCCGGGAATCATAGCCCGGAAGATGCATCCCGCCATCAACGTTGATGGTTTCGCCGTTGACGTATCGCGCCATGTCCGAGGCCAGGAACACGACCACCGGCGCAATATCCTCCTCGGCATCGCCGACCCGGCCAACCGGATTCATTTTCGACATTTCCGCTGCCACGCCCGGGTGCTGCGTCTTGAAAGCATCCCAGACGGTGCCGGCGCCGGTCGGCGCGATGCAGTTGCTGAGAATGTTGAAGCGGCCCCACTCCGCAGCCGCGCTCCGCGTCAGCGCCTGCACCCCGGCCTTGTTGATGTTGTAGTCGGAATGCAGCCATGCGGCGACGTCGGCGTCGATCGAATAGAAGTTGATGATGCGGCCGCCGCCACGACGCTTGAACTCCGGCAAGGCGGCGCGCATTCCCCACCAGGCCGCCCAAACGCCGACATGAAGGCAGCGGTCGAGCATCTCGTCCGATTTCTGTTCGAGCAGAACGTTCTTCGACAGCGCGCTGGCATTGTTCACCAGGATATCCAGTCCGCCGAACTCCGAGATCGCCGCCTGGATCGCGCCTTCGATCCCTTCCTTGCGACCGACATCGGTGTGCACGAACAAGGCCCGGCCCCCGAGCTCCTCGCGCAACTGGCGCGCGGTGAGGTCGCCCTGCGCCTCGTCGAGTTCGGCCACGATGACCGCTGCACCCTCACGAACGAAACGCCGGGCGATGCCACGGCCGAGTCCTGCACCGGAACCGGTGATTACGGCGACCTTGCCGTCGAGCAACCCCATCCTGTCCTCCTGATTATTGTTCCCGACCGAACCATCCCACTGCACCGATGCCGTTTCGCAACGGCGGCGCGCGGGATTACTCGGCTGCGGCCGATCCTACATCGTTGGCAGGATACCACTTGCCGTCGTTCTTGCTCTTGTAGGGTTTGGCGATCTCGAGCAGCACGCCGTGTGCGCTCTTCGGGCCGACCCAGGCCCATTCCTGCCATGTCATGTTCGGGTCGCGGAAGGTCTCGCCCTTGCTCAGCACCTGGATGCCCTCGGCACCCAGCTTCGCCATCGTGCCGGGAACATCGTCGACGGTGAAGCACAGATGATGGACGTGCTCGCCGACCTTTTCCAGCCGGTCGCCGAGCGGCGTGCCGGCCGACGGCTCGATGAACTGGATCTCGGCGCCATGATGCGACACGAACGTCGCCCACCGCATGCCGCTATCGGCGCCGCTGCTGAACGCGTCGTAGCGAACCAGCCGGTCTTCGAGCTGCTTCGGGTCGACGATGCCGAGAATCTTGGTCCAGTCCTCGATCGCCTTATCGAGATCCTTCACCAGAAGGCAAACATGGGCAAAGGGACCACTGGGCATAGCCGAACTTTCCTGCATCGATTACCAGCAACGCTGGTCGTGCGGCGGCATCGGAACACCTATCGCCGGTCAGGACCGTAGCCCGCCGCCGGCAACCTGCAGAGCCGCGTTTCAGAGCGAGAAGCCGCCATCCACTGTGAGCGTCTGGCCGGTGATGTAACGCGCACGGTTGGACGACAGGAAAGCCACTGCCTCGGCTATGTCCTCGCCGGCGCCGAAGCGCTTCAATGCGATGCGCTGGCGCTGGGTTTCCCAGATCTCGGGCGTGTACAGCGTCCGCAGGAACGACGCGCCCAGGCCAGAGTCGATAATGCCGGGTGCGACCGCATTGGCCCGAATGCCGAACCGGCCTTCCTCTTTCGCGACCGCCCGGCACAGCATCTCGACCGCCGCCTTCGGCACCGCCGAGAGCGCATCGCCGGGCGGGTAGCTTTCGATCGCCACCGACGTCAGTGCGACGTAGTTGCCGCCTTTCTGGCGACGAAATATCGGCAGGCTGGCGGCGATCAGCCGGGTGAAGCCGAGCACCTCGACCTCGAGCACCTCTCGCCAGCCCGCCTCGTCGATCCGGCTGACGTAGGGCTGGCCGATCGGGACCCCGCTGGCCAGGATCACCGTTCCGATCCGCCCGAACCGGAGAGCGGCCTCGGTCATCGATCGTTCGACCGATGCCGCATCGCGCAGATCGCACGGCAGCGGGATCGCGGTGCAGGAAGACGGCAGCGACCGGATCACCTCGAGGGCCGCCTGCTCGCTGCTGCGATAGCCCACCACCAGACCGGGCCATTCCTGTGCCAGCCGGCTGCAGACCGCACTGCCGAGGCCGCCGCTGCCGCCGACGACGAACGCCGCGCCCTCGTTCATGCGACCGACGTCAACGCGCCGCCGGAGCCTGAACGAACCGGCGCAGCTGATCCAGAAGAGCCGTCGCGAACGCGTCGTTGGTGTCGCCGGTGAACATGTGCCCCACGCCCTCCACTTCCATCGTGATCAAACCCGGAGTCATCTCGCGGAAACGCTCGACCGCGTCGGGTGTCACCATGTCGCTGAGGCTGCCACGCACCATGATAACCGGGCATGCGATCGTCCGGGCGGCCTGTTCCATCGCCTCGAATTCGCTCGGGGGCGCCAGAAATTCCGGACGAACCGAAGCCGGGTCCCACTGCCAGTAGAGCCGGCCGTCGTTCCCAGTGCGCATCACTTTCGACAGTCCGCTACTGTCGCTCAGGCGCGGCTTGTCCAGCATCGTGCTCAGCGAGTCCGCGGCCTCGTCGGCCGAAGCAAATCCGGCCAGGCTTTGTTGCAGGAACAGCGCCACCCGCGAGACGCCTGAAAGCTGAATCCCCGGCACGACATCGGCCAGCATCACCATGCTGGCCCGGCCGGCATGCCGCGCGGCGCCGATCAGCGCCGCCTGCCCACCCCTGGACGCGCCGACCAGGCTGGCCGGGCGACCGGCCCAGTCCAGCAGCCGCTCGACGTCCCGGGCATAGGCCTCGACATGATAATCGCCGTCCGTCGCCCAATCACTTTCACCGTGGCCACGCAGGTCCACGGTGATGCCACGAAACCCGTGCCTGGCCACCAGCTGCGCGGTCCTGTTCCAGGAGCGCCGGCCCTGCCCGCCGCCATGGAAGAACAGCACCGGCGGCGCGGCCGTATCGCCGTAGGCGTCCGCTACCAGAGCCAGCCCGTCACCGGGCAGGCTGAGCCTGGTCGTTTTCATCGCCGGCCCCGGAGGTTCAATACGAGCGCGGCAGTCCGAAACTCTCGGCGATCGAGTTGCGCACCATCTCGTTCGAGATCGGCGTCATGCGCAGGATGCGGTGATCGCGCCAGTAGCGCTGCATGTCGGTTTCGGTCGAGTAGCCCATACCGCCCAGAATCTGGATCCCCAGGTCGGCCGCCTTCACCGCATTCTCCGACGCGACCATCTTGAGCATGTTGGACTGGGTGCCGCACTCCATGCCGTTCTGCTGCATCCACGACACGTAGTACATCAACAGCTCGGTCTGGGTCTGCCACGTAGCGATATCGGCGATGTAGTGCTGTATCGCCTGGAACTGGCCGATCGGCTTGCCAAACGCCTTGCGGGTCTTGGCATATTCGACAGCATCCTCCAGAACACCGTCGATCGCGCCGAGGCATTGC
>JBPBQO010000156.1:0-72832 GCA_050954785.1 Janthinobacterium lividum | reverse complement strand
TAGTCGCGCGCATGGCCCCAGTCGCGGGTGGCATCGAGGTTGCCGAGCGGCAGTTGCGTGGCCAGTCCGAGCTTGATGCGGGCCACGCCGTCGGTGACCTTGCGGGTCACGAACTCGATGCCGCGCAGCGGGCTCTCATGGTTGAACAGGATGCCCGACGAGGCATGCAGCCCGAAGCTCTCGCGGTAGTTCACCGTCATCCAGTGTGCGTAGAGCTTGGCGACGGCGTAGGGGGAACGCGGATAGAACGGCGTGCGCTCGCTCTGTACCTTCTCCTGGATCAGGCCATACATCTCCGAGGAGGAGGCCTGGTAGAAGCGGGCCTGGGGCCGGACGATCCGGACGGCTTCGAGCAGGTTGGCGGCACCGATGCCGGTGGCCTGGCCGGTCAACAGCGGCTGCTGCCAGGAGGCGGCGACGAAGCTCTGGGCGGCCAGGTTGTAGACCTCGTCCGGCTCGACCAGCTCCACGATGCGGATAAGGCTGGACAGGTCGAGCAGGTCGCCATCGACCAGCTCGATCCGGTCGAGCACGCCGAGCCAGCGCAGGCGCGCACTGACCATGTCGGCGGACGCCGATCGCCGTGCCATGCCGACGACACGGTAGCCTTTGTCGAGCAGAAGGGCGGCGAGGTAGGCGCCATCCTGGCCGGTGATTCCGGTAACGAGGGCAGTGCGCATAGTCATATCCGGCTTCATTTCGATCAGATCCAGCGGTTAGAGCAAACGGTCGTCAGCGTCCAGGCACGCTTGGGTGCGGTCAGGTTCAAGTGGCCGGGGCGTCCCAGGTCATGATCTGGAACGGGCGCTGGTCGGGCTTCCCGTTCGCCTGCGGATCCGAGCCGATCAGCACGATTGCCCGTCGCACGAAGCGCCGTCCGCTCGAATCCCGGGCTTCGGACGTGACCGACACGACGCTTTCGTCGCGACCATTGCCTTGTTGATTGGACGTCGCGATCGCGCTCTGGCGCGCGGTATCACCCGATCCGGCAGCAATCGCCAGCGCCTGTTGCACCACCGGATCGGCGGATACCGCTTCCGGGTCGTTATCGCGATAGAGCGAAAGATGCGGCGCGAGCCGGGCCAGCAGGGTGGGCGTAATACCGGACACCAGCCCGACTTCGGGAATGGACTCGAACGGTGCGCCGGGCGGCAGGTAATCCCGGCCGTTGCCATGCTCGCCGGCAGTCTGAGCGCCGGCGAACCGCCAGACGATCATCTGCGTGGCGGTGGTCAGTGCCGCACGAGTATCCAGCCCGAGCGTCTGGAACAAGGCCGCCAGCAGATCCTGCGAGGCCCGGTTCGGGTTCACCTTGCCGGCTTCCGTGTCGATGTGCATCGACAGCACGGTGTCGCCGCGCTTGATCACATGGAGGGGACCGTCCGCCGGCCACCGCGCCTTCGACCCGTCGAGCAGATGGAATACCGCCTCCTCGATACCGCCATCCGCTTCGGCACGAAGCTGGACATTGCGCTTGAGGTCAGCCGCCTGCCTGGTCCGGCCGCTGCCGGACGCGGCGATGGTCGAGACCAGCAGCGAGATCAGCACCAGCGTCCATAGCACGATCAGCAACGCGAACCCGGGATCGCGGCGATCCGGGGTGACGAGGTGTTGCCGGTTGCCGGTCAGTTGTCGAGGCCCGTGCGTCGCCGCACCCGCTTCTGCGGATCGGCGCTGCCGGTCTGGCGCATCGGCGTCAGCTCGTCGGGCACCGCGGCGGCATTGATCAGGGTGTCGCGCAGATCCTCGGTCAGCGCCTGGGCGTCGCGCTGGTCGTGCATGACATGCGGAGTGATCAGGATGAGCAGCTCGGTACGCGTTCGCTGGTTGTTCTGGCTCCCGCCGAGCAGGCCAAGGATCGGGATGTCCTTGAGCCAGGGAATGCCGCTATTGCCACGACTGCTCTGGTCGGTGATCAGCCCGGCCAGGCCCACAGTCTGGCCGTCCTGAATGACGACACGCGACACCACCGACTGGTCGTTGAAGGTCGGGTTCGTTGTGGCCGAGGTGCCTGGGACGACCGAACTGACCTCCTGCGAGATGTCGAGCGTGACCAGCCCGCCGTTATTCACCCGCGGCGTCACGTTCATGATCACGCCGGTCGGCTGATACGTGTACTGGTTGAAGACCGAAGCGCCGATCGTGCTCGAGTTCGAGCCGGTCTGGATCGGCACGAGCTGGCCGACCTGCAGCCGGGCCGGCTGGTTGTCGAGCACGAGCAGTTCCGGCGACGACAGCACATGCACGGTGGTGACGGCCTGCAGCGCGTTGATCGCAAATGGTGCACCGCCATTGCCGGTGCCGCCGATGATGAAGCCGGGCAGGGTGCTGGTGAAGGCGGCCGAGGTCAGCGCGCCGGTGATGGCGGTCCCGGTCGGGGCGGCGCCGTTCAGGACGCCGTTGATGCCGCCCGATTTGAAATAGAACTGCGTGCCATACTGAAGTTGATCGTTGAGCGTGACCTCGGCAATGACCGCATCGATCCGTACCTGCAGCGGCAGGATGTCGACCTTACGCAGCATGTGGTTGACGGTGTCGTTCTCCTGGTCGGTGGCATAGACCAGGATCGCGTTGTTCTGCGGGTTCGAAATAATCTTCATCGTCCGCGCCGTGGCGCCACCGCCGCCCGAGCTGTCGAGGCCACCCAGCAGCGGATTGCCACCGGCGCTCTGGCTGCCCCCGGCCGTTCCGCTGTTTCCGCTTTGGGTCGAGCTGCCGGTGTTCGACCCAAATCCTGACCCGAGGCCGCCGCTCGATCCCGAGCCGCTCGAACCGAGGCCGCCGCCCGAACTGGAACCCAGCCCGCCGCTCGAACCCAGCCCGCCGCTCGAGCCGCTGCTCGAGCCCAGGCCGCCCGAGCTGGAGCCGTTGCCCTGGCCGTTCGAGCCGGGGGTATTCGGCTGAAGCTGCGGCGTCGGTTGCGCGGTGACGTCGTTCGGGGTGAATGCCTGCTGCAGCACGTAGGCGGCATCGTTGGCGTGGCTGTTCTGTAGGTAATAGACGTGCCACGACCGAACCGTCGTGCGACGGGTCCGCTCGATCAGCGCGAACAGACGTCGTGCGTCGTTGATGTAGTTCGCCTCGTTGGCCACCACCAGAACCGCATCGACACGGGTCATCGGGATCACCCGCACGACCTGCGACAATGCGCCGCCGCGTCCGCGCAGCGCTTCCTGCAGCGAGGTTGCGATGTCCTTCGCGTCGCCGGAATCGACCGGCAGCAACGCGTAGGACTGCCCGGCCAGCGCATCGATGTCGAACGCCTGGATCAGGTTCACCAGCGTGTTGCGGACGGCCGGATCGCCACTGACGATCAACGCATTGGACCCTGCGACCGGCGTGATGCGGGAGCCGGTCTGTACGAACGGCTGCAACGCCTTGGCGAGATCCTCGGCACCCGCATAGCGCAGCGGCACCATCGCACTGCCGGCAAGAGCGGTACTTTCCGCCAATGCCTGCGAACCGCCACCGCCGCCGCCACCACCGCCGCCGCCCGCTGGACCGCCAGCAGGCTGTCCGGTGGTGCCGACGATGCGATAGATGCCGCCGGACTGGTAGAGCGTCCCGCCGACTTGCGACAGCAGTACCTGCAGGGTGGGCACGAGCTGGCTGACGTCGAGCGGCGTCGAGGTGTGCAGCGTCACCGTTCCCTTGACGGCTGGATCGATCGTGTAGTTCGCATGCAGCAGGCCGCCTAGGATCTGAGCGGCCACGTCGCGGATATCGGTATCGCTGAAGTTGAGCGTGATCGCGCCCGAGCCGATCGGTCCGGCGCCGCGACTGACCGTTGGCTGGTGATTGCGGCCGTAGCTGACCTGCGGTGCCTGCACCCGGTCGATCGAGCCGATATCGCCGTCGATCCGCGGCTGGGCGGCATTGATGCTGGACTGTAACGGCTGCAACGGCCGGATGACCGGCTGTTCGATGCGGTTGCAGCCGGACAGAACCAGGCTTGCCGTGGCAAGCAGTGTCGTGAGCCTGGAAATGGGCATGTGTTGCATCGGAAGCGGACGTAGCATTGGATTCCCGGACAGATCGATCAAGGCGGTGATCCCTGGTCGCCGAGAGGACCCTGGTTGGGCGGTGTCTGCGGCAGCTGTAACGTGGACGGCAGATGCGGCATCGGCACGTTCGATGGTCCCACCTGGAGGGACCGGTTGCGCAGGAGATCCAGGATCGACGGATGCGCCGGAAGCGTCGATGTGGTGGAGCCCGAACCGTCGTCATCGGCATGTGCCGCAGAATCACGCGACGGGGTCAGCGTGCGCGGGCCTTCCGGGCCGATTACCTGGACGGTGTTCTCGTTGATTGCCTGGATCTGCCAGGCACCTGCTTGTTGTCCGACACCGGCGACGATACCGCGCGCGTCTTTCTCGCCTGCGAAGATCGCACGCCGACCGGACGGGCCCATGACGATTCCGGCAAGACGCGGCTGCTGCGGGCCGGCAGCATTGGTAGCGGCCGGACGGCGCGATGGGCTGAATAGCGGGCGGGCCAGCACGGTCTGGGTCCAGTCCTGGATAACAGCCGGAACAGGCGATGCGTCGGTGGTCGCATCCGGGCCAGCCGGTCGAGCAGGAGTCACGACATGGTCTGATGGGTGGGCCAGGCTCATCTCCCGAACAACGCCGGAGTGATATTCAAGAGCCAGCAACCCCACAAGCACGCATGCGCATCCGGACGCCAGCCATAGCAATGGCCGCGGCCGTACCCGCCGGGGAACCGAGGCGCTCACGGCTGCTGGTCGTCCGACGCGCCGGCGCCGGCGGCACTAGGTGCGTCCGGCTTGCCGGACCTGAATGCCATGACGGTCAGGGCGCCCTCCAACGGTGTCGATGCCTGCAACAGGATACGCGAGCCGTGCAACTGCAGATCATCGATCAGCATCGATGGCGAGGCCTGCTCGATCGCCGCGATCAGGCGTACCATCACCTCGAACGTGGCGCTGACCGAGATCCGTACGCCGACGCGTCGATAGGCGCCGGCCTGGCTCGCCGGCAGGCTTTCGGTGCTGGACAAGGTGGCGCCGAGAGCAGCGGCCATCTGCTGCACCTTTTCCTGCAACGCCGCCGCCGCGACCGCATCGCTGCTTCCCTCGATCAACGCAACCGGACCGGAGCGCGTGGCGCCGGACGCGGCAGCCCGACGGAGCGCGGGCAGGTCGGCAGCCAGGGTTTCCATGTGGGCGACCAGGGCACGGCGGTCGGCCATGGCCTGGGTGCGATCCTGATACCAGCCGATCAGCGGGCTGCCGACCGCCTCCCACAGCAGCAGAAGGATGACGGCGGCGATGGCGAGCGCCAGGGCCCGTCCGGCACGGCCTTCGGGCAGGGAACCGGCACGGGTGCCGAGGGATCGCTGGGGAGTGGCCATCAGTGGGCGACACCGGCTCGGATCGAGAACAGGTCGGTGTTCTGGCCCTCGATCCGGGTGACCGGAGCAGCGAAGGCCGGGGCGGAAAATGCGGGATCGCTGCTGATCGCCGGGATCAGCTTGGCCGCGCCAGGCGACTGGCCGCTGATGGTGAGCACGCCCTGGCGCAGGGTGAAGTCCGAAAGATAGCTGCCATCGGGCAGTACCCGTGTCACCGCTTCCATCACACCCAGCGCGTCGCCCAGGCGGCGTCGTTCCGCACCGACCAATTCGCCGCCGGCGGTGCTGCCGGCGATCCGGCGACGCAGCGCCTGCACAGTCTGTACCCGGGGCTGCAGTGTGGCCACCTGGCTGTCCAGTCGATGCGCGGCCATGGACTGCAGTATGAACGGCAACACGATCGCCAGCAGCGCCAGCACCGCGCAGCATCCGCCTGCCATAAGCAGCAGGCGGCGCTCCTGTCTCGCCGAAGCCGGCCGCTCATGGGCGAGGGGAATGCGCAGCGGCCGGGCCGACCCGGCCGCTGCTCCGAGGATCTCGATCGCCCGTGGGCCGGCGCCCGCCATGCGCAGGGTTTCAAGCAGCGGCAGCAGCGGCGCCTTGGGCACGAGGGAGAGGCGCAGTTGCATCCGGCCGGCTTCGCGGTCACGCCGCAGCATGGTCCAGGAAAAAAAGATGTCTTCGGCGGCAAACGGGGTCAGCCGGTCCATCTCGTAGGCGAGCACCCGATCGAGTCCGGCCTCTGCAGCCAGCGGCAACGTCACGTCGCGCTGCAACGCCGTTCCCGCCGGCAGCCGCAGCAGCACGACGCTCCTGGCCTCGTTCGCCCCGGCGGCGGACAGGGCCGCGCGCAGCCCGGCATCGTCATTGGCGTCCAGCGTCCCGTCGAAGTCGATCGCGACATCCGTGTCCCGCGCATCGCCGAAGCGGATGCGGCGCAGGGGGACATCGGCCAGCACCGTCTCCTCGCCATCCTGGCGACGGACCAGCCGAATGCCGTTGCCATGTGAATACGGCTCGACGAGCAGCGCGCCCACGGCGGACGGGTCCGGACGCGCGAAGCGCGCCGGCACCAGTTCGAGTATCTGGCGCGACCACCAGGTCAGAACATCCGCAATCATCAGGACCGACGATAGATCAAGCTCGTCCCGGTTGAAATCCGCCCACGCAGCTCAATCGAGCCCTGGTGCGGCATTTGCCGATTACCGACTATGGCCATCGATACCCCTGTCGACGGTGCCTGCCGGCTTGTCCCCGGGCATCGGTCACCAGCGTTGCCGTTTCGATCAGGTACAACAGAATAGCCGTCCCTGCCGGACGGGACCGGACCCGTTGATGATTTCGGTAATCTTGCTGGGTGGAACGTCGACGGCGCGTGCAGGCGCACGCGCCGACATGTCGAGCGAATGGGAAAATCGAGTTCAAGAACATATCCCGGAGTGACGTTCTCGATCACATCCTCGCCGGGCACATCTATCAACGATGTTACCGTGAGATCATGAAGCAAAATGCTAGTCCAACTCGACAGCCTGGGCATTATCGTTTCGGCAGGTAAAGCGGATTGCCGTTATTATCGATGCGAATCGAATGCCGGTTTTCACGGTCTCATGACACCGCTTCCAGCCGATTTCAACGGGAAGCGCATGTCGGCCAGGGGTGTCGCAGCATCCGGCATCCGACATTTCCAACGCCCTGAAACCGCAACGTTCCATGGGAATTACGGAGCGATAGCCGGATCACGTTTTAGTTGCCCGGCTGCTCGCGGATCGGAGCCGCGACGATATCGGGCCAATGACGGGGGTCGCCCTCCAGAAATACGATGCGGATGCGGATCAGCGCAGGCGGTCCTGGTTGCCGCCACCTCGTATGCCATCCCCTATCCGCGAAGTAGCTGATATCGATTCGGTCCACTCCGGTCAGCAGCACTTCGTCATGCGATTTGGGGGCGGGACCGGTCGGGATCACGTGGCGGTGCGGCAACCAGGTCAGGATCAGCCGGTGGCCGGCATCCACGGACAGCCGCAGATCCAGAAGACCGTCGGTTTGTGGCGCATCGGGTTTGCCGGAACCGGCGAGGCGCAGCGGGCTCCGGAACACAAGCACATGCTGGGCGCCGGCCACGGTGTCGCCGTCCGTCGACGTGCCCGGGTCGAGCTGCTCGATCAGGCGGCGCAATGTCCGGTCCACCGCTTCCAGCCGACCACCGGTCTGGATCATCCGGTCCTGGCGGTCGAACGCCGCGAGCCCGAATTGCACGCCGCTTGTCAGCGTCGACAGCAGGATGCCGAGCACCACCAGTGCTACGATGATCTCGAGCAGGGTGAAGCCGGCATCGTCGGCCAGCGGGCGGCGGACGCTCATTGTCCGGCGCCCTGTTGCTGGCCGAGCCGCTCGGTACGCAATGTCACCGAGCGGGTATGGTCGCCCGCAGCCGCCTCGTCCGGCCAGGATTCCGTGATTTGGACCGCATACAGCACCGCCCGCATCCCCTGCGTACTGCCAGGTCCAGCCCCGTTATTGGATCCGCCGTTAAGGCCGTTGTTCGACCCGCCACTCGAACCGATCGCCGTGGATTGCAGCAGCACGATGCGCAGGCTCCAGTGGAAGCCGCTCCCGTCCTCGCCTTCCTGGATCGACGGCGCCAGCGCCACGCCATGCCCGATGGTGGCGAGGTGCGACTGGGCGCGCGACATCGCTTCCTGGGTACGATCGGCGATGCGGGCCGAGCGGATCCCCTCGACGGCTCCCTCGAACAGGACGCCGAGCGCCAGTGCTGCGATCACGAACGCGACCAGCACCTCCAGCAGCGTGAAGCCGGCATCGTCGGACTTGGGCGTGCCCGGCTTGGCGCAGCCGGGCTGCGATCGGGTGTCGGGGATCAGCATCGCGGCCATCATCGTCCAGGTGACATATCCTTCATAGGCTGGTGGCTTTGCGGCAAGGCCTTCGGCCCCTAATCTTGGTGGATCCACACTCCCGGATCCCCCTCTGGACCGGACGGACCAGACAGATACGGAGATCCAGATGCGCGACCGGATGATGACCAGGCCGTTGATCACCGGCCTCATCCTGGCCGCCATCGGGGGGCCGGCGCTGGCTGCGGGCCCGGTGTTGCCCGGAGCCCCGAACCCCAAGCCGATGCTACCGGCGGCGGCTCCCACGCCGCACGCGACCGCACCGGACTCGGCCGTCCGGGCCACCTTGTCGAACGGGCTGCGCGTGGTGATCGTGCAGGACCGGCTGGCGCCCGTGGTGACCACCGAGATCAATTATCTGGCCGGTTCGAACGATGCGCCCGCGGGCTTTCCGGGCACCGCGCATGCCACCGAGCACATGATGTTCCGTGGCAGCGAGGGTCTCGACAAGGACCAGCTTTCCGAGCTCGGCGCCAAGCTCGGCGGCGAGTACAATGCCGACACGACCGAGACCGTGACGCAGTATTATTATACCGCCCCGGCGGACGATCTGGCCGTGGTGTTGCGGATCGAGGCGCTGCGCATGAACCGGCTCAGCCTGAACCAGGCCGACTGGGACAAGGAGCGCGGGGCGATCGAGCAGGAGGTGTCCCGCGACCTGTCGAGCCCGGCCTATAACTACCTGTCGCAACTGCAGGCGACGATGTTCGCCGGCACGCCGTACGAGCACGACGCGCTCGGCACCCGTCCTTCGTTCGACAAGACCGATGCCAGGCTGCTGCGGGATTTCTGGTCGCGCTGGTATGCACCCAACAACGCCATCCTGGTGATCGCCGGCGACGTCGATCCGGACAAGGCGCTGGCGAACGTGAAGGCCGCGTTCGGCGATATCCCGGCCAAGGCCCTGCCGGTCCGCAAGGATTTCAGCTTCGGGCTGGTCAAGCCGCAGACCCTGTCGCTGCCGACCGACTACCCGATCGGGCTGGCGACGCTGGCCTACCGGATGCCCGGCTCCAAATCCCCCGACTTCGCAGCCGCCGATATCCTGGGCGACGTGCTGTCGAGCGAGCGCGGCGCCCTCTATGCGCTGGTGCCGTCCGGCGAGGCACTGGCGGCGCAGTTCCTGTATCGGCCGAAGCCCGATGTCGGTTTCGGCGTGGCGCTGGGCGCATTCCCCAAGGGCGGCGACGGTGAAAAGCTGCTCGGACGGATACGCGGCATCATCGCCGACATCGCTCATAACGGCGTGCCTCCCGAACTGGTCGAGGCTGCGCGCCGGCGCGAGCTGGCCCAGCTCAGCAACCGCAACGACAGCATCAGCGGGCTGGCGCAGAGCTGGTCCAACGCCCTCGCCTTCCAGGGCTTGAGCTCGCCGGACGCGGTGGCCGCTGCCTATAAGGCGGTGACCGTGGCCGATGTGAACCGCATCGCGGCGACCGTGTTCGATCCGGCACACGTGGTGACGGCGATGCTGACGCCGCAGGAGTCCGGCAAGGCGATCGCCGGCAAGGGTTTCGGTGGTGCAGAATCGTTCGCTTCCGCACCGGACAAGCCGGTGCCGCTGCCGGACTGGGCCAGCACCGCGCTGGCTGCCCTGCATCTGCCCGAGCCGTCGCCGGCCCCGGTCGTCAGCATTTTGCCCAACGGGCTGCGCCTCATCGTGCAGCAGCAGCACGTCACCAACACCGTCTCACTGTATGGACGGATCCGGCAGGTGACCGACATGCAGGAGCCGAAGGGACAGGAGGGCGTCGCCAGCCTGGTCGAGCGGATGTTCGACTATGGGTCCGAGAGCAAGGACCGACTCGCCTTCCAGAAGGCGCTGGACGATATCGCTGCCGACGAGGACGCCGGCAGCAGCTTCTCGCTCAAGGTGCTGACCCGTCAGTTCGACGCGGGCCTCGCCCTGCTCGCGGATAACGAGTTGCATCCGGTGTTTCCAGCCGACGCCTTCAAGGTGGTGCAGCGCCAGACCGCGGGCGGACTGGCCGGCCTGCTCGGTTCGCCGAACTACCTGTTCCAGCGCGCCACCACCCGGGCCGTGGTGCCCACAGGCGACCCGGCGCTCCGCGAGGCGACACCCCAGACCGTGATGGCGCTGACCGAGACGGACGCAAAGGCGTTCTATGCCGCCGCGTATCGGCCTGATCTCACAACCATCGTCATCGTCGGCGACATCACCCCGGAGCACGCACGCTCGGCGATCGAACAGGCGTTCGGAGGCTGGAAGGCAACTGGCCCGACGCCGGCGATCGACCTGCCGACAATTCCGTTGAATGTCGCATCCAGGTCCTACGTGCCTGACCGCAGCAGCCTGCAATCCAACATCGTGCTCAAGGAAGTGCTTGGCCTGAAGGTCACCGACGCGGACCATTTCACCTTGTCGCTGGGCAACGAGATCCTTGGTAGCGGCTTCTCGTCCCGGTTGTATCGCGATCTCCGGGTCAAAAGCGGCTATGTGTATAGTGTCAGCAGTTCACTAGGCTGGTCACGGACCCGGAGCGAATATTCGGTGTCCTACGGTGCCGACGCCCAGAACATTGGCAAGGCGCGCGATCTGGTCATTCATGACCTCGAAGCCGTGCAACGGCAGCCGGTAACCGACGGGGAGCTGACCCGGGCAAAGGCATCGTTGCTGCGGCAGTTGCCGATGGGCCGTGCCAGCTTCGACGAGATCGCCTACGAGGACCTGCATCTGGTCGATCTCGGCTTGCCGCTGGACCAGCCGGATGTGGCGGCCCGGCACTATTACAACACGACAGCGGCCCAGGTACAGGCGGCGTTCAAGGCCTGGTTGCGTCCGAACGACCTGGTCGAAGTGGTGCAGGGCCCGCCGACCGGGGGCTGAGACCTGCACCGTAGAGCTTCGAAGATCAGGCCTCGACCAGGGTCTGATCGCTCGAGACGGTGGATACCGACCCGACAGCGTCGGCCGAGATCAGGCCCGGCATCACCGGCAAGGTGCCCTTGATGCGGGTGAACGTGGCCAGTGCCTGAGCCACGATCTGATCCATGTTGTAGTAGCGGTAGGTCGCCAGTCGACCGACGAACCATACATCCTGCGTCGCATCGGCCAGCGCCTGGTAACGCTTGTAGATCGCCTGGCTCTCCGCCTGCGGCACCGGATAGTAAGGTTCGCCTTCCGCGGCCGGATATTCGTACATGATGCTGGTACGCGCATGCACCTGTCCGGTCAGGTGCTTGTATTCGGTAATCCGCGTGTAGTCCTGGTCCTGCGGGTAATTCACGGTCCCGACCGGCTGGACATATTCGACGTCCTTGGTCTCGTGAACGAAACGCAACGAACGATACGGGAGGCGACCTTCCGAAAAGCCGAAAAATTCGTCAATCGGGCCGGTCCAGATCAGGCGCGCGCCTGGAACTTTTGCTGCGACGTCTTCATAGGACGTGGCAGTGCAGATGGTGATGTTCGGATGATCGAGCATGCGCTCGAACATTTTGGTGTATCCATGCAGCGGCATGGACTGATGACGATCCGTGAAATAGCGATCTTCACGATCCAGTCTTACAGGTATCCGGGCGGTTACGCTCGCATCGAGTTCCGACGGATCGAGACCCCACTGCTTCCTGGTATAGCAACGGAAGATTTTCTCATAGAGATCGCGTCCGACCTGCGAGACCACGACATCCTCGGCGGTCTTGATATCCGCGACCGGCTCGGCGCGCTCCGCCAACCAACCCGGCAACTCATCGGATGTCAGATTCAGGTCGTATAAAGTATTGACGGTGTCGAGATTGATCGGGATCGGAACGAGCTTCGAGTCGACACGGCCTTGCACGCGATGCTCGTAGGACCGCCATTCGGTAAAGCGCGACAAATAATCGAACACCATTGTCGAGTTGGTGTGGAAGATATGTGGTCCATATTCATGTATCAACAGTCCGGCATCATCGATGCGGTCGTAGGCATTGCCTGCAATATGCGGACGTTTGTCGATGATCATCACGCGTTGGCCATGTGTGGCAAGACGTTCGGCCAGGATGGAGCCTGCAAAGCCCGCTCCGACAATCAGCCAGTCGTAGTCACGCGCAGACGTGTTTGTCCGCGTCGATATCCCGTCCATTACCGCCCTTTCTGATTTACAGTGTTACTTAGCATGTGCTTTCGAAAAGGTCACCTTAGGTTCATGTACTCGGCGCACTTCGTGTTCGAGTATAAACTTAACGCAGGTTTGACCATAAAGCTGCGCGGCTGACTGAAAATTGATCTTGGCTTTAATGTATTCAATTGCAAAACGAGTTAATACTGTCGATGTCCTGGTTGTTGATGGCCCAGACGGAGTTCTAATGGACCAACTCGTGTCACTGGTTGATCCAGCTCGACCTGATCAGTCTGCCCGTGGCGAGCAGACCTTGCAACGAGTACTGACCAACCGGGCCCCCGAGCTACGGCCGCTTTACTGGCGTACGGCGCGTCTGGAACCGGAAGGTGCCGGATCGTTCGGAGCACATCTGCAACCGGACGGAACGATAGCTTTATTATCAGGTACGACGCTTCTGTTCGATACCTACTTCGGCTCGTTCTTCGAATCGCACTGGCGACTGAACACCACGCTGCGAAGTCTGGGGCTTTCGGTTACCGTGCAAGGGTCCTGTGTCGTCCGGTTGCTGCGCAGGGCCATGGGCGTACATATGCTGCTCGGTGAAACACGGATCGCCGACAATGCCGGGAAACAGACGGTCAGGTTCGACATTCCCGACCAGAGCAGCAATTTCCGTGAATATGGACTTGTTTATTTCGAAGTCACCGCGACTGCCGCCGGTTCGGGTGCAGAGTTCATCGAAGCAGCGTGGTTTGGCGAAATCCCACCCGCTCCGGTTGCACTCGGGATCGTCTTCTGCACGTTCAACCGCGAAAGCTTCATGGCCGCGGTGCTCGGGGTGATGGTTGCGGACCCGGTGGTTATGGCCCGTCTGGACCGGGTCTTCATCGTCAACCAGGGTCGGCCCGGTCTCGCCACACACGAACTGATCGCACCCCTGGCCGAACGACTGGGTTCTCGGCTGACCATTATCGAGCAGGGCAACTTCGGCGGTGCCGGCGGCTTCACCCGCGGCCTGCTGGCCACGCTGGACGATCCCGGCCTCACCCATTGCGCCTTCCTCGACGACGATATCCGCCTCGAGCCGGATACCGTGCTTCGGCTGATCGCGTTTTTATCGCTGGCGCGTGAGAACGTCGCGGTCGGTGGCCAGATGCTCGACAGCGTTCAGCCCACCCGCCTGTACGAAGGCGGCGCCGTGATCGATACCTTCAACTGGTTCCCGCGTGCGATACAGCACGATACCGACCTGAAATCGGCCGATGCGCTAAATATGCTCGCACAGCCGCAGTCGGTGCATTTCAACGGCTGGTGGTGTTTTGCCGTGTCGCTCGACATTGTCCGGCGCGTCGGCCTGCCGATGCCATGCTTCATCCGCGGCGACGACGCCGAATACGGCATGCGCCTCTACCGCCAGGGGATATTCACAACCGTCCTGCCGGGTGCCGCCGTCTGGCACGAGCCGTTCTACCTGAAGCTCGGCAACTGGCAGCTCTATTACGAAACCCGCAACCTGCTGGTGCTGGCGGCCTTGCATGACCGGTTCGGCCGGGCCGCTGCCTTGCGCCGTGCGGGACGCAGCTGGCTGCTGCACATGCTCACGTTCCGCTATTACGGTGCTGCCCTCATCATGCGCGGCATCGGCGACTTCATGGCCGGTCCATCGATCCTGAAACAGGATCCACGCCCGCTGCATGCCGGGATCACCGCACTCAGGCACCTCTACGGTCCCAGGGCGGTCGGCCGGAAGGAGGTCATGGATCGTGCCGCAGTGGCGCGTATTCCAAAGGCTCGCGGTGCGTTCCTGTTCTGGTTCATCGTGGTCCTGCTCCGCAACGCGCTGGCGCCTACGGCACAGTCGAAGCCCAAGCTGGTTTCGACCGATGATTTTTCATGGATCGGGCTGCGTCACGCCGAGCACATCGTGCTGGATAACTGGTGGGAGCCGGAAATGTCCGCCTACCAGCGCGACCGGGGTCGGTTCTGGAGCCTGTCTCGACAGACCTTGCCGGTGTTGCTGCGACTGTTCCGGCACGGCGACCGGGTGGCGGCATCCTGGAAGGCCGCGGCGCCGGAGCTGACCTCGGCGACCTTCTGGGAGCACTATCTCGGGTGCGGGGGCGGTGGCTCGCCGGTTCGACCTGTCCCGGCAACCAAGGCTCCCGCTTCCTGAGCCCTACCGGACGTCGACCCGCCCGGTCAGCCAGTCCACGTGCACGGCGAGACGACGGTCGGTTTCGCCGAGCGTGACGACACCCCCCGAACTGCTGCCATCGGCACGGAACACGATCGGTGCGGGTATGCCGACGATGGCGATCGCCGCCGGGAGACCATGCCGGGTGCCCTTGCGTATGCCGTAATCCCGCTGGGCAGGATCCACCGTGAACACCGAATCGTGGTCCGTGGCGATCGCGCCGGCCCGGATCCGGCGCATCTCGGATGCCATGGTGCGAGCGGTGGCACGCAGATCCAGCGTCGCGGAATGCATCGGACCGCGCGCCAGCACGATGCTGCCGACCAGCGCCAGGACCACCAGCACCACGATCATCTCGATCAGCGTAAAGCCGGAATCACGGTCGGAAATCTCGTCGCAGGGCTGAATGGCCACTGATTCTCCTCTGCCGGCCCCGGATCGATCCTTGCCGGTTTTCACGACCGGAGCCAGCCCGTCATGACGAGTGGGTTCCGGACGGTCGGTTGCCGGCCGACATCGCTCACATGGGCGTGTTCATGTGGTTATCGATCGCCCGTGCTTGCGCCGCGTGGCATGCAGGCCATGTGTGACTGAAGCCTACCCCACGGTTTCAGGACGATCATGACCACTCTCGAAACACCTGTATGGTTCATCACCGGCTGCTCGACCGGCTTCGGACGGGAGATCGCCCGCCTGATCCTGGAGCGGGGCTGGCGTGTCGTCGCCACCGCACGCAAGCCGGAACAGCTCCACGACCTGGTGGCAGATCATGCCGATCGCGCCCTGTCGCTGAAGCTCGACGTGACCGACAAGCAGAGCGTGGCCGAGGCGGTCGCCACGGCCAAGGCGACGTTTGGCCGGATCGACGTGCTGGTGAACAATGCCGGCTACGGCTACCTGGCGGCGATCGAGGAAGGCGAGGACGAGGGCATCCGTGCCCAGTTCGAGACCAACGTGTTCGGGCTGATCGAGCTGACCAAGGCGGTGCTGCCGCACATGCGCGAACAGCGCAGCGGCCACATCGTCAATTTTTCCTCGATCGGCGGTTTGGTGAGCTTTGCCGCGACCGGCTACTACCATGCCACCAAATACGCCGTCGAAGGTTTGTCGGAATCTCTGGCGATCGAAGGTGCGCCACTCGGCATCAAGGTCACGGTCGTCGAGCCCGGCCCGTTCCGGACCGACTGGGCCGGCCGTTCGATCATCGAATCGAAAACGGTGATCGATGACTATGCAGCCACGGCCGGCAAGCGTCGCGAACAGACCCGCGAGCGGAGCGGCACACAGGTAGGCGATCCGGTCCGGGGTTCCGAAGCCGTAATTACCGCGGTCTGCTCCGAAAATCCGCCCCTGCATCTGCTGCTCGGCAAGCCGGCGCTTGATCTTGCCTATGCGAAACTGGATTCGTTGCGTACCGAATTCGACACATGGAAAGACGTGACACTCGGCGCGGACTTTCCGACAGCGTAAGCAGGATAACGATCTTCCCATAGCACCTTGTCGGTGGAACCTCCGGTTCCACCGACCTGAGGATTTCGTGTTTTGCGGAAACGGCCGAGGCATGGCTTGGTCGATCGGCCGGACCAGCCTCGGCCTGTTTTGCATCGGAAATCACACGTGACGGATGCCCGCCCGATACCGAGGCCCACCGATATCGGCATATGCCTGCGTCGGCCTGAGGCGTAGAACATGCGCCCGGTCATCGACCTTCGTCGCATGCTCGACCTGGTGTTCAAACGCCTGATCCGCGAAGGCACGCTCGACGTTACCTGGCCCGGGGGTATCACGCGACGTTATGGACCCGGCGGCATGCCGAAGGCTGGGCTGGCCCTGCGTGACAGTCATGCCGTGCGTGGCCTGCTTCTGAATCCCGGGCTTGCGATCGGCGAAGCCTACATGGACGGCAGCCTCGAACCGGTCGGCTGCACCCTCTACGAGTTGCTCGACCTGCTCATGCTGAATGTCGCGCAGGGTGGAAACCATCCGGCACTGCGCGCGCGGCGGCATGTCCGCTATGCCGGACGCCGGCTGCGGCAGTTCAACCCGGCATGGCAGGCTCAACGCAACGTCGCCCACCATTACGACCTGGACGCGCGGCTTTACACTCTGCTGCTCGATACCGATCTGCAATATTCCTGCGCCTATTTCGAAACCGGCGACGAGACGCTCGAAGAGGCCCAGGCCGCCAAGAAGCGCCACATCGCAACCAAGCTGCTGCTCGATCGGCCGGACCTCGAGGTGCTCGATATCGGGTGCGGCTGGGGCGGACTGGCACTCACCCTGGCACGCGACCATGGTGCGCGCGTGACCGGGATCACGCTGTCGCAGGAACAGCTCATGGCCGCGCAGGCGCGTGCCGCCGCCGAGGGGCTGGCCGACCGGGTGCAGTTCCAGCTTCGCGATTACCGCAGCGTCACCGCCGTGTACGACCGCATCGTGTCGGTCGGCATGTTCGAGCATGTCGGCATCAACCATTACGGCACGTTCTTCGATACCGTCGCACGCTGCCTCAGGCATGACGGCGTCGCCCTGTTGCACACCATCGGCCAGAGCGGACCGCCGGCCGAGACCAATGCCTGGCTGTCGAAATACATCTTCCCCGGTGGCTATTCGCCATCCCTCAGCGAGATCATGCCGGGGATCGAGCGCTCCGGGCTGATCGTCACGGATATCGAAATGCTGCGGCTGCATTATGCCCGCACCATCGCCCATTGGCGGCAGCGTTTCGCGCTCAACCGGGACCGGATCGAGGCGCTCTACGACGAGCGGTTCTGCCGCATGTTCGAGTTCTATCTTGTCGGATCGGAGCTCGCCTTCCGCCGGGAAAACGAGCTGAACTTCCAGATCCAGCTTTGCCACCAGCACGCCGCGGTTCCATTGACCCGCGACTACATGCACGCTGCACCGAATTAACCGCTCGCAAACAGTTCATCGAAAGATCGGGCCGGCACCAAAGACTGTCCGAACAGCACACTGTGCAGGACCGGTCGGACCATGTTCGGGCGTGCTGCGATGGCGGCGGATCGTTTGACTGGTTCAGCGACGCACGCCTGATCCACACGTCGAAACCGGCCGGCACCATCGAATAAGCAGGTCTCCTGCCTGTCATAACAGCTTGTGCGTATACGGGCATCCAGCCGACAAGGTTGTCATGTCCCACACCACGCAAGACACACCCGAGGCGACAGCCGGCATCGGTCGCGGACTGACGGCTATTTTTGCCCTCGCCTGTGGGGCGGTGGTCGGCAACATTTACTATGCGCAGCCGCTGATCGAGCCGATCAGCAAGTCACTGCATCTGGGCGCCGGACTGGCCGGACTGATCGTGACGCTGATGCAGCTCGGCTATGCCGCCGGGCTGCTGCTACTGGTGCCATTAGCCGATCTTGTCGAGAATCGCCGGTTGATCCAGATCACCCTGCTCGGCGCGGCCGTCGGCCTGATCGGGATCATGCTGTCGGATTCCGTGACGACCTTCCTGATGGCCGGCTTCCTGGTCGGGCTCTGCTCTGTCAGTACCCAGATTTTGGTACCGTTCGCGGCCCATCTCACGCCGGCTCGGATCCGTGGCCGGGTCATCGGCAACATTATGGGCGGGTTGATCGCCGGAATCATGCTGGCCCGCCCGATCGCCAGCATCGTCGCCGACCGCTTCGGCTGGCGCGCAATCTTCCTGCTGGCTGCCGTCATGATGGTGTCGCTGGCGGTCGTGCTCGGCCGGTCGCTGCCGAGACGGCAGCCAAGCCCGGGCCTGCATTACGGCCAGATCCTGTTGTCGATGGGGCGGCTGCTGAAGCACGAACCGGTGCTGCGTCGCCGTGCCGCTTACCAGGGCGTGATGTTCGCCGGCTTCAGCATGTTCTGGACTGCGGTGCCGCTGCTGCTCGGCAACCATTTCGGCCTCGGCCAGCGCGGCATCGCCCTGTTCGCGCTGGCCGGTGCGGGTGGTGCGCTCGCGGCACCTCTCGCTGGCCGGGTTGCCGACCATGGCTGGACCCGGACCTCCACCGCCCTGGCGATCGCCGTGCTGATGCTGAGTTTTCTCGGTGCCGGCTGGGCGGCGGCGTCGGGTTCGCTGCTCGGGCTGGTAGTGGCCGCCATCACGCTGGATGCCGGCGTCCAGTGGAACCAGATCGTCGGCCAGCGCGCGGTCTACAGCCTGGCGCCGGAGCTGCGCGGCCGGCTGAACGCCATCTACATGACGCTGGTGTTCCTGTGCGGCGCGGCCGGTTCGATGCTCGCCACCGCCAGCTACGTCTATGGCGGCTGGCACCTTACCACCCTGATCGGAGCAGGGCTCGGGCTGGCGGCGCTGGCGGTACTGGCGACGGAAATCAGGCCGAAGCGGACCCGCTCTTCGGCCAGCGGCGATGCAGCCACAGCCACGATGCCGGGTCCGCCCTGATCCAGTCCTCCAGCCGTTCATTCATCGCCCGGGCGATCGCACGCGTATCGGCAGCGCGGTCGCCGGACAGCGTCACCGACATCGGTTCGTCGCAGATCATCCTGAATCGCGCCGGGCCGATCCGGACCACATGCACCGGAATGATCGGCGCGCCGAACCGTAACGCAAACTGCGCGAGGGCAGGGGCGGTCATCGCGTCGCGTCCGAAGAACGGCACCGCGATGCCGTCGTTCATCTTCTGGTCGACCAGCAGGCCGAGCGAGCCGCCATGCTGCAGATGCGACAGGGCGGCGCGGGCACCGGCAGCGCCCTTGGCAAACATCGAAACGCCCGGAACCAGCGCCCGCTGGCGCATCGACTGGATGATCGCGTCGACTGTCCTGTTCGAGGCGGCGCGGTAGAAGCCGGACACGGTCAGGCCGAGGGCGCCGGCGATCGGAAGCACCATTTCCCAGTTTCCGAAATGGCCGGAAAAGAACAGCGCCTGGGTGCCGTTCAGCCTCAGAGCTTCGACATGCCGTTCGCCGGCGATCTCCCAGCCGGGACCGCTCGCGGTGCGGCCGAACGAGGCGAGATGCGGCAACTCGGCCACGGTGCGGCCCAGATTGTCCCATACGCCGCGGATGATGCGTTTGCGACCTGTCGCGTCGAGTTCGGGAAAGGCCTGGACCAGGTTCCGGTCGGCGACCATCGAGACCGACAGATGCGGTCCGACGATGCGGGCAAGACGACCGCCGACATTGGATGCCCGTACCGGCCCGAGGCGTCGCAACGTCCCGATCGCACCGCGCAGGGCCAGACCCTGCAACCCGTCGGCAAGGCGGGACAGGGAACCGAAGCGGCCGGTTTTTCGCAGCGAGACCATGCTGCGACGTAGAGGATTCGACAGCTCCGATCCAGTGCAAGCCTTTTCAACAGGTTGCGGTATCCCAATCTATCGATCCGGCGTCTTCGCCGTTGACACTCCGGGCGACCACTGCGATTTAGAAACTGCTGATGTGGGAGAGACCGGTGAGAGCCGGCGCCGAAGGAGCAACCGCCCCGGAAACTCTCAGGCAAATGGACCGCTCAGCTCGAACTTCTGGAAAGAGGCGCCCCGCATCTGCGAGGATGGCGCCCGCCGACGGGATAACGATCTCAGGCATAAGAGACAGAAGGGGCGCAACGGGTCGGAATTTCCGGCTCATGGGGGCGCCATGACCTATGCTCACACCGATATCTGCCTGACCGAAGCCTGGCATGCCCTGCCCGGTGGCATCCGGTCCATCGATCGCCGCCTTGCCCGGATTTCGGGCGTTGGCGGATCGACGCTATCCAATTCCGATTATTGAGAGGACCCGAACCGATGTCCGAATTCTTCAACCGTGTCCTCTCGGACGATCCGTTGATCGCCAATGCGCTGGCAGCCGAGATGCGGCGGCAGGACGAGGGCATCGAGCTCATTGCGAGCGAGAACATCGTCTCGCCGGCGGTGCTGGCGGCCCAGGGTTCGGTGCTGACCAACAAGTATGCCGAGGGCTATCCCGGCCGCCGCTACTACGGTGGCTGCGCACAGATGGATGTGGTCGAGACCGCGGCGATCGAGCGGGCGACCCGGCTGTTCGGCTGCGGCTTCGCCAACGTGCAGCCGCATTCGGGCGCGCAGGCCAATGCCGCCGTGTTGATGGCGCTGGTGAAGCCGGGCGACGTCATTCTCGGCATGTCGCTGGACGCCGGCGGCCACCTGACGCATGGCGCCAAGCCGACCTTGTCCGGCAAGTGGTTCCAGGCGATCCAATATGGCGTCCGCCGCCAGGACGGCCTGCTCGATTACGAGGAAGTCGGTCGGCTGGCGCGCGAGCATCGCCCGAAGCTGATCATCGCCGGCGGCTCGGCGATCCCGCGGCAGATCGACTTCGCCCGCTTCCGCGCCATTGCCGACGAGGTCGGTGCGCTGCTGATGGTGGACATGGCGCATTTTGCCGGACTGGTGGCGGGCGGGGTTCATCCGAGTCCGTTCCCGCACGCCCACGTCGCCACCACGACCACGCATAAAACTCTGCGCGGTCCGCGCGGCGGCATGATCCTCACCAACGACGAGGCGCTGGCCAAGAAGTTCAACTCCGCGGTGTTCCCCGGCATGCAGGGCGGTCCGCTGATGCATGTGATCGCCGCCAAGGCGGTCGCGTTCGGCGAGGCTCTGCGTCCGGACTTCAGGGATTACGCGGCGCAGGTGGTGGCGAACGCCAAGGCGCTCGGCGAAGGCCTGATCGCGCGGGGCCATGACCTGGTCACCGGCGGTACCGACACGCACTTGGTCCTGCTCGACCTGCGCCGCACCGGCCTGACCGGCAAGGCTGCCGAGGCGACGCTGGAGCGGGCCGGGCTTACCTGCAACAAGAACGGCATTCCCTATGATCCGCTGCCGCCGGCGCAGACCAGCGGCATCCGGCTGGGCTCCCCGGCCGCCACCACCCGTGGCTTCCGCGAGGTCGAGTTCCAGCAGGTGGCCACCCTGATCGCCGATGTGCTGGATGGTCTGGTTGCCAATCCGGACGATAACGGCGTCGCGGAGACTGCTGCCCGCACCGATGTCGAGGCACTCTGCGCCCGCTTCCCGCTGTATCGAGCAGCCTGATCATGCCAGGGGACGTGCCAGGAAACGTGCCAGGAAACGTGCCAGTAAGCACGCACGAGGACATCCAGGAGGTCATCGTCGGGCATACGGCTGGCGTCGAAACGATCCTGCGCACGCCGCTCTATGCGCTGCATGTCGAACTCGGTGCCCGGATGGTTCCGTTCGCCGGCTACAGCATGCCGTTGCAGTACAGCACCGGCATCATGACCGAGCATCTGCACACACGCAGCTCGTGCGGATTGTTCGATGTGTCGCACATGGGCCAGATCACGTTGCGTGCGCGGTCGGGCGTGCTGCGCGATGCGGCGCTGGCTCTTGAACGCCTGGTCCCGGCCGATATCGCGTCGTTGGCGGTCGGGCGCCAGCGGTACGCGCTGTTCACCAACCAGGCAGGCGGCATCATGGACGATCTGATGGTCGCCAACATGGGCGATCATCTGTTCCTGGTCGTGAACGCGAGCTGCAAGCTGGCCGACCTGGCCCATCTCCAGCACAACATCGACGATGTCTGTGTGATCGACACCCAGTTCGACCGCGCCCTGGTGGCGCTGCAGGGTCCGGGTGCCGAGGCTGCCTTGTCGGCGCTGGCACCGGACGTTGCCGGCATGCGCTTCATGGATGCGCGGACGGTCATGATCGAGGGCCACGCCTGCACCGTGTCCCGGTCCGGCTATACCGGCGAGGATGGCTACGAAATCGGCATGCCGGCAGACCAGGCCGACCTGATCGTGCGGTTGTTGTTGTCCCAGCCGGGCGTGTTGCCGATCGGGCTTGGCGCGCGCGACAGCTTGCGGCTCGAGGCCGGCCTGTGCCTGTACGGGAACGATCTCGATCTCACCACGACGCCGATCGAGGCTGCCCTGGACTGGGCGATCCAGAAATCCCGTCGCTTCGGCGGCGCCCGGGCGGGCGGCTTTCCTGGCGCGGACCTGATCCTGCGCCAGCTCGTCGACGGCACCGCGTCGCGCCGGGTCGGGCTGCAGCCGGAGGGGCGCGCGCCTTTGCGCACCGGCGCGAAGCTGTTCTCTCCGTCTGATCTTAGCGAGCCGATCGGCAATGTGAGCTCCGGCGCGTTCGGTCCGAGTCTGCAGGCGCCGGTCGCGATGGGCTATGTGCAGACAGCACTTGCCCAGCCCGGAACCGCCCTGGTGGCCGAGCTGCGCGGTCGCCACATTCCGGTGACGGTCTGCCCGATGCCTTTCGTATCCTCAACCTACAAGCGCTGAGTGGGTCTGCGATGTCCGGTAACACGATCGATTTGAACGGGTCCGCTTCCAGTCTCTGGCAGGACACGCGGCCTTCCTCCGACTCGTTCGCCAAACGTCACATCGGGCCGGACGAAGCCGAGATCGCCGCCATGCTCGACGCGGTCGGAGCCGCCGACCTGGAGACGCTGACCCGCGAAACGGTGCCCGCCTCGATCCGCATCGATGCCGAGGCCTGGCACGAGCAGGTCGGGCTTGGCGCCGGCCTGACCGAGCCGGAAGTCCTGGCGCGGCTGCGTCGGGTGGCCGACCGCAACCAGGTGCTGATCTCGCTGATCGGCCAGGGCTATCACGGGACCGTCCTGCCCGGCGTGATCCAGCGCAACATCCTGGAGAACCCGGCCTGGTATACCGCCTACACGCCGTACCAGCCGGAAATCAGCCAGGGCCGGCTCGAGGCGCTGCTGAATTTCCAGACGCTGGTCTGCGACCTGACCGGGCTCGACGTCGCCAACGCGTCATTGCTCGACGAGGCGACCGCGGCGGCGGAGGCGATGACGCTGGCCAGCCGCATGGCGAAATCCAAAGCGAAATCCTTCTTCGTCGATCAGGGCTGCCACCCGCAGACCCTCGCCGTACTGCGCACACGCGCCGAGCCGCTCGGCATTGCGCTGCTGGTCGGTAACCCGGACGGCGATCTCGACCCATCTTCGGTGTTCGGCGCGCTCCTGCAATATCCGGACACGACCGGCCTTGTTTGCGATCCACGCGCGCTGATCGGCCGTCTGCACGAGGCCGGAGCTTTGGTGGCGATGGCTGCCGATCCGCTGGCACTCACTTTGCTGACCCCGCCCGGTGCGCTCGGTGCCGACATCGCGATCGGCTCGATGCAGCGCTTCGGTGTGCCGATGGGCTTCGGCGGTCCGCACGCCGCCTACATGGCGGTGCGCGACGGGCTCAAGCGTTCGATGCCGGGCCGGCTGGTCGGCGTGTCGATCGACAGCGCCGGACGCCCGGCCTACCGGCTGGCACTGCAGACGCGCGAGCAGCATATCCGTCGCGAGAAGGCGACCTCGAACATCTGTACTGCCCAGGTGCTGCTGGCGGTCATCGCCTCGATGTATGCGGTCTATCATGGGCCGGACGGGCTCCAGGCGATCGCGCGCCGGGTGAACCGCCTGGCACGGGTGCTGGCGTCCGGATTGCAGGCGCTCGGTGCCGAAATCGCGACCGACATGATCTTCGACACCATCACGGTCATGACCGGCGAGCGGACCGACGCGATCATCGATGCCGCCTGCACCGCCGGGATCAATTTGCGCCGCCTCGATGCCGGTCGGATCGGCATCAGCCTCGACGAAACCACGACGCCGGAGATCGTCCGTACGGTATGGCAGGCGTTCGCGCCCGACGCTGCCGTGCATGCGATGGAAGCCTCACTGGCGGTGGGCGAAAGCCCGATCCCGTCGGCGTTGCAGCGCACCGTGCCGTTCATGACCCATTCGGTGTTCCACGAGCACCGCTCCGAAACCGAGATGCTGCGCTACCTGCGCCGGCTGTCGGACCGCGACCTGGCACTGGATCGCACGATGATCCCGCTCGGTTCCTGCACCATGAAGCTGAACGCCACGGTCGAGATGGTGCCGATCACCTGGCCCGGCTTCTGCGACCTCCACCCCTACGCGCCGTCCGCGCAGACCGCCGGCTATGCCGAGCTGTTCGCCGACCTGGAACAGCGCCTGTGCGCGATCAGCGGCTACGATGCGGTATCGTTGCAGCCGAACTCCGGTGCCCAGGGCGAGTATGCCGGGCTGCTGGCGATCCGCGGCTATCACCGGTCGACCGGCCATGCCGAACGCGACGTCTGCCTGATCCCGGCCTCGGCGCACGGCACCAACCCGGCCTCGGCGCAGATGGCCGGCATGCGCGTGGTCGTGGTTGGGTGCGACCGTGAAGGCAATGTCGATGTCGGCGATCTCAAGGCCAAGATCGGCCTGCATAGCGACCGGCTGGCGGCGATCATGATCACCTACCCATCGACGCACGGCGTGTTCGAGGAGAACGTGCGCGAGATCTGCGACCTGGTGCATGCGGCAGGCGGCCAGGTCTATCTCGACGGCGCCAACTTGAACGCACAGGTCGGACTGGCGCGACCGGGCCAGTACGGCGCCGACGTCAGCCACTTCAACCTGCACAAGACCTTCTGCATCCCGCACGGCGGCGGCGGTCCCGGCATGGGACCGATCGGCGTCCGCTCGCATCTGGCGCCGTTCCTGCCGGGCCGTCCGGAACAGGGCGGCGAGCATGCGGTGTCCGCGGCGCCCTATGGATCGGCCTCGATCCTGCCGATCTCCTGGGCCTACATGCTGCTGATGGGCGACGATGGCCTGCGACGTGCCACGCAGGTGGCGATCCTGAACTCGAACTACATCGTCCGTCGCCTGGAGGGTGCCTATCCGGTGCTGTTCCGCGGCGCCCAGGGCAGGGTGGCGCACGAGTGCATCATCGATCTGCGTCCGTTCAAGGACCAGTTCGGCGTCACCGTCGACGACATCGCCAAGCGCCTGGTCGATCACGGCTTCCACGCGCCGACCGTGAGCTTCCCGGTTGCCGGCACCTTCATGATCGAGCCGACGGAGTCCGAGAGCCGTGCCGAACTCGACCGGTTTTGCGATGCGATGCTGGCGATCCGCGAGGAAATCCGGGCCATCGAGGATGGCCATGTCGCGGTGGCCGACTCACCGCTCCGGCATGCGCCGCACACGATCCGCGACGTGGTCCGGTCGGACTGGAACCGTGCCTACGACCGCGAGGCCGGCTGCTTTCCGGCCGGGGTGGCGATGGACAAATACTTTCCGCCGGTCGGACGTCTGGACAACAGCTATGGGGATCGGAACCTGATCTGCTCCTGCCCGTCGCCGGAGGCCTACGCGGAGGCTGCGGATTGAAGGTCAGGGCTCTGCCCTGGACCCGCTCAAGGCTCGCCTTGAGAATCCGTTTGTTTATGCAAGATGTCTCCAAAGGGCAGCGCTTTTGGCCTTCTTCAAAAAGCGATCGTCGCGCGCAGTCCGAACACCGCTTCGTCGCCGATCCGGCGACCGGCATCGTCCGGATCGGGCAGGCCGCCGCCTGGATGGATCACGTATTGCGCGTCGGGCTGCAGCGATAGCCAGGGCGTGACCGGCGCCTGATAGGTCAGCTCGATGACCGTCTCGGCGTCGCGTACAGGATAGGCCTCGCCCGAAAAGAATGCGGTGTCGCGATCCAGTTGCCGCGCCCGTCCGCTGATCTGCGTATAGCCGACCGCCATCCCCAGGGAATCGTCCGGACGGCTGGGGAGCACGCCCTTCCAGCTCAGGCCGCCCTCCACGTAGAGCGAGACGAGGTTGCGGTCGCCGCGCGTGCCGACGATCCGGCCGAACAGTCCGATACCCTTGTCGGCGCCATTGCCGTGCTGCCAGAGCAACTGGTCCATGACCGCATAGATGCCCCAGTCCCGGCGATGCAGCAGCGCGTTGCCGTCGCTGTCCGGATCGGCCAGCGAACGTCCCTGGTTATCGGTCTCCTGATCGCCGAACGCGTTCGAGTTGTAGTAGGTGCCGATCTTGTACGTTCCCGGCAGGCCGTGCTGATCCTTGCCCTGGTCGATCGCCAGTTGCAGCTCGCCGATGACGAACACGCCGTCATCGAGATCGAAGCCGGTGCCGCCTGCATCCCGGATCTGCGGGTCGCCGGTGCCCTTGCCGGCCGGGTCGCCATTATAGACCGCGACAAGTGCGGTCAGTGCATCGGTCGGCTGCAGCTTCAGCCGCACGCCCGGCGTCCCGAGCGGATAGGCGTTGGCACCGGACGGCAGGTCGACACCCGGGAGCGTCGGCCACCCGAACTGCGAGTTGATGAACAGGGTGCCGTACTGGCTGATCAGGAACTCCTGGTCGGCTGCCTGCTGGCCGATCCGGATGGCTGCCTTCCCATTGAACAGCGACTGCTCGTACCAGGCCTCGAACAGCCGAAGCGATCGGTCGGCCTCGATCGAGCTGACGGTGCTGAGGTTGTCGAGGGTGTTGGCGCTGAGGCCGCGCCCATGCACCTGATAGGCGCTGATGCTGATGGTGCCGCCGTCCAGTCCCAGCAGCTTGCCGGTATCGATGCCGAGCGTGGCCGCCGCCAGCCCTTCGTAGATCGCACCGCGTTGCACGCCACCGGTTGCGTTGCCGAGACCTTCGCTGGTCTCGGTGAGACCGATGCTCACGCCATGCGCGATCAGGGTGGAGCGGATGCCCCATGGGTCGCCGAGCAGCGCGCCGCGTGTCATCAGGTCGCCCTTCAGCGCCGATGCACCCGGCGGTTCCGGGGTCGTAGCGGTATCGTTCGCCGGCTGGTCGGGCGTTGCGGGCAGGGACGCGGCATCCTGCGCATCGGCAGCCGAAGCGGCGCCGGCAAGCAGTATGCACCCGAAAAGCGTGGCCCGGGCATGTCGGAATTGGCGTTGGGCTCTGCAGTCAGTCATGGAAATTCTTTCGAGCCGATACAGACCTGAATTCGGACCATCGTCACCAGCGACAACACGCAGGTTATTGATTTCTTCCAGCCCGGCTATCCGTCGTGCAGGGCGGAAACCAGTTGACCCCCTATAGCTAGACCTCTACATCGCCGTGTTGCAAATGATTTGCATTATCGGATCTTGACCTGTAGAGGGTCCGGCGGAGGCTTTCGATGACCCATTCTCAACGGCCGATGCCGGCAAGGCTGCTCGCGTTGCTGGGGAACGCCGTGCTTCCGGCCGCTCTCCTCGGTATCGGCATGGCGGTGGTCCCGGCCTCCAAGCCGGCCATGGCAATAGATGCGCCGTCGTTCCTATCCCGGTTCAAGCACCACACGACCGTCGCCTCGACCGTGCCGGCGAACGGCGACCAGAATCCCTATGCGGTGTTCGTCTCGCCGGTCACCAAGGGACGTCTGGTCAAGGACCAGGTGCTGGTCGGGAATTTCAATAGTTCCGGCAACCTTCAGGGTCTCGGCACCACCATCGTGCAGGTCGATCCGGCCACGCAAACGATCTCGCTGTTCGCCTCGGTGCCGCAGAAGCTCGACAAGTGCCCGGGCGGCGTCGGCTTGACCACAGCCCTTGTCGTGCTGAAAAGCGGCTGGGTGATCATCGGCAGCCTGCCGAGCACCGACGGCACCACCGCGACCAAGGGCGATGGTTGCCTGATCCTGTTCGACAGCCAGGGCAAGCTCGCCGACGTATGGACCAGCCCGAAAATCAACGGGCCATGGGGCAACATGGCGATCATCGACAAGGGCGATAGCGCCACCTTGTTCATCAGCAACACCGGGTTCGGTGTCGGAGCGCCGCCGGCTGGTGCTGCACCGATCGTCAGCAAGGCGACCGTGGTACGGGTCGCATTGCAGATCCCGGATGGCGGCAAGCCGCACGTCACCGGCATGACCGTGGTGGCGGACGGGTTCGGCGAGGCGGCGGACAAGAGCGTGTTCATCATCGGGCCGACCGGGATCGCCCTCGGGCCCAAGGGCTCGATCTATGTCTCGGACGCGATCGGCAACCGGATCGTCGGCATCCCCGATGCGCTGACCCGGACCGACAGCGCCGGAACCGGAACCGAGATCACCAGGGATGGGCTGCTCAAGCGGCCGCTGGCGCTGGTCAATGCGCCGAACGGCAACCTGCTGGTGGCCAATGGGCTCAACGGGCAGGTGGTCGAGATCGACCCGATCGCGCGCAGGCAGGTCGGCGCCCAGTGGGTCGATGTCGATAAGGCGCAGCAGCCTCCCGGTAGCGGCGACCTGTTCGGGCTCGCCATCACTCCAAAAGGCGACGGCTTCTATTATGTAGAGGACGACATGAACACGCTCGTCCTGGCGCACTAAGGCTCAGGGCAGGCTTCGAGGATCGGATGGCGTTGAAAGACGAGACCGGCAGCAACCAGACCGACGGTGACGGCACGGATACGGCAGCATCGCGTCGCGCCTTCCTGAGGGGAGCCGGCAGCCTGGCGGTCGCAGGCGCGGTCTGCCCGTTCTCCGGAGCGCGCGCGACATCCGCGCCGCTGCCGCGTCCGGCCGAGCTGGCGAAAGGCATCACCCCCGACAGCCGTGGCCCGTCGCGCAGCATCGTCGAGGCGTTCGATGGTCCGCATCAGGGCGGCATCCTGACGCCGTTGCAGAACCATACCTGCTTCGTCGTGCTTGACCTGGTGACCGAGGACGGTCCGTCGGTGGTCAGGCTACTCAAGCTCTGGACCGAGGCCGCACGTCGCCTGAGCCGGGGCCAGACCGTTGCATCGCTCGATGGCGACCCCGACAAGCCGCCCGGGGATAGCGGCGATGCGGTCGGGCTGGGGCCGGCCCGCCTGACCCTGACTTTCGGCTTCGGGCCCGGGCTGTTCGAAAAAGATGGGCACGACCGTTATGGTTTGCGTGCCAGGCGTCCGGCCGAGCTGATCGACCTGCCGCATTTCAACGGCGACCAGCTCGTGCCCGGCAACACCGGTGGCGACCTGTCCATCCAGGCCTGCGCTGACGATCCGCAGGTGGCGTTTCATGCCGTACGTCAGTTGGCCCGCATCGCCGACGGAACGGCTCAACTCCGCTGGATTCAGAACGGCTACAATGCCCAGTTCGCCGCCGAGGATACGCCGCGCAACCTGATGGGCTTCAAGGACGGCACCCAGAACCCGATCTCGACCCGGCCGAACCAGGTGCATGCGGTCGTCGGCGGCAAGAGCTTCAAGCCGGGAACCGCCGACGATGTGGTCTGGGTCGGCAGCGAAGGCCCGGACTGGATGCGCGGCGGCAGCTACGTCGTGGCACGCCGCATTCGCATCTTTCTCGAACATTGGGATCGCACCGACCTGTCGTTCCAGGAAGAGGTGTTCGGCCGGCGCAAGCAGTCGGGCGCTCCGCTCACCGGTAAGGGCGAGTTCGATCCGATCGATCTGGATGCCGTCGACCAGGACGGCAACCCGATCATCGCCGAGAACGCGCATGTCCGGCTGGCCTCGGCCGGTGCGAACGGCGGCGCGGAAATCCTGCGGCGCTCCTACTCTTATAATGATGGGTTGAGTTTCGTGGCCGAGCGTTGGCCGCCCTGGCGGCAGGGGCTGCAATACGATGCCGGGCTGTTCTTCATGTGCTACCAGCGCGATCCCCGGGCCGGTTTCGTGCACATCTACGACAAGATGTCGAAGCTCGACCTGTTGAACCAGTATGCGACCCACGTCGGCAGCGGCTTGTTCGCCTGTCCGCCCGGCACCGGAACGATACCCGGCAGCTTCATCGGCGAGGCGTTGTTCAAGGACGTGTCTTTGAAGTCGGTCGCAGGGCCTTCGCGGGCATCGCCGGCGCCCGGAACTTCCGGCCCTGGAAAGCCGGCATCCTACTGACCAGGAAATAGGCGTTTCATGCGCGGACTGCTTCCTTGACAGGTCATTGCACCACCGGTAGTGACCCGGTGCGCCCGTCAGGAGGTGCGATCGATGGATAAGGATACGGCCAACTCCGGGAAGTCCTTCGACCAGCGGTTGCAGGAGGCGCGTCACAGGCAAGGCCTGGACCCTGTGCCTCCTAAGCTGGACCAGAACCTGCCCGATGCCTCCGCCATGGCGGTGTTCTTCCGGGTCGGCGTCGAACTCGTTTCGGCACTTCTGGTCGGCCTCGCCATTGGCTGGGGACTGGATCACTTCCTGCGAACCAAGCCGCTGTTTCTGATCCTGTTCGTATTCCTGGGTGGCGTGGCCGGAATCATCAATGTGTGGCGTCTTGTTGCGCCGCCGCCACTACCTGGCCGGAAGAGCTAGGCAGAACGACAATCGACCCGGATAATCAGCGAGCTCGCTGACCAGGGTCGTCGGGAAACGGGGAGAACAAGTCTTGGCCGGCGGACATTCCATTGACGCGCTCGGTCAGTTCGAGCTGCATCCGGTTCTGGGTTCGCTCGGCGCTTCCCTACGCTTCAGCCAGTCCAACCTCGCGATGGTTGTTGCGGCGCTGCTGATCCTCGCCCTGCTTTATATCGGGATGCGGCCACGTGCCCTGGTGCCCGGCCGGCTGCAGGCTGCTGCCGAAATCCTTTACGACTTCATCTACACCATGGCGACCGATCAGATCGGGCACGAGGGACGGCGCTTCTTTCCGTTCATCTTCACGCTGTTCGCCTTCATCCTGGTGGGCAACTATATCGGCCTGATTCCCGGCTCGTTCGCCTTCACCAGCCATATTGCGGTGACTGCGGGCCTTTCGATCCTGGTGTTCGTGGTCGGCCTGGTGGTGGCTTTGCGCGAGCAGGGGTTCAAGTTCTTCGGCCACTTCATGCCGGAGGGCGCGCCGATCGCTTTGGCACCGTTGCTGGTGCCGATCGAGATCCTGTCCTACCTGTCGCGCCCGGTCAGCCTGTCCGTCCGACTGTTCGCTAACATGATGGCCGGGCACGTGATGTTCGAGATGTTCGCGGCCTTTACCATCATGCTCGGCGGGATCCACTTCATCGGCCCGGTGCTCGGGATCGCCCCGCTGGCGATCAACGTGGCACTGATGGCACTCGAGCTGCTGGTCGGCGGCCTGCAGGCCTACGTGTTCGCGATCCTCACCTGCATCTACCTGCGCGAGGCTGTCGCGCACTGAGGCCCTGAAACCTCGACTGCCTACGACCTCGATCTCTTTCTTAATCTGTTCCTCCGTAGACAAGGACTTCTCCCATGGATCTCGCTGCTGCACGTTACATTGGCGCTGGTCTCGCCGTGATTGCTCTTGGCGGCGTCGGCGTCGGTATCGGCAACATCTTCGCTGCCCTGGTCAGCGCCATTGGCCGCAATCCCGCTGCCCGCCCGCATGTGTTCGGCCTCGGCATCTTGGGCTTCGCGCTGACGGAAGCGGTCGCCCTGTATGCGCTGGTCATCGCCTTCATCATCCTGTTCGTCTGAGACCGGAGGCGGGTTCGATGCGAGCATCCATGACCGGACGCGCCACGGGAGCGACCATCGGCCGCGTTGTCGTGCTGTCCGGGCTTGGCATGATTGCCGTGACCCGCTCCGCATCGGCGGCCGGCATGCCGCAGCTCCAGTTCAACAACCCGCTTACGCTCTGGCAGGTGTTCTGGGGCGCGATCATCTTCCTGGTGCTCTACCTGCTGCTGAGCCGGTCGGCGCTGCCACGGGTCGCAACGGTTCTGGCCGAACGTCGTGGCCGGATCGAGAGTGATCTCGATGCTGCCAAAACCGCGCGCCGGGAAGCCGACAAGGCAATCGAGGAATTGCGGCTGGCGCGCCGACAGGCATCCGCCGAGGCGTCCGGCATCGTCGACAAGGTGGTTGCGGATGCCCGCGAGCAGGCCGCCATGCGGACCCGCGACATGAACCAGCGGCTGGAGGCGGAAATCGCGCAAGCCGAGCTGGCTGTCTCCGCGGCGCGCCAGACGGCACTGGGGTCGCTTCGGGGGATCGCCAGCGATACTGCGCAGCTCCTGGTCGAGCGTCTTACCGGCGCTGGCGCCGACCACGCCCTGGTCAAGGCCAAGGTGGATGCGGCACTCGCCGCCCATCCGGTCTGATCCGGACACTTGAGGTAGATCGCAATGGACGTCCAGACTCTCCTGCACGAGCCGCGCTTCTGGTACACAGTTGCGTTCTTCCTGTTCTTCATCATCTTCGGCCGCAAGATCTGGGCTCCGCTCGTGGGCATGCTCGATGCCCGTGCGGTCCAGGTCCGGCTCGAGCTGGACGAAGCCGCCCGCCTTCGACGTGAGGCCGAAGCCATGCTGGTCGAGGCACGGCAGGAGCGTGAAGCCGCTCTCGCCGACGCTAAGGCGCTGATCGAGAACGCCCGCGCCGAGTCCCTGCGGATCGCCGAGACCGCCCAGCGCGATGCCGAAGCTACCGCCGCCCGGCGCGAGCGTATGGCCCAGGACCGTATCCACGCCGCAGAGCGTGCGGCGGTTGCCGAAGTGCGCGCGGTTGCAGCCGACATCGCGACCGAGGCTGCCCGCGCCGTCGTGGCCGAGGCGCTGACTCCCGAAGCGGATGCCGCTCTGATCGATCGTGCGATCGCCGCCCTGCCGGCTTCCTTCGCCACCCGCATTGCCGCCTGATCCGGCGCACCGGCAGCAGTTTCTCCATTGTCTTCAGTCGATACCCCACTTCTGACCATTGTCGCGGCGGTGCTGAACGAGGCGGAAAATATCCGTCCGGTGTGTGTCGAGATCGCGGCTTCGCTGGTCGGGCTTTCGCCCTACGAGGTAGTGTTCGTCGACGATGGCAGCACCGATGCGACCGTGGCCGAACTGCTCGCGGCCCGTGACGTACTGCCCCAGCTCCGGGTAATCAGCCATGACCGGCGCTGTGGCAAGTCGGCCGCATTGCGTACCGGAATTGAGGCGGCACACGGCACCTGGATCGCTACTCTCGATGGCGACGGTCAGGATGACCCGCGCGAAATCGTCTCGATGCTGGCGCTGGCACTTGCGGCAGGACCGGTGCAACCCGGTCCACTGGTCGTCGGCGTCAGGCTCAAGCGCAACGACAATCTGTCCCGTCGGTTCGCGACCCGGTTCGCCAACGGTCTGCGCCGCCGGCTGCTGAACGATGGCTGCCCCGATACCGGGGCGCCGATGAAACTGTTCCGACGCAATGATTTTCTGCATCTTCCGCAGTTCGAGGGCGTGCATCGGTTCCTGCCGGCACTGTTCCAACATTACGGCAGCGCATTGATCTGTAAGCCGGTTCATCACCGGGCCCGGCTGCATGGCAGCTCGAAATATACCAATCTCAACCGCGCGGTGGTTGGTGTTCGGGACATGATGGGCGTCATGTGGCTGCAGTCGCGAACGCAGGTTCCGCAGCGGTTGACCGAGTCCTAAGCCGCAAGGGCGCTGCCCCTGCACCCCGCCAAAGGACGGTCGTCCTTTGGAAACCTGTTTTCGACAGGCTACTCATGACTTTGACGGCTCGTCATTATGCGCTGGTCGCGGCCTTCGTGCTTGCACTGTTCCTGCCGGGGCGGGCCAGCCTGCCGCCACTGGATCGCGACGAGCCGCGCTACCTGGAAGCGACGGCGCAGATGCTGCGCTCGCACGACTTCGTCGACGTCCGGTTCCAGGACCAGCCACGCTACCTGCAGCCCGCCGGCATCTACTGGCTGGAAGCGGCGGCGGTCGCGGCAACCGGCACGCTCGAAAAGCGCGAGGTGTGGGCCTACCGCATCCCGACCCTGATCGCAGTGATCGTCTCGGTGCTGCTGACCGCCCGCATGGGGACGGCGCTGTTCGGCATCCGTACTGGGCTGATCGGCGCGTTGCTGCTGGCGGTGTCGGTACTGATGACCGCCGAAGGGCGTATGGCCACCATCGATAGCTGCCTGCTCGCAGCAATCCTGGCGCTGCAAACGGCCCTGCTCCGCGCCTGGTCCGACCGCGACGAGATACGACCCACCCGGCCCGGCATCGCCATCCTCTACTGGGCGGCACTCGGGATCGGCCTGATGCTCAAGGGGCCTGTGATGCTGATCCCGGCCCTTGCGACGCCGGCGGCCCTTGCCCTGGTCGAGCGCCGTACCGACTGGTGGCACCGGCTGCGTCCTGCCTGGGGCGTGCCGTTGACGCTGGCGATCGTGCTGCCCTGGTGCATCGCCATTGCCCTGGTCAGCCACGGCCTGTTCTTCAAAAGCGCCGTCGGCACCAACTTCCTGGGCAAGGTCGCCTCCGGCCAGCAGTCGCATGGCCTGCCGCCCGGCTACCATCTGGTAGTATTCGCCATCGCCTTCTGGCCAGGCTCGCTGTTCGCCGCCATGGCGATCCCGTTCGTCTGGATGCGCCGCCACACGCCGCAGGTGCGGTTCCTGCTCTGCTGGATCGTGCCGCACTGGCTGGTGTTCGAGCTGATCGCCACCAAGCTGCCGCACTACGTCCTGCCGACCTATCCGGCGATCGCCTTGCTCGCGGCCGCTGCCGTGACCCAGGCCGGTGGCTGGCGTCCCCCCGCATCGCTCTGGGGTCGCATAGCACTGGCCGTATACGGCCTGGTCTGGCTTGCCCTGGGCACCGCATTGACGATCGCCGGGCCGGTCCTGCTCTGGCGCCTGCAGCATCAGTGGCTGCCGGCAGCCGCGCTGATCCCGGTGCTCTCGCTGCCGCTGGTATTGCTGTCGGGCTGGCTGGTGGTTCGTGGTCGCCTGCAGGATGCAGTGATGTCGATCGCGGGTGCGGCGGTGATCGCCTATTTCGGCTTGTTCTCGGTCGTGCTGCCGCACCTGACCAGCATCTGGCTGAGCCCGCGGATCGCCGAGACCGTCGAGCTGGTGAGACCGTGTCCGACCAGCGTGCTCGCTTCCTCCTCGTTCAGCGAGCCGAGCCTGGTGTTCCTGGCAGGCCAGCAGACCAGGCTGGTGAACGCCGCCGGTGCCGCCGACTTCCTCGATGGCGACCGCGCGTGCGGCCTGGCCCTGATCGGCACGCGTGACGAGACCGCGTTCCGTGCCAGGCTCGCGACACATGACATCGTGGTCCGGCAACTGGCCCTGATCGACGGCATCAACTACTCGACCGGCAGGCACCTGGATCTGAAGCTGTTCGAGGTCGAGCGGTAGTTTACTCTGTCCTGAATTCACACGATGTGGCGGATTTCGCCAACCTGGCGCAGGTTCCAGACCGGCGAATCGATCTGCGAAGCCGGCGATCCTGTCGGGAACTTATGCTTAGTGAGTTGATGTCGTTCGACATACACCGGCTTTGTCGTTCTCGTGCCGTTCGAGCGGACCTATGGCACGCTGCTTGCGATATAAGCTTGAGACCAAGATGCATCGTCTCGGGAGCAACTTCGTGAACTATCGATCAGGCGCAAACTATCGGACCACCGACGAAGTGTTCGGGTCCATTCGCGATGCCGGGCGCGATATCGCGAGCCTCAACTACATCCTCTATATCCTCGGCTTCTTTACCGGCGTCACCGCGATTGCCGCGGTCGTGCTGGCGTACATCCGGCGCGGTGCAACGGTCGGAATCGTCCGGGCTCATCTCGACTGGCAGATCCGGATCTTCTGGCACGGGGTGCTGGCGTTCCTGGCGATCGGTATCCTGCACGCGGTGATTGTCGGCCTCGGGGCCATTACCTTCGGGATCGGCCTGGTGTTCCTGGTCATTCCGTGGATGCTTGGATTTGCCTGGCTGGTTTGGACCATCTGGGCGATCGTCGCTGGAATGCGCCGCCTCAATCGAGGTTTGCCGATCGGTTGATGCCCGGTTCGTCTGCGTAATCGCCGAGCCATATCCGGCGAATTAGCCAAATGGAGCCAAGACCGGCATAACATCTTATTTTATGGACTAGCTCAGAAGGCAAGACGATGCGTTTGCTAACTGCGGCGGCGACGAGCCTGACGCTCCTGCTGTCTACTGCCTGCTTCGCGGCGGACCGGTACCAGGTCCGCGCGCCCAGTTTCGGCTGCGTCGTGACCTGGACGACGTGGGCCGTGAACGATCAACGAAATCCACGCCGGCATGATTTGCGCTGGCTCAGGCACGTCATCGACCGTGGTCAGTGCCGCATGGTCGGTTCGAACCAGCAATGGGAGCAGATCGGCCGTACCAATGGCCTGCTCTTGCTACGCCCGGTGCCGTCCTCGGCCGGTGTCACGTCGCTGTTTTTCCGGCCGAACGATCTGCAACGGAGTCGGATCGCGGTGGAAACGCCGGTTCCGGTTCCACTTCCGGTGCCCGTTGCTCCATCGGTATCGTCGCAGGATCCGGCTCCGCCGAATCCCCAACCGGCTGGTGCCGCGGATCCAGCCGCAGCCGCAGTAGGGGCCATTCCGCCTGCGCCGGAGGCGTCGCCACCTGCGCCCGATCCGGTTCCCGACACTGCGCCACCGCCCGTAGCAGCACCCGCTTCGACGCCCGAACCATCCGCGCCGCCACCATCCGCACTGGAGCCTCCCATAACCATGGGGGCAACGGCGCCACCAGCCATCGAAACGGCACCGCCGGCTCTTCCGGCTGTCCCGCCGCCCACGGTCGCGACGCCTGCTGCCATCGATGCCGCTCCGGTCGCTCCGCCGGCCAAGCCTGCAGTTCCGACCGGGACTGTTCTGGTCGTGGGCCTGATCGCTGCGTTGATGGTGCTGGCAGGACTGGCCGTTCTTGGCCTCCGCCGGCGAAGCCGTCGCCGCTTGAGCATGCGTTGGCACGAACGGCCGTCGATGGAGCGGCTCGATCCTCAGGCGCCTGCCGCGCCGGATGACGGGTCCGACCTGTTTTCGCCGCCGATCGATACACTCGATTACCGCCAGCGCTGCGTGAAGTCGCTCGGCGAGGCTGGTTGGCAGGCGCGGATGAGCTTTCCTGCCGGTGGACTCACCGCGGACATCATCGCCAAGCGCGATGGGCGCCTGCTGACGATGCAGTGCCGTCCTTCGACGCGGCCGCTCGAGTCGGTGGTGGTGCAGGAGGCGTTGATCGTACGCCGGGCCCAGGACGCCAATCTCGCGGCTGTGGTGTCCAACGCAGGCTATACTAAAGCTGCTCGAAGCTTTGCCGCCGCAAGCGGCGTCCGCCTGTTGCATGAGACGGAGCTGCCCGAGTTCACTGGCTGACGATCAGGCCGTTACACGCGGCAGATGCGGTCGTGCCGTGCGGGTGTCGATCCTGCGCACCGGGTCGCCGGCATGGATCGGGCCCTCGCGCTCGACCAGCGCCAGCAGCCCGCGCCGGCCGGTCGCCGCGCGGCCGAAGGCCGCCGCAAGGCGCGGAGTGTCATGGGCGGCCGCGATGCGCGCGCCCGGATGCCGGCAGGGCACGTTCTGCTCGGTGATGAAGAGCGTGGCGCCGGATGGAAACTGCAGCCTGGTTGCCGGCGGTATCAGGCTCAGCCCCGCAATTCCTGCGAGCACCAGGTTCGGTCCCAGCAGTGCCGGATCGACCGCCTCGATCCCCAGTGCCTCGGCGATCTCCTCGCATTCCTCGATCGAGACCAGCGAGAGCTGACGGGTGTTGGCGATCCGCGTCCCCCGGCTGTGCCAGGGCGTGCGGGCACAGGATTTTCGGGTCTCGCCTTCGTGCCGGTCGCCCTGCAGCCCGCCCAGGGTCAGCATCAGGCTGGGCACGCGACGCCCCACGAAATCGTCGGCATCCGCGATCAGCAGGTCGACCACCGACGGAGCCAAAGAGAGGGTGCCGGTCGAGCAGTCGGGCAATCGACATTCCTGATGCTGGAGGACGGACATCCGGGATACACCGCCGGCATGATCCATGGGACGCTGGCCATGCAGGCCCCGGAGACCCCATGCTTTCCACATACACGAGCAAGATATGTTCCACGATCATCGTCTTGCTGCTGTGCGGTTGCGCTGCCTCGTCGATCGATCCGGCGCATCCGGAACACACGGCGAACTGGGTCGATACCAGGCTTTATTTCGGGCTTGGCCCGGCCGATCAGCCGGCAGTCGGTGTCAGCGAGGCGACCTGGCGCTCTTTTCTCGACCAGGAGGTGACGTCGCGGTTTCCGGACGGACTGAGCGTCCTGGACGTGTATGGCCAATGGCAGGGGCCACATGAGACCGTGCCGGAGCGGCTGCACTCGAAGATGCTGGTCATCGACTACCCGAATACCGCGCAGAACCAGGCCAAAATCGAGGCGATCCGAACGGCCTGGAAGCATCGCACCGGCGATCTGTCGGTGCTTCGTGTGACCCAGGCAGCCGAAATCTCGTTCTGACCGGCCGATCCGACCGGGTTAGTCCAGGACCAGCATTACCCTGTGTCCGTCCGGATCGACCAGCATCCGGCCTGCGCCGGCCGGATCCGAAGGGATCAGGACGCTGCGGGTGCAGGCGATGTCGGCAGGTCCGACCGCGCCTGGCCGGATGGCTGGCGTCCGATAGACCAGCAGCTCGATATGTGGAGTGGCCTGCGGGGGCGACAGGCCGGTCACATCGACCTGCACGTCCGGTGCGGCGTCGAGCGCGTCCTGTTCCGGTCCCAGATTGACCGACCGGCTGCTGACCGTGAGGCCCAAGGATTTGTAGAAGGCGGCGCTTTGTTCGGCATGCGCGACAACGATCGCCGAATGGTCGATGCCGGCATGAGGCTTGCCGGCGCCCGCCGGAAATTCGAGCAGTTCGAGTGGATGGCCTTCCGGGTCGCGGAACTTGAACGCGGTCACGCCACCCGATGAGTGCGGCAGCGTCACCGGTCCGCCGCCCGTGGTGATCGTGCGCCAATCGGTATTGGCCGACAGGCGGGCGTAAGCTGCCGCCATGTCGGTTGTCACCAGCGCCAGATGCTGGAACCAGCCATCATGGCTGGTGCTGTCCTCCGGATAGGACGCACCGGCTTCATCGAAGCCGACCAGTTCGATCTCCTGCTGGCCCAGCCGCAGGCGCCGGACGGTTGCCTGCCCCTCGACGCCGTAGGGGGCGGCAGTGGTTCGCACGGTCTTGCCTGGCATGAAGCCGAGCGTCTCGACATAGAAGCGCGCCATCTGGCCGGTATTGGCGACCGTGAGGCTGAACCGCGCGACACGATCGACTGTTTTCCTGGTCATTGCATGCCTTGCCGAAGAGAACGCTCGATTGCTTAAGGCGCACTGTTGGGTCCCGCGACGGGGCCATACGCTGCGGTGGAATAGGGATGGGTCGATGAAAGCGGATCGTGCAGGAAGCTCGACAGCGTCAGGCTGCCGAGCGTGATCAGCAGGAAACCCCCGGCCAGCGAGAAGTTCTTGAGGAAATCCCAGAACAACCCGCGACCCTTGCTGTCGCTGCCAGCCCAGAAATCGCCGGTGGCCCAGAACTGCTTGAACAGGATGGCGGTCATCATGCAATAACCGGCCATGATGAGGGCGGCGAGACGGTCGCAATATCCGGTAAGAATGCCGATCGGCATGACGATCTCGACCAGCAGGCCGGCCATCAGCATCAGCGTGGCGGCACCACGCGATGGGATGACCTGTTGCGCCTGGCCGACTGCGCCCTTGAAGTTGAATATCTTGTCGAGTGCACTGAACGGAAAGAACAGCATCACCAGCAGATAACGAACGACGAGCACGACAATGAAGCTGAGGCCGGTCATGGGCAGCTGGTTCCTCGGGGTTCGACGGCGCGTGCGATCGTCCGTTCAGCGCGGACGGCATTGTCGGGTTTCTTGGAACAAGCCGACCACGTCCGCGTTTCCCGGCCAACCCGTCATGAAGCATTCCGTGCCCATGGCGGCCCATGCTTATCGAGGAGTTGATAGAATGGAGCCGATGAAGCCCATGAAGCCGATGGAACCCATGAAACCCATGGAGCCCATGACCGGCATGGACCCCTGGTGGCCCGCCGATCTGGGGCAGCCGTCGTCGAGCGGTTCGCAGAACGACATGCGCTATGCGTTCTTCCCCGAAGCACGGCGCCTGCTGATCCAGCAGAACGGAAAGCTGACCACCTACGATACCGGAGATCATCACATCAGCGGCGTATCGCAGCAGGACAGCCAGGGACAGAAGCTGTCGTTTACCAGCCGGGACGGTCTGATCAGGCTGGACAGCCTCAAGCAGATCCCTTGACGAGACCATCGGTGGCACTTGCTATTCAGGCTAAATTAACGTATTTCTAACGGCTACGAGCTTGGGAGCTTGCTAGCCCATGATGTCACAAAATCTTACTCTGACAGCAGCACCGGGCGCTGTGTTCATGCGTCTGAACTTTCCGTTGATCGAAATGACGCCTGGCGAAGCTTTGCGCGTTTGCGAAGAACTCATGTCCTGTGTCGGAACGGCGCTCGCGGCCGAAGATGGCAGCGCGCTTGGCCGGATGATCAACAAGCAGATCGTCTGACCGCATCGGCGGCTCCCCACCGCCGCATATGTTCGGCATTGCTTGACCGACGGTGGGGTGGCCGGCAGGGTTCCTGGTTATTTCAGTCCCGGGAGCCATTGCATGCGACTCGTTCGTGCGGTCCAGATCTTCGCGCTCGGAACCGCCGCTTCATCATTCCTGGCACCACGGCTCCTGGCTGCCGACCATGCGCCGGTGGCGCAGGTAGAATCGGTTACCGACAACTACTTCGGCACTAAAATCACCGATCCGTATCGCTGGATGGAAAGCGAGCCGAAGCCGCAATTCATGGCTTATCTGCACGGCCAGAACGACCATGCGCGCCGTGTGCTGTCGCGCATTCCCGGACGGGATGCATTGGCGAACGAGATCGGCGAGGTCAGCGGGCTGGCCGCGCGCGTGCATACGGTCGAACTGGCCGGTGGCCGCCTGTTCTACCTGAAGCGCGATGCCGGGGCGCAGATCGACCGGCTCTATATGTCCGACGCGGCCGGGCACGAGACGCTGCTGGTCGACCCGTCCGCGCTGGGGCGTGACGGCAGGCATGCCGAGATCGACCAGTTCCAGCCGTCGCAGGATGGAACCCTGGTTGCCTACGGGATCTCGATCGGTGGCTCCGAGAACAGCACGCTGCATGTGATCGATACCACCACGAAAGCGATCCGTCCCGACACGATCGACCGCGCGCAGTTCGCCGCCGTGTCATGGGCGCCGGACGGCAAGAGCTTCTTCTTCACGCGGCTGCCCGTCCCGGTGCCGGGCGGCAAGGCCGACCAGCAATATGCGCATATGCAGGTCTATCGGCATGTGCTCGGCAACGATCCGGCAAAAGACGTTTCGGTGATGGACTCCGATCGGCTGCCGTTCCCGTTCAAGGCGGCCGCGGTGTTTCCGGCCGTGGTCGTCATTCCGGGCTCGGACTACGCGTTGGCCGCTGTCTCGGATGGGGTGTCGCCGGAGGTGACGCTCTATACCGCGCCGCTGGCAGACCTGCTGGCTGGTCATCCGAGCTGGAAGCAGGTGGCGCTGCAATCCGATGGCGTGACCGGGATCGCGGTGCGTGGCGACCGGATCGACCTGCTGACGCACAAGGACGCATCGCGTTACAAGGTCGCGGAAACCAGTCTCGCCAACCCGAACTTCGCCCGGGCAAAGATCGTCGTGCCCGAGGCGGACGGCGTGCTGACCGGAATTGCCGCGGCCAAGGACGGGCTGTATTTCGCAACCCGCGATGGCGCCGTGTTCGCCCTGCACCGCCTCGGCGAGGGTGCCATGCAGCCGCAGACGATCAGGCTGCCGTTCGCCGGCACGATCGCACCGGGCGACGAAGGGGCGGGCGGCCTGGTGACCGATCCCGAGCGTCCCGGCGCGATCGTCAGCCTGGAATCCTGGGTCAGGCCGCACGAATGGCTGCGCTACGACGCGGCCACCGGCAGGGTCTCCGACACCCACATTCTGCCCGGGTTTCCGCGCGACCTGTCCGGGTACGAATCGATCGAGACCAGTGCCACGGCGTCCGACGGCACGAAGATCCCGCTTTCGATCATTACCAAAAAAGGCCTGGCGCACGACGGCAAGCGTCCGACCTACCTGGTCGGGTACGGCTCGTATGGCATCTCCTACGACCCGACGTTCTCGCCGACCTTCCTGCCCTGGCTCGATCGTGGCGGCGTGTATGCCGTGGCGCATGTGCGTGGCGGCGGCGAGGGTGGGCAGGCCTGGCACGATGCCGGCAAGATCGCCACCAAGCAGAACACGATCCACGACTTCATCGCTGCCGGCGAGGCGCTGATCGCCCAGGGCTATACCGACAAGGCTCATCTCGGCGGCGAGGGGACCAGTGCCGGCGGCATCCTGATCGGCGGTGCCATCACCCAGCGGCCGGACCTGTTCCGGGCGGCGCTGATCCGGGTCGGCGCCACCAACACCCTGCGCGAGCAATACACCGCCGGTGGCCCAGCTAATATTCCCGAGTTCGGCACGGTGGCGGACCAGGCGCAGTTTCCCGCGATGCTGGCGATGGATGCCTACAACCACGTGACCAAGGGCACCGCGTATCCCGCGGTGCTGCTGACCGGTGGCGCCGACGATCCGCGCGTGACCGTCTGGATTCCGGCGAAGATGACCGCACGGTTGCAGGCGGCTACGTCGAGTCGCCGGCCGGTATTGTTCCGGGTCGAGTTCGATGCCGGCCACGGTATCGGGTCCACCCGCAAGCAGCGCGACGACGAGACCGCCGACGAGTTCGCCTTCCTGCTCTGGCAGTTCGGCGAGGCCGGCTACCAGCCGGCGAAGTGACTTGACGTAACCAGCGTAACGGGAGAGTGACAGCCGCATGACCGGGGTGCCCACCAACGTGGGCTGAGATCAAACCCGTCGAACCTGATCTGGGTCATTCCAGCGAAGGGAGGCATGTCGATGCACCACATCCGTACTCGCGTTCTGGCTTTTGGCGGGACGTTGCTAGCCGGAACGACCGCACTCGGAACTGCCCGTTCGCAGGAAACCATCACCGTGACCGGGCATGCCGCGGTCGACACGGCGAACGGTCCGGTCGGCGGCCAGCCCGGTGGCGGGCTGATCCGGGTGGAAACGGCAACGAAGTCGACCAGCACCGTGTCGTCGGACTTCCTGCGCCGGCAGGCGCCGACCGAGAACGCGTTCCAGCTCGTTTCGTTGTTGCCCGGCGCCAACGTGGCGACCTCCGATCCGCTCGGGCTCTCGGCCGGGAACGATCTCAGCCTGCGCGGCCTCGGCGGCGACGAGATCGGCTACCTGCTCGAGGGCATGCCGCTCAACGACATCGCTTACTATACGGGCTACCCCGGCCAGTTCGCCGACACCGAGAACCTCGACCAAATCAGCCTGTCGCAAGGCACCGGCGATCTCGATACGCCGGTGATCAATGCCGCCGGAGGACTGCTGTCGCTAGCTTTCCGGGACCCGGCGAAGCAGGCGGGCGGGTTCGTCGAAGGGTCGTACGGCTCGTATCATACCAACAAGGAGTTCGTCCGGATCGATACCGGCGAACTCGGGCACAGCGGAACGCGCGGCTTCGTGTCGTACTCGCATTCGGCCGCCGACAACTGGCGCGGCTCCGGCCGGGACAAGCGCCAGCATATCGACTTCAAGTTCGTACGCGACTGGAGCGACGGCAGCCGGGTTTCGCTGATCGGCACCTGGAACGATACCGTGACCAGCGGATACGAGCAGCCGACCCAGGGCGACTGGAAAACCTATGGCCGGTCGGGACCCGACAATTACGACGGCACCTACACACCGGGCGACACCAACTACTGGCGCCTGTATCAACAGCCGTATCGGCTGTTCTACATCGCGGCACCGACGCATGTTCGTCTGACCCGGTCGCTCACGTTCGATGTCACGCCCTATGCGCAATACGGCTACGGCAACGCGCCGGGTGGCGCGACGCTGCCGATCACCGGGCTCTACCAGGGCACCGAGGCACTGCCGGATACGCTGCCCGCGACCGGTGCCCGGAGCGGCCAGGTCACTGTCGCCAGCAACTATCAGCAGGCGAGCTACCGGGCCGGGCTGGTGCCGAAGCTGACCTGGGTGTTGGGCAACCACACGATCGTGGCCGGCGCCTGGTACGATTACTCCGACGATCGCGAGCCGGCTCCGTTCAGTCTGCTCGGCGCCGATGGAACGCCCTCCGACATCTGGCTCAACTCGTCGCGCAGCACGATCACCCTGAGCGATGGGCGGCAACTGCTTGCGCAGAACACCCACAGCATCGCGCAGGTGAACGCGCTGTTCATCGGCGACACGATCTTGGCTCTCGATCATCGCCTGTCGATCGAACTCGGTTTCAAGGAGGTGATGGTGGCGCGGCAAGGCTGGAACGCGATCCCGGGTGCGACCTATCGCACCGGGGTGAACAGTGCCGAGCCGCTGCCCCGGATCGGCGTACGCTTCCAGATCGATCATCGGAACCAGGTATTCGCGAGCGTATCGACCAACTTCCGGACGCCGTCCGCGACGACGCTGTTCGACAGTTTCGATCCCGATTCCGGCGCATTGCTGAACCGTGCCGCCACCGGATTGCGTGACGAATATTCGATCAGCGAGGAAGTCGGCTATCGTCGGAACGGCGACTGGCTGATCGGCAGCATCACAGCGTTCAACTACAACTTTACCAACCGGCAGATCGCCACGGTGATCGACCTGAACGGCGTATTGACCGGATCGAGCATCAATGCCGGCGGCCAGACCTCGCGGGGCGTGGACGCCGAACTCGGCCTGCGTCCCTGGCACCATCTGAGCCCCTACGTTTCGGGCGAATACCTGCGCGCGACGATCGATAACGACCTGTCCATCGATGGCGACCTGTTGCCGACCAGGGGGCATGTCGCCGTCCGCAGTCCGACCTGGCAGGGCGCACTCGGCATCACCTACGACGACGGCATCCTGTTCGGCAGTGCCGCGGTCAAATATGTCGGCCCGCAATATGCAAGTTTCATGGACGACGAGAAGATCGCCGACCACACCCAGGGCGACATCACGCTGGGGGTCCGGCTGCCGACGCTCGGACCGGCGAAGCATCCGGAATTCCGGCTCAACCTGATCAACGTTACCGACACCGACGTGCTGTCCGGTATCGCCAGTCCGACCACCAACGCGCGTGACGTCGTCGGCCGCTACGGCACCGTCATTAGCGGGTCGCCGGCAACCTATTATCTGGGGCCAGGGTTCGCGGCTTTGTTCACCGTCGCATCCGCATTCTGAGAAAAGCAATGTTCCACGTGAAACATTTTTGTCTCGCAATGGTTCTGGCACTGGTCTGGACAGTGCCGGCACGCGCCGCCGATCATTTGAGCATCATCCTCGACTGGTTCGTGAACGCGAACCACGAGGCCCTGTTCGCCGCGAAATACAGCGGCGCCTATGCGCGGCAGAACCTCGACGTGCAGTTCATCGTGCCGACCGATCCGTCCTCGCCGCCACGCCTGCTGGCGGCACACCAGGCCGATCTCTGCGTCAGCTACCAGCCGGAGCTGCCTCTGCTCGATGCCGCCGGGCTCAAGCTGGTGCGGGTCGGCACATTGGAGGACACTCCGCTCAACACGCTGATCGTGCTCGGCGACGGTCCGGTCAAAAGCCTTGCCGACCTGAAAGGCAAGCGGATCGGCGCATCCGTCGGCGCCACCGACGAGGCGCTGTTGAAGGCGATGCTGGCGACGGTCGGCCTCAAGCTGACGGACGTCACCGTCACCGAGGTCAATTTCCAGCTCGAGCAGGCGCTGATGTCGCACCGCGTGGACGCCATCATCGGGGGCATGCGCAACTACGAGATGATCGACTTGCAGCAGCGCGGCCTCAAGCCGGTCGGCTTCTTCCCCGAGGAGCACGGCGTGCCGCTATATGACGAGCTGATCCTGCTTGCCCGGCAGGACGACGAGCACGATCCCCGCATCGGGCGGTTCCTGGCAGCGCTTCAGGAAGGCACCAACACGCTGCTCAACCATCCGGACGAGATGTGGCAGGCCTTCATCAAGGAGCGTCCGGAGCTCGACACGAAACTGAACCATGCCGCCTGGTTTGCCGGCCTGCCGCGCCTGGCCAAGAACCCGGCGCTGCTCGACCAGTCCCGCTACGCGGCGTTCGAGCAGTTCATGGTGGCCCAGGGAAGCCTGGCGACCGCGCAACCGGTTGCGAGCTTCGCCATCCAGCCGTGATGGAGGCCTGGGCGTCCGGCCTAGGCCGCCGTGGCCGCCACGGACGCCGTTTCCATAGCGCCCAACGCCGCATGGGCTTCGGCCACGATCCCGAACGACCGCAGCCGTGCGGTGTGGTCGAAAATCTGGCCGGCGATCATCAGCTCGTCCGCGCCGGTCTGCGCGATGAACGCAGCCAGGCGCTGCCTGACCTTTTCCGGCCCGCCGACGATCGAGCTCGACAGCGCACGCTGCACCTGGCTCTCTGTTGCCGATCCTCTCGCCTCGACCAGATCCCGGCTCGGCGGCTTCAGCTTGCCCGGTGTCCCCTGCCGCAGCTCCAGCAACTGCTGCTTGGCAGAAGTGGAAATGAACGCGGCCTCGTCATCGGTCTCAGCGGCGAACACGTTCACGCCCAGCATCACATGCGGCCGCTTCAGCGCCTCGGACGGCTCGAACCGGCTACGATAGATCTGGATCGCATCCATCATCTGGTCCGGTGCAAAGTGCGACGCGAACGCGAACGGCAGTCCAAGCATGGCCGCGAGCTGCGCGCTGAACAGGCTCGAACCCAACAACCAGATCGGCACGTCGAGTCCGCCGCCCGGCACCGCCTGGATCGCCTGGCCCGGCTGCACCGGCCGGAAATAGGATTGCAGCTCGACCACGTCGCGCGGGAAGCTGTCCGCGCTCATCGGGTCGCGGCGCAGCGCCCGCATGGTGCGCTGGTCGGTGCCGGGCGCCCGTCCAAGCCCGAGGTCGATCCGTCCGGGATGCAGCGCTGCCAGCGTGCCGAACTGCTCGGCGATCACCAGCGGCGAATGGTTCGGCAGCATGATCCCGCCGGAGCCGACCCGGATCGTGCGCGTGCCCGCCGCCACATGCCCGATCACCACCGATGTCGCGGCACTGGCGATGCCTGGCATGTTGTGGTGCTCGGCCAGCCAGTATCGGGTGAAGCCGAGACCTTCCGCATGCCGTGCCAGGTCGAGCGTGTTGCGGAACGCGCCAGAGGCATCGCTTCCCTCGATGATCGGGGACAGGTCGAGGACGGAAAACGGAATCATGCGGTAAATCTTCCTCTGCTAGCGGCGCAGGATCATTCGAACGAAGCCGGCGCAGACCACGACGAATGCAACCGCGCCGAGCCATTCCGAGGTATTGGCGAAACCCGGTCCGACCAGGGCGAGCATGTCCTCACGGCCGGTGCTCCCGATGATCGCGGCGATCGCCACGCCCATCAGGCTTTCACCGACGATGAAGCCGGACGCCAGCATGACGCCGCGCCGCCTCTTCGCATCTAACATGGGATCGGCGTGCGTCGTTGCCAACGGCCCCTCGCGCTTCGCCAGCACGCGGCCGATCGCCCAGGACAACACTGCGCCGATTACCAGCGTCACCGTGACGGTCGGCGGCAGGTACAGGCCGATGCCGACCGCCAGCACCGGCAAGGACTTTCCCCGGCGGCGCATGATCGCATCCAGAACGACCAGCACCGCGCCCAGCGCCACGCCGATCAGGATCATCGTCCAGTCGAGCTGGTGCAGGAAAATGCCGCGCGCCAGTGTCGACAGCAGCAGCGCCTGCGGGGCGGCGAGAGCCCGGGTCGGGTCCATGTCCGGGCGCGGCAGGGCGCCGGCAAAGCCGTAGGCGTTGTAGAGCAGGTTCAGTACCGGCGGGATCACCATGGCACCCACCACGCAGCCGACCAGCAATGCCACCTGCTGCCGCCAGGGGGTGGCGCCCACCAGTTGGCCGGTCTTGAGGTCCTGCAGATTGTCGTTGGAGATCGTTGCCGCCGCGAGCACCGCGGCGGTCACGAACAGCACGCTGCCGATCGCCAGCATCCGGCCGTTGGCGTCGAACGCCGCCGGCAGCAGCCCGGCCATGTCCAGTCCGAGCAGCACCAGCGACACCAGCAGCACCGCCACGATCGCGATGCCCGAGATCGGGCTGGAGGACGAGCCGACGATGCCCGCCATGTAGCCGCACGCCGCCGCCACCAGGAAGCCGAACAGCGTGCAGAACACCACGCAGACGATGGCAATGCCGACGATGCTGCCGGCCGAGGCGCCCAGCCCGGCGGCTCCATGCCACAGGAACGCGGCGAACGTCGCCAGCAGGCACAGCAGCAATGCCGAGCCCAGTAGCATGATCACCCGTGGCGACAGGTCCCGGTCGGTCTGGTCTTCCATCGCGGCACCGGCCGGGCCACGCGTGCTGGCCTTGAAGGCAGCCCGAAGCCCGGCCGTGACCGGACCGACCAGGGTCAGCAGCGTCCACACCGCGGCAATCGCGATCGTACCTGCGCCGATCAGCCGGACCTTGTGCGCCCAGATGCCGGTCGCGAAGTCCGCCAGCGACACGCCCGCCGGATGCGGCGTGATCGCGGTCAGCACCGGCACGGCGACTCCCCAGCTCAGCACCGCGCCGAGCAGCATCGCCAGGCCGCCGCCGATGCCGACCAGATAGCCGGCCCCGACCAGCGCCAGCGAAAAACCGGTCGAGAGCCGGAACACCGAGCTGCCCACCGCGAAGGTCACGCTGGCACTGTCGCCGAGCAGCCTGAAGCCGCCGCTCAGCAGGCTGAACCCGGCCGACACCAGGCTCCCGGTCACCAGCGCCTTGAGGCCGCTCTCGCCGCCGAGCCCGTCGGCGCCGCCGGAACCGGCACGCAGCACCTCGGCCGCCGCGGTTCCTTCCGGATAGGGGAGGGTGCTGCCGGTCACCAAGGCGCGCCTGAGCGGGATCGTGAACAGCACGCCCAGCATGCCGCCGGCACCGCAGATCGCCACCACCGGCCAGAACGGGAAGCCCTGCCAGTAGCCGATCATCAACAGGCCGGGCAGCACGAAGATGATCGAGGACAGCGTGCCCGCGGCCGATGCCTGGGTCTGCACCATGTTGTTCTCGAGAATGCCGCTCCCGTCGGCCCGGTTGCGATCCAGCAACCGCAACACCGCCATCGAGATGACCGCGGCCGGGATCGAGGAGGCGAAGGTCAGGCCGATCTTCAGGCCCAGATAGATGTTCGAGGCGGTAAAGATGACGGTAAGCAGGGCGCCGAGCACGAGCCCGCGTATGGTCAGTTCACGGATCGGCATCTCTGGCTCCCGGGTTGGCTGAAGGTCGGAGCGCTGCCCCAGACCCGTTGAAGAGCAGTTGCCCTGTGCAAACCGATTGTTGCAATTCCACGCGGGTGGCAAGGCTCAGCGGCGCCGTGAGGCCAGGGCGGCTCCCGCCAGCATCACCGCACTGGTCGCCAGGAACACCGGACGCATGCCCAGATGCGCGCCGACGAACCCGCCGAGCAACGGGCCGGCGACGAACCCGACATACTGGGCGGAGGTGTTCAGAGCCAGGATCTGGCCGGCGACCCGAGCCGGCACGGCATGCCGGATCATGCTGGTGATCGCCGGAACCAGTCCGGCCAGCGCGATTCCCATCAGGAACCGCAAGCCCAGCAACTGCCATGCATTACCGACGGCCGCCTGCGGCAACAGCAGCAGGCCGCTTGCGATCAGGCCGCCGACCACGACCTTCCTCTGGCCGATCCGGTCCGCCAGCCGGCCCATGCGCGGTGCCGCGACCACGCTGCCGAGCGCACCCGCCGACATGATCGCGCCGGACATCATCGTCACCGAGGCTCCGGGTGGCATGAGCTGCGCCACATAGACCGTGACGATCGGCTCGATCGACATGGTGGCGAGCGTGACCAGCGCGCCGGTCAGCAGCATGACCAGCACCGATCGCCGATCCTCGATCAGCGACCACGCGCCGGGTGTTCCGGCCGTCGTCCGGACCGGCCGGTGCGTTTCGCGCACCATCAGCGCGGTCGCCAGGAACGCCACGAAAATCAGCCCGCCCGCCAGAAAGAAGGTGGCGCGTACCCCGATCAGCGGTGGCAGCGCACCCCCGACCAGCGGGCCGACCAGGCTGCCCGCCATCACACCCGACGACAGCATCCCGAGCGCCCAACTCGTGCGTGCCTTCGGTGTCTGTGTCGCCACCAGCACCACGGCGCCGGACGCATAGCCGCCGAGCAGCCCGGCCAGCAGCCTGAGCGCCACCAGTTGCCAGATCGTCTGCACCATGCCGAGCAGCGACATGCACACCGCCATGCCGAGGCTGGCACGAACCAGGATCAGCTTGCGTCCGTAGCGATCGGCGAACCGTCCCCAGAATGGCGCTGCCAGTCCCGCCGCCAGGAACGTGGCGCCGAACGCGATACCGGACCATTGCACGATCGCCGCGTGGCCGTGCACGCCGAGCTGTTCGACATAGAGCGGCAGGAACGGCAGCAGCAGCGTCATTGCCAGCACGGTCGTAAAGGCACCGAACACGCAGACGTACAGATTGCGCCGCCAGTGCGGATCGTCATGCCAAGGCTGCTCGATGGTCGCCGCGGGTGAGATTTTAGTCACATCACGAGACTGCGAGTAGACGTGGCTGCCTGCAAAGATGTTTCTGGTCGCAAACGGGACACAGATTCCGGCACGACGGGTTTCGGGTACGACAGGAGGAAGTCATGACGATCGCAGCGATCCTGAACGTAAAGGGGCGTGCCATCGTGCGCATCGATCCCATGGCTCACGTGAGCGAGGTCGTGGCGCTGCTCGGCGAGCACCGGATCGGTGCCGTGCTTGTGGTAGACGCGGCGGCCGAGCGCTCCAACACGCAGATGCAGGACATCCTCGGGATCGTCAGCGAGCGGGACATCATCCGCGCGATCGGAACGAGCAGTTTTGCCGGCGATGTGCTGGACATGACCGTCTCGCAGATCATGACCGAGGCTCGCTATACCATTGCATTGTCTGCTTCGCTGGCAGACGCAGCCGTCCTCATGACGCAACGACGCGTGCGCCACCTTCCGGTGATCGAGAACGATACCCTGGTCGGCATGATCAGCATCGGCGACGTCGTGAAGGCCCGGCTGGAGCAGCAGGCAAGCGAAATGGACAGCATGACGGCCTATGTAAGCGGAGCCCACTGACGATAGGGGCGAGCCATGTCGCCTTCGGCTGCAGTCAAGGTAAAGGCGGCAACGATAGAACATCGTCGCCGCCTGTTCCCGAGGCCGGTCACATTACGATAGGTCGCGCGTTTCAACGATATCCGCGGCCGTCGTGCCAATGATCATGACGCATGTGACGACGCCATCTTTCATGGCGCCAATAGCGCTGGCGCGGCCCCTCACGGTAGCCGCCACCATAATACTGAACGTGAACGAGCGGCGTCGGCGCGGCCACCGTCGGCGCGATCACCGAGGTTACCATCGGAACGCTCGCTGCGGATGCCAGGCTGATAGTCGAAACAGCCAGACCGCCGGCGAGAACCAGTGCAGTCATCATCTTGCGCATGTGCTGGACCTCCTTGATCCATGCATGAGGAGACGATCCAGGCACGGCGGTTCCCGGGCGATCCTGTGGCAAAACCGTGTTCGACGATCACCTGTCGGTTATTTTACATCGGATCAGAGCGTCTCGACGTAGGTCTGATAGGCATCCTCGTCCATCAGCGTTTGCAGCGCTTCCGGATTGGTGGGGTCCAGACGGAAGAACCAGGCCTCGTCCTCGGGGTCGCGATTGACCAGGGACGGGTCCTCGGTGAGCAGCTCGTTCATGTCGAGCACGGTGCCGGCCATCGGTGCATAGATGTCCGAGGCCGCCTTCACGCTCTCGACCACAGCGCAGCTCTCGCCTTCCGCCAGCACCCGTCCGGACTCCGGTAGCTCGACGAACACGATGTCGCCGAGCGCCTCCTGGGCATGGTCGGTGATGCCGACCGTGACGGTTCCGTCCTCTTCCAGGCGGACCCACTCATGTTCCTTGGTGTAGCGCATCTCGGCCATCTGCTGGTCTCCTGTCGGATGTGCGGCTGCCTCTGACCGGGCTTAACGCGGAAGATGGCTGCGGTTGTAGTCGAGCTGCCGTGCGGTGAGCTGGAAACCGACCTCGATTTTATAGGAGGTGCCCGGCTTGGCTCGCGTGACCGGAAAATTCAGCACCGTCGGGTCGGTCTTAACCAGCACCTTGTCGCCATTGTCCGGGAACTGCGCCAGGGCGCTCAGCTCCTGCTTGCTGATAATCGCGCCGTCCTGGGTAACCGCAATAAAATACGGCACAGGCACGGTGCGGCTGCTGCCGACCGGTCCACGTGTAATGGCAAGCTGGAGCTGGACCACGGTGTGCAGCGTGGTTCCCTCGTCGGCGCTGCTGCAATGCCCGGTGACGGCGGTGACGCTGCCCTGGCTGACCAGCCGGCTGAGGTCGGGCGAATCCTCCGATCCGCCGTAGTCGCTGTAGTCTGCGGCCGCGGCCAGGATGCCGACCTGGGCGCAGGCGGGTGCGAACGCATTCGGGTCCTGCACGGTGCATCCGGCCAGCGCCAGCATCGGTCCGGCAGAGATCAGCAGGAACGCACGCCGGGCATGGGCTGGAAGGAAAGGAAGTGTCCGGCAGGCGCTGGGCGGCCGGGGCGTCCGTATCTGCAGCAGCACGTTCATTCTCGACTTTCGACCGGCCTCCCCTGTAAGGCAGGGCGGCATTGGTGGCGATGCCCCGGACTGGCGTCCGGACAGGTAGCCCGCCATATAGAGTGCGATGCAGGTTTGGGGAACAAGATGCCGGACCAGATGATCGATCAGGTGATCTCGGACCAGAACGTCGATCGGACGACCACGCTGCCGCGGCTCAAGGTGCTGCTGGCCGGGCCACGCGGTTTTTGCGCCGGCGTCGATCGCGCGATCCGCGTCGTCGAGGAGGCGCTGCGCCGCTATGGCGCGCCGGTCTATGTGCGCCACGAAATTGTCCATAACCGGACCGTCGTCGAGGAGCTCGAGGCCAAGGGCGCCATCTTCGTCGAGGAACTGGATGAGGTCCCGGCAGATGGCCAGGTGGTGTTTTCCGCGCATGGCGTGCCGAAGACCGTCCCGGCCGAGGCCGAGCGCCGCAACCTGCTTTATCTGGATGCGACCTGCCCGCTGGTCAGCAAGGTTCATCGCGAGGCCGAGCGCCACTATGCCGATGGCGGGCCCGAGAGTCGCCATATCCTGATGATCGGTCATGCCGGCCATCCCGAGGTCGTCGGCACGATGGGCCAGTTGCCCCTGGGGGCCGTAACCCTGGTGAACGATGCCGGCGAGGCGCGACGCGTGCTGCCGGCGGACCCGAGCCGGCTCGCCTTCATCACCCAGACCACCCTGTCGGTCGATGACACCGCCGAGATCGTCGCGATCCTGCGCCAGCGGTTCCCGCTGATCGAGGGGCCCAAGCGCGAGGACATCTGCTACGCCACCACCAACCGGCAGGAAGCGGTCAAGGCGATCGCGCCCGGCTGCGACCTGGTGATCGTGATCGGCAGCCCGAATTCATCGAACTCGCAGCGGTTGCGCGAGGTCGCCGAACGGTCCGGCGCGCCACGTGCCTTGCTGGTGCCACGCCTGCGCGACCTCGACTGGTCGGTACTGGAGGGCGTCAACACGCTCGGAATCACCGCCGGCGCGTCGGCGCCGGAAGCACTCGTGCAGGAAATGGTTACAGCACTCGGTCGCCGCTATCAGCTCGAGATCGAGGAGCGTACGGTGAAGCTCGAGGACGTGATCTTCAAGCTGCCGGCGCCGCTCGGCTGATCGTCGCGGGTTCACTGGCAGGCTGATGGCGGTCTATACGGACGTGTCGGACGAGGCGCTTGCCTCGTTCCTGACTGATTATGCGCTCGGTGAACTGGTGGCCTTCAGGGGCATCGCCGAGGGTGTGGAAAACAGCAATTTTTCGCTGCGCACCGGCACCGGCGACTACATCCTGACGCTTTACGAGAAACGTGTCGATCCGGTCGAGCTTCCCTGGTTTCTGGGGTTGATGCGCCATCTGGCCCAGCGCGGCGTCACTTGTCCGCAGCCGATCGCCGGCCATGACGGCGAAGCGCTGCGGACGCTGGCAGGACGACCCGCGGCGATCACGTCGTTCCTCTCCGGTGTCTGGCCGAGACGGGTGCGGCCTGAGCATTGCCGATTGCTCGGTGTGGCGTTGGCCACGCTGCATCTCGCCGGCGCCGACTATGACCATGAGCGTCGGAATGCCCTCGGTCCCACCGCCTGGCGGCCGCTGCTGGATAGCTGCCGCGACACCGGCAACACGGTTCAGCCGGGTCTGATCGCGGAACTGGACCAGGCGCTCGACCGAATCCTGCCTGCATGGCCATCGGCCCTGCCGCGTGGGCAGATCCATGCCGACCTGTTCCCCGACAACGTCTTCTTCCTGGAGACCGGTGGAGGCCGTGCATTGTCCGGCCTGATCGACTTTTATTTTGCCTGCACCGACCTGCTCGCCTACGACCTCGGCGTCTGCCTGAACGCGTGGTGCTTCGAGCCCGGAATGGAGTTCAACGTGACCAAGGCCAAGCTGCTGCTTGCCGGTTACGAGAGCGTTCGTCCGCTCGAAGCGGCGGAACGCGCTTCATTGCCTGTGCTGGCGCAGGGAGCCGCAATCCGCTTCCTGCTGACCAGGCTGTATGATTGGGTGAATACCCCGCCGGGCGCCATGGTGACCCGCAAGGATCCGCTGGAGTATCTGCGCCGCCTGCGCTTCCATCTCGCGGCCGCCAGCCCCGAGGCACTCGGGCTATGACGTCGTCCGGACTCGAGATCGAGATGCAGGCCGGGACCGCCGACTCCGCGAAGCCGGACGTCGCGGTCTGGACCGACGGCGGCTGCCGGCCCAACCCCGGTCCAGGCGGCTGGGCGGTATTGCTGTGTTTCCGCGGTCATGAACGCGAACTATCCGGTGGAGAAAAGGCAACCACCAACAATCGCATGGAGCTGACCGCTGCCGCCGAGGCGCTCGAGGCCCTGACCCGGCCATGCCGGATCGCCGTGCATACCGACAGCGAATACGTACGCAACGGCGTCACCCGCTGGAGCACCGGCTGGGTGCGGCGCAACTGGCGCAACGCCTCCGGCGACCCGGTCAAGAACATGGATCTGTGGCGCCGTGTGCTGGACGCCGCCAAGCGTCACGAGGTGAGTTGGCACTGGGTTCGTGGCCATGCGGGCGACATCAACAACGAACGCGTCGACAAGCTCGCGACCGCAGCCAGGATCGCAGTCGAAACCGGCTGATGCCCCAAGTCCCCGCCACCGTCCGGGATCTTCACGGACAGCGGGCAGCGGCTACGTTTCGACATAACATTGACTTGCTAGCTATCGATACGTTCGCGAAATTTCCGATTTCGTGCAACTGTCGCCTTCGGTCACCGATCGTGCCGGAGCGCCGCCTGGTACGGTCCTCATAGGGCACGTCGCAGGCTCGGCATTTGGCGCAGTCATGGAACGGCAGCGCAGGATGACAATTGCATGAAAATTCGGGATTTGCGCCTTCAGCGACTCCCTTCCGTGCGAATTGACGGGTGCCGCCGAAGTAAGGTCGTTTCAGCGAAAATCGACCAATACTTTCGAAGGCCGTGGAGTGTCGATAGAAAGTCGTGAGCTTCCAGTACACCCTTCCTCGTACGCGCGCGCTTCGGTGGCTTGTTGTATTTCCTGGTGTCGACGACCCGGAAAAGCAGTCCTGGCTTATCCAGATTATGTTCACGCGGACTGCATCTTTCGTAGGGGCAGCCATCAGTGAAATGATCGTTGCGGCCACAGCGATTATTCTTCACGGCACTGCGGCCTTCCTTGTCTGGGCCGCCGCAGGCTTTGCTATCCTGGTATGGCGACTTGGAATCGTCTTTTCAGCGAAACGATCGGTACAGCGGGGCCGTAGCGTATCGGCCGGATGGATGGCGTTCGGCAGCATCGTATGGGCGATGGAACTGGGCGGCGGCGCCTTGCTCTGCAATATGAGCCAAGTCCCGGCTCTGCAACTGCTTTCGGTCGCCTGTGTCGTTTCTACCGTGTCCGGCCTGAGTGTACGTAACTCGGGCACGCCTCGCCTGGCCCTGGCGCAACTGACAATTGCAATCGGGCTTACCTGCCTCGGGGCAGCCCTTGCACAGGAGCTCTGGATCAAGGTTTTGTTGCTTCAGGCGCCCTTTCTCATCATCGGACTGAACAGCCTTTGCCTGCGGTCGGGTCGAGACCTCGTCTCGATGCTGGACGCCCAGCAGAAAAACGCTAGTCTGGCACGACGTGACATGCTGACAGGCCTGGCCAACCGGGTCCGGGTGAACGAAGAACTCCAGGCGTTGCTGGTCGATACCTCCCCGCAGGTGCCTTTCGCGTTGATCTGGATCGATCTGGACGGTTTCAAGGCGATAAACGACACGCTCGGTCATGCGGCCGGCGATGTCGTGCTGGCCGAGACGGGACGGCGTCTGCTGAACCTTTGTATGCCTGCTCCAGGAGAAGCCGCCCGCTCCGTCGCAAGGCTGGGCGGTGACGAATTCCTCATCATCCTGCCCCAGGCAGGCCGTCGCGAGGCACAAATCCTGGCGCAGGAACTGGCCGCTTCCGTCAGAATTCCACATGTCCTTCGCATCGCACCGGATGTGAGGCTCGATGCCAGCATCGGCATCTCGCTGTTTCCCGAGCATGGCGACAACGCCGATGCGTTGCTGGCGGCTGCGGACAGGGCTTTGTATGCAGTTAAAGCGTCGGGCAAGGCGCGCGTGCTGGTTTATGATCCGCTTCTGCATGCGGGAGAGGACGACCTCATCCTCTTCCGTAGCGAACTTGCGAAGGCGTTGAGCAAGGGTGAAAATCAGCTCCAGCTTTATTATCAGCCGATCGTCCGCCTGTCGGATGGCAAGGTCAGCGGCCGGGAAGCACTGGTACGCTGGAATCACCCGGTACGTGGGCTGGTAAGCCCCGATACCTTCATTCCCATGGCAGAGGCGAGCGGGTTGATCGTTCCTCTGGGCGAGTGGGTGCTGCGCCAGGCATGTGCCGATGCGGCCGGCTGGGCTGACGGCGTCAAGGTCGCGGTAAACGTATCGCCGTTCCAGTTGCGTATGGAGGAGCTGACGTCGGTGGTCGTTCAGGCGCTCGATCAGGCTCGGCTGGCACCTGCAAGGCTTGCGATCGAAGTCACCGAGACCGTGATGCTCAACCAGGAGGGGACAACCAGCCGCACCATGCAACAACTGCGGAAACTCGGTATCGAGGTGGTGCTCGACGATTTCGGGACCGGTTTTTCAACCCTGTCCAACCTCTGCACCTTCGTCTTCGATCGTATCAAGATCGACGGCTCCTTCGTGAGGGAAGCTCTATACCGGCGTGACTGTGCTGCAGTCATTCATGCCACCGTTGAACTGGCCCGCCGGCTGGGCATTCCGACGACCGCCGAATGCGTCGAGACGCCGGAGCAACTGGATTTCGTGCGCGCCTGTGGCTGCAGCGAGGTGCAGGGCTACCTTCTGGGCAAGCCGGAACCTTCCCCCGGCATTGTAACCCGGGCTGGCAGTCTTCCGGAGCATGAGCGGATGGCGCCGCCTGCTTTTGTTTCGGTCGGCATCGCCCTCTGAACACTGCTTTTGCAAGCCTGTGAAAACGATCCGTCCCCTGCTGCGATAGCATCGCGTAGCAAGGATGCAAGATGATGGATGACGGACGGGTCTGGAGTTTCGAGGAAAGCCTGTGGGTCGGTGATGCCGAACATTACCGTGCCTCGATCGATGACGAGTGCCTGATGGTGTTGCCGGCGCCGCCGTTCGTGATGAGCGGCCAACAGGCGATCGAGGCTGTCGCCGCGACCCCGCGCTGGTCGAAAGTGGAGCTGTCCGAACGTCAGGTGAAGCGCCCGCAGGAGGGGTTGATCGTCATCGCCTACAAGGCGCGCGCGGAGCGTGACGGGGTCACGCCCTACGAAGCTCACTGCACGTCGACCTATCGCCGGCTGGCGCATGAGGACTGGCGGGTAATTCAGCACCAGCAGACGCCACCGCTGCTCGGAAGCTCCTGAGGCAGGGCATCCGACTGAGATCCTGTATCGGTCACCGAGTTCGCGCCTCTGGCTCATTGTTTTAGCGAGCATCTTCATCCGATCGACTAACAAGACGATCGGATGATGCTCTAACGCGAACTCGTCAGGCGCAGGCCGATTACGCCCCCGACGATCAATACCGCACTCAGCACGCGTCCGACGCCGAGCGGTTCGCCCAGCAGGATGACGCCGACGACGAAACTGCCGACCGCGCCGATTCCGGTCCAGACCGCATAGGCGGTTCCGAGCGGCAGGGTCCGCAGCGAGAACGTCAGCAGAAAGAAACTGATCAGGGACGCGCCGATCGTCAGCGCTCCCCAGCCGAGATGGGTGAATCCATCCGCCTTCTTGGCACTGTACGACCAGACCATCTCCAGGGCGCCCGCGATGATGACCATCAGCCAGGCCATGCCGAAACCCTCCCAATCCGGTCAGATACGGTCGTCGTGATCCAGCGGCTTGGTGGCCTTCGTCATGACCGCCAGGATGGCGGCGGTCAGCGGGGTTGCGAAGATCAGACCGGGAATGCCGAGGATCGAGCCGAACGCCGTCTGCGACAGGATGGTCAGGCCAGGCGGCAGATGGACTGCCCGGTTCTGGATCAGGGGCGCCATGACATTTCCCTCGAAACCCTGGATGACCATGTAGAGGATCGTCGTCTCGATGCCGGTCGTCGCTCCGAGCGAGAAGGCAATGATGATCGCCGGGATCGCCCCGATGATCGCACCGATATAGGGCACGAAGTTGAACAGCCCGGCCAGCACGCCGAGCGCCAGGGCCAGCGGCACGCCGATGATCCAGAGCCCTACGCCCGACAGGATGCCGACCACCAGCATGTCGAGCGCCTGGCCGGCACTCCATGACCAGAGCGCCGAACCGGCTGCAAGAAACAGCTCCTTTGCCTTCGGACGATGCTTTTCCGCAACCAGGCGCAGGGCACCGTTCACGTAGGTTGCCGGTGCCGCTGCCAGATACAGGCCGGCGATAATCACCACGACGATCGTGCCGAACAGGCCGAACAGCGAGCCCAGAAAACCGGCAACAGAACCGGCCAGGCCGGACGGCACGCCCGGACTCGCGCCGCCCTGCTTGTTGCCGCCCATGGAGCTCGGAATTTGCTGCAGGGCCAGATGGCCCCATTGGGTACGGTCGAGCCGGTCATGGATCCCGTGCGACTGGTCGATCAGCGCCTGCTTCAGCTTGACCACCTGATCACCGAGACCCGGTCCGACCAGCAGCACGAAGCCGACGAGCAGCCCTGCCAGGGCCAGTACGACGATAGTCAGCGACAGCCAGAACGGCATCCGGGTGAAGCGCTGCAGCAGTTTGGCGATGCCGTGCAGGATCACCGCGAACAAAGCCGCGGCGAACACCACTGTCAGAACGTCCTTGAGCAGCCAGACCGCGAGGATGACGACGGTCGCCGCCAATGCGAACCGGAGCAGCCGGTAGATTTTGGATTGGGTGGCGGTGCGTGCGTCCGACGGTGCGTCTTCGTCCGCAGGGTAGGATGGCAACGGGACATTCATCGGGCGGTCTTTCTGGTGACCGTCTCGCAACGGCGATGGAAGAGGCGGCATTCCGTTCCGTAACGGTCGAGACTCGGCTCGCCGCGGCTCAACGCATCATCCTGTCGATAGCTCCGTCCGGCACCTAGAGGTTTGTTTTGGCGGGCATCTTTCCCGATCGAATAGCAAGAGGATCGGACGATGCTCTAGCCAAGACGGACGCTGTGTCCGGTCCGGTGGCTGGCCGCTGCCGCGTCGGCGAGACGCAGCGCTTCGAGACCATCGGAGAAGCCGGGAGTCGGCATGGTGTGCGTTTCCACGGCGGCGACGAAGTGCGAAATCTCGGCGGCATAGGCGTCGGTGTAGCGCTGTATGAAGAAGTGCAGGATCGGATCGCGGCAGGCGGTCCGGTCGGCGAGATGTGCCTCGACCGTCGTTTCGCGCTGATTGCCGGCCAGCAGCATGCCCTTCTCGCCGAACACCTCCAGCCGCTGGTCGTAGCCATAGGCGCAGCGGCGGCTGTTGTTGATATGGACCAGCGCACCGGACGCGGCACGCAGCGTCACCATCGCGGCGTCGATGTCGCCGGCCTCGCCGATTGCCGGGTCCACCAGCACCGCGCCGAGTGCCGACACTTCGACGATGTCGCCGACCAGCGACCGGGCCATGTCGAGATCATGGATCATCATGTCGTGGAACAGGCCGCCCGAGCCCCTGATGTAGGAGACCGGCGGCGGCACCGGATCGCGGCTGGTGATCACCACCTGCTCGATCCTGCCGATCTCGCCAGCCTCGACGCGCCGGCGCAACGCCATGAATGACGGATCGAAGCGGCGGTTGAACCCGATCATGACGATCGGATCGTACTCGGCGATCTCGTCCCGGCATTGCAGCACCCGCTCGATGTCCAGGTCGATCGGCTTCTCGCACAGGACCGCCTTGCCGGCGCGCACGGCCTCGATGATCAGCGGGACATGCGTTGCGGTCGGTGTCGCGATCAGCACGGCATCGATTTCCGGGTCGGCCAGCGCTTCGGCGGTGGACGCGGCACGGCGGACGCCGAGGGCCTGCGCGGTGGCGGTGGCTGCCTCGTCCATGATGTCGAACACCGACACCAGTTCGACGCCCGGATGGCGCGCCAGGTTGGCCGCATGCATCCGGCCGATACGGCCGCAGCCGAGAACAGTGAAACGAACCATGACGATGTCCTTGGGGTCGAAGGCGGTTCTGGTGCGGCGTCGCCAGCCGCACCCCGTTCTGGCATGCTGGGCAGCATGTCGGGATGGAACAGACCCGGTGAGTTGGTCTATCACTGGAAATTACATTCCAGTTGCTCCGGAGCTTTGTCAACGATGTCCCATTATGGATAACGAGCAGGAACCGCGTCCCGGCCAGCAGCAGGATTTCGAGGCCGACACCGACACCGGCGCCGATATACCGCGTGATTTTAAAAGCCTGCGTGCGCTGATCGTGGCCCGTCGGGACATGCTGCCGAAGCGGCTGGTCCAGGTCGCCGACTTCGCGGTGGACCATCCCCAGGAGATCGCCTTCGGCCGCGTTACCGACCTCGCGGCACAAGCCGGCGTCCAGCCATCCACCCTGGTGCGGTTTGCCCAGACCCTCGGCTATTCCGGGTTTTCGGATCTGCAGGCGGTGTTCCGGGCGCATGCGCGGCAGCGATGGCCGGACTATCGGGAACGGCTGGAGACGCTGGCGTCCGGCGAGCAGGCGCTCGGCGCCGATCCGGTCTCGTTGCTGCGTGGCTTCGTGCATGCCGCCCAGGTATCGCTCGATCATCTGGAACAGACGGTCGACCGGCAGGCGCTCGAGCGTGCGGTCCAACTGCTGTCCGGGGCTCGCTCGATCAGCCTGGTCGGCAACCGCCGGGTCTATCCCGTTGCGCTGTATCTGGCTTACGCGCTCCGCAAGCTCGGCATCCGCTGCGAGCTGGTCGACAATGCCGGCGGGCTGGGCCACCGCCAGATCGAGCTGCTTGATCGCACCGACGTCGTGCTTGCCGTCAGCTTCACCCCGTATGCTTCGGAAACGCTGGACCTCTCGTCCGCGGCCGCCCGGCGCGGCGCCAGGGTGGTGGCCATCACCGACAGCCCGTTCTCGCCGCTGACCCAGATTGCCGAAACTTGGCTGGAAGTGGCCGAGACCGACCACGCCGGCTTCCGCTCGCTATCCGCCACCTTCGTACTGGCGACCACGCTGGCGGTGGCACTCGCCGAACGGGTGGTCCACTCCCCGCCCGACACCAACGAAAAGGAATAGGAATTCCACTTCAAAGGCTGAATGGAATAGCCTACGCCTTGGCGAACAAACGTCGAGAAGGATGCGTCATGCACGTGGTCGAACGAAAGCCCGGCATCGGAATCGGGCTGATCGGCAGCGGCTTCATGGGTAGGGCCCACGCCTTGGCGTTCCGAAGTGTCGGCGGAGTGTTCCCGCTGGCCCTGCAGCCGAGGCTCGAGATGCTGGCCGACACGCCCGAACAGCGGGCGATTGAGGCCGCCACATCGTTCGGTTTTGCCCGGGCGACCGGAGACTGGACCGAGCTCGTACGCGATCCGGCGATCGACCTGGTCGCCATCACAACACCCAACCGCCTGCACGCGCCGATCGCGCTGGCGGCGATCGAAGCCGGCAAGCACGTGTATTGCGAGAAGCCGCTGGCGACCACGCTGGCGGATGCGATCGCGATGACCCGTGCGGCCAAAGCTGCCGGCATCGTCACCATGGTCGGGTTCAACTACCTCAAGAACCCGATGATCGACACGGCGCGGGAGATCGTGCGGTCGGGCGAGATCGGCGACATCACCGGTTTCCGTGGCATTCATGCCGAGGATTTCATGGCCGATCCCGAAGCGCAGTTCTCGTGGCGCTGCGAGCCTGAACAGGCGGGCGGGGCGCTGGCCGATATCGGCAGCCACATCCTGTCGATGGCGCGCAGCCTGCTCGGCGAGGTGGAAAGCGTGTGCGGCCGGCTGGATACGATCCACGGCGAGCGGCCATTGCCGGACGGCAGCCGCCGCGCGGTTCGGGTCGATGACCAGGCCAGCATGCTGGTCCGGTTCGCAGGCAGGCCGTTCACCGCCAGCATCAGTGCAAGCTGGCTTGCCAGCGGCCGGGACATGCAGCTCGCCTTCGAGATCAGCGGCACCAGGGGCGCGCTATCCTTCAACCAGGAGCGGTTCAATGAACTGCGCTTCTACAAAACAGGGCAGGCGAGCGGCCGCAAAGGCTTTACGACGATCAACGCGGGACCCGCGCATGGCGACTATGCCGCCTTCTGCCCGGCGCCCGGCCACCAGATCGGCTTCAACGACCTCAAGACGATCGAAGTCCGTCGCCTGCTCGATGCCGTGTCGGGCAAGACGAACAGCGACGCCGATTTCGGCGACGCGCTGATGATCACGCGGGTGATGGAGGCGATCCGGCTATCTTCGCAACAGCAGCGATGGGTCGCCCTAAGCGAGATCGACGGCGCAATGTGACAGTTTCAGGTATCGTATGGTGCGGTGCACAAAACACTTGAATTCGGCTGAGAACCGGATATATTGCACTGCACAATACCTTTGGAGCTTACCCTCATGGCTCACGTCACTTCCTTCGCTCCCCGCTCCACCATCGACCTGTCGTGGCTTGTCCGCGCACTGGGTCAGGACGTGAGCGTCCATCTGATGCAGCGCCGCGAGCAGCGTCGGGTCCGCCAGGAGCTCAATGCCTATTCCGATCGCGAGCTGAGCGATCTCGGCTTCAGCCGTGGCGACATCGCCGATGTCGCTGCCGGTCGCCTTCGTCGCTGATCGCATCCCGACGAACCGACCCGGCGTGATGCGCCGAGCCGGTTTGTAGGGGCGGTCCAGGTTCGTTAGCGGATCGACTGGCTCGAGAGAGCAATGACCTTTCCGGCCTGGTCCTTGCGAATCAGGCTCGGGCCGGTTGCGATATCGCCTGCCGGAAGCAGTCCGTACTTTGCTTTCTGCGCCAGGAACAGCACCGGCAGGTAGCCCTGCAGATACGGCTGCTGGTCGACGACGAACAAGGCTGTTCCATCCTGGACATCCTTGAGCATTCCCGGCGATAGATCGAACGATGCGATGTTGATCTTGCCGGTTCGGCCGAGGTCGTGCACCGCTTCGACCGCGGTTTCACCGACGACTGTCGCGTTCAGCCCGATAACGGTGTCGATCGAGGGATCGGAGCGCAGGGTCGCCTCGATCTTCGACTTCGCAGTAGCCGGGTCGAGTTCGGTCGGCAGCACCTTCGACGCGCCGCCGAACCCTTCGGCAAAGCCCGCGCATCGATCGTCCAGCGCCGAATTGCCAACCTCGTGGTTTACGCAGATCGCTTTCTTGCCGCCTGCCGCAGCCATCGCCTTGCCGGCCGCGATGCCGGCACTGCGCTCGTCCTGACCAACATTGAGGGTGATCCCGACTTTGTGCGCCGTCGATGGTGCACCGTTGGTCGCAATCACGGTGATCCCCTGCGCCAGCGCCGCATGGATCGGACCGGATAGCGCGTCGGCATCCGGAATAGTCGTGATGATGCCGTCCGGATGCTGATTGGTGGCAGCGGTGAGCAGGTTCGCCATTTGCGTCATATCGAAGTTCTGCGGCTGCCGGACTTCGAGGTGGATGCCCATCTGCTTGGCCGCGTCCTGCGCACCGCGCTTGATGACGTTATGAAACGGGTCGGCGGCCTGGCCGTGATCGACCAGGATGATGGTGATTTGCTTGTCTGCCGCGCGGGCGGCCGCAACGGATAATGTCCCTGCGACCGTGAGAGCGAGCGCCGGCGCGATCAGAGCGGCCGTATGGAAGCGTTTCATCCCGATTTTCCTTATTGTTGTCGAACCGGCTGATTGTTCAGACGGTGCCGTTCAGGTCGGTGGAGAGTTCTTGCAGCTCCTTGCCGCCGGCCATCAGGGTTTGCAGGGCGTCCATCTGGATCTCGTTCTTGGCGAACGTGCCCAGGGTGCGGCCGCGCTTGAGTACGGTGAAGCTGTCACCGACCGCGTAGGCATGACGCACGTTATGGGTGATGAAGATCACGCCGAGGCCTTTCGCTTTCACCAGGTTGATGTAGCGCAGCACCATCGATGTCTGCGCCACCCCGAGTGCCGATGTCGGCTCGTCGAGGATCAGCACCTTGGCGCCGAAATACACCGCGCGTGCGATGGCGACGCATTGCCGCTCGCCACCGGACAATGTGCCGACCGCCTGGTCGGGGTCGCGCACGTCGATGCCGATCCGGCGCATCTCGTCGTGCGTGACATGCCGGCACTGCTCGAAATCGACCCGGCGGAACGGGAACATGCCTTTCGTCGGCTCTCGGCCCATGAAGAAGTTGCGTGTCACAGACATCAGCGGGATCATCGCGAGATCCTGGAACACCGTGGCGATACCGGCATTCAGCGCGTCGCGTGGGCCTGCAAAATGCCTGGCTTTTCCCTCGACCAGGAAGTGCCCGGAGCTTGGCTGGTGGACACCGGACAGGGTCTTGATCAGGGTCGATTTGCCGGCGCCATTGTCGCCGAGCAGGCAAAGCACCTCGCCGGCCCGCACGACCAGCGATACGCCGGCCAGCGCGATGACGTGGCCGAAATCTTTGCGCACGTCACGGATCTCGATGAGCGGCGTGTCTGTATCCACCGGAGGCGTGCTCTGCATGTGAAGCTGGTCCATGCTCAGCGCTCCCCGGTGATCCTGCGGCGCAGGCCGTTGTTGAAGATCACCGCGATCAGCAGCATCGCGCCCAGGAACACCTGGAACCAGTCGCTGTCGAAATTGGTGTAGCTGAGGCCGATCGATACGATTCCGAAAATGATCGAGCCGAAGAAGGCGCCGATCGCCGAGCCGTAGCCGCCGGTCAGCAGGCAGCCGCCGATGACCGCGGCGATCACCGCCTGGAATTCTTTCTGAGTGCCGCGCATCGCGTCGGTGGAGCCGGCATCCATCACCGTCAGCACGGCGACGAGAGCGGCCGAGCAGGCGGTCAGCACGAACAGGATGGTTTTTACCCCGTCCACCGGCACGCCCGAATTGCGCGCGGCATTCGCGTCGCCGCCGCTGGCGAAGATCCAGTTACCGAACTTGGTGCGCAGCAGACACCAGGTGATGGCGGCGGTGATGATCACGAACCACACCACCGCGATCGGCACGCCGGGTGCGGCCGGCGAACCGTCCGGCAACTGCTCGATGATATGATGCGAAGCCATCCACCTGAAGACGCCGCCGAACGCGTTGCCGGAAAACAGCGGCACCAGCACGCTGTTCTCGCTGGCGGCACGGAAGCCGCGCATCTGCGTGCTGCCGCCGGTGGCGAGCTTCAGCCCGACCAGCGACAGGCCGCGCAGGATAAACAGGAAGGCGAGTGTGACGATAAAGGAGGGCAGCCGGGTCCGGATCACGATCTGCCCGTTCAGCGCACCGACCAGGCCCGCCACCACCAGCGTCGCCAGGATCGCCAGTCCGAGCGGCAGGTGGAGTTCGATGAGGGCAATGCCGAAGATCAGTCCGGCAAAGGCGATCATGGAACCGATCGACAGGTCGAACTCGCCGCCGATCATCAGCAGCGCTGCGGTGACCGCGATGATGCCGAGCTGGGCGGACGGGTTGAGGATCGTCATCAACCCGTTGAGGGTGAACATCGAACTGCTGGCCGTCACGGCGAAGAACGCGACGACCAGTATCAGCCCGCCGATCGCGCCGAGTTCCGGCCGGCGCATCAGCCTGACGGTGAACGAAGTCTGGCGAAGCCGCTCGTCCGTGTCGATCGGTGCCGGCGGTCCGGCCGGAGCGATGGTCGGGGCCTCGGGCGTGATCTGGACGGTGTTCATGCGCGGCTGTCTCTGCACCGTGAGGTCCGATTGCGGCGTAATCCTCGAGTGGCCATGGGTCTTCCTGTTCACGAGGATGGCGCGCAACGAACATCGTTCGATTTTGGAAAGAATTTTCCGTATTTAGATTGCAATGTCAATTACTGGTATAGCAATTAGGAAAACCTGGCGAAGTTTTGCAGCGCACAAAAAATCAATAGAAAAGTGTTTCTACATTGCTGTCATACTGGAATAGTTGCATGGGTTCTTAGAATCCCACAGACAGCGCATCTGCCATAAACAATCCTGCGACAGCAGGGAGGACGACGCACATGACGATCCGTATCGGCACCAACCCGATTGCCTGGTCGAACGACGACATGCAGGACCTGGGCGGCGAGACGTCGTTGCAGACCTGCCTCGCCGAGGCGCGCGAGGCCGGATACGAGGGGCTCGAGCTCGGGCACAAGTTCCCGCGCGATGCGGACACGCTGAAGGCCGAACTGGCGCCATTCGGTCTTGCCTGTGTGTCCGGCTGGTATTCGGCCGAGCTGCTGGTGCGCGATGCCGCCGCCGAGTTGCGCCGCGCCCGGCCGCACCTCGATTTGCTCAAGGCGATGGGATCGCCGGTGATGATCGTCGCCGAGACGTCGAACGCCATCCATACCGATCGTGCGATCCCGGTTTCGCGCCGGCCGACGCTTCAACCCGCGGAATGGGTCCGATTCGGGGCGCGACTGACCGAGTTCGCCGAAGCGCTGCTGAACGAGGGCGTCCAGCTGGTGTATCACCATCACATGGGCACCGTGGTCGAGTCCGAGGCCGACATCGACGCGCTGATGTCCCATACCGGTCCGGCAGTGCATCTGCTGCTCGATACCGGCCATGCGACCTGGGGCGGCGCCGATCCGGCGGTGCTGGCAACCCGCTACCGTCACCGGATCAGCCACGTGCACACCAAGGACATCCGGCCGGACGTGCGGCGCGAGGCCGAGGCGAACGACTGGAGCTTCCTCGATAGCGTGCTGGCTGGCGTCTATACCGTGCCCGGCGACGGCTGCATCGACTTCGTCGGCGTGTTTCGTGCGCTGCAGGGCTACTCGGGCTGGGTGGTGGTCGAGGCCGAGCAGGATCCGGCCAAAGCCGATCCGCTCACCTATGCCAGGCTCGGCTACCGCAACCTGACCGGGTTCCTGGCCGAGGCTGGATTACGTTGACGCCCTGACCGATCGCCCGCATATCCCCCGGTCGTGCGAATGAGACCGGCTGCAGCGAGATAATCCTGCTGGCCGGGATGACAGCCATGGTGGAATGCCGCCATAAGCCGCTGACGAGCCACGTCCAGCGATCCGGACGGCTGTTCGATCCGTCATACGCTCGGGGATCCAGGATACGGGGTTGATGTGCCTGCATTGCAAACAGGCGACATCGCCGGGATGCGGACGGAAGCTTCAGCAACCATGTCACGTTCAGAGTTCGAAATGCCGGGCGACGGGTCGCGATAGCGGCGATGTGGCCATACCGGGCGATGCGCCCAGGAGAGACAGATCATGGTTAGACGTCACAAAGAGGAAGAAATCGCCGGCATCCTCGAGTTCGAGGGTCGCACCAGCGAGGACCCGATCCTGCTGGAATGGCTGGCCGATCACCGCGCCCGCAATGGCGGCAAGATCCGTGTCAGCCAGGGCGGCAAGGGTGCCCGCGTCATGTTCAGCAAAGCCGCCGACATGGCGTTCTGGCAGCAGCGGTCGGACCAGGTCACCAAGGGACGCAAGCCCGGCGCCTCCTGAGCGGTCGCGACGGTGGTGGGAGATGGCGGTCCGGCTTCCGTCCGGACGTCGCTTCACACCAAGCCGGCAATCCCCAGACGAAGCGCCGCGGCGCGCGTCGTGAAGCCGAAGCACTGGCGCACGTTATATAATGTGGCGTCGGTGCAGAATCCCGGTGACGTGGTTGCCGTGCAATCCTCGACCAGCACGCAGTCGTAACCCAGGAAGTTGGCGTCCTGCAGCGTGCAGAGCACGCACTGGTCAAGGTTGACCCCCGCGAACAGCAAAGTCTGCACGCCCAGGTTCCGCAGGATGCTGTCCAGTTCGGTGTCCCAGAAACCCGACATGCGGAACTTGTCGACTTGGATGTCACGCGGATCCGGTCGAAGCTCGTCGACGATCGCAGCCGACCAGCTTCCCGCTTCCAGCACATGAGCTTCGTTGCCAGGCAGCGGATCGCCCAGCCCGATGCCGCACCCGTCGCCATTATAGACGTGCAGCAGCGACGGGCTGAGATTGAGCCGGTCCGGGCGGTTGCCCCAGTTCACCCACACTACCGGGATGTCCGCATCCCGCAGTGCCGGCAGCAGCGATAGCAGCGGTGCGATCGGCCGCCTGGCCGGGGCGATGTCCACGCCGATGCCGGCCAGCCAGCCATCCGGGTGGCAGAAGTCGTTCTGCATATCGATCACCAGCATTGCGCTGCGCGCCAGGTCGATCTCGATCGGTTTCGGCTCGGCATCGAGCCTTGCCCGTCGGATCGGGATCGAGGGCCGGACCAGATCGGCTGCCTGTGCCGACACGCGCCAACTGTTGCGGGGCGAAGAGCCGAGTTTATACATGCTCGCGACCGAGCAAGGCCCGTGCCAGCGATCGGGTCATTCCGGACCGCGAGCGTTGTCATGAAACGGTCATATAACTGCAACAGGGACGCCATCGCCGGACGATAAAAGCCGCCGCGTCCGCAGGCTATCGAATGCGGCCTTATCCGAAGGAAATCGATCGATGCGTTCCACGTCGACGCCGGCCCATGCCAAGCAGGCTCCCTCGTTCAGGCTTGCCCTGTCGTGCGGCGCCGCCACATTGATGATCGGGCTCGCCTTCACCGCTTCCGGCGCACAAGCTGTCGATATCACCGGTGCCGGCTCGACCTTCGCCGCTCCGATCTACGGCGCCTGGGGCGCCGCCGCGAAATCCCCGGTCGGCGTTGCGCTGAACTACCAGGCGCTGGGCTCCGGTGCCGGCCAGAACCAGGTGATCGCGCGCACCGTCGATTTCGGCGCGTCCGATGCGCCGCTGGCTGCCGCCAAGCTGCAGGCCAACATGCTGATCCAGTTCCCGACCGTGATGGGCGGCGTCGTGCCGATCGTAAACCTGCCCGGGATCGCGCCGAACCAGTTGCACCTTACCGGCGAGGTGGTTGCCGAGCTGTTCTCCGGCGCCATCTCGACCTGGAACGACCCCAAGATTGCTGCCCTGAACCCCGGCGTGAAGCTGCCCGACACCGCGATCGCACCGGTGCATCGCGCCGACGGCTCGGGCACGACCTTCGTGTTCACATCCTATCTCGCCAAGGTCAGCCCGGACTGGAAGTCCAAGATCGGCGCCGCCAGCTCGATCGCCTGGCCGTCCGGCGCCGGCGCCAAGGGCAATGACGGTGTCGCCGCGACCGTGCGCAACACCGAAGGGGGCGTGGGCTACGTCGAATATGCCTATGCGGACAAGAACCACCTGACCACCGTCGAGCTCAAGGACAAGGCCGGTGCCTTCGTGGCCCCGAACCTCGACAGCTTCACCAAGGCCGCCGCCGCCGCCGACTGGGCCGGTGCCCAGAATTTCGCGGTCGACCTGCTCGATACCCCGGGTGAGGGCGCCTGGCCGATCGTGTCGGCCACCTTCGTACTGCTGCCGACCAACCCGAAGGATCCGGCACACAGCGCCGCGGTGCTCAAGTTCTTCGACTGGTCGTTCGCCAACGGCGCCGACATCGCGCGCAAGCTGCAATACGTTCCGTTGCCGGCCGACGTGCAGACGAACGTTCGCCACGCCTGGAGCAATGTTGCCGGCGCTCCCGACATGAGCCGATAAGTCGGTTCTCGGACAGAACCGGCGGAGACCGACCCCATGGGTGCAGAGGCGAGCCTCAGGACGACCGGAATGCCGGAGCAGCATGCTCCGGTGCGTCGTTCCTGGGCGGATCCGGCCTTCGCCGGCCTGGCGCGCGTCTGCGGCATCGCCGTGCTGATCCTGATTTCCGGGATCATCGCGGTGATGCTGTTCGGCGGCCGCCAGGCGTTCTCGACGTTCGGCTGGAGCTTCCTGATCAGCTCCGCCTGGAACCCGGTGCTGGAGCATTACGGTGCGCTGGCGCCGGTGTTCGGCACCATCGTGACCTCGTTCATCGGGCTGGTGATCGCGGTTCCGCTGGCGTTCGGGGTAGCGTTCTGCCTCACCGAGATGGCGCCGCGCTGGCTCTCCGGCCCGCTCGGAACGGCGGTCGAGCTGCTGGCGGCGGTGCCGTCGATCATCTTCGGCATGTGGGGCTTCTTCGTCATCGTGCCGTTGATGGCGCGACACATCCAGCCGGCGCTGATCCACAGCCTCGGCCGGGTGCCGTTCCTGCATCCGTTTTTTTCCGGAGCTTCCTTCGGCACCGGCCTGCTGACCGGCGGCCTGATCCTGGCGGTGATGGTCACCCCGTTCATCGCAGCCGTGATGCGCGACGTGTTCAACTCGATGCCGCCCGTGCTCAAGGAAAGCGCCTACGGCCTCGGCTCGACCCGCTGGGACGTGATGCGCCGGGTGGTGCTGCCCTGGTCGCGCACCGCGGTGATCGGCGGGATCATGCTCGGCCTCGGCCGGGCGCTCGGCGAAACCATGGCGATCACCTTCGTCATCGGCAACACCAACCGGATCAGCGCCAGCCTGTTCTCGCCCGGCAATACCATCGCCTCGCTGATCGCGCTCGAATTTCCGGAAAGCGAGGCGGGCAGCCTCAAGCTCTCCTCGCTGCTGGCGCTCGGCTTCGTGCTGATGGTGATCTCGTTCATCACCCTGGCCTGCTCGCGCGCCCTGCTGCGACGCGGCCGGCTGGTACGGTAGGCGATCATGTCCGCAACCACGCCGGACCGCACCTCGGTCGCGCATCGCCGCCAATCCGGCCTGCTGCGCCGACGCCGCAACGTCGATCGCGCGGTGACCGTGCTGTGCGCCGTCGCCACGTTCATCGTCCTGGGCGCCCTGGTCTCGATCCTGTTCACCCTGGTGAGCAACGGTATACGCGGCCTGACCTTCGCGACGCTCACCCGCGTGACGACGCCGCCGGGCAATGGCGGCGGCCTGCTCAACCCGATCATCGGCAGCATCATCCAGACCGCGATGGCGACCCTGATCGGCACCCCGGTCGGCCTGCTCGCCGGCATCTACCTGGCCGAATACGGGACCGGCTCGGCCATCGCCAACGCAGTCCGGTTCGTGTCCGACATGCTGCTGTCGGCACCGTCGATCCTGGTCGGGCTGTTCGTGTACCTGATCCTGGTGGCGCCGTTCGGGCATTTCTCCGGGATCGCCGGCATCGCCGCACTGGCAATCCTGGTGGTCCCGATCGTGGTCCGCACCACCGAGGACATGCTCAGGCTGGTGCCTGTCTCGATGCGCGAAGCCGCGGCCGCACTCGGCGCGCCGCGCTGGAAGGTGGTGATGCTGGTATCGGTCAGGGCCGCCAAGCGCGGCCTGATGACCGGCGTGCTGCTGGCGATCGCCCGCATCGCCGGCGAGACCGCGCCGCTGCTGTTCACCTCGCTCGGCAACCTCAACTGGTCGGTGTCGCTGGGCCAGCCGATGGCGAGCCTGCCGGTGACTATCTACCAGTATGCCGGATCGGCCTACGATGACTGGGTGCAACTCGCCTGGACCTCGGCCCTGCTGATCACCGCCGGCGTACTGCTGATCAATATCGTCGCCCGTGTGGGCTTGCGCGGAGAGGACAGATGATGGACGAGCCTAACCGCAGAATCGTGCCGATACCGGCGATGACGTCGTTCGCATTCGGGCCGGCCGGGCAGGCCTCGCCCGTTCCCGACAGTCCCGCCATGATCTCGATCCGCAACCTGGATTTTCATTACGGTGCGTTGCAGGCGCTGAAGTCGATCACCATCGATTTCCCGCGGCGGCAGGTTACCGGAATGATCGGGCCGTCCGGCTGCGGCAAATCCACATTGCTGCGCGTGCTGAACCGGATGTACGACCTGTATCCGGGCCAGCGCGCCACCGGCGAGGTGCTGCTCGACGGGGAGAACATCATCGGCCCCAACGTCGATACCAACCAGTTGCGGTCGCGCGTCGGCATGGTGTTCCAGAAGCCGACGCCATTCCCGATGTCGATCGCCGACAATGTCGCGTTCGGCGTGAAGTTGCACGAGCGGCTCTCCAGGTCCGACATGGATGCGCGCATCGAGGATGCCCTCAAGCGGGTAGCGCTCTGGAACGAAGTGAAAGACCGCCTGCGCAGTAACGCCGGATCGCTCTCCGGTGGTCAGCA
>JBPBQO010000155.1:0-91219 GCA_050954785.1 Janthinobacterium lividum | reverse complement strand
GCCGACCGAGGCGGGCGGCTTCACGCCCTACCCGCTCGACCAGTGCCACCGGTTCGACCGCTGGAAATACGGGCTCGAGGATCTGCCGATCTACGGCGGCGACGCGCGGGCGAGCGAACTCGAGCGGGACTATGTCCAGCGTGACATCGAGTATCTGCTGGGCACGCTCGATACCGATCCGGACATGGCGGCCCTGGACAAGTCCTGTGGCGCCGAGGCGCAGGGACCGAACCACTTCCAGCGCGGCCACGACTTCTTTCGGTATCTACAGGCCCGCCACCCAAGCGACCTCAGGCAGCAACTGCACGACGTGCAGGGAGTCGGCCACGATACGCGCGGCATGCTGACCTCGGATTGCGCCTTGGCCGCGATCTATGACGCGCCGCTATGCGGCCGCACACCGGCCGCCGGAACGACGGTGGTGACGACAGCCGCTCCGGTCACCATCCATGGCGGACCCGGAGTTGCAGCATCACCGCCACCGGTTACCGCGGCGCCGGCCTTGCGCATCCACCAGCACCCGCGTCCGCTGCCACGGCCGCGCATCGAGCGGCGCAGGGCGGCCCCCGCCTCCGGCTATGCCTGGCAGCCGGGCGGCTGGAACTGGAACGGCTATGACTATGTCTGGCTTCCGGGCCAGTGGGTACAGAGGCATGCGGTTTCTCGCCACGTCGTCCGGCCGATATTCGAGCCGCCACACTGGCAGTATGATGGTGACGACTGGATCTGGGTGCCGGCCCACTGGCAATGATGCCGGGATCGCGGTCTGACCGGGGAACTGCTGCCTGTTGCGAAAACTTGCCGTAAAGCAAATGCGTGCTCGTTCGACAGCGATGCGTGGTTTGCGTCAGGCCTGCCAGCAGCTATCGGAGTTTCCGTAGCGTCACAGCTGGGCGGCCTGGACCCCGATGCACCGACGCTGGCTGACATTGCATGATTTGAAAGCGAATTACCCTGGACCGTGCGGCATCGTTTGGCGTCCGACGATGCCGTAGAGATTGACGAAGCGTGGCAGGTCGAGACGATCCGCCGATTCAGTCAACGAAGCCCTCTTCGAAACATTGTTAACGTAACCGGGAAGGTTCACAGTGTAGCCGACGCCTATAAAGCAGGTATTAGCTTACGCTGTAGAACCTCACGGTCATCTGGCGAGGTCTGATGAAGATCGAAACATCTCGACTGGACGTTCGACAACCGATGCGTAGCGATGCCTCTTTGTTGCCGCGTCATGATCCATGAATGACGTGGCCGTCGGGATGGTGTAGTTCCATGGGTGTCGGAAGAGAACGCAGGTACCGTCAACGAAGCGAACGCCGGTCAAGATACAGTCGACCGGCACGTCTCCGTCACAAGCCCAATCCAACCGGGAGACACGAATACCATGGTGGATGAGACGAACATTCGAACCGGCCAGTGTCATTGCGGCGCGGTGCGTTTCAAGGCGACGCTCAGCGACGGCTTCGATTCGATCCGCCGCTGCACCTGTTCTTACTGCCGGATGCGCGGCGCCATCGTTGTCATGGCGGGAACGGGTGGGATCAAGTTCCTACAGGGCGAGGATGCGCTGACAAGCTACCGCTTCAATACCGGAACTGCGCAGCATTTTTTCTGTTCTCATTGCGGTATATACACACATCATCAACGACGATCCGACCAGAGCCAATATGGCGTGAACGTCGCTTGCCTGGACGGGATAAGCCCATTCGATTTCCTTGAGGTGCCTATCGTGGATGGCGTCAACCATCCGAACGATACCGGCAGGCCAGCGCGTCAAGCAGGCACCCTCCGCTTCATCCCTGCTGACTAGAAGTTTTAACGAACATCGCTGTCAGCCGAAGACCGTGGAGGTAATATAATAGCTCGATCCAAACCGAACCGGAATAGATTAAGAAAAAGATCCGTGGTGCATGCATCTCGCCTTAAGGCGATTTAAGAAACGGCCGTAGCGCAAGCACAAGCGGAATAATCAGGGCCGCGGTCGCAGCCGCGACAAGGATGCCAAGGGTCTGGTTGCTATGATCGGCTACGGCACCATAAAAGATCGGGGCCAGGCCACCCGAACCGATCACGCTGGTATAGAAAATGGCGAAAGCCCTTCCGGTATTGCCGTCCGGTGCGAGCTCCGGGACCGTGCCGTAGAGCACCGACGATGTCCCGTTGAGGACGATGCCGAGAAGCGGGAGGATGACCAGCATCGGCAGTAATGGCGTAAATAAGGTCGTTGTAATCAGAAGCGCTGTCGCGGTTTCGGTCACAAGGACGGTGCCGGTCACACCCAGATGCTGTCCGAGCCAGTTGCAGGTCGCCTTGCCTAATGCACCGCCGATGAAAAGGAGTGCCAGACCCAGGCCGACAGTTGCCGATGTTCCCCCGCGACCATGGATGAGGAAGGGGAGGAAGAGCAGATATCCCATGCGTGTCGCCGTATCGAACGCACCGATAGCTGTCAGCAGCACGAATCCTGTACGGCTTTGTCCAGCTCCTGTTTTTTCCGTGCCGTTGTTTGTGGCTGCGGATCTTGTTGGCGCCAGAGACAGGAGGCCAATCGTGGTAACCAGGCCAAGCAACGCCATCATGCCGATGACCGGACGCCAGGCGAGGACCGGCAAGAGCAATGCGGCGATTGCCGGGAGCGTCGCCTTCCCGAGATCGCCCGAGAAGTTGTAGATGCCGAGCGGTCCACGCGACGCCCCTCCGTAGGTCTCGGTGACGAGCTGCGAGGCGCGTGGGTGCTGGATGCTCGACCCCATGCCGGCAACGACGAGTCCGATGCAAAGACCGGTGAAGCCGAACGGCAGGGCCATGATCAGGAAGCCAGCCGATGCGATGAGGGTGGAGAGGGCGAGCGTCGAGCGCGACGAGAGCCCGCGCAACAGCTTGTCGCCCGGCAATTGCAGACCGCCCATTGTCCCATAATAGAGGGCACGTACGACCGCGAGACTGGCGTAAGAGAGGCCGAACTGCACCTGCCAAATCGGCATGAAGGCATAGAGACCGTCGGTGTAGCCGTCATGCAGGGCGTGGGCGAGGCAGGCCGCCAACAGGTTGCGCGACTTCGATGACGAGCCCGGCACCGATGCCCGATGAACCTTATCCGCTGAACCCGTACTCTGCATTCTGTCGTCGACCCTCCTTCCAGTATTCTAGACATGTGCATTTTAAGGGAATAGTAGGGAAGAACTCACGATACCCGTTAGCTTTCCTCACGGTTTCGATGCGCCGCTTGCCGCCACTCAATGCCCTCCGTGTTTTCGAAGTCGCAGCCCGCACCGGGAGTTACGCCGAAGCCGGGCTGGAACTCGGCCTTACGCATGGCGCTGTGAGCCGACAGATCGGAGCCCTGGAAAATTGGCTGGGCCAGCGCCTCTTCGTGAAATCCGGCCGACGGATGGTGGTGACGCCGATCGCAAGTATCTTTGCGGCTGAGGTAAGCCTCTCGTTCAATCGTCTGGCAACCGCGGCCGAAGCATGCGGGCGGCCGGGCGCGCGTCGGATGCTCCGGGTGAGTGCGCCTACAAGCTTTGCCATGCGCTGGCTGATACCGCGGCTGGAGTCGTTTCACCGGGCCCACCCGGATGTGGAAGTCGCCGTGACAACGGTCTCGACCGTTTACGAGGAGTTACGCGGCGGCTTCGACGTCGCCGTGCGCCGGGGTGTTGCCAGCGAGGATGCCTGGCCTCAACACCGTGCCATACCGGTGCTCGAGAATGTCGACACATTGATCATGAGCCCGATGCTTTTCGAACGTCGCCCGATCACCACACCGGCCGACATCGAGGGACATGTTCTATTGGCCAGCGAGACGCGCCCGGGGGATTGGATCGACTGGCTCGAGGTAGTCGGACTCTCGCATCTGGCGGGACATCCCCGGCAGGTATTCGACCATTTCTTCATCACGCGGCAGGCGGTCGAGGATGGGCTCGGAATCGGAATCGGCCCCTTGCCAATGCTGGAAATCGACCTTGCTACCGGACGACTGATGGCTCCCTTACCGAAGATTCGCGTGCGGCGAACCGGTTATGTCGTGCTCGTGCCGCGTCATGCGGACAATTCCACTTTCGTTTCGACGTTCATCGATTGGCTGGTAGCCGAGGGGACCGACCGGGCAGGCGACATGACATGACGCCGAAGCGGTAGGCGGCGTTCGTCTCGCACTACGCCCAGCGATCCCGAAAGCGGTTGTTTGCCAGCCCGGATGTCTGGCGGGTCGGCGAACAATAGGGACTGGCTTGCCAGCCGGCGATCCGGCAGCCTGGTCGCCATGCTGACGCACCGCCTGGCCACCCAAGCCGATATCCCTGCCCTGCGCACATTGATGGCGCTGGCGATCGACCGGTTGCAGCTTGGGTTCCTGGATGAGCACACCATCGCCGCGAGCCGTGCGGTCATGGGACTGGACACCCAACTGATCGCCGACGGAACCTACTTCGTCATCGAGGCACGCGGCGTCCTCGCCGGCTGCGGCGGCTGGAGCCGGCGGGCAACCCTGTTCGGCGGCAGCCACACGGCGGCACGCGACGACACCCTGCTCGACCCGTCCCGCGAGCCGGCCCGGGTGCGGGCGATGTATACAGATCCCGCTTTCGTCCGGCGCGGCGTGGGCCGGCTGGTCCTGCAGCTCGGCGAAGCGGCGGCGGCGTCCGAAGGTTTCGCCCGCGCCGAACTGGCCGCGACCCTTGCCGGCGTACCGCTCTACACCGCGTGCGGCTGGACCGTGATCGAGCCGTTCCAGTCGGCCCCGATCGACGGCGTGTGCGTGCCGCTGGTGCGCATGGGCAAGCGGCTGGTCAGCTCTCCAGCTTGAACAGCATCAGCGAGCGTCCAATGACGTCGCTGCTGGTGCCGATCGCGTAGGCCCGGCCCGAGGTCATGCTCGGACGATTTGTATCCAGGATCAGGTGCCAGTGCATGCCGCCGCTGCAGGGCGGCATGACGAACTCCACCTCGTCGTGACTGCCGTTCAGCACCATCAGCAAGGTGGCATCGGTGCCGGGCCGGCGTATGCCGCTGGTCTTGGCGCGGCCGTCCATCAGCATGCCGAAACACCGCACCGACGGATCGTTCCAGTCCTGCGGACGCATCACCTCGCCGGTGCAGTTGATCCAGGTAACGTCGCGAACGCCGAGATCCTCGTCGAAATCGCCGGTCATGAAACGCTGCCGGCGCAGGATCGGGTAGTCGTTCTTGAGCCGGATCAGACGCTTCACGAACTGGTAGAAACCGGAGAACTGTTCCAGCCTGCTCCAGTCGACCCAGGAAATATCGTTGTCCTGGCAATAGGCATTGTTGTTGCCCGACTGCGTACGGCCGAATTCGTCGCCGGCCAGGATCATCGGCGTACCCTGGCTCAGCAGCAGCGTCGCCATCAGGTTGCGCATCTGCCGGTCGCGCAGGGCCAGCACCACCGGATCGTCGGTCTCGCCTTCGGCGCCGCAGTTCCAGCTCGAATTGTTCGAGGTGCCGTCCTGGTTGTTCTCGCCGTTCGCCTCGTTGTGCTTCTCGTTGTACGAAACGATGTCGTGCAGCGTGAAGCCGTCATGGGCCGTGATGAAATTGACCGTCGACCAGGGCCTGCGGCCGCGCCGGTTGAACTTGTCCGCCGACGCGCACAGGCGCTGTGCCAGTTCGGCGACCGACGCCTCGCTGCGCCAGAATGCCCGCACGGTATCGCGGTAGCGGTCGTTCCACTCCGCCCAGCCCGGCGGAAATCCGCCGACCTGATAGCCGCCCGGCCCGCAATCCCACGGCTCGGCGATCAGCTTTACATCGGAAAGTACCGGGTCCTGCCTGCAACTATCGAGAAATCCGCCACCCTCGTCGAAGCCGTAGCTTTCGCGTCCGAGGATCGTGGCGAGATCGAAACGGAATCCGTCGACATGCATCTCGGTCACCCAGTACCGAAGACTGTCGGTAACCATCTGCAGCACGCGCGAATGGCTCAGGTTGAGCGTGTTCCCGGTGCCGGTATCGTTGATGTAGTAGCGCTCCTGGCCCGGCAGCAGCCGGTAGTACGACGCATTGTCGATGCCCTTGAACGACAGCGTCGGGCCCATCTCGTTGCCCTCGGCGGTATGGTTGTACACCACGTCGAGAATGACCTCGAGACCGGCCTCGTGCAGGCGTGCCACCATCGCCTTGAACTCGGAGACGTGGCTGCCGAGGCCGGACGCATAGCGCGGATCGGGCGCAAAGAAGCCGAGCGTATTGTAGCCCCAGTAGTTGCTGAGCCCGGTCGCCGCGAGGTGGCCTTCGTCGGCGAACATATGGATCGGCAGCAGCTCGATCGAGGTGACGCCGAGATCCTTCAGATGCGACACCACCTCTTCGGCGCCGAGCCCGACGAAGGTGCCGCCCTGGCCGAACCGCAACGCCGGGTGACGGATGGTGTAGCCGCGCACATGCGTCTCGTAGAAGATCGTGCGTTCCCACGGCACCTTCGGCCGGCGGTCGCGGCCCCAGGTGAAGGCCGGATCGATCACCCGGCATTTCGGCACGAAGGCGGCGCTGTCGCGGGTGTCGAACGACAGGTCGGCGTCGGCATGCCCGATCTCGTACCCGTAGATCTCCGGGACATGACGCAGCTCGCCGATATGCGCCAGCGCATACGGGTCCAGCAGCAGCTTGTTCGGGTTGAAGCGATGACCGGCATCCGGGGCATACGGACCATGCACGCGATAGCCATAGACGGTGCCGGGCCGGGCGTCCGGCAGGTAGCCGTGCCAGATCTCGTCGGTATATTCCGGCAGCTCGATCCGTGCGGTCTCCTGCTTTCCGGCCGGATCGAACAGGCAGAGCTCGACCTTGGTCGCATTGGCCGAGAACAAGGCGAAGTTGACGCCGAGCCCATCCCAGGTCGCGCCCAGGGGAAACGGCAGCCCCTCGGAAATTCGTGGGGTTCGGAGCGTGCGTCTGCTCATCGTCGATCTCTCCTCGAAGGTCGCGGGCACCGCGCACGCCTCCGGTCAAAGCCTTTTACGGCCGGTCAGGTTTCGCCTACTCGAACAGGAGCCGGCGCAGGAAGCCCGGAGCCAGCGCCGAAAGCGCGTTCACGTGCACGTCCGGTCCTGAGAGCGGACCCTTGATGCTGAGTGTCGCCGCCAGCACCCCGCCGTCTTTTTCCGGGCTGAGCAGGTGGCCGACGACGGGCAGTCTGCCCGGAAGCTGATTGATCGCCCAGGCCGGCACGACGGTGCCCTTCAGGTCGAGCTGCCCGCGGCCGAGATCGATCGGCCCGCGCAGAGTCACGCCGATTGCCGCGCTGTGGGCGCGCGCATCGGTCAGCGTCACGACATTACCCGCCAGCGTGAACGGTGCCACCAACCGCGTCACCGCGAGCTGCGGGCTCGGCAACGCCGTAAGCCAGCCATAGATCGACAGGTTGCGCAGGATCCGGGCGGCAAGCGGCGCATCCCGCACCACGAAGCGGCCTATCTCGGCAGTGCCGGAAAGCGGTGCATCCGGAGTTTCATCGTCGAAGCGCGCATCCAGCCGAAGCGTGCCGCCCGATAGCGCGTCGGTCACGCCGAGCGCATGCAGCAGAAGCCCGAGATCGCTCGTGCTGCCGATCAGATGCCGGCCGCCCCGATCCGGCGTCAGCCGGACCGACATCGTGGTCGGACCATGCGCATCGAGCCGCGCCAGCTCTATCCGCCTTCCATCGTCCTGCAGATGCGCTTCGACACCGGACAGCATCGTTTTCTTGGCAACGAACACGCGATCGAAGGCGAGGTCGGCGATCCAGGGTTGCGGCACGACAGGCGCATGCCGGGCGTGGCGGACAGGCGGTTTCGCCTGGGCCAGCTTCGGCCGGCTGCTGTCGATGACTGTGGAAAGGTCCAGTACCGGGCCCTTCACGCTGACCCGGATCGCCTGTTTCGGGTCGGTGCCGTGCGGCAGGTCGATCCGACCGGCGCCACTGCTGCGGCCAAGCTCGAAATGGCCGACCACCACCTGACTCGCCCGTCCGCCGGCCACGACGGCATGCGCCTCGACCACAAGACCAGGACCCGCCGCATGAATGCGTTCGATCGAGACCAGATGGCCCTGGTTCAGGGCGATCGTGGCCGAGACATCGGCTGGACGGCCGCGCGGCTTGCTCCAGACCCGGGTGGATACGCCGAGATCGGCCAGGTCGAGCCCGAGCGACACCTCCGACACCCCGCTCCGATGCGCCGCGTAGTCGATTGCGAGGCGACCGCTGCCATCGACGTTGTCCGAGGGGTCGAGACCTTCCCGTTTCGCCGTCTCGGTGGTGACGACCCCCTCCACATGCGCCTGCTCGGTCACCTGCTCCGGCGGTCCCTCACGGAAATCCATCGCGTAGTGCAGCACCGAGGCGATGCCGCTGATCGCGCCGGTACCGTCCAGCGAGAGACCATCCGCCGTCGCCGAAAGGGACAGGTTCGCCTGATCGAGTGCCCGGCCGGCGGCGACGTTGCCCAGATGCACGTTCGTCATCAGCGACCGGGCATGCACATGCAGCTGGTCCACCGAGATATCGTTGACCAGCGGCAGAACCAGCTCGAGATCGGTCTCGGAGTGCCCGGCCGGATCGGTGAACGGGAGCGGATGGCGCGACAGCAGCCTGAGGCGTGGATGCGACAGCTCGGCAAGCAGGTCGGGAAGACTGCCCGCCAGATGCGCCTTGATGGTGGCGACCTGATCCTTGGCGTTCAGCCCGGCGATCCGCATCGACCCGGCCGACACCATGATTTGGTGGAGGCCGGCGACCGCTTCCGGCTTCGTATCGACGGGCATGACCGCGTGCGGCGCCTCGATCAGCACGGCGTCCGTCCCCTGGAAGGTCAGCCGGGCCTGCATGTCGCGCAGCGGCGCGATCGGCCGTAGCCACCAGAGGGTCAGCCCGGTCGCGTCGAACCCGCCGGTCCGCCCGGTCTCGGCCAGCTTCGACCAGCCCTGGTCGCTGGCCAGCGTGCTCTCGACATGCAGGTTGTGGGCCTCGCCGTCGGTGATGTTGGCGGTGATCCACCGTCTCGCGCCTCCCGCCGCCTGGCGCGGCCAGTACTGCGCCAGACCGGGGAAGCCGATATGCGGGATATCGACGCTCACCGCCGCCCGGATGCGCATCGGGTCGGCTAGCTGGTCGAGCGACATCGTGCCGTGTGCATGCAGCTCGGGGCCGGTTGCCGCCCGGTCCGGGTCGCTGGCATCCCGCAGCTTCAGGTCGGCCTGCTGCAGTCGCACCGTGAAGGCACCATCGGCCTGGTCCGGCATGTCGGCATCCAGACGGATCAGGCCGCTCGCGACCCTGAGCACGGTGCCCGGTTCGTGTACCTCGCCCTGTCCGAGCCGGGCCGAGACGCTGGCCCGGATCGGCTCCATGAAGCGTCCGGGACCGTTCGCGAAGGTCACGTCCAGTACCGGCGCCACCGGCAGTGCCAGGGGCAGCAGCGGCGCCAGCATCGGCAACTCACCGACCAGGTCGGCCGGCACGATCGGATCGAGGGTGACGTGCCAGAGGATGTCGCCACGATCGGTGCCGGTGGTTCCGCTGCCGCGCAATGCCGCCTGTCGCCCGGCGATGCGCAGGGTCGCGCCGAACCGCCCGACGATACCGCCCTGGCCAGGCATGCCCTCGGACGTGCCGGGGGGCCGTGCATCGATTCCGACGTCACGCACGGTCCAATCCTGGCCCACCACCAGATCGTGCACAGCCACCTGCATATCCGAGACATGAACCCGGCTCAGCTCGCTCCATCGCACCACCGGACCGGAGTTGCCGCCGGTATGGCGGCGCCCCACCGGACCAAGCCCGAGATCGATCCCGTTGACGCCATCACGGCGCAGGTTGAGGCGCGCTCCGGACACATCGATCTCGGTGATCGCGAGTTGGGCCCGCAGCAGCGGTGCGGCAGCGAGGCTGATCCGGATGCGGTCGACATGATCGACGATCGGCCCGTCCGGCCGCCTGATGGTGACGTCTTCCAGCCGGACCATGACCGGCGCACCCCGGCCGTCATGGAATCCATGCCAGTCCAGCCGGACACGGCCGATATCGAGAACGCCCCAGGAGTGCCCGAACGGCACCATCCCGTTGGTCCTGCCGCCGAGTTCGACCGGGGTGAAGGCGTGCACTGCCCAGGTCACGTCGACCGGCCCGGACGCCAGCCGCAACGCCATGCCGAACACGCCCAGCACACCCAGCACCAGGATGGCGAGCAAGGGTCGCACCACCAGCCGAAGCAGGACATGAGCCGTTGCCGATCCGACCCGCACGGCCGGGTGCGGACCCGGGGCAACTCGCGGCGTTGCTTGACCAGGCTTCAGCACGGGCGTCACCGTGCTGCCGCATGCAAGATCGGATGGAGACGGGCAGGATGGAGACCGGTTTCCAGCTTCCCGTACTGTGGCCGCGTCCCGCCGACCCGGCGACGGCCGCGGCGCTGGCCCAGGACCTTGCTGCCTGCCCGGACATGCAGGCGCCCGCCGCGGCGGCGCTGATCGCCTGCCTCGGCGGCAACAGCCCATTCCTCTCCGATTTGGTGCGTCGCGAGCACGAGGTGTTCACACAGCTGCTCGTCCATGGACCGACCCGGGTTGCCGCGGCGGCAATCCGGCAGTTGCGGACGCTCAAGGCAACGACGCCGCGCGCCGGGATCGCTGCCGGCCTGCGCCGCGCCAAGCGGCAGGTGGCTCTCGCCGCCGCGATCGCCGATCTCGGCGGCCTCTGGAGCCTGGAGCAGGTGACCGGCACGCTGTCCCTGCTGGCCGAGGCGTCGCTCAAGGTCGCCACCGCGCATCTGCTGCTGGCCGCAAACCGGGCCGGCCTGCTCCGGCTGGCCGATCCGCGCATGCCCGAGCGCGGTTCCGGCTTCGTGGTGCTGGCGATGGGCAAGCTCGGCGCCCGCGAGCTCAACTATTCCAGCGATATCGACCTGGTGCTGCTCTACGACCCCTGGGTCCAGGACCCGGACAGGGAGCGCGACGATCTCGGCCGAACCTTCACCCGGCTGGCGACCGACCTGGTCTCGCTGATGGAGGCCCGCGACGCCGACGGCTACGTGTTCCGGATGGATCTGCGGCTGCGCCCGGACCCCGGAGCGACGCCGCCGGCGGTCTCGCTGCCCGCGGCGATCGCCTACTACGAGAGCTACGGCCAGAACTGGGAGCGGGCGGCGATGACCAAGGCGCGGCCGGTCGCCGGCGATCTCGGCTGCGGCGAACGGTTTCTGGACAGCATCCGCCCGTTCGTCTGGCGACGGCACCTCGACTTCGCGGCGATCGAGGACATCCACGCGATGAAGCGCCGGATCGACCTGCACAAGCCGTCGCCGACACGCCGCTTCGGGGCGAGCGAGGCGGTCATTCAGCCGTCGGGTGGTCTCGACGGTGACGATCCGGTCGTGGCGCTGCTGGGCCACGACGTGAAGCTCGGCCATGGCGGCATCCGCGAGATCGAGTTCATCGCCCAGACCTTGCAACTGGTCTGGGGCGGCCGCGAGCCGGCGTTGCGCGAGCCGACCACCCTGGGTGCGCTGGCCCGTCTGGCCGATGGCGGCTACCTGAAGCGAAGCACCGCGGACTCGCTCTGCCGCGCCTACCGGTTGCTGCGCAGCGTCGAGCACCGGCTGCAGATGCAGGCCGACCGCCAGACGCACAGCCTGCCGGGGACGCGCCAGGGGCTGGAGGCATTCGCCCTGTTCATGGGCTATCCGGACGGCAATGCATTCGGGAGCGCCCTGCTGCCGGTGCTTCGGCGCACCCGCGCCCGGTTTCAGCGGATGTTCCGCGGCCGGATCGGCCAGGCCGACGATGCCGACCGGCCGGGGCTGCAGGATAGCGGCCTGGCGCCGTTCGACCTCGATGGCGCCGACCTGCCGCGGCAGCTTCAGGCACTCGGTTTCCCGTCCGGCCCGCAGGCGCTCGATATCCTGCAAGGCTGGCGCGGCGACCGGCTGCGGGCCCTGCGTGATCCCCGCGCGCGCAGGCTGCTCCACGGCCTGATGCCGGCGTTGCTGCATGCCCTCGCCGGCCAGCGCGATCCGGTGGCGGCGCTGGTGCGCTTCGATACGCTGCTGTCGCGGCAGAGTACTGGCGTCAACCTGCTGTCGCTGTTCGGCCGCAATCCGGCGCTGCTCGGACGGATCGCCACCGTCCTCGGCGCATCGCCATCGCTCGCCGATCATCTCGCCGCGGTCCCGTCCGCACTCGAGGGCCTGCTTGTGCCCGAGGATGGCAGGCAGGCCGGCCGCACGCTGCTGCGCATCCTGGATCAGCAGATGCGGGCGGCGGGCGATACCGAGGAGGCGATCCGGATCGCGCACACGCTGGTGCGCGGCGAGGAGTTCCGGTTCTGCGTGGCGCAGATGGAAGCGCGCCTGAATGTGGATGCGGCCGGCAAGGCCCGCACCGCACTGGCGGAACTGGTCATCGCACGGATGCTCGACCATGTGCTCGCCGAGCATCGGGCACGCTACGGGATCGTGCCCGGCGGCGGCATGGTTGTCGTGGCGCTCGGCAAGGCCGGCTCGCGCGAGATGATGAACGGCTCCGACCTGGACCTGATGCTGGTGTACGACCATCCGGAGACGATCCTCGAGAGCGTGCCCGGCACCGGCCGACGTGGTGCTCCCGGTTGGATCGGCGAACAGGCCAGGCCGCCGCCACGGGCGATCGCCGTCAGCCAGTACTACACCAGACTGGTGCATGGTCTGATCGCCGCCCTCACCGCGCCCGGCATCGAGGGACCGCTCTACGCACTCGATATGCGGCTGCGCCCATCCGGCAACACCGGTCCGGTCGCGGTCTCGCTCGGCGCGTTCCGCCGTTATCACGCCGAGCAGGCCTGGACCTGGGAACGGATGGCGCTGTCCCGCGCACGGGTGGTTGCCGGTCCGGCCTCGTTGCGCCGCATCGTGTCCGGGGCGATCGGCGAGGCGTTGTCGGTGCTGCCGCGACAGACCGGCGAGGCCCCGCCGATACCCGGAATCGATGCCGCTGGAATGCTGTTCCACGATGCGGGCGTCATGCGGTCCCGCTTGGCCCGCGACCTGCCGCCGCACGGACCGTGGGACGTGAAGCTGCGGACCGGCGGGCTGATGGAGGTCGAGTTCATCGCCCAGGTCCTGCAGCTCGCCAGCACCGATCCCAGGGTCCGCCATCCGACCACGCGCACCGCGTTCGCCCGCCTGTCCCGCGCGGGCATGCTGTCGCGGACCGACGCCGAGCTGCTGATCGAGGCGGACCGGTTCTGGCGCGACGTCCAGGGAATGCTGCGCATCCTGCTCGGCGTCGCGGGCCGCGGGGACCTGCCTGCCGATCTGCGCGAGGTCCTGCCCGAGCCGGTGATCGAGGCGCTGCTGCACGGCCTGTCGCTGCAGGAGGAAGGACTGGCCGGGCTCGTGGCCCGCCGCGACGAGGTCGCGCATTCGGTGCGGTCCGCATTCCTGCGGCTGGTGGGACCGGTCGGGCCCGGATGACCGGAAAGCGGTCATGCCTGTCCGGGATGCGCGTGCACCTCTAGCTTCGAAAAACAGACGGGGCGAAGAGCCGGACGCATCGCTCCAGGATAGAGAGGAACACCATGCGCACCATCCCCGACATCGACGTCCCGGGATCAACTTGTCAAAGCATATGAACGAGCAGGCGAAAGCCATGAAGGCGTGGTGGATGTCGCTCCTACGCTCGTGACGGGAAACGAGCATGCGAAAACGGTTGATCCGGGTGAAGGTCCGCTCGATGACCCAACTGTGTCGGCCCAGCTTGTGGCTGGTCTCGATACACCTCATCGCGAGTGGAAACATCTCCCGCCGGATGGTGGTCCGCAGCACGAACAGCGCCGCCCGATCCGGCACGCGCGGCCTGCCACCTCGTGGTATGGCATGGAAGCGTGCAGGAGCGGCTCGACAATCGACCATAGGGCGTCGAAGACACGACGAGAAGCCATGCCTGCTCATGGAGCACTACGGCAGTCATTACAAAGGTTTTGGAAAGCGCTCCTAGACGGTCAGGCACTTGAACGAGATCGGTGCGAGTTCGTCTTGGACAGGCATTCGAAAAGCTTGTTGAAGTCCGACCCGGCGACACCTGAACACGGCCGTGTTCCAATCGGCCGGCTCCTCGTGAGCGTTGATTTACCTGGATGATGACACGGCCGCCCCTGCCGACTTGTCTTTACTGATCCATTACGCTGACGCTCTTCTTCTATCGGGCTCGCATGCGACACTGAGGAAATGGTCGTGGCGGGCGCCGTCGTGACAATCATCGAGATGTCACGACGCGTCTTGTTGTCTAAAACGAGACGGTTTCGGCGGCACGGGCGGAGGCATCTTTTGAAAACCAACGCTGGATTTGTTCGTATCCGCCCCAGTCAGGAAACCAGTAATATATTTCCGCTCAATCGCGGTAAGGAAAGTTGTTTCCTTCGAACTGACAAGCCCATGACTGAATGCGATTATATTCGCCTCGCTAACGTCATGTGTGTCCGTAATCAGATAGTCACCACCCGGGGGAGTTCCGTCCGGTAGACCTGTAAGGCGTCCTAACGGCTTTATGGCTGCACCTTGAAACGTGCTGATGAAAAGCCGGTCGTCAGAAATATCGATTGTGTAGAGAGCCTTCATGCCTTCGTAGGAACCTTCGCGATGTCTCGCTGTCGCAATCAGGCCACCCGGAGTCTGTTTTCTCCAGACAAACCCCATATCCCTAGCATTACCGGCCGAAGCAAGATCCGTCTTGAGGCGATTTGCCGGTGTAGCCGTCGTAGGCGCGTTTTGTGGTTTGAAGCCTTCGTTAAGCTCGAGAGGCAGGCGATTATCACCACGGTAAAAGCGCACTGCATTCTCCCATCCAAGATCATTAGCCGCCGAAACTTTACACCAAGTCTAGGTTGATGCGCCAATCGTCGTATTGATCCGACATATCAGCTTTCCCCGACACGGGCCGGCATCACCGGCTGTGTTGCAGCGCGGACGCGCCCGATGCGCTGGGCCAGGTGAGGCGCATGAGTTTGTAAACTTCAAGTCTTTTGATACCGATCTTGGTGAGTGCCCTGGCAGCTGCACTTTTACCCGTTTCGGTTAGTCCACAACCGTTGTGCGGAAGCGCGAGCACGACCTTTGCTCATGGCGTCCCCGTCATCAATCCATACAATAGTCTCCGGCCTGCTATCCATGGCGCGGCGACAGAGAGCCAATATGGTTTGCGGTTCTACGTCAGTCCAAAATTTCCAAGACTAAGCATCGCAATAACGGGAAGAACAGGAAGTCGTCCTGCGTTGTAATTGTCTTTCATCGTCCGGGCGGTCGGGCGTCCGTGTTGTCGTCGGTGCCGTTGTCCCAGCTTATTTGCCGGAGTCTGCCGTTATTAAGCTTCTTGAATTTCGGGTAGACATCCAACGCAGCAACCCGCCCATTCAGGGAACACCATGAACACCATCCCCGACATCGACGTCCAAGGATCAACTCTCAAACCCGGCGACCTGGTTCCGGATTTTGACCTGGCCGCCAGCCTCGGCCGGCGGATCACACGCGACGAGTTAAGGGGCCGGCCATTCGTGCTGTATTTCTATCCCAAGGCCGATACGTCCGGCTGTACCCGCCAGGCCTGTGACTTCGAGCAGGCACTGGCCACGCTGGGCGACGCCGGAGCCAAGGCCGGCCTTGCAGTGGTGGGTGTCTCGCGCGACCCGCTGAAGGCGATCGACAAGTTCGCCGCGAAATACGCGCTGACCTTTCCGCTCGCCGCCGACGCGGATGGAACGGTGGTGGAGGCCTATGGGGTCTGGACCGAAAAATCCATGTACGGGCGGAAGTACATGGGGATCGATCGCTCGACCTTCCTGGTCGATGGTGAAGGCCGGCTCGTACGTGCTTGGCGCAAGGTCAAGGTGCCGGGCCATGCGGCGGATGTGCTGAAAGCCGCCGCCGCCTTGTAGGCGGCGGCCGGATCGGAGCCGAAAGGGATCAGTAGCCCGGCTGGTAGTAGCCCGGCTGCTGGTACGCACCCGGCGGCGGGCCATAATAGCCGGGCGCCGGCTGCGCATAGATCACCGGCGGCGGTGCATACACGACCGGCGGCGGCGGTGCGGAATTGGCGTAGATCCCGGCTCCAAGCGCACCGATCAAGGCACCGGCCGCGAGGCCTCCGATCAGGGCGCCGCCGTGACCGCCGCCACGATGCCAGCCGCCGCCGCGGCCGCCGCCGTAGCCTCGGCCATACCCGCCACCATGATGCCACTGCGCCTGCGCCGACGGTGCGGCGGCAAGGGCGAGCCCGGAGGCCAGTACCGGAACGGCCAACCAAAGACGCAAATTGTTGATCATGACGCAAACCCTTTCAACTGGAACGTCGATGCCGAACGGCATCCGGACCGGACTGTCCCCGACCCTGCTCCGACGGCCCCGGCTGTTGCCGGACACCGTATCGTTATCCTCACCATGGACGGGAGAGATGGCTATTTGCCGACCATCACAAGGCAGGTATGTAACAAATCATTGCAACATGCACGTGGGGTCGGCCGGCTCAAGCTGGTGCCTCAACTGAGCGGAACCCTCGCTGATCGCCGCGACCAGGGCGGCGATCGGTCCATCGAACCGGTTGCTGCGGCCGAGCACCACGATGTCGACGATCGGCAGAAGCGGCAGGCCGGCATGCTCCGGCACGACGACCAGGCCGGAGCCAGCGAGTATGGCGGACTGTGCGGACACGCCAAATCCGGCCCGAAGTGCGGCCAGCAAAGCGCTGAGGCTGTCGCTGCTGAAGGCAAGATGCCAATGGCGCCCCTGTTCGTTCAGCGTCTCGATTGCCGCCTTCCGGGTGATGCTGGCGCCGGGAAACAGAACGAGCGGAACCGGCTGCACCGGATCGAGCAGCAGGTCGGGGCTGCCGATCCAGATCAGCCGCTCCTGCCAGATAGTGACGCCACACGGGTCGGCGGACATGCGCTTGGTGAAGATCAGATCCAGGCCGCCGGCATCCAGCAACGCATGCAGGTCGCTGCTGAGCCCGACATGGAGGTCGAGATCGACGAGCGGATGGTCCAGGCGGAATGTACGCAGGATCTCCGGCAGGCGCGACAGCACCAGGTCCTCCGAAATCCCGAAGCGCAACGGACCGCGCAAAACGGACGGGTCGAAATAAGCCAGTGCACGGTCATGGGCCGCGATGATCTCACGCGCGAAGTCGACCATCGCAGCACCGTCCGTGGTCAGTGCCACCTGCCTGGTGCTGCGCAGCAGCAGGGATCGCCCGACCACGCGCTCCAGGCGGCCGACATGCTCGCTGACTGTCGATTGGCTGAGACAAAGCTGTCGCGCCGCCGCCGTGAACCGAAGTGTCCCGGCGACAGCGAGGAAAGAGCGTAACAGGATCGGATCAAGCGGGTTCATCGGATATGACTATAAGTTTAGTTTTATCTATCGGCATCTTCAATAAATAGGAGATATCAGCTTTACCAGTCCAGGACCAGCGCTATGAACCCTCTTCCTCGTCGTGGCCTGCTTGCAGCGGCCGCCGGCCTCGGCGCAGCCACCGCAGCCCGCGCCGCATCGTTCGGCAATCCCGACATGCCGCCGCAGGGCGCGATCAACGGCAGAATGACGCCCAAGGGCCTGACCAACCCGGGACCGCAGAACCCGACCCTGGCAGGACAATTTCCGTCGTTCCAGGATCCGCCTGCGACCGACATCGACGGCATGCCGCTGTTCTGGGCCTCGTTCAACAATGCCCACCGGCGGATACAGAACGGCGGCTGGGCGCGCGAGGTCACGCAGGCGGATTTCGCCATCTCCGAGAGCATCTCGGGCGTCAACATGCGGCTGGCTCCCGGTGGCATCCGCGAGATGCACTGGCACCAGCAGGCGGAGTGGGCGATCATGCTCACCGGCAATTGTCGCATCACCACGATCGACGACCAGGGCCGGCCCAGCATCGACGATGTCGCCGCAGGGGACCTTTGGTACTTTCCGCCAGGCCTGCCGCACTCGCTGCAAGGCATCGGGCCGGATGGCGCCGAATTCCTGCTGGCATTCGACAACGGCATGGCATCGGAATTCAACACGCTGTTGCTGACCGACTGGCTTGCCCATACGCCGCCGGAGGTGCTCGCACTGAATTTCAACGTGCCGGCCGACACCTTTAAGAACATCCCGCTGTCGAATCTCTGGATCTTCGAGGGCAAGGAGCCCGGCTCGCTTGCCGATGATCGCAGGGCGGTCAACGCGGTTGCGGGAACCGAGCCGGTGATATTCCACCTGTCGGCGATGACCCCCAATAAGGTCACCGCCGGCGGCCGGGTCCAGATCGCCGATAGTCGCAACTTCCCGATCTCGAAGACCATCGCCGCAGCCTTGGTGACGGTCGCGCCGGGCGGAATGCGCGAGCTGCACTGGCATCCGAACGCCGACGAGTGGCAGTACTACATCAGGGGCGAGGCGCGGATGACGGTGTTCAACACCGGACCCAAGGCGCAGACCGCCGATTTTCGTCCCGGAGACCTCGGCTACGTCAAGAAGAGCCTTGGCCACTACATCCAGAATACCGGCAAGACCGAGCTGCAGTTTCTGGAGATCTTCAAGACCGACCGCTACGCCGAGGTCTCGCTCTCCGACTGGCTGACACACGCGCCGCCGCAGCTCGTGGCACAGCACCTGAACATCGATCCGGCGGTGATCGCCCGCTTCCCGAAAAACCGTCCGGATGTCGTCCCGGCATAAAGCCGACCGGGTTCAGGGCGAACGGCCCGCAGGTCGCTGCAGGCTGTAACCGGCCGGCACCTCGAACAGCGACGGTTCCTGCCGGTCGAAGGCGACCCGGATCGCCTGGACCAGGACATGGTCCGCCTGCATCGCGCGCAGCATGACCCCGTCCTCGGTCAGGCAGACCACGCTCTGGTTGCCGGAATCGTCGCGTGTCCGCCAGTCGGTGCAGCTCACACCGGCGATCGTCTGCACGCCGAGGCGGCTGTAATCGCCGGTGGCACGGATCCCCGGCGACGCGATCGGGCCGCCAGGCGCCGGGATCGACGTGGCGATGCGCTGTCCCGGCTGCACCATGATCAACTGCCCGGTCCGGTAGTCGGTGATCATGTAGGTACCCGGTCCGGGTGGATCGACCCGCTGCCGCTGCAGGCTGGCTGCGAACCGCATCCGCTGCTCGATCGCCTTTACCGGTTGCCCGGCCTGGAGGCTGCCTTGCCCGGCCGCAACCGGAAGCGGCACCGCGTAGAGCACGTCGACATCATGCTGCGGCACCACGAACGGATGGTCCGGTGCTTGCGCATGGCCCGCACCCGTCAGCCCCAACAGGACGACCGGAACAAGCGCTACGATGGAGCGCACCATCATCGGCTTTTCGTCACTGCCCTTGTACGTTGCCCGGGCCGGCGTTCTGCGGTCCGAAACCAGCTTGCGGTCCCGACAGGGCCGGACCACCCTGGCCGGGTCCTCCGTTCATCCCGGCACCCATGTTTTGCGGATGTGCGGTGCGCTGGTAGCCGGGTGGCGGCGTGAACAGGGCGGCGGCCAGCGGACCATACTGCACCGTCTGCGCAACCAGTTCGCCACGCGCGCCCTGGCCATCGACACCGGACTCGCTCAGCACCACGCCATCCGCCGACACGCAGGCGGTAGCGCCGCCCTTGGGCGTGGCGATCGTCCATTGCGTGCAGGCAAGCCCGGCAACGCTGCCCGTGCCGCTACGGGTGAAGTGCATCGACGCATCGAGCACGAACGGCGAGCGGACCTCCTCCTGTTCCGGGATCTGCATGAAGATGCGTGGCCCGTTCAGCACCACCGTCATGACCTTGGCATCGCGATCGAGGATCATCTGGCCCTGGCTGTTGCCGTCCGGGCCGGCCGGACCATCCACGCGCATCAGACCGCCGCCGCCACGGAAATAGACGTGGACCGGCTCCGGTGCGGGAGCGCCTTCGGGCTGCACGTTGTAAAGCACCGAGACGTCGCGCGTCGGCATCAACTGCGGACCGGTGCCCGATTGTACCGGCACAGCTACCGATGGAACAGTAGTCTGCGCCTGCGCGGCGACGGTGCCGACCGCGACGATTGCCAACAGTGCCGACAACCCAATGCTCGCTGAGCGCATACTCATCTCCTTCTGGTAGGACGCGGACATGGCGTCCGCCTTCCCTCGGCTGTCAATGCCAGGCTCACGACGTCGCAACAGCGGCGGTTTCGGTATCCCGGCCGAGCAGGGCGATCGCCTCGGCCAGGGCGTCCGGTGCAGGCGCCGCAATCCAGATCGCCTGGCTGCCGACCGCCTGTCCGAGCCGGCCTCGATAGACGACGCGTGGGATTTCCAAGGCACCGAACTGAGCCAGGTGTTCGGTCGTGAATTGGGTATCCAGGAGGGTAAATCCACCCAGGCGCAGGCGTGCCACCAGATGCACGAGAGCAACTTTCGAGGCGTCCCTGGCCCGGCTGAACATGCTCTCGCCGAAAAACGCACCGCCGATCGACACCCCGTACAGCCCGCCGACCAGGTTGCCATCCTGCATGCACTCGATGCTGTGGCCATGGCCCTGCCGGTGCAACTGGGTGAACAGCCGCTCGATCTCGGGGTTGATCCAGCTTTCCTCGCGTCCCGACGTCGAGGCGGCACAGGCGGCGATCACCGCCTCGAAGCGCTGGTCGGCCGTCACGACATACGGGCTCGACAGCACGGTGCGACGCAGGCGACGCGACAGGTGGAACGTCTCGAGCGGCAGTACGCCGCGCATTTCCGGGTCCAGCCAGTAGAGCTCGTCGGAATCCCGCTTCTCCGCCATCGGAAACAGCCCGACCCGATAGGCCTGAAGCAGCAGCTCGGCCGTCAGGGAAGGCGGAGATTTCGGCATCCTCCGATGATGGGCTACCCCGGCATGCCGGAGAAGGCCCCGCATGAACGAGATCGTGCGACGGCCGGCACACTTCGCGTTTTGCCGAACCGGTTCTAGGACAGGCCATGAGCCAAGCCACGCCAACCTCATCCTCCCGTCCGCGCCTGGTCGGCAGCCAGGACATGCCGTCCCTCGTGGTCGCCCGGATCGAGGCCGAATTCGACGCTCCGTCGTTGCCATCGACCATGCTGTCGCCGGACCAGCTTCTGGAAGCGGCGCTGGCGCATCGGCCCGACGCGTTGCTGGTCACCAGCGGCACCAGGGTTCCGGCGGCACTGATCCATGCGCTGCCCGATTGCGTCCGTCAGGTCGCCACGGTGAGCGTCGGCTTCGACCATATCGATTGCGGCGCGCTGCGGGATCGCGGCATCATCCTGACCAACACCCCGGACGTGCTGACCGACTGCAACGCCGACCTCACGTTCCTTTTGATCCTCGGCGCCTGCCGGCGGGCCACCGAATATGCCGCGGTCATTCGCAGCGGATGGGGCCGTCCGCTCGGTATGACCGAGCTGCTCGGCATCCAGGTCACCGGCAAGACCCTTGGCATCATCGGCATGGGGCGGATCGGGCGGGCGGTCGCACGCCGGGCGCGCGGCTTCGGCATGCGGGTGCTGTACCACAACCGCACCAGGCTGCCGCCGGACCTGGAACAGGACGCGATCTTCGTGTCCGACCTCGATGCGATGCTGCCGCGCTGCCAGGTGCTGAGCCTGCATGTGCCCGGCGGTCCGAACACCGACACGCTGATCGGCGCCCGCGAGCTGGCGCTGTTGCCCGACCGGGCGGTGCTGGTGAATGCCGCACGCGGCTCGCTGCTGGACGAGGACGCATTGTTCGCCGCTCTCGACGACGGACGGCTGGCAGCGGCCGGGCTCGACGTGTTCCGCAACGAGCCGACCATCGATGCCCGGTTCCGCGATCATCCGAAGCTGTTCCTGACGCCGCATGTCGGTAGCGCCACGATCGAGACCCGCACGGCGATGGGCCTCCGCGCGCTGGACAACATCGCCAGCGTCCATGCCGGGAACGGTCCCCCGGACCTGGTCGCATGAAGATCGTCGATACCGTTACCTGGCCCTGGGCCGGCGACAACACGAACAGGAACTTCTGATGTACATGGCCACGGTCTTCACCGTGTTCGCACTGATCTCCGGTGGGCTCGGCCTGATGATGCCGCATCTGGTGCATCGGCTGGGCTTCCGGATGATGTTGATCTACCTCGCCTTCGCAGTCGCGGCAGCGACGCTCAACCTCCTGAAGCGCAGAAGCTGACGTCGCTCGCCGTGTCTACGGCGTAACGATCCCGCGCCCTAGGTGGTGGCGACCCGTTCGCCAAGGGTGTGGCGGATCGATTCGACCGCCTCCATCACACCGGCGCCATGTGTGCGCTCCAGTCGCCTGATGGTGAAATGCGCCCGTGCCAGCGACCGGTAGTGCGACAGGAAGGCCGCATTCAACGACGCGCCGCACAGCGCGCCTGCCACCGGCATCATCTGCAAGGCCACCTTGCGGGACAATGCCAGCCCATAATGCGATGCGACCTCCGACAGAAGCATCACCACCGGCCGGCCGCGCAGCACCGCGCGCGCCGAGAAATAGCCGAGTTCGCTCTGCTCCTCCGATGCCTCGATCGGCCGCAACGCGAAGACCTCGAGACAGGCTCGACGTGCATCCGGGGTAGACAGATCCTCGCCTTCCTCGCGAGCGATGCGGGCGATCTCGCGCATGATGGTCAGGGTGGTGAAACCGATATCCGGCAACAGGCCCGTAAAACCCGCCAGGCCGCCGAGCGCTCCGGACACGGTCACGGCACCCTGTGTCACATGCTCGCGCCAGCGACGCCGCTGGCCGGCCTCAGCCAACGCGGTACCCGTCATCGGCTGCTTCAATCCAACTACCGCGATGTCGAAGGCCCGGGAGATTGCGCTCTCGGCCACTCCACGCAGTTTGATCTGCAGCGCCGGCGCCATTCCGAGGCCGCGCACGCCGAGGCGGGTCGCCTGACCGACTGCGCCGCCCATCAGGTCGGCAAGGCGAACCAGAACCCCGCGGCCCGACTCCAGTTGCTCGAGAACACGCTGCAGTTCGCTGCGAGCGGATGGGCTGAGCCCGATCGAGGCAAGTCCGCCCACAGGGGACAGCTCGCTCCGTGTGGTGGCACTCATCGGCTTCTCCTTTTGACCAGCCAGCAACGCGCCGACAGGGCCAGAGGCTGCACACCGCGGCAAGCCAAATTGTTCCGACTTGCCGCGAGAAGCCTCGTGCCCGGAGTCCGGCTTAGTCGATCCTGGTCGAGGCCGCGATCTTGCTGGCAACCTGCATCAGCACGGCGCGATCCTCCTCATTGCATTTCCGAAAAAGCTGTATCAAGGCGAGTTCGTGCGGTGTCAGCACCGAATCGGTCGCTACCGTATCCCAGCCATCGTTGAGCGTGCTGACGGATACACCGAGCACGTCCGCCAGTCTTCGCAACATCCCGGTGCTGTGGCCGGCCCTGTCGCTTTCCCATTGCGCGACCGCGCTCCTGGATACGCCGGTGGAGTTCGCCAGCCGATCCTGAGTCAGTCCGCGCGCACGCCGGAGCGCACGGATCCTTGCTCCCAGCGTCAGGGGTGGCTTGTCATGCTGCATATCTACCCCCAAATGCTGAAATTGAACGAATTTGGTTACGTTTACGTTAGCGCGCGTGCTGCATGTGGCAGAACAAAAGGCAGATGGATCACGGATACCATGATGATGCGCCTCGCATTAAAGTGATAGCGTCATCATCCTGTCTGACAACCGTATCAAATTATCATTTTTGTGCTGACCGTAGTAAAAGGACCATGTCATGCGAATTTCCAGACCGAGTCGGAGACTGCTCGGCACCGTAAGCCTGATTGCATCGGTCGGTTTGCTATCGACATTCGCCGTTGCTCAGCCACGCCAGCCGGCATCGACATCGACGACCGCAGCGTCTCAGAGTTCGAACGGGGTCGTCCTCGACAAGCAGGGGCCCGGCATGCCTTCAGCCGATGCGCAGCAGACCCCGCGCAACACGAACAATCGGGAAATCTTTCGGGTTCTTGGTCTTTCCACCCAAGTCTCGGCTCCGGTGACCCCAGCTTATAACGGCGACGCCACCTACTCGACGTTTGCCGGTCAGCCCGGCAATGGGCAGAACGCGATCCTGGCTCAGAGCATAAACGGCTCGCCCTAGGCCTTTGCACGCTGGCTGGATCGTGCCGTGCCGTCGCGCCAGCCGCCAAGCTTACAAAGGCGCTGCCAATGCGCTTCCGTGACGGGAACTACAGATAACCGGGACTGGCGCACCAAGGCCAGTTGCTCGAATTCCGGATCGGCCTTGATGGCGACGAGCGTGACGGCGGTGGGCATCGGGCCGATCGCCTTTACATCGACACACACCCAGGCTTCGGTATCTGCCGTTGGATCCGCGTAAGCCTCGCGCACCACTTCGACGACGCCGACAATCTCCTTGCCGATGTTCGAGTGATAGAAGAATGCGCGATCGCCGGTTTTCATCGCCTGCAGGTTCTTTTTCGCCTGATGGCTGCGTATGCCGGTCCAGGGCTCGATGACGTTTTCCACCTGCTGCTGCCACGAGAATGAATCCGGCTCCGACTTCATCAGCCAGTAGTTCATCCAGCGCGCCCCGGATGCCGCTCAGTGTCGATCATTCGGCGACCGCACCGTCGCGGAACACCGTACGGTAGCCCCGAATGACTACGCTCTCGAACAGGTTGACGTCGGCATACGGATCGCTGGCGGCGAAACCTTCGGCGGCCGCACGATCCTCGACATCCACGATCAGCAGGCTGCCGCACGGTCTGCCATCCAGGTCGAGCATCGGTCCTGCCTGCACAACCCGGTCGACATACGTTGCGATGTAACGCAGATGCGCCTCCCGGGCGGCGAGCCTCGTATCAAGGCTATTCGGGCGATCGGAGCAGATGATGGCGAACAGCATGTCGTGTTCCTCCCAGGCCGGAAGCCGGATTGGCGTGGCTGGCGGTTCGGCATGATACTGTAGGACCGTTGACCGAAATGGGACAGCCGTACGCTGCTCCCCATCGCATGGTAATCTTGGTCAATTGTCGACAATCAGGGATCCGTCGCCGCTTGCAAGCCACCAGCATCGCCTCCGCCGGCCAGCCCGGTTCCAGACAGCCCGTCCCGCAGCCGCGCGGCTTCGGCGGGTGGCTGCATCGCTTTGCCAATCCGGGGCGCTTCCTGCGGCTCGGACGCTGGCTGCAGCCGTTGCTGACCTGGCCGGCCGTGCTGCTGACCTTGGTCGGATTGGGCTGGGGCCTGTTCCTGTCGCCCGCCGACTGGCAGCAGGGCGACGCGGTGCGGATCATGTATGTTCATGTCCCGGCAGCCTGGCTCGGCTCGATCGGCTACATGGCGCTTGCCCTGTGCGGGTTGCTGTCGCTGGTCTGGAGACATCCGCTGGCGGATCTCGCTGCCGCCGAGATCGGACCGGTCGGCGCCTGCGTCACCGGCCTCTGCCTGGTATCCGGCTCGCTGTGGGGCCGGCCGATGTGGGGGGCATGGTGGGTCTGGGATGCCCGCCTGACCTCGGTGCTGGTGCTGTTCTTTCTCTATCTTGGCCATGTCGCGCTGATCCGCGCGTTCGACGATCCGAGACGCGGCGCCCGTGCCGCCGCGATCCTGGCCCTGGCCGGCGCGGTCGACCTGCCGATCATCAAGTTCAGCGTGCAGTGGTGGAACACCCTGCACCAGCCGGACAGCATCACCCTGACCGGTGCACCGACCATGTCGCTCAGCATGCTGTGGCCGCTGCTGGTCTGCACGATCGGCTTCAGCCTGGGATTCGCCGCCATCGTGCTGGCGCGGCTGCGCGCGGCGGTCATGGAAGCCCGTACCCGATCCCTGCTGCTCGGCGGTGCTGCGCCATGACGCACCTGCCCTATGTCGCCGGCGCCTACGGCGTGACCCTCGCGATGGGGCTATACCTGTCGATCGCGGCCTCCATGCGGCTCAGGCGTGCCCGTCGCCGGCTGGATGCGGTGGATGCGCGCCGGAGACCGGCACCTTGACCCGCAAGTCGCGTCGACTCTGGCTGGTGGGTGGCTGTGTGCTGGGCTTCGGCTCGGCGACTGCGCTGACGTTACAGGCGTTCAGCGCCAACATCGTGTTCTTCATGGCGCCGTCGCAGATCCTGGCCAAGCCGCCCCTCCCCGGTCGCACCATCCGTCTCGGCGGCATGGTGGTGGCCGGGTCGCTGCACCAGCAGCACAAGGCGGGACACGAGCCCACCGAGCAATTCGCCGTCACCGACGGGCAGCAGGCCGTGCATGTCAGCTACGTCGGCATCCTGCCGGACCTGTTCCGCGAGGGTCAAAGCGTCGTGGCCCTGGGCGAGATGCAGCCGGATGGCAGCTTCCGCGCAGCCGAGGTTCTGGCCAAGCACGACGAGACCTATATGCCCAGGGATGTCGCCGCCGCACTGCGCAAGTCCGGACGCTGGGACCCCCGGTTCGGCCCCCCGCCTTCGGCCGCGAGCTGGAACACCATGACCACCAACGCCCCGCATCCAAGCTGAAGCTTTCGATGCGGCGCCCTGGATGGGGATCGAGAACCCGATGATCCTGAGCACCCTGCTGAGCCCGGAACTCGGCCGCTTCGCGCTGGCGCTGGCCTGTAGCCTGGCGGTCGCACAGTTCATCCTGCCGCTGACCGGCACCTGGCGTCGTGATTCCCGACTGATGGCGACGGCGCCGGCCCTGGCATTCGGGCAGCTCGCCTGCCTGGCGCTGTCGTTCGCGTGCCTTGCCGCCGCTGCGATCGGCGACGATTTCTCGGTGTCCAACATCGCCGAGAACAGCGCGATCGCCAAGCCGCTGCTCTACAAGATCACCGGGATCTGGGGGAACCACGAGGGGTCGATCCTGCTCTGGTCGCTGATCCTCGCACTGTGCGGCGGCGCGGTCGCCTGGTTCGGGCGCACGCTCCCCTCGACCCTGCAGGCACGCGTGCTCGCGGTGCTCGGGGGGACCGCAGCCGGGTTCGAGCTGTTCTGCCTGTTCACCTCGAACCCATTCGACCGGGTCTGGCCGGCGCCGATCGACGGGCACGGCATGAACCCGCTGCTGCAGGATCCCGGCCTCGCCTTCCATCCGCCGATTCTCTACGCCGGCTATGTCGGCTTCGCGGTGCCGTTCGCCTTTGCCGTCGCCGCCCTGATGGAAGGCCGCGTCGATGCCGCATGGGGCCGCTGGGTCAGGCCCTGGGCAGTCGCCGCCTGGTGCTTCCTGACCTGCGGCATCGCGCTGGGTTCCTGGTGGTCGTACTACGTGCTCGGCTGGGGCGGCTACTGGTTCTGGGACCCGGTCGAGAACGCCTCGCTGCTGCCATGGCTCACAGGCACCGCGTTGGTGCATTCGGCGATCGTGGTCGAAAAGCGCGAGGCGTTGAAGGTCTGGACCGTGCTGCTGGCGATCGGCACCTTCTCGCTATCGCTGTCCGGCACCTTCCTGGTGCGGTCGGGCATCCTCAACTCGGTGCACTCGTTCGCCAACGACCCGACCCGCGGCGTGTTCATCCTCGGGCTGCTGGCACTGGTGATCGGCAGCGCGCTGCTGCTGTTCGCGATCCGGGCTCCGAAGCTCAGCGCCGGCGGCACCTTTGCGCCGCTGTCGCGCGAGGGCGCGCTGGTGATGAACAACATCCTGCTGTGCGCGATCTGCGCGGTGGTGCTGACCGGAACCATGTATCCGCCGTTTGCCAGCCTGTTGTTCGGCAGCGCGATCAGCGTCGGCAAGCCATTCTTCGACGCCACAGCCGCTCCCATGGCGCTGCCGCTGCTGGCCGCCATGGCGATCGGGCCAATGCTGCCCTGGAAGCGCGCGCAACTGGCGCCGGTGCTTGCCCGCCTGTGGTGGGCGGGGTTGCTTGCCGGCATCGTCGGATTGGTCGCCGCGCGCGGGCTGAAGGGCGTGCTTCCGGTCGTTGCCTTCGTGCTGGGCGTTTGGGTGATCGCCGCGAGTGCCGCCAGCCTGTTGCAACGGGTCGGCCACCGGCCAGGAACTGCGATCCGGGACAGCCTGCACCGGGCGCGCATGCTGCCGCGCGCGGTGTTCGGCGCGGCCCTGGCGCATGCCGGCGCCGGGGTGACGGTGATCGGTCTCGCCGCAATGTCCGATGCAAGCCATGCCATCGTTGCCGTGCATACCGGCGACAGCGTCCAGCTCGCCGGCTATCGCTGGACCCTGACCCGGCTCGCCGATGCCGAGGGCCCGAACTACCGTGCCCGGGTGGCCACGATCGAGGTGCGTCGTCACGACCATCTGGTGACGGTGCTGCATCCATCGCGACGCGACTTCGCAAGCCAGAACCAGACCACCAGCGAGGTGGCGATCCATACCAATGGGATGTCCGACCTCTACGCCGTGCTGGGCGACGAGCACGATAACGGTGCCGACCACACAGCCATCCTGCGGCTGCACTATAATCCGCTGGCGCCCTGGATGTGGCTCGGTGCGCTGATCATGGCGATCGGCGGCGCCTTGTCGCTCAGCGACCGGCGTGTCCGCGTCGGTGCACCCAGGCGTGCCCGCAACGCCGTCGCGGTACCGGCCGAATGATGCCGCCTGGATCGCTCCTGTCGCGGCGGCGGGTGCTGACGATTGCACCGCTGGCCGGCGCCGCTGCGGTCGGCGTCGGGTTCTGGGCGATGCTGGCCGGCATGGGACGCGGCTCGTTCGACCCGCACGACATCCATGCGCCGGCGCTGAACCGGCAGGTGCCGCCGTTCGCCCTGCCCGACCAGGCTCCGGGCCATGGCTTCTCCAGCGCCGACCTCGCTGCGGCGACCAGTCCGCTACTGATCAATTTCTTCGCCTCCTGGTGCATCCCGTGCGTCATCGAGGCACCGCTCCTGACGTCGCTGCAGGGCCGGTTGCCGGTATGGGGTATCGCCTACAAGGACCGGCCGGACGATGCCTCGGGGTTCGTGACGCGAACCGGATCGCCTTACGCAAGACTGGCCGCAGATCGGCCCGGGCTAACGGCGATCGACTGGGGCGTATCCGGCGTGCCGGAAAGCTTCCTGATCCGGCCGGGCAGCACGATCGCCTGGCATATGGCCGGGCCGCTGACCCAGGAGATCATCGACCGGCAGTTGCTGCCCCTGGTGGCAGGGCTCAAGCGGTGAGAAATCCAATGCTCGCGGTCCTGCCGGCGTTGTTGCTGGGGATGAGTCTTCTGGTGGCGCCGGCCCTGGCCGTAAGCGACCCGGCCGAGATGCTGCACGATCCGCGGCAGGAAGCACGCGCGGAAGCGATCGGCTCGCAACTGCGCTGCCTGGTCTGTCAGAACGAGAGCATCGAGGATAGCGGCGCGGATCTCGCCCGCGATCTGCGCCACGTAGTCCGGGTGCATGTCGCGGCCGGCGACAGCGACCGCCAGATCATGGACTGGATGGTGGTCCGCTACGGCGATTTCATCCGGCTCCGTCCCCGGCTGAGCTGGGTCACCCTTCTGCTATGGGCCGCCGCACCGCTGGCACTTGCGGCCGGACTGATCGCGGCCTGGCTCGGCATGCGACGCCGACCGCCGCCGCCGGCGCCGCTGGAAGCGGCGGAACGCATCCGGCTCGCCGAACTTTTGCAGTGACACGATGACCGGACAGGCCACCTTGTGGATCGAGATCCTGCTGCTCTGCCTGCTGGTGCTGGTGCCGGCGGGACGTGCGGCGATCCTGGCTGCACGTGGCACATCGATCCCGCGCGCACGACGCGAACCGGCCCTGGCGCTGCATCGCGCGCAGCTTCGCGAACTCGAGCGGGATCGCGATGGCGGCCTGATCGCTCCGTCCGAGCATGACGGGGCCAGGCTGGAAGTGGAACGACGCCTGCTTCGTGCCGCCGCTACACCGGACACCCCGCTGCGCCCGTCGGGCCGAAACCGGAGCTGGCTGATCCTGGCGATCATCCCGCCAGTCGCCTTGTTGCTCTATCTGTCCGGTGGCCGGCCGGACCTGCCGGCACAACCGATCGGCGAACGCATGGCGCAGGCGGAAACGCGCGTGGAGGAAGATGCCAGCCTGATCGACACGCTGCGCCAGGGATTGGCCCGGATGAACCCGGCCGCTCCGCAGGCGCGCCAGGGCTTCATCCTGCTCGGCCAGGCGGAAGCGTCTCGCGGCAATTGGGGAGCTGCCGCCGCTGCCTGGCGAGTGGCCATCGCGCATGGTTTCGACGCGACCGTGGCGATGCAGGCGGCCGAAGCGCAAAGCCGTGCCGACGGCGCGGTCGGGCCGGACACAGCCGCCTTGTTCCGGCGTGCACTCGATGCGGCACCCGCCGACGCGCCCTGGCGCCAGCTTGCCGAACAGCGGCTGGCCCAGTCCGAGCATCATTAAATGCTGATGGCCTCGCAGCACCGGACCGCAATACCTATGTCGACCTGATGAGCAACGATACAGATACCCAGTCCGACCCCCTCGTCCCCGCCACGAGCGAACCAACCGCCGAGAAAGCGCCGGCCGAGCCGGAGATCGGCGGTCCGAAAGGACTCGAGCCGACCCGCTATGGCGACTGGACCGTCAAGGGCCGCTGCATCGACTTCTGAGACGGAGCCGCATCGCGTGACGATCGATTCCAGCCCGGTTGCCTGCGACGGTATCGATCTTTGCGCGGAACCCTGCACTAACTGACAGTCGTCTGTTTCGGATCCATCGCCTTCGAATACGCGATATGAACGTTGCGTAAGCAAGTCCAGAATCATCGGTCCATGACGCGACATTGATCGGGTCAGACTGGCGATCGAAAGGTCGTTTCGACGTTGGTCTGTTGGCAGCAACTATGCTGCCCGAACAGACAGGGTCGCACACCAATGTCCGACGCTGCCGACCCCGGCCTGCAAGGGCTGAAGGCGAGCCTGACACTGCCGATGGCGTTCTGCCTGTCCCTGAAGCAGGTGATCGGCGGTGGCGTGATTGTGCTGACGGGAACCGCGGTCGGGCTTGCCGGTGCGGGAGCTGCACCGGCCTATCTGCTTGCCTGCATCGTGGTGCTACTGGTCAGTCTTCCGTATGCGGTACTGGGCGCCGCCCGACCGATGTCCGGAAGCCTGTATCGGTGGCCGAGCCGGTTCATTGGCGCCCCGGCCGGGTTCATCGCTTTCTGGATGGTGTTGAGCACTCATGTCGGGTTGGCCGCCTATGCGGTCACGTTCGGGACAACGCTGCATGCGCTGGTGCCCTACGTGCCGGCCCGCGCAGGTGGGCTCGCCGCACTCGGCTCGGTGCTGGCGCTGAACCTGTTCGGGACCGGCGTGTCGGCGCGGGCGGGCATTGTCATTACCTCCGCCGTCGTGCTGTCGCTGCTCGGGCTTGTCCTGGCCGGCGCGCCGCACATCGAGCCGGCACGGCTGACCGACCTGCTGCCGCACGGATGGCACGGCCTGTTGTCGGCGGCGGCACTGCTGACGTTCCCGATCAGCGGCGCGACGCTGGTCTCGGAACTGTCCGGAGAAATGCGACGGCCCGGGCGTGACATTCCTGTGGCGATCCTTGGCGCGACGGTCTGTGCGGCGCTGCTCTACGTGATGGTGACGCTGGTCGCCGCAGGCGTGCCGTCGCCCGGCACGGGCGAATGGTCGCTGACGGCGGTGGCGGCATCGGTGATGCGGCCGGTGCCCCTGGCGTTGTTCGAACTGGGTGCCGGCATCGTCAGCATGCTGGGGATCATGAACGCGCACATGCTGTGGGGCAGCCGGAGCATCCTGATGGCGGCTCAGGACGGATGGCTGCCGCAGGCCTTCGGGAAAACAACCGCAAGGGGCGTACCGGTCTGGCCGCTTCTGCTGCTGGGGGCGATCGGAGCGGTCCCGTTGTTAGCCGGGCTGGACGTCGCCAGCATCATCCGGGTCAGCGGATTGGGTGCCAGCTTGTCCGCGATCCTGTCGATCGCCTGTGCGCCATTGAACGCCCGGTCGGACCCCGCCGCCTACCGGGCATCTCCGCTGGCCTTGCCGGTCGGCGTGCTGCTGTTCGTCTCAGTGCTGGCGATCGCATCGCAAGGCGTCACTATCGCGCTGCTGCTGCGCGACCTGAACCCGAGGCTGATCCTGTGGTGGGGATTATGGCTCGTAGTCGGCGGCGCCATCATCGCCATACGTTTGAAATACGTCCGGACCCTAAAAGACTGAGTTACCCGGCGGCGTCATGTCACGCTTTGCTGCTGGCTCCGCGTGGCGCTCGGTCGACGGCGGTTCAACGTGCATTGCTTCGGCACAGGTCGCTACATCCATTGCTGAAGCAGTCACCCGGTATCTACAGATTTCGTTCGGCAGCGGAATGATTTAACCTCGATCATCGGTCGGCAGGGTGCCGAATCGTTCCGGGGTTGGATGAGATGACAGTTCGCACCGCCAGTCTGGTTCTAGCGGTGTTTCTCGCCATGACCGCCGGTCCGGCACATGCGGATGATCTCGATTTGCCCGGGCTGTCCACCGACAGCGAGTTGTTCGCCGAAACGCTGCGAAAGGCGCATCCGGCAGGTGCTACCAGCGCCAGCCGGGCTCTTGCGGAAGCAGAGGCTGCGGCCGCTGAACGGAAACGCGATCCTTCCGCTTCAGTCGCGGCGCTGGAGGACCGGCTCGGCATGGGTGAGCCTGACGGACAGTTATGGCTCTCGCTGGCGCGTGCCGAGCTGGACCAGCCACATTCCGATCCATCGCGCGCCTTGCAGGCGGCGTGGCAGGCGCAAGCTTTCCTTTTCAATGATGCAGCCGGCAAGGCTGCCGCGTTCGGGATCATGGCCGACGCGCTGGTGGCCCAGAAACGGCCGTCACAGGCCGGCGAGGCGCTGGAACAGGCCGTCGAGGCGGCTTCCGGCAATCCCGTCTACAAGGCTCGACTGGCTGCGCTGAGTGCTGCCTCGGGCCTGATGGTGCGCAAGGTCCGGACGGAGACGGATACCGATCCGCCGCGAGCCTGCATCAGCTTCAGCATGCCGCCGTCACGCCGCAACGACTTTCATGCCGAAGACTGGATAACATTGTCGCCGGTGGTCAAGGATGCTGCGATCACCCATGAAGGTGACGAGATCTGCGTCTCGGGGCTGCCGCTCGCCAATACCACGACCGCCACCATCAAGGCCGGCATGCCCGGCGGGGACGGCGTCCGCCTGAAACAGAACGCCGTCGTTGCTCTTATCCTCGGCGATCGCGAGCCACTGCTGGCGTTCGACAACCGCATGTTCCTGTTGCCACGTGGCCAGGCCCCGCGGATCGTGCTGACCAGCACCAACATCGCCTCGGTCAAGATCCGCATCGCCTATTTCAGCGAGCGCACTATCCAGCCCTGGACCATGGATAATCGGCTGGGAACGGCGATCGACGGCTACGTGACCGGCAATCTCGACACGGACAGTGCCCGCATCGTGTGGAGTGGTCACGCGGTGATCCCGCACTACGCGGCAAACCTGCGACAGCACGTGGTGCTGCCGCTTCCCGCGGATGCGATGACCCTGCCCGGGCTCTATGCCGTGGCAGTAGTACCGGATGACGGGCACGATCGTTATTCGGCCCAGGCAGTGCAGCCGGTGCTGCAGACCGACCTGGCTCCCACGGTCTGGCGCGGAGCCGATGGGCTGGCGATCCAGGTGCGCGGCTACTCGGACGCGCAGCCGCGCAGCGGCGTGCATCTGCGTCTGCTGGCACATAACAACGATATCCTGGCCGAGACCGAGACCGGCGCGGACGGGTTCGCCCGGTTCGCCGCCCCGTTGCTGCAAGGCACGCACGAGATGGCACCGGCAACCATCCAGGGCACCGCCTCGTCATCCGGCGCGCCGGTCGACTTCGTCAGCCTCGACCTGGACAGCGCCGCGTTCGACCTGTCCGGACGCGGTACCGGCGGCCTGCCACAGCCCGGCCCGCTCGATGGTTTCGTCTGGCTCGATCGCGGCATCTACCGGCCCGGCGAGACGGTCCAGCTGATGGCGCTGCTGCGTGATCCGGGCGGCCAGCCGATCACGTTGCCGGTCCGGTTCAGGATACGCCGTCCGAACGGCCAGATCTTTTTCGAAGGACCGGCAGAGGCCACCGGCGATGCCTCCGTGCATCTTGCAGCCACCCTCTCCAACGGGGCCGCTTCGGGCATCTGGACCGCGGAACTGCTGATCGATCCGAAACAGCCGCCGGTCGGTTCGGCAAAATTCAAGGTCGACGCGTTCGTTCCGGACCGGATGGCGGTCACGCTGGGCGCCCTGCCCGCGAGCCTGGTCCCGGCCCATGCGGTGCAAGTGCCGGTGACCGCCCGCTTCCTGTATGGCGCCCCTGCCGCGGGCCTTACCGGGACCGCGACGATCAGCCTCGGCATCGGCGGAGATCCGCCGTCCATACTCAAGGGCTACCAGATCGGGCTGACCGACGAGCAGTTCGCCCCGGCAACTCTGCAAGCCGATCTGCCGGCCACCGACGCCAAGGGAATGACCAGCCTTGCCTTGTTGCTGGCGACCGCGCCGGACAGCACCCATCCGGTGCAGGCGCATGTCGACGTCGTGGTGAACGACCCGTCGGGCCACGGCGCACGGGCGGCAGCCGACGTGCCGGTCCGCCCGTCCGGACCATTGATCGGAGTCCGGCCTGGCTTCCGGGACTCGGTCGATGCGGGCAGCGAGGCCGGCTTCGACGTGATTGCGGTCGACCCGGACCTGCACCGTATCCGGCTGGCGGCGCATCTGCGCCTGGTGCGCGAGCGACCGGACTGGCGCCTCGTCACCCGCGGCAGCCTGGCCTCGTTCGAGACGGTCTGGCGCGACGAGCCGCTGGAAAGCCGCGATGTGACGATCCCGGAGTCCGGCACGCTGCATGTCGGGCGCCGGCTCGACTTCGGACGCTACCGGTTGGAGATGACCCAGGTGAACGGCCTCGCAGGCAGCTCGGTGCGATTCCGGTCGGGCTGGAGCTCGTCCGCCAGTCCCGACGTGCCCGACGCCGCCGACGTTTCCGCCGATCGCGCCCGTTACGAGGCCGGCGACACCGCGCATGTCCATGTCAGCGCTCCGTTCGGCGGTCCGGCGACATTGCTGGTGGTGACCGATCATGTGCTGTCGGAGCGCAATGTCGACCTGGCCGCGACCGGCTCCGACTTCGACGTGAAGGTCGATCCGTCCTGGGGACCGGGCGCCTATGTCGCGGTGCATGCCTACCGGCCCGGCGGGGGCGCCAGGCGCCCGGATCGTGCGATCGGTCTGGTCTGGCTGGCGCTCGATCCTGCTGCGCGACATCTCGACACCGCATTCGCGGCCGCGCCCATCGCCCGTCCAGGCGGCGTCACGCATGTGCACCTGCATCTGCAGGCAGGCGCCTGGGCCAGCATCGCTGCCGTCGACGAGGGAATCCTGCGTCTGACGGACTTCGCCTCGCCGGACCCGTCCGCGCATTATCTTGGCCGACGTGCCCTGGGCATCGATATCCGTGACGACTGGGGACATCTGATCGCTCCGGCCGAAGGCGAGGCCGCCGCGCTGTCACAGGGCGGCGACGAGGGCGGGAACGACAAGCCGAACATTCCGCAGACCATCTTGTCGCTGTTCCAGAAGCCGACCCAAGCCGACTCGCGGGGCGACATCGACATTCCGCTCGCGCTGCCGGACTTCGCGGGCCAGGTGAGGCTGATGGCGGTCAGCTGGAACGGTATCCGGCTCGGTTCCGCCAGCAGCGACATGCTGGTGCGCGACAAGCTGGTTGCCGAACTGCTGCTGCCGCGCTTCCTGGGGCCCGGCGACAGCGCCCAGGCCAGCCTGCTGCTGCACAATCTGGAGCTGCCCGCCGGACGGATCACCTGGCGTGTCGCCACAGATGGGCCGATCGGACTGGACGCGCCCGCCACGCAGACAATCATGCTGGCCCAGGGCGCGCAGGCGACGCCGACATTGATGCTGCGCGCCACCGGCACCGGAACCGCCACGCTGCATCTGGACATAGACGGACCGGAGCATTTCCACGCCCGTCATGACTATACGCTCGCGGTGCGCACCAGCCGCCCAAGGGTGACCACCACCACGATCGAGCCGCTGCCGGCTGGCGCGACAAGCACCTTTATCGCCAGCGGGGCGGACTATGTTCCAGGAAGTTGGGTCGCGACGGCCAGCTTCGGCAGTGCGGTACGCTACGATGCCGGCGCGCTGATGGCGGCACTCGATACCTATCCGCTGATCTGTCTGGAACAGGCCACCAGCAAGGGATTGCCACTGACGTTTGGGTCCGCCCGCCTGCCCGGACAGGCGGCTCGCCTGCAAACCATGGTCGAGGCGGTACTGGATCGGCAGCGTTTCGACGGTGGGTTCGGGCTCTGGTCAGCCAGCGACGAGGCCGAACCGTGGCTGTCCGCCTACACGACCGAGTTCCTGCTGCGTGCCCGGCATGCCGGCGCCACGGTACCTGAAGCTGCCCTGCACGATGCGCTGCAGTTCGAGGCGCAGTCGCTGCAACAGCAGGCGTCCAAACCCAAGGCACGTGCGAGCCAGGCATACGCACTCTACGTGCTGGCGCTCGCCGGCGAGGGCCGGATCGGCCAGGCCCGGATCCTGTTCGAGGCGCTGGACACGCTGCCGACGCCGCTTGCCCAGGCTCAGCTCGGCGCCGCGCTGGCGATCGGCAACGACCAGCCCCGCGCCGATACCGCATTCGCCGCGGCATCGGCGCCGACCGACCGGCGCTTCTGGGATTACGATTATGGCGACGCGCTGCGCGACGAGGCGGCGATCTCCGTGCTGCTCACCGAGAACCACGCGCCGTCCGCGGAACTGCAGACCGTGCTGCAACGGCTGCCCGGCGCGGACCTGAAACCGGACACGCTGACCACTCAGCAACAGGCCTGGCTCGCCGCGGCGGCCCTGACCGCAGGTAGCAACTCGGAACCGGTGCGGATCAGCGTGGACGGCAAGGCCCAATCGCCGGCGGCCCTGGTAAGCCTGCCGCTCGCCCGAGCAATCAGCGTGCGCAACGACGCCACCGTGGCGATCTGGCGCAGCGTGTCGATCAACGGGATTCCCGCAGTGCCGCCGCCGGCAGCGAAATCGGGCATGACCATCAGTCGGCGCTTCTTCATGCCGGACGGCACGGCGCTGGATCTCGATCATCTGAAACAAAACACCGAGTTCGTGCTGCTGCTGGAAGGCGGCCTGGCCAACGCCGACCGCGCGCATCAGGTCAGGCTGCTGCAGGGCCTGCCGGCCGGTTGGGAAATCATCGGCCGGCTCGGTCCGGACGCGGTACCGAGGATGGACTGGCTTGGCAAGCTGTCTGTCACGCGCGCCCTGCCTACGGCCGACGACCGCTATGCTGCAGTGATGACGCTCGACGAACAGACACCGAGCTTCCGGCTCGCGGTGCGGTTGCGGGCCGTCACGGTCGGCCGCTTCGACATGCCGGGCGCGGATCTCGCCGACATGTACCAGCCTGGCCTGTTCGCCAGGCAGGGTAGCGCCAGCATCGCCGTGCTGCCTGCGGACTGACACAGGGATGGCCGGATCTGCCAGGCCGGACTTCGTAAGGCGCCGATGGGCCCTGGTGTTCGTGGTGCCGGCACTGCTGCCGGTGTCGCTGGCGATACTGGACCGCATGTGCCCACCGGACCTCTCGCGGATGCAGGTGCTCGGGTCGGAGGTGCTCGACCGGCACGGGCAACTGCTCGCGGACCTGCCGGCACCGGGCGGGATCAGGCGGCTGGATACCAAGCCGTCGGAGGTGGCGCCAGTATTCCTCGACCTGCTGCTGCGGACTGAGGACCGCCGCTATCGCCAGCATGCCGGTATCGATCCGCCGTCGCTGGCGCGGGCGGCGCTTCAATGGATCATCGCCGGCCACGTGGTGTCGGGCGGCTCGACGCTCACCATGCAGGCAGCCCGGCTGCTCGAGCCCAGGCCGCGAACCCTTCGCTCCAAGCTGATCGAGATGTTCCGCGCCACCCAGCTCGAGGAGCGGCTGGGCAAGGACGGCGTGCTGGAGGTCTGGCTGACACTGGCGCCCTATGGCGGCAACCTGGAAGGGGTGAAGGCCGGGTCGCAGGCCTGGTTCGGCATCGGTCCGGCAGCCCTGGATCGGGCACAGGCGGCTTTGCTGGTGGCGATTCCGCGCCGGCCGGAAGCGTTGCGGCCGGATCATCATCCCTTGCGGGCTCTGACGCTGCGCAACCGCCTGCTGGGCGACAGCAACGACAATTCGCCCGTGCCGTTGCACCGGATCCCGTTCCCGGCGCACGCGATCCAGGCGGTCCGCACCCTGCCGCATCGGCCGGTGATCCGCACGACGCTGGACCTGTCGCTGCAGACCGGGCTGGAGGCGCTGCTGTCCCGCACGCTGCAGGACCAGCCCGACCGCGTCAGTGCGGCGGCACTGATTGCCGATGCGTCCAGCCGCGACATCCTGGCAATCGTGTCCGGCGATGAACAAGCCGGGATGAGCCATCATCTCGGGAGGCGCGACGGCGGGCGCCGCGACGAGAACCAACACGCCGGCGCGATGGATCTGACCGAGGCGGTGCGCTCACCCGGCTCGGCGCTGAAGCCGATGTTGTACGGGCTGGCGTTCCAAAACGGCTTGGCGCGGCCCGACACGATACTCAGCGACCTGCCGCGCCACTTCGGAGACTACGCGCCGGAAAATTTCGATCGGCGCTTCACCGCTCCGGTTACCGCAGCCGAAGCGCTTCGGCGTTCCCTCAACGTGCCGGCGGTGTCGCTCCTGGCACAGCTCGGGCCGGTCCGCTTCGTGGCCTGGCTGCAGACCGCAGGCGCCCGGCTGGTACTGCCTGCCGGCGCGGTCGCGTCGCTGCCGATAGCGCTCGGCGGCGGCGGCATACGCATGCGCGACCTCGCGGCACTCTATGCGGCACTGGCCACGGATGGAACCGATCGGCCGCTCCGGCTGCTGGCGGACGGTGCGACGCCGGCACATGCATTGCTGCAGGCCAGCGCCGCCGCCCTGGTCGCCAATGTGCTGACCCGCGACTTCCCGGACGGCGGACCCGATGGCGTCGCCTGGAAGACCGGCACCAGCTGGGGTGGGCGCGATGCGTGGGCGCTCGGTTTCGATACGATCCATGTCGGCGCGATCTGGATCGGCCGGCCCGACGGGACCGCGATCGAGGGCGCTACCGGCCATGATGCTGCACTGCCGGTGCTGTCCCGGCTGTTCGGGCTGCTGCCTCCAGCGCCGCGCCCGGTATCGTCGATCGCCACGACCGGTGAGGCCAGAGCGCCGATCGCAGTCGTCGCGGAGACGTCGTTGCGCATCCTGTTCCCGCCGCCCGACGCCGAGCTGTCGATGGACGGTCCGGTGCCGGTCAGGGTGATGGGCGGCCGGCGCCCGATGAGCTTCCTGGTCGATGGCCGCCTGTTGCCGTCGCATCCGATCAGGCGCGCCGTCAACTGGCTGCCGGATGGCCCGGGCTTCTATACGCTGTCGGTGATCGACGCGGACGGACTGACCGACAAGGTCAAGGTGCGGGTGCGGTAATCGCCCTGGGCAAGCCGGACTGACGATCGGCCTGGGTCAGGCCTTGCTGCGGGCTTCGCGCGGCGTCCAGTCCACGACGGTACGACGGAAGGACGGCGGCTTCGGCTGGCAGGAGATGAAATACAGTCCGATCACATAGACGAAGTTGGCGAGCGCGTTGAAGCGCAATGCCATTTCGAGCGTCGGCGGCGCACGCATCATGATCCACAGGCTGTAGATCGCGAAGGGGATCGAGAGCGGGCGGAGGCCCTGCAGCATGAACCGCAGCGGGTTGGCATGACCGGGCTTCACCAGCGGCCGCATTCGCGAGATCGAGACATAGAAGAAGGCCGCGAAAAGCCAGGTCAGCACGTTCCAGATGGCGTTGCCGAAGCCCAGATGCCCGGTCGCCACCATGGCGACCAGCGATGCCGCATCCAGCACCACTGCGCCGAGCTGCATGCTCATGCCGACATCGAAGCCGGACGGCTTCTCCGGCAGCCGGTCGACCGCCGGCTGGAAGATCCGGTCCAGCAGCCAGCCGTCGAACTGGTTAACCTTGTCGGCCAAACTCATGGGTGGGTGCTTCCGGCAGTTCTGTCAGGAGGAAACCAGACGATGCTCAGCGGTCCTGGCCTTCGAAATCGGCAAACACGTCGTCTGGTAAAGGTAGGTCGAGGTCGGCTGGCACGCACAACCGACCTGCCGGCAGGCCGAGCACACGCTTGCCGCCAACCGGTCCGAAACAGGCAGGATCGTCTGTCGAAATAGTCACTGGCGACACTGCTTCATTCCCATCAGATCGATCCCTCAAACTAGGGGATCCGACGGCCGAATACCAAGAAGGGCGGCACCATTGCTGGTGCCGCCCTCCCTGTTCGTCGTGTTCCCGTTGCCGGGAACAGTTCGGGTTGGTTACTCGGGGGTCTGGGCGCTGCGACGACGGATCGCGGCACTCAGGATGTCGCCGAGCGACGCGCCGCTATCGGACGAGCCATACTCGTTGATCGCCTGCTTGTCCTCTTCGACCTCGCGACCCTTGATGGTCAGCGAGAGCTTGCGAGACGCACGATCGACCGACACCACCTTGGCATCGACCTTCTCGCCGACCGCGAAGCGCTCCGGACGCTGGTCGCCCTTGTCGCGGGCCAGCTCGGCGCGGCGGATGAAGCCGGTGAGGACCTCGTCGACCTTCACTTCGATGCCGTTCGCCTGCACCGCGGTGACCACGCAGGTCACGACCATGCCCTTGTTGACGCGAGACAGGGTGTCCGCGGCGGGATCGTCATGCAGCTGCTTGATGCCGAGCGAGATGCGCTCCTTCTCGACGTCGACATCGAGCACCTTGGCCTGGATGACCTGGCCCTTCTCGAAGTTCGCCATCGCGGCTTCGCCGGCTTCGTCCCAGGACAGGTCGGACATGTGGACCATGCCGTCGATGTCCGCGGACAGGCCGATGAACAGGCCGAACTCGGTGATGTTGCGGATCTCGCCTTCGACCGTCGTGCCGATCTTGTGCTCCTCGGCAAACACTTCCCAAGGATTGCGCTGAACCTGCTTGAGGCCGAGCGAGATGCGGCGCTTGGAGCTGTCCACGTCGAGCACCATGACGTCGACTTCTTGGCTCGTGGCGACGATCTTGCCCGGATGGACGTTCTTCTTGGTCCAGGACATCTCGGACACGTGCACGAGACCTTCGACACCGGGTTCCAGCTCCACGAAGGCGCCGTAATCGGTGATGTTGGTGACGCGGCCGCTGTAGCGGGCACCCGGCGGATACTTCGCGGCGACACCTTCCCAGGGATCGGCCTCGAGCTGCTTCATGCCGAGGCTGATGCGCTGGGTCTCCGAGTTGAAGCGGATGACCTGCACGCGGACGGCCTGGCCGATCTGCAGCGCCTCGGACGGATGGTTGATGCGCTTCCAGGCGATGTCGGTGACATGCAGGAGGCCATCGACGCCGCCGAGATCGACGAACGCACCGTAGTCGGTGATGTTCTTGACCACGCCGTCGAGGATCATGCCCTCTTTCAGGCCCTGGATCAGCTCGCTGCGCTGCTCGGCACGGGTCTCTTCGAGAACCGCACGGCGCGAGACGACGATGTTGCCGCGAGCGCGGTCCATCTTCAGGATCTGGAACGGCTGCGGGCTGCCCATCAGCGGACCGACATCGCGCACGGGGCGGATATCGACCTGTGAGCCGGGCAGGAACGCCATGGCGCCGCCGAGGTCGACGGTGAAGCCGCCCTTGACCCGGCCGTAGATCGTGCCGTTGACGCGCTGGCTGCTCTCGAATGCCTTCTCGAGATTGGTCCACGCCTCTTCGCGGCGGGCCTTCTCGCGAGACAGCACGATGGAGCCGTCACGGTCCTCGTAGCGCTCGACATACAGCTCGATGACGTCGCCCGGCTTGACCTCGTGGTCCATGCCCGGAACGCCGAATTCCTTGAGGGAGACGCGGCCTTCGCTCTTGAGGCCGACATCGACGATCGCGAATTCCTCGGTGAGGCGGATCACGGTGCCGGTGACGACCGAACCGTCGAAGCCGACGTCACGGCCGAGGGTCTCGTCGAGGAGGGACGCGAAATCTTCGCCGCCGAAATGATCGACAGGCGGACGGGCGAGTGTGGCTGATGCCATGTGGCAGAAATTTCCTGCGTCGGACGCAGAGCGCGAATGGCCCTGCTGACGGTCTTGCGCCCTGCCCCTTGGTCGGTGGCAGCACGTCGTGTCCGGGGCCAGAGGCGGGATGCGTCTGTGCCGTTACGGACCGGCTATACGAGACGAGCCCGAGTCGGGGCTACGCCTGCGTCGCGCACAGACACCCGCGCACGCCACGAGTCAAGAAATCGCTTCGGAACGGCCGTGTTCGGCCATGCGCTCATGCACGATCCGCAGCGCTTCCCGCAGCACCGCCTGCGCATCGAGTCCATCGGTATCGATCTCGATGGCGTCGTGCGCCGGCCGCAAAGGGGCGACCTGACGCGCCGAATCCGCGTCATCGCGCGCCTTCAATTCCGCCTCCACCGCCTCGATCGCGGCAATCCGCACGATATCCGACAGGGCGACATCGCCGCCGATCTGGCGCCAGCGACGCTCGGCGCGGGCGCGGGTGGATGCGGTGATGAATAGCTTCACCGGCGCATCGGGAAAGATCACGGTGCCGATGTCGCGCCCGTCCAGCACCGCACCGTGCCGGACGCCGAAGCTGCGCTGGAAGTCGAGCAGTGCCGACCGGACGGCCGGCTGGGAAGCGACGAGGCTGGCCGCGCGGTCCACCTCGGGCGTGCGCAGGTCGGTTCGTTCGAGATCTGCAGGCACCAGCGCCTGCGCGGTCGGGCCGGCATCCTCCGACGGGGTCAATCCGGCATCGAGCATCCGCCGCCCGACGGCGCGGTAGAGCAGTCCGGTATCGAGGTAGGGCAGCCCCAGCGCCTCGGCGAGAGCACGCGCCAGGGTGCCCTTGCCCGCCGCCGCCGGGCCATCGACGGCCACCACCAGCCGCACGGTCAAACGAAGGACTCCACGGCGAGGCCGGCGCCGATCCGGTTCATCAGGGTCGTGAAGCCCGGGAAGCTGGTCTCGATGAAGCTGGTGTCGTCGATGGTCACCGGCTTTTCCGCGGCCAGGCCGAGCACGACCGCGCTCATCGCCAGCCGGTGATCCATCTGCGTCGCCACCCGGCCACCGCCCGGAACGGAACCGCCGCCGGTGACGATCATGTCGTCGCCATCCACCGTCACCCGCACGCCGTTCACGGTGAGCAGCGCCAGGGTCGAGGCGAGCCGGTCGCTTTCCTTGACCCGAAGCTCCTCGAGCCCGCGCATCCGCGTCGTGCCCGAGGCGAACGCAGCCGCCACCGCCAGCACCGGGTATTCGTCGATCATGCTCGGCGCGCGATCGGCCGGCACATCCACGCCGGTCAGCACGCTCGCCGTCACCATCAGGTCGCCGACCGGCTCGCCGCCCTCGACCCGCCGGTTCATGATTTGGATATCGGCGCCCATCTCGATCAGCGTGGCGATCAGGCCGGTGCGCGACGGGTTGAGCCCGACCGCCTCGATGGTGATGCACGAGCCGGGCACCAGCAGGGCCGCGACCATCGGGAATGCTGCCGAGGACGGGTCGGACGGCACCGAGACGTCGCGCCCGCGCAGGACCGGCCGGCCGGCCAGGCGGATCACCCGTCCGCGACCGTCGCCCGTGTGCGCCGGCTCGACCGAAACCTCCGCTCCGAAATGGCGAAGCATGTTCTCGCTGTGGTCGCGGGTCGGCGCGGGCTCCTCGACGACAGTTTCGCCGCTCGTGTTGAGGCCGGCCAGCAGGATCGCCGACTTCACCTGCGCCGAGGCCACGGGCAGCCGGTACGACACCGGCTTCGGCTCGCCGGACCCGGCGATGCACAGCGGCAACCGGCCGCCGGCGCGAGAGGTGAACAGCGCGCCGGTCAAGCTCAGCGGATCGATCACCCGGCGCATCGGCCGACCCCTCAGGCTGGCGTCGCCGGTCATCACCGAGACGATCGGATGGCTGGCCAGGATGCCGGCCAGGAGTCGCGCGGCGGTTCCGGAATTGCCCATGTCGAGCACGTCCTCCGGCTCGGCCAGCTGGCCGATCCCGCGGCCGGCGACATGCCAGCTCTCATCCGCCTGGCGCGTCACCACCGCACCGAGTGCGCGCATCGCGCTCGCCGTGCGCAGGACGTCCTCGCCCTCCAGCAAGCCGGTGATGCGTGTGTCGCCCAGGGCCAGGCCCGCGAACATCAGTGCCCGATGGCTGATCGATTTGTCGCCCGGCACGCGGATCGTGCCGCCGAGGGGAGATGCCGCCTGGCGGACGACGAGGGGGCGTGCAAGCGCATGGGGCATGTCGGGCATGGGTCATTCCCTTGATGGATCGACCCGGCGGAAGTCAATGCGCGACTTCGGGAGGCGACCGGCGAGCATCGGAATTGGTTGCCGATCGGGTCCGGACGGACCTGTCGGCGGCCTCATCCGCATCCCCGTTCGTTTGACACGGGTGCAGCGAGGTGGCATGGGCCGCGCCCTGCGACGCATCGCCCCTCCAAACACAGGGTCAACATGGCCAAGCCAGAACTCGGCACCAAGCGCGTCTGCGTTTCATGCAGCACGCGCTTCTACGATCTGACCAAGGTACCGGCCGTCTGCCCAAAATGTGGGACCCAGCAGCCGCTCGATCAGCCAAGACAGCGCCGCGCCGGAGGCAACCTGCCGCCGGACGATCGCCGTCCGAAGAAGCCTGCACCGGATCTGGAGGACGCGGACACCGAGGCCGAGCCCGCCGAGGCCGAAGATGAAGCCGAGGCCGACGACACGGCCGAGGACACGGACGATCTCGACGACGATGCCGACGTGATCGGTACCGACATCGAGGTCGAGACCGACAACGACGAGAACGAGCGCTGACGCCACGGCGTTCGATACGTTTCCAGGGCCTTGCAGCGTGCCTGCTGGTCCTGGGGATGTCGTCGGGCGCCGGGTCGACGACGCTGTCTGACCGGCCAGCCCACCAGGTCTGGCCCGATGACCGGTTCCACCGGCTCGCAGCTTTTGCGTTGCTGGAGGAACTGCGTGTCGCCCTGCTGACCGAGGCCAGCGCCACGGCGACCCTCGAGCATTGGTGCGGCACGCACGGGATCGGTGACACTACTCCGGGTACGCCTGCGCACGTAACAGCTGAGCGTGATCCATCGGTAGATCACGCCCTTGCATCGACGGATCGCGAGAGGCTCGAAGTCGGCCCGGATGAACGGATCGGTTATCGGCATGTCAGGCTGGTATGCGGCGGACAAGTCTTGTCCGAAGCCGACAACTGGTATGTCACCGGCCGGCTCACGCCCGAGATGAACCATCGGCTCGACACGACCGACATTCCATTTGGTCACGTTGTGCGGGCGCTGAACTTCAGCCGGACTACGGTGTCCAGCGAACTGCTCTGGTCACCGCTGCCCGATGACTGGGCCAAACAAGCTAATGCTGCCAACCTAGCCCGACAAGCGTTGGCGGTTCCGACTGCCCTGATCCGGAACCGTGCCATCTTGCGACGTCATGATGGGCGGCCATTTTCAATCGTGATCGAGACCTATCAGCGCGGGCTGCTCGAGTTTCCAGCACCGCCCGCACGATAGTTTCGTGGTCTAGATGCCGGCTGTCGTACCAGCGCGGGTCAATTCCATGAAGCGTGCGGTGGTCGGCACGATCTGAGACTGGATGAACTCGCCCATCGCCTTTTCTTCGGCCAGCGACTGCTGCAACGGAGCGATCGAAGCCGTGTCGCCGACTGTCTCCGCCATCGAGATCAGGCTGGTATAGGCGGCCATCTCGAAATGCTCGAACGCATAATTGGCAAACGTGTTCTTCAGGATCTCGTCCGACGCCGGAACGTGCAGCAATGCCGCCATGTTTCCCATGACCGCGGTCACCGTGTTCTTGAGCGAAGACGTGCTGCTGTCGTGACGAGCCAGGATCGCTTCGAGCCGCTTTGCCTGCTCCCGTGATTCGACGAGATGCTGATGCAACCGCAGCTTCATTTCAGGATAGTTCTCAATGCGCTCGATCTGACGCTCGCAGAGCTCGATCGCGGTCATTTCCAGCGCATGCTGGTTGCGCAGGCCGACATGGTAGATTGCGTGCACCGTGTCTCCGGTTGATGCGTCACCGTCCATGATATTTTCCTCAATCGAAACCGAATTGCCTGGATGGATGCACCTGCGGTTGCAGGTGCATCCGAACGGGTAGAAAAACTAGCGCGACTTTTTGTAGAGCTTCGCTGCGATCTCGAACATTTCCTCCGGCGCGTAGTCCGGCGTGAATGCGGACGGAACACCGGTCAGCTGATGGATCTTGCCGCCCTCGGGTGCGCCATCGACCACGACCAGCTCGCCCGGCGGATCGCCCGGCAGTGCCATTTCGCCATTACCCCAGATGCCCGACATCTCCTTGTAATCGTTCGGGCTGAACGTATAGAGGCGGCGATGCGAGCCCTCGTTCAGGTACTTCTGGCACTCGGGGATCTTGTCGAGATTGATGTTCGGGGTCGGCAGGAACTTCTCGATCGCCACGCCGGTGATCTGCTTCAGCGCCAGCGCATAGGCATGGGCATGCACGGAGCCGCGCACGAGCAGGTAGCCGCAGACCTCGCGACCGGTCGGGTCGGTCAGCGTCTCGTACACGCGCAGCTTGTGGAGACGAGCGCCGCACTCGAGGTGGAAGTTGTGCAGCAGGTCGACGACGACGTTACCGGTGCTGGTGACGAAGTCGTTGTTCCACGATGCGCCGTTGCTGTTGATCGGAGCCGAACCACCGCCGCCCGACAGGAAGCTCGCCGCGAGACGGATGTCCTTCATGTCCTCGAACGGTGCGTCCGAGATGTCGCCACCGTCGACACTGTCGCCATCGTTGTCGGGACCGTTGTTCAGCATGGCGACGCCGTTGCTGACCAGCTCGATGTGCCCGAGCTCCTCGGCCGTGATGCTGGCGACGAGGTTGTAGAACGGGCGCAGCTTGTCCTTGCTGCGGAAATTGAAGCTCTGGAACATGTAGTTCCCGAGCGTCGACATCTCGCCATATTTGCCGCCAAGCAGTTCCTGGAGGGCTGCGGCGGCGTTCGGATCCTTCCGCTTCGGCGCGGGAAGCTCGGCCTGCAATTTGTCGATACGTAGAAACATGGGGGAGGCTCCTTAGAGGAGTCCGGTGAACGACCCGATTTTGGGCCGGTTCATGTTACAGCGGTCATTTTGATCCGCATTCGCATCACGTTTGAAGGAAGCAACCGAACTTCCAGGTCGGGCTCGTCACGAGTAGGCAGCAACCACCGCATTCTTAGCAGCCTCGCCTATGGTCGGGTGGATGACCACCGAGTTCATGATCGTCTGTGCATCGGCCCCTGCGTTCATCAGCGCGATGAACACCTGCACCACCTCCGATCCGCCGTGGCACAAGCAGGCTGCCCCGAGAAACCGGTCGGTCTCGGCATCGATCACCACCTTGATGAAGCCGGCCGTCTGACCGACCTCCTTCGCCTTGCCGCTGGTCGTCATGTCCTTGCGGCCGACCCTGATCGTATGGCCAGCCTCGCGCGCCTCGGTTTCGGTCATGCCGACGCGACCGAGTTCCGGGTCCAGAAACATTGCATACGGCACGATCCGCTCGGTGGTCATCCGGCCATCGCCGACGATCTGGTCATGCACCACCTTGGAGTCCGTATAGGCGGTGTGGGTGAAGGCCGGGCCGCCGCGAATGTCTCCCGCCGCCCAGACGCCCTCGACGCTGGTTGCGAGTCGGTTATCGACCTCGATCATGCCATGCTTCGTGACCGCGATGCCGAGCGTGTCGAGCCCGAGATCGTCGGTGTTGGGACGGCGTCCGGTCGCCACCAGAAGGTGCGTGCCCTCCAGCACCCCGCCATCGACATGCACGCGAACGCCGCCGTCGATCCGCTCGATGCGGCTTATGTCGACATCCAGCCTGATCTCCAGGCCTTCCGCCTCAAGAAACTCGGCAATGGCGTCGGAGACGTCCGGATCTTCACGGGCGGCCAGCGCCTTGCCGCTCTGCAGCACCACCACCTTGGAGCCGAGCCGGCTGAACGCCTGGCCGAACTCGAGTGCCAGGTAGCTGCCGCCGATCACGATCAGCCGTTCGGGCAGAGTGGTCATGTCGATCCAGTTTTCAGCGGTCAGGATCGGCACCGTCTCGAGCCCCTCGATGTCCGGCATCAGGCTGCGCGTGCCGGTATCGAGCACCACATGGCGCGCACGGATCCGGCGTTCGCCGGTCTCGACCATGAGTCGCTCGCCTTCCCGGCCGGCGAGCCGACCATGAGCGCGAACCAGATGCGGGTTGACAGTCTCCCGCAGGCTATCGTCCAGCGACTCTTTTGCCGCCGCGACCATGCCCCGCGCGCGGTCCATCACCGCGCCGAAATCGACGTCGACGATCGGGATTCGGATACCCCAGCGCTCGCCGTTCCGGGCATCGTGGGCAATCCGGGCCGAGGCGATCATCGCCTTGCTCGGAGTGCAGCCGAAATTGACGCAGGACCCGCCGAGATGCACCCGCTCGATCAGCGCGACCTGCTGCCCTGCTTCGGCAAGCGAACGCGCCAGCGGCACGCCGGCCTGTCCACCGCCGATGATCGCTACGTCGACATCCATGTTCTCTGTCCTCCGATGCGATCGCAACGGTGGGTAGGCGAGGCTGGTTGCCGGAAGGATGCGCCTATGGCTGACGGCGCTCGATCTCGACGCCGACGGAGATCAGCTCCGCGAACACGTCCAGCTTCTCGACCATGACCCGGACCACGCGGATACGGGCGTCGGCCAGAACCCCGGCGGCGATACGCTCGGCCAGCGTCTCGACCAGCCGCACATGGCCTTCGTCGATGATCCGCCGGACGAGCTGGACCACACGCTCATAGGACACCGTGCGGCTGAGGTCGTCGCGGCCGATCGCCAGGCCGGGCTCGTCCAGCACGCCGAAACCGATATTCACCCGCACGCGCTGCCGGACATTCTCCTCGTGCGGATAGACGCCGATATGCGCGTCGATCACCAGATCGCGCAGGAACACGTGCCGGAGCGGCGGCTGCTCCGGCCAGGGCGGAAACATGCTCACTCCTGCAAAGCTCCACCGGCGCCCGGTGCCGGATGCCATTGCATGTGCTGGCCGCCATCGAGCGCCAGCATCTGTCCGGTGACCGACGGCAGGCAGAGCAACGACAAGGCCGCGCGGGCCACCTCGCCCGGGCTGGTGCCGTGTCCGAGCGGCACGCTCTCGCATTGGGTTCGGAACTGCGCCTCGCTCTGGCGTGGACTGGGCAATGCAGGACCGGGGCCGATCGCGTTCACCCGGATGCGTTGCGGCGCCAGCGCCAGCGCCATCGATTGCGTCAGCGCCCAGAGTCCGGCCTTGGACAGGCTGTAGGACACGAAATGCGGGGTCGGTGACCAGACCCGCTGGTCCAGCATGTTCAGCACCATGCCCTCGGCATCGGCCGGTAGCCTGTGGGCGAAATCCTGCATCAGCTTGAACGGCGCGCGCAGGTTGGGCTCGATGTGCCGGTCCCAGGAGGTGCGGTCGGCATCGTGCCATTCGTCGCGCTCGAAGGTGCTGGCATTGTTGACGAGCACGCCGAGCGGGCCGATCGCCGCCTCCGCACGCTCGACCAGGGCGGCGACCTCATGCTCCCGCGCCAGGTCGGCTTCCAGCAGCACGCCCTTCACGCCGATCGCCTCGATCGTCTCCATCGTCTGCTGCGCATCGTCATGGCCATGCCGGCAATGGATCGCCACCGCGAACCCGCACTCGGCGAACGTCAGCGCGATCGCCCGGCCAAGCCGCGCGGCACCGCCGGTGACCAGCACCGCGCGTGGGATCGCGGATGGAATCGGCCAGATCACGCTCATCCCAGCACTGTCACGACCGGCGCGCCATCAGGGCGGCCGCGAGCGTGCCGTCATCCAGCACGTCGAGCGCCCCGCCCATCGGCACGCCCTGCGCCACACGCGTTATGGAGATGCCGAACGGGGCCAGGCGCTCGGCGAGCCAATGCGCGGTCGTCGCACCTTCCACCGTGGCACCGAGCGCCAGGATCACCTCGCGCACCTCGCCACCGGCGAGCCTCTCCATCAGCGGGCCAGTGCTGAGATCCTCGGGTCCGGTACCGCCAAGCGCCGACAGGGTGCCGCCGAGCACATGGTAGAGCCCACGATGCACCCCTGCCCGCTCCAGCGCCCACAAATCGCCCACGCCTTCGACCACGCACACCATCGACTGGTCGCGATGTTCATCGGCGCAGATGGAGCACGGGTTCCGGCTGTCGAGATTGCCGCACGCGTCGCAGGTGCGCACGCTGTTCGCCGCCTGCTCCATGGCCGTGGCCAGCGGAAGCAACCGGGTCCGTGGCTGCCGCAGCAATGTCAGCGCCGCACGACGCGCGCTGCGTGGCCCGAGCCCCGGCAGCCTCGCCAACAGTTCGATCAGCCGCTCGATTTCCGGCCCGCCCATGCGTATCCCAGCCCGCTGCCGTAATCAGGATCGCAACGTCAGAACGGCAGTTTCATGCCGGCCGGCAGGTTGAGCCCGCCCGTGACCTTCTCCATCTCGGCGCCGGTGCGGACTTCGAGATGACGGCGGGCTTCCGCATGCGCCGCGACGATCAGATCCTCCAGCATTTCCATCTCCGCCGGATCGGCCAGCTTGGGGTCGATGCGGATGCGCTTGAGGTCGCCCTTGCCGGTCAGCGTCACGGACACCATTCCGGCGCCGGCGGCACCCTCGATCTCGAGAGTGGCGAGACCGGCCTGCATCTCTTCCATCTTCGCCTGCATCTGCGATGCCTGCTTCATCAGGCCTGCGAGGTTCTTCATGCGCTGTGGTCCTTGGGAAAAACGCGTGTCATGGATCGGGAAGCCCGACCTCGTTGTCGAGATCGTCGAGCCCGACCGGCTCCGAGTCGAGCGGTGCGAACTCCATATCGGGAGAGTCGGCGTCGTTGAGTAGGGACTCGCTGGCGATCGGTTCCGGCGGCAGTCCATATTCGTCGAGCGTCGCGTCGTTGACGGCGCCGAGCTTCGCGCCCGGAAACGCCGCCATGATCGCCTGCACCAGCGGATGCGCTTCCGCCATCTGGCTCCGGGTGATGTCGAGCGCGTCGGACTGCTCGGCCAGCGTCGGTTCGCCGGCCTCGCGCACCACCGCGATGGTCCAGCGCGTGGCGGTCGCGTCGCTGAGCAGCCGGGCCAGGCGCTGGGCCAGGTCGCGCGGCGCCTGCGGTTCCAGCCTGAGCTCGATCACCGGGGCGGCGAACCTGACCAGATGGGCGCAGTGGCGCAGATGCCCATGCAGCATCGCCTCGCGCTGGGTGGCGATGAAGGCCACCACCTCGCGCCAGCTCTTGAGCGAGGGCGGCGGCGGTGCCGACATCTCGACCGGCTGGGCCGCGATCTCGGCAACCGAAGCCGGCATGCGGTCCTGGTCGGGCTCGGGCTCCAATTCCGGGGCCGGGGCCCGCGCGGCACCGCCGCCGGTCACCGAACGCAGCATCGGGCCGGGGTTGGGATTACCCGCCGGTGCCGGCATGGCACGCTGCCCGGAGGCGTGTTCTGCCTGCAACTGGCGAACCAGATCGCCTGGTGGCGGCAGGTCGGCGACATGGCACAGCCGGATCAGCACCATCTCGGCGGCCTCGCGCCGGTCCGGCGCGGTCTCGACCTCGGCCACGCCCTTCAGCAACATCTGCCAGGTCCGTCCCAGCACCGGCACCGGCAGCGCGTCGGCCAGGGCGGCTCCGCGCACACGCTCGGTTTCCGGCAATTCGCCGCTGTTGCGCAGGGTCGGCAGCGCTTTCAGGCGCGAGACCGTGTGGATCAGCTCGAGCAGGTCGGCCAGCATCAGTCCGAGATCGGCGCCGCGTGCATGCGCCTGGTCGGTGATCGCCAGAGCGTCGGCCGGCTTGCCCGCCATCACCGCATCCAGCAAATCGAACACCAGGCCGCGATCGGCCAGCCCCAGCATGTCCGCGACCCGGTCCGCACGGATGGTTCCGTCGCCGGTTCCGTCATCGCCGTCCCCGCCCTGGGCGATTGCCTGGTCCAGCAGCGAAAGCCCGTCCCGCACCGAACCGTCGGCGGCGCGGGCGATCAGCGCCAGGGCATCGGTGGTGATCGACGCCCCTTCCTTGGCCGCGATCGACGCGAAATGCGCCGACAGCTCGGATTGCGAGACGCGGCGCAGGTCGAAACGCTGGCAACGCGACAGCACCGTCACCGGCACCTTGCGCAGCTCGGTGGTGGCGAAAATGAAGGTGACCTGGGCCGGCGGCTCCTCGAGGGTTTTCAGCAACGCGTTGAACGCGTTGCGCGACAGCATGTGCACCTCGTCGATGATGAACACCTTCATCCGGGCCTGCATCGGCCGGAACCGGGTTGCCTCGATGATCTCGCGAACATCGTCGATGCCGGTGCGGGACGCGGCATCCATCTCCAGCACGTCGGGATGCCGGTCGGCGAGAATGGCGGTGCAGTTGGCGCAGATGCCGCAGGGATCGGCGGTCGGGCCGCCGGTGCCATCCACGCCGATGCAGTTCAGGGCGCGGGCAATGATCCGGGCGGTGGTGGTCTTGCCGACGCCGCGCACGCCGGTGAGCATGAAGGCATGCGCGACACGCCCGACCGCGAAAGCGCGACGCAGGATGCGGACCATCGCCTCCTGGCCGATCAGGTCGTCGAATCGGGCCGGACGATAGGTGCGCGCAAGAACGCGATAGGGAGTTTTCGGAGCAACCGCCGGAATTGGGACAGGCGGCGCCGGAGCCGGCCTGGGAGGCGCCAGCGCATCGCCGAACAGGCCGGGCCCTTCGGCGGGCGGCGGTTCGGGCAGGCCGGAGACGTCATCCATGTCCCGGTCGTCGGGATGGTCGCTGGGTGGCATGGTCATCAAATTGGTGGGAGGCCGAACGAACGACCCGAGCGGAAACTCACTGCGGCTGCTTCCTTCCGGACCTGACCGGGTTGGCAAGACGCCCGTCCGCTGCCGACCTCCCGATCCGACCTTAACACGGTTGCCCCCATGGGCGACAAGAGGCGCGCTGCTCCGAAGCGAACAAGTTGGGGCGTTCATCGGAGGCATCCATGGCAGGCGACAGGCTCTCGCCCATCGTTAACTTCTACGCAGGCAGCCGGATCGACCGCGCCGCCAATTCGCGCGCGGACGAGGCGGCGATCGCCGGCTACCTTGCCGATCCCGCGCGCCGGCTGCTGCCGTTCTGGCGCGGGCGGCACCTGATGGAGCGGGTAGCGGCGGACAGCATGCGCGTGGCGATGCCTGACCTGTCGCAGCTCGGACTCGATCGGTTTCCATGGATATTCCTCGGCCTCGATGGCGCCGTGCCGTTGTTCACCGTCGATATGAGCGAACTCGACGAGCCGATTCGGCCGGACTGGCCGGATAGCTGGAGCTTCGAGGAGCTGCGCCCGCTCGCTTCATTGCTGCCGGCAGACGAAGCGGCGCTCCTGGCACAGGTGCGCGGCATGCTGCACTGGCGGTCGACGCATCGTTTCTGCGGCGTCTGCGGTTTGCCAAACCAGCCCGAGCAGGGCGGCCATCGCCTTGCCTGCCCGCAGGGGCACCATCATTTTCCACGCACCGATCCGGTGGTGATCATGCTGGTCCAGCACGGCGACCATGCGTTGCTGGCGCGCGGCACACGGTTCCCGCCGAACTCACGGGTGCTGTCGGCGCTCGCCGGGTTCCTGGAGCCGGGTGAAAGCGCCGAGGAAGCCGTGGCACGCGAGGTGTTCGAGGAGGTCGGCGTCACCGTACGGGACGTGCGCTACCACTCGAGCCAGCCCTGGCCATTTCCCGGATCGCTGATGCTGGGTTTCCATGCTCAGGCGCTGGACATGAACCTGACGATCGACCCGGGCGAAATCGCCGAGGCGCGATGGGTTACCCGCGCGCAGGTGCTGGATCATGAAATACATGGGTTCGACATGCCGGGGCCGAGCGCCATCGCCCGCAGGCTGGTGGAAAGCTGGCTGAGCGAAGGCTGACTACCGATCCAGCCGGTCGTACGACCTCGTTGTCGGGATAACGATCCACGACGACGAGGGCATGCCGTGGACGATCGGTCCCGAAAAGGCCCGGGTCTTCCCACCTGTCCATGTCATGCGGCGAGCGCTGTCACAGCCTGAAGCACCGCGCCCGGTCGCGAGCCTCCGCCCTCATCACCGGGCATGGCCTTGAGCCGTCCAGCCTGTCTTGCGGGACAGACAGAACGCCGCTAGAGCTCCAAGTGCGAGTAATTCGCAATCTCATTTTAGGGTTATGGTCATGGTTGGCTCTCGGCAGCGCCGTATTCGTTTCGTACGACTCGCTCCCGCCGCGTTGCTGGCCGGAGCCTCGTTTCAGGTTGCGACCGGAGCACGAGGCGAAACGATCCCATCCGATGCCATGGAATATTTGCTGGTTCGCGGAGAGACGCACGGCGTCGTGCCGCAAACGAGTTCGGCCGGAACAAAAACGTCGACGCCGCTGCTCGAGACGCCGCAATCCATCTCGGTCGTTACACAGGCGGTCCTGCGCGAGCAGGACGTGCAGACCCTCAACCAGGCGCTGCGCTACGTTTCGGGCGTTACCACCGAAACACGCGGCGGCACCGCCACCCGCTACGACATGTTCTCGATCCGCGGGTTCGATGCCGACACCTATTATAATGGACTCAAGCTGCTCACGAACGGTGAGTATGCCGCGCCGCAGGTCGATCCCTACCTGCTCGACCGGGTCGATGTGCTGAAGGGCTCGGTATCAGTGCTCTATGGCCAGGCGCAGGCGGGCGGCTTGGTTGACCAGACCGCCAAGCTGCCGACCACCACGCCGCTGCATGAAATCGGCATGGAATTCGGCAATTTCCGCCATGCCCAGGCGACCGGCGATTTCTCGGGTCCGATCGACCATGCCGGACGCTGGAGCTACCGGCTCACGGCTCTTGCCCGCACCCAGGATGGACAGGTCGCGCATACCAAGGACCAGCGCGTCGAAGTGGCACCTGCGCTTACCTGGCGCCCGGATGCACGCACGGACATCACGCTGCTCGGGCTCTACCAGCACGAGCCCCGCAGCACATCCTATGGTGGCGTACCTGCCGGCGCCACGGTGCTCTACAATCCGTTCGGCAGCCTGCCTGCCAACTTCTACGACGGAGACCTCAACTTCGAGAAGTTCGACCGGACGCAGCTATCGGTCGGTCTCAAGGCGGAACGGCAGGTCAACAACTGGCTGATGCTGCGCAGCAACTCGCGCTGGTTCCATGTCAACATGGATTACGCCAGCGTCTACAGCTCCGGCCTTGAAGACGATCACCGCACGCTCGACCGCGGCATAGCTGCTTCGACCGAATGGTCGGATCAGTATGCAACGGACAACGCGGCCGAAGCCCGTTTCTCGACAGGTCCGGTCTCGCATGTCGCCCTCGCCGGCTTCGATTATCAGCATCTCGACAGTGCCTACCGCACGGGTTTCGGAACCGCACCCTCGATCGACATTTACGCGCCGGACTACACGCTCCCGATAACCCAGCCCGCGCGAACCAAGACGGACGTGACGCAAAGCCAGTACGGCGTCTATCTGCAGGATCAGCTTCGCTATGCCGGCTTCGTGCTGACCCTGTCGGGACGGCACGACTGGGTGGGGAGCAGTGTCCGCACGCCGGATTCGGGGGGCAGAACGGCGCAATGGAACGCTGCCTTCACGGGCCGCGCCGGCCTGACCTACGTGTTCCCGAACGGCATCGCTCCCTACATCAGCTATTCCGAATCGTTCTCGCCCATTGCAGGGACGGACGCGAACGGCAAGCCTTTCGTGCCCGAGCGTGGACGGCAGTACGAAGCGGGCGTCAAATACAAGCCGCGCGGCTTCAACGGCTTCTTCACCGCCGCCGCATTCGATATCACGCGCGAGAACCTGACGACGCCGGCGCCGAACAATCCGCTATTGTCGATCCAGACCGGCACCGCACGCTCTCGCGGCTTCGAAGTCGAGGCGCGCACAGACATCACGCGCGATCTGCAACTGGTCGCCAACTACACCTATATCAACGCGTATTACACGCGCGATACGTCTGGACTGACCGGCAAGCGCCTCCCGGCGGTGCCGCATAACCAGGCCTCCGCCTGGGCCTATTATACGGTGCCCGCAGGCAGGCTTTCTAGCCTGTCGGTCGGCGGCGGCGTGCGCTATGTCGGAAAAACTCTCGACAGCACCAACAGCTTTGCGGTTCCGGACGTCACGCTGTTCGACCTGGCCCTGCGCTACGATGTCGGACATCTGGTGCCGGGGCTGAAAGGCCTGCAGGGCTACATCAACATCGACAACCTGCTCGACCGCAAGTACGTCTCGTCCTGCTATTACGGCACCTGGTGCGCCTACGGCTATCAGCGCACCGTCTTCGGCGGCCTGACCTACCGCTGGTAGTCCAGCGACTCATGCGCCGCTGGCTGTTGCGTGCGCATCGATGGGTCGGGCTGTTGCTGGCTGGGTTCGTCACGATGGCGGGCCTTACCGGCAGTATCGCCGCCTTCCACGACGCCATCGATGCACAGCTCAATCCCGACCTGTTCGATGCGCGTGTCCCCGGGGCGACGCTTGCCCCCGCGACACTCGTACGACGCCTGCAAGCGCAGGCGCCGCATGCGCAACTGGGCTACATGCTGTTTCACCCGCCGGACGGGCAAAGCGTCCGCGCCTATGTCCAGCCACGAACCGATCCGGCGACGAGCCATCCGTTCGCCCTGGCTGCGAACGAATTGTTCCTCGATCCCGCAACCGGCGACCTGCTCGGCGGCCGCAACTCGGATGCGTGCTGCTTCTCCCGCCGCGCACTCATCCCGTTCCTTTATCGCTTCCACTACACGATCGGCCTTGGCACGCCCGGGCAATGGATCATGGGGTTGCTGTCGGCCATCTGGTCGGTCGACTGCGTTGTCGGCCTCCTGCTGACTCTGCCGCCGATTCGACGGCGCGGTGTGCCGCGTCGTGCCGTCGAGTGGCTGCGCGGCTGGCGACGCGGCTGGCGGATCGAGACCGCGCGTCGCGGCTTCAGGTTGATGTTCGACCTGCATCGCGCCGTTGCACTCTGGCTCTGGCTCGTGCTGCTCGGGATTGCGATCAGCGGTTTTGCGATCGCGCTCGACGGGCCGCTGTTCCACCCGCTGGTGACGTCCCTGCTCCCTGTCGCACAGCCGGCCACGCCACCGGACGCGGGGACGGCACACCCCGAACCCGATACCGACGCGATCGTCGCCCTGGCCGATGAGGTAATGCACAAGCAGGGTTGGCACGGCGACGCGGGCGGGGTGTTCGTGATGCCGGACGCGCATCTGGCGAGCGTGTTCTTCTTCCGGTCGGCCGCGGAACGCGGCACGGGGCTCGGCCGGCCAACGGTCACCATAAACACGCAGACCGGACGCGTGGCGCAGATGGAGATGCCGGGCAGTGGACGCGCCGGGGATCTGGTGATGCAGATCCAGTTTCCCTGGCATAGCGGACAGATCCTGGGATTTACCGGCCGCGTCCTTGTAGCCTTTGCCGGCCTGGCCACGGCTGGGCTCGCTGTGACCGGCGTGATGATATGGGAACGCAAACGGCGGGCGCGCCGCCGTCGCAGCCCATGACCGCCGAGACCGTAGATCCGGCGAACTGCCACCACACCGGACCGGGGGCGATCGGGTTCATTCGCCGAAGCATCAACCGGCGCAGCGGAACCCGGTATGCGAGGTGGTGCTGTCCGGCGTGTTGGCGCTTCGTGCCGAGACGCGATAGCGGTTGCAATAGGACCGGTGGCAGAGGAACGATCCTCCGCGGATCACTCTCGTCTCGCCGCTTGCAGGACCGCCCGGATTGTCCCTCGTCTCAGCGCTGTCTGTCTGGTGCCAATCCCTGCTCCACCAATCGGCACACCATTCCCAGCTATTCCCGACCATGTTGAACAGCCCGTAACCGTTCGGCTCGAACGACTGTACCGGCGCCGTGCCGGCGAAGCCGTCTTCGGCCGTATCGGACAGCGGAAAGTCTCCCTGCCAGATATTGCATCGATGCAGCCCGTTCGGCGTGAGTTCGTCTCCCCAGGGGTAGGTTCTGCCAGCTTCGCCGCCGCGGGCCGCTACCTCCCACTCGGTTTCCGTCGGCAGGCGCTTCCCGGCCCAGGCGGCATAGTTTCGCGCATCCTGCCACGACACATGAACCACAGGGTGGTCGCCACGGCGGCCAAGATGCGACCCCAGCCCTTCCGGATGGCGCCAGGAGGCCCCCTTGATCGGCAGCCACCAGGGGGTGTCAGGCAGTTGCCCGGGTACCCGTCGCTTGGCTTGCCGAGTCGAGACCAGCGTGTGGAACACATAGGACCAGCCACCCCGCTCGGCGTCGGTCACGTAACCGGTCGACGCGACGAAATCGGCGAATTGGATATTGCTGACTGCCGCAACGTCGATCCTGAACGCATCGAGCGAGACGGTCCTGATCGGGCCTTCACCATCCGCAGCCCGGCTTTCGGCTCCGATACAACCGATTTCGTAACGACCGGCGGCGATCGTGACCATTGACCGTGCGTCGTCCGACGTCTCACGGAGCAACACCGAAGTCTGACGCTGCTCGATCGAACCACTGTCTTTCGATGGAGAACAGCATGGAAAAGGATTGTTCATACGATGTCCAGCCGGGGTTGACAGGTTTGGAATAACACTACCATCTGTGCGCATTGAAGATGGTATACAGATTATGTTGCGTTTTAAATGATCCGCGATGATGCCGTGTCAGATTCTCTCGTGTCCCGGCACCAGCCGACCACTCGCCGCAGTCTCCTGCTGAGCGCCGCGGCAACCCTGGGCACCGCAGTGGCGTCGCGTGCGAGCAGTGCTTCCGTATCGGCATCGCGACGTCCGAACATCGTCTACATTATCGCGGACGATCTCGGCGTTTACGATCTTGGCTGCTATGGACAGAACAAGATCCGAACACCCAATATCGATCGCCTCGCGTCCGAAGGCATTCGTTTCACCGAAGCCTATGGTGGCGCACCGATCTGCTCCCCATCGCGCTGCGCCCTCATGACCGGCCGGCACATGGGTCATGCGTCCATTCGCGACAACTTCGCGCTTGCAGGCGGCATTCTCGGCAACAAAGGCCGTGAGAAGATCAGGCGTGCAAGCCTGGCCAATGGAGAACCGACCGTCGCGACCCATCTGCAGGCGGCGGGTTATGTAACCGGACTGGTCGGAAAGTGGCATCTCGACGGCTACAATCCAAAGGCCGTGCCAACCGCGCACGGGTTCGACGAGTTCGACGGCTGGTTGACGCAAACCGAGACGACACAAGGGTATTTTCCGACCCAATGGTATGCGGGAACCGAACTGCACGACATCCCCGCCAACGAGGGCGGCCGACAGGCGGTCTATGAAACCGATATCTGCACCGACCAGGCGTGCGATTTCATCCGGCGGCACAAGGACGCACCGTTTCTCCTGACACTGGCCTACAACGCGCCGCACAGCCCCTATGTCACGCCGGCTTTCGGAGCCTATGCAGGAAAGACCTGGGGCAAGAGCGAGAAGACCTATGCGGCGATGATCGAGATGCTCGACCTCGGCGTCGGGAGCGTTCTGCAGACGTTGGCCGACACGGGTCTCGATCGCGACACGATCGTCTTCTTCTCGTCGGATCACGGGCCGCGGTCCGAGCCCACCGCCGAGCAGACGGAAGTCGTCAGCTTCTTCGACTCGCACGGCCAGTTGCGCGGCTATAAACGCGACCTCTACGAAGGCGGTATCCGCGTGCCGCTGCTGGCGCGCTGGCCGGGCCGGATCGCAGCCGGGCGGGTCGACGCGACACCGGTCTATCATCCGGATTTCCTGCCGACCGCTCTCGGCATCGTCGGCGCCGATCCGGCAGTCGGCCTGGACGGGACGGATCTTTCACCCTTGCTGCATGGGCATGGAAGGCTTCCCGAACGGCATCTCTATTGGGAAACGTACGAACCCTCATTCTGCCAGGCAATTCGTCATGGTCGCTGGAAAGCCGTCAGGCTTCCGCATACCGATACCATCGAACTTTACGACCTAACGACCGATCCGGCGGAGACACATGACCGGGCCGCCGATCAGCCTGCGATCGCCGCGGAACTGGCCAGCATGATGCGTCGGTTGCACGTCCCGAATACCGAATACCCGATCGCCGCCTGAACCTTCGACAAATCGAGCAATCCATGAAATCGCGATACTCCACGCGCATCCTGTCGTGCGCGCTGGTGGCGTTGTCGGCCGTCCCCGGCGTGGCCGTGGCGCAGACCGTCACACCTACACAGTCTACGCCATCGAAGGCGCAGCGGACGCAGAATGAGGAGGCCGTCGAGGTTCGGGGAACCCGATCGGTCAGAACCCATCTTCAAAGCCGATCGGTCTCGGCCACCACAGTCGACAAGAAGCAGATCCAGCTTAACCAGATCACCAATCTTCCGGAGGCACTGCGCCTGGAACCGAGCGTCCAGTTCCAGTCCTCGAACGTGCGCAATACGACGATCAATATCCGCGGTCTCGGCGCCGCCTCGACCGGCACCGACGGACTCGAAAGCGGCGTGGCGATCTATATCGACGGCATATACCAGAGCCGTCCCGGAAGCAGTGTGCTCAATATTCCGGAGCTCGAGAGCATCACGGTCCTGAAGGGGCCGCAAGCAACGCTGGGCGGCATGGACAATACCTCCGGCGCCATCCAGATCGAGACGCGCCTGCCATCCTTCAAGCAACGTGCCGAACTGGAAACCCAGGTCGGCGACTATGGCGAATACCAGATCAAGGCGGATTATTCGAACAACATCCTGGGGTCCGACAAGGCCGCCTTCAGTCTGGATTATTTCCAGTCGGCGGTGAACGGCTACATAACGAACGTCGATACGCGACAGACCTACAATGGCGACCTCTCACGGGGCATTCGCGGGCAACTGCTGCTGCGGCCGGACGATGCCGGCAACCTGCAGATCAGGGTTATCGGCGGGTACAACCACGATACCAATTCAGGCGGCGTCAGCCTCTACAACGGAACTGTAACGCATTATGCGAACGGCAAGGCGATTTCGAACAACTTTCTCGATCGTGCACGCCGGCTGCACTATAATTTCCCATCCCCCAACGCCTATGCGCTCAACTCGGATATCAACAGCGAGCAGTTCATCCGGTCCGAAGACGCCAACCTGAGCGTTCATGCAGACTACAACCTCAACACCTATACGCTTTCGTCCATTTCAGCCGGCTCGCTGTGGAACTTCTATCCACGCCAGGATGCCGACGCGACCGGGCTCGACCAGCTCAGTGCGAACGGAGCCCAGAATTACCAGCACCAGTTTACCCAGGAATTTCGCCTGACTTCACCGGCCAGTCCGGTGTTCGACTATAGTGCCGGCCTGTTCTACCTCTGGGAAGAAGTCGACGATCATTCGCGCAAGACGTTCGGGTCGGACTATGCCGCATACAACGCCTCGCCGACCGCGACGGCGCAAGCGATCGCAACGACGAATGCCGCGCTGAACGGCGTCTCCGTTACATCGAGGGAGAAGCCGACCACGAATTCCTATTCGGTGTATGCGAACGGCACCTGGCACATCGTGCCCAGGCTGGATCTGACCAGCGGGCTTCGTTACACATATGAGACCAAGAACGGCAGCTTCCTGCAGGTGCTGTCGGGTGGCCAGGACCTCTCGCAACTACCGACATCCATGCGGGCCCAGGCGTTGGCCCAGCGCAATGCCCAGCTTGCGACAAATCCCTACCAGGCTCTCAAGCATGATAACGGATTGATCTCGGCATCGATGACGCTGACCTACCACATCACCGGCGACCAGCTTGGATATGCCACCTACTCACGTGGGCAGAAGTCGGGAGGCGTGCTGTTGATCGGCCTGGCGCCGAACGTTCCTGCGACGGTCGACTCCGAATATCTCGATGATTACGAGATGGGCTACAAGTCGAGCTTCCTGCACGGCAGGCTTATTTTCAATGCCGATGCATTCTGGATGGTGGACCACAACTACCAGACGTCTCTCGTGGTCTACAACTCGGCCGGAACCGCCCTCACCTATCTGGCCAATGCGAAATCGGCAACGACACGCGGTTTCGAGACGGATGTCCGGGCGATCCCGATGCGTGGATTGTCGGTATTTTCGTCGCTGAGCTATGACGATGCCTATTACAGCTCGTTCAACAGCGCACCGTGCGCGATCGAGAACAGCAACAACGCCTCCTGCAATTTTACCGGATCGCGACTGGCGCTGGTGCCCAAATGGAGCGGCGTTTTGGGCTTCGAGTACGAGCACCCGATCTCGCATCTGAACGGGAGCAACCTGATCGGCTACGGCGGCGCCACGACCACGCTCCAATCGTCGAACTTCTCCGCGACCAACGACTCGATCTATAGCCGGATCAACGGCTATGGCCTGCTTAATCTCACGCTCGGAATTCGTCCGGAAAACCGGCGCTGGGACTTTTCCGGCTGGGTCCACAATGCGACCGACAAGAAATACTTCACGCTCCTGGCTGGAAGCTCGCCACTAACGGCGCAGGTCGGCAATCCGCTGATGTTCGGGTTCACGTTCGGTGTGAAGCTCTGAATGCTGCGTTCTGGAGCGCGCGCAATGATTGCCATTGCCGGCTTGGTGTTCGCCGCTGCGTCGGGGGCGCGACAGCCGGCCCGGGCGGAGCCGCGCGCCTGTATCGGCATCGGCGACAAAGCGGCCCCACAGCCGGTCCGGCTGTGGGGGTATCGTCCAGTTCCCTACAGGAAGGCGGCCGAACGGGCGTTGCTGTTGCATGTTCTTCCGGCAAAGAACGTCCCTCCTGGCAGGAAGGCGCCGGCCATTCTGCTGTTTTTCGGCGGTGGCTGGTTATATGGCTCGATCGGCCAGTTCGACCCGCAGGCGCGAGCATTGGCCGACCTGGGCATTACAGCGATCCTGGTCGATTACCGCGTTCTGTGTCGCGACGGTGTCGATCCGCGAGCAGGCATGGGCGATGCCGCGGCGGCGATGAGATTCGTTCGGGCTCATGCCGACGAACTCTCGATCGATCCGCACCGCGTCGCGGCGGGTGGCGGATCCGCAGGCGGCCAGCTTGCACTTTCGACAGCGTTCGACACTGACCCGGCGGTCCGTCCCGATGCCTTGGTATTGTTCAACCCTGTCGTCGATCTTGCGGATGGCGATCTGGCCGGGCATTTCGCGACGTTGTCATCGTCCGACATCCGGTCTGTCTCGCCGGTTACCCACGAGGCTGCCACCTATCCGCCGATGCTGATCATGCACGGCATCGATGACCGCCTGGTACCGATCGGACAGGTCGAAGCTTTCTGCAACGCCGTGTCGGCGTATGGCCGCTCCTGCACCCTGCTCGCCTATCCGGATGCCGGTCATGGCTTCTTCAATCCGGGAGTAGCCGGGGGACGCTGGTTCGCGGCAACGCTGGCGGCTACAGAGAATTTCCTGAGCGGCCGATTAATCGGCGGCCGCGGTTGATGCGGATGGCGCCTGTCAGCCGCGGAACGGCGACCTCGTGTAGCTGCCGAGTATCGTAAGGGCCGTCGAGAAATACCGAAGCTCGTCGAGCGCATTGGCCAGCCCAACATCTCCGGGATGGCCATCCACCTCGAGCAGGAACTGTGACGACGCAAAGAAGCCGTCGAGCATGTAGCTCTCGATGCGCGTCATGTTGACGCCATTGGTAGCGAAGCCGCCGAGCGCCTTGTAGAGCGCAGCCGGAACGTTCCCGACCCGGAACAGGATCGTCGTCATCGTGTCCGGCTGTCCGGGCGGCGGCGAGAGCGGCTCGCGCGCCGCGACATAGAAGCGGGTGGTGTTGTGCGCCGCATCCTCGACATTGCGGCGCAGGATCACCAGCCCGTTCAGGTCGGCCGCCAGCGAGGAGGCGATCGCCGCATCCTGCTTCCGGCCCCAGCCGGCGACCAGTTCGGCGGCACCGGCGGTGTCGAACTCGATCACCGGCTCGAGTGCGAGCTCGTCGATCAGGCGACGCACCTGCGCCATCGCGACGGAATGCGTATGCAGCCGCCGGACGTCGTTGATCGACGCGCCGGGTACGCCAAGCAGGCAATGTTCCACGCGCTGGAAATGCTCGCCCACGATATGCAGGCCGCTTTCAGGCAGCAGCGAATGGATGTCGGGGACGCGCCCGGCGAGGCTGTTCTCGCAGGCGAGCATCGCCAGGTCCGCCGCACCGTCATGCACCGCCTTGATAGCGGCAGCGAATGTCTCGCACCCCAGGGTGACACGGCCGGGATAGGCGGTGCGGCAGGCCAGGTCGGAATAGGCGCCGGGCCGGCCCTGGAAGGCGATCGGGCCGGGAGTGCTGCCGGAAAGGGTTGAGACCGCTTGGTTCATGGGATCAATCTTCACCGGAAGGCGGTCCGAGGCCGGGTTGTTCGCAATGGCTGCATCCCATAGGCTTCCCGCGATCGCAAGGAAGCGCCCGGGACGGCCCGGTTCGGATAATGACTGGCGAGAGATCGGGTCGGTCTTCGATGGATAGCAGAGAACTCAACAAGATTGCCGCATCGGTACTGTGTGCGGTGCTCGCGTTCGGAGCCGCCGATCTCGCCGGTGCAGCCATGGTGCATGCCATGCCGCCGTCCGAGCCGGCATTTCGTATCGCCGGCAACGAGACGCCGGCGACGCCGCAACATCCGTCGATCGACAGCCTGCTGAAGCAGGCGTCCGCCGCGAAGGGCGAAACATCCGCCGAAGCGCAATGCGCCTCCTGTCATAGCTTCGAGGCCGGCGGCCAGACAATCGTCGGTCCGAACCTGCACGGAATTGCCGGCGCCCGGATCGCCGCCGTCGCCGATTACGATTATTCCGACGCGCTGAAGAGCAAGGGCGGCAACTGGACCCCGGAACGCCTGGATGCCTGGCTGACCCGGCCACAGGCATTCGCACCCGGCACCAGGATGGGCTTTGCCGGTATTCACGACGATTCCGACCGCGCCGACGTCATCGCCTACCTGATCACCCTGTCGAAGCCTGCCGAGCCGGCGCTCAAGCCGGCTGCCGCGACGCAGCCCATCGTGGCCGCCCCGGCGGATGCAGTCACGGTGAAGGCGGGCGAGACCGAAGCTGCCGCGTCCTGCAGCGGGTGTCATTCGTTCGACAAGGGCGGTAGCGCCATGGTCGGGCCGAACCTGTATGGCGTGTATGGCCGGGGTATCGGCCAGGGCAGCGACTACACCTACTCGGCTGCCCTCACGAGCCACCACGAGAAATGGACCAACGAGACGCTGGATCCCTGGCTGAAGCACCCACGCCAGTTTGCGCCCGGCACTAAAATGGCCTTCGCCGGCATTCCCGACGATGCCACGCGGGCTGCGGTCATCGCCTATCTGCGCTCGCTGTCCGACGCCCCGTGAGCGTGCTGGACGCAGGCGATCGCAACCGGTTGCTGGATGCTGCAATCGCCGCCATCGATATTGCTGGACAGGTGATCCGGCCACTCTTTCGCAGCGGACTCGGCGCGGAGCTCAAGGGGGACCAGAGCCCTGTCACGATCGCCGATCGCAACGCCGAGCAGGCCATGCGGGCCCTGCTATTTGATCGAATTCCCGAAGCCGGCATCCTTGGCGAGGAGTTCGGCCTCGATCGCCCGGAAGCCCGGTTGCGCTGGGTGCTGGACCCGATCGACGGCACCCGCGCCTTCATCACCGGACGTCCGAGCTTCGGCATACTGGTGGGACTGCTGATGGACGGGGTGCCCGTGCTGGGCATCATCGACCAGCCGATCACCGGCGAGCGGTGGATCGGCATCACCGGGGAGGCAACCCGCTTCACCGGCCCGTTCGGCGGCGTGGCCGGCACCAGGCCCTGCGGGTCGATGGACGAAGCGGAGCTTTCCTGCACCTCGCCCGCGATGATGGACGATGCGACCCGGCCCGGTTTCGAAGCGCTGAACGCCGGCGTACGACGCACCTCATGGGGCGGGGATTGCTATGCCTACGGGCTGCTGGCACTCGGCCACATCGACATCATTGCCGAACGCGACATGAAGGTCTGGGACTGGGCCGCTCTGGTGCCGGTGATCGAGGGTGCCGGCGGACGAGTCACCGACTGGAATGGCGACCGCCTGCGCGAGGACGGAGACGGCAGCGTGCTGGCGCTGGGTGATCCCGCCCTCGGCGACCAGGTGGTCGACGCCTTGAGGCGCGGATAGGGGAAGCAGGTCCGATCAACGCTGCCTCCCCGACCGTCTCTACTGCGGAATAAGCCGCTCCTCGCGAAGGCGTGCAAACAGGTCGAAGAAGCTCTCGTCGCTCGATTGATAATCGAGAAAGCCCAGCTTGCGGCTCTTGGACATGTCCGTGACGACCTCGATCGGACGGCCGAGATCGGCATCGGTGTGCCAGGCGGATGCCAGGCGCCCCAGATCGGGTTCCACCAGCCCATTTTTGCTGGCGATGTCCGTCCAGATCGGGCCGGCATCGGCGAGCTGCTGTTCCAGCGGCGTACCTTGACCCGGAAACGGCGCCGCTTCCAGCCCGAACCAGCCGGCAAGGCGCGGCCACATCCAGTTCCAGCGGAACACGTCGCCATTGACGATATTGAACGCCTCGTTGCGCGCTGCCGGCGTCGTGGACGCCCATTCGAGGTGGCGCGCCAGCACGCGGGCATCGGTTATGTCGGTGAGGCCGTTCCACTGCATCGCCGAACCCGGAAACAGGAACGGCCGCCCGGTCGCGCGGCAGATCGACGCATAAGCGGCCAGCGTCACACCCATGTTCATGGCATTGCCGACGGCATAGCCGATGATCGTGTGCGGCCGGTGTACGCTCCACCCGAAGCCGTCCCGTGCCGCGGCCGCGAACACTTCGTCTTCCTGGGCATAATAGAAGTTCTCGATGTCGAGACGCGGCTGCTCCTCGCGGAACGGCGTTGCGGGCAGGACGCCTTTTCCATAGGCCTCGAACGGGCCGAGATAGTGCTTGAGCCCGGTGACCAGCGCCACATGCTCCACCGAACCGGCCGGCGAAACGGCATCCAGCAGATTGCGCACCATGGCGCTGTTGACCTTGATGTTCTCGGCTTCCGTAGGCTGGCGCATCCACGTCGTCAGGAACACGCGCGTGGGACGCACCCCGGCAAGGGCGGTACGGAGTGCTGCCGGATCAAGCAGGTCGGCTGCGACCGGAAGCACGCCTTCGGTGGCGATCGGACGTCGTGCGAGCCCATGCACCTGCCAGCCCTTGTCCACCAAATGGCGAGCGAGATTGTTGCCGACGATACCGCTAGATCCGACGATCAATGCCGTTTCTGTCATGAGCCGAAATCTTTCCTATCGTTGCGAGTGGTTAGGTGGCCATCCCGGCATGCCAGGTCTAGAAGGCACCGTTCAGGGACATAGGCACTATTGGGTCTCCATCGATGAGCGACACTGACGAGACGGTCCATGTGGAAACCTGCGCGCCACGCCGCGTGCTGGAGCTGTTCAGCGTCAAATGGTCCAGCATGGTGCTGCATGCGCTCCACACGCTGCATGATGGGAGCTGCCGCACCGGGGAACTGCAGCGCAGCCTGCCCGGCATCAGCAAAAAGATGCTGACGCAGACGCTGCGTGAACTGGAGCGGGACGGCCTGCTGTCGCGGCACGTTTTCGATGTGGTGCCGCCCCGGGTCGAGTACACCCTGACCGACCTCGGCCAACTGTTCATCGAGCCGATCGAGATGCTCTACGAGTGGGGCCGCACCCACCCCGAAGCGCTTGGCCAGCTCGGGCAGCGCCCGCGATCCCGGCAACGGCGGACATAGCGGGGGGCCCGATCAAGCGTCGGTTCATGGAGTGCCGATGGCTGCTATACGCCATCGCGCTACCCGCCGCTCCCGGTTTCCAGTAGGGACCACGCTCCTGCCTGAACCGCGAGCGAATCATCGATGGCCAGTCAACTCTCCCTGCCCAAGGATCGGATCCGGATCCTGCTGCTCGAAGGCGTGCACGACAGTGCGGTCGAGCTGTTCGCAGCCAGCGGCTATGCCACGATCACCCGGCATCCCGGCGCCCTCGACGGCGAGGCCCTGGCCCAGGCGCTCGAAGGCGTTCATGTGGTCGGCATACGCTCCCGCACCAGGCTGACCGCCGAGATCATCGAGCGTGCGGACAAGCTGATCGCCATCGGCTGCTTCTGCATCGGCACAAATCAGGTCGCCCTCGGCGCCGCCGCCGTCAGGGGCATCCCGGTGTTCAACGCGCCCTTCAGCAATACCCGCAGCGTGGCCGAGTTGGTTATGGGCGAGATCGTCATGCTGATGCGCCGGATTTTCCCCAAGTCGGTGTCCGCGCATGATGGCGGCTGGGACAAGTCGGCAGCGGATAGCTGGGAGGTTCGCGGCAAGACGCTGGGCATCGTCGGCTATGGCAGCATCGGCAGCCAGCTCTCGGTGCTGGCCGAGGCGTTCGGCATGCGGGTGATCTATCACGATCTCACCGACAAGCTCGGGCATGGCAATGCGTCGGCCGTTTCGACGCTGATGGCGCTGTTGTCGCAGAGCGACGTGGTCAGCCTGCATGTGCCGCAGACGCACGAGACCGACCTGCTGATCGGCGAGGCGGAAATCCGCATGATGAAGCCGGGCAGTTTCCTTTTGAACAATGCACGCGGCAATGTGGTCGATCTCGATGCCGTCGCGCGGGCACTGGACGACCGGCATCTGCTCGGTGCCGCAATCGACGTGTTTCCTGTCGAACCCAGCAGCAACAAGGAGCGTTTCGTCTCGCCGTTGCAGGGACGCGACAACGTCATCCTGACACCGCATATCGGCGGCTCGACCGCGGAAGCGCAGGAGCGCATCGGTGTCGAGGTAGCGCGCAAGCTGGTGGAATACAGCGATGTCGGTGCGACCCTGGGCGCCGTCAACTTCCCGCAGGTGCAGTTGCCGCCACGGCCGCGCGGCACCCGGTTCATGCATGTGCACCAGAACACGCCGGGGATTCTTCGGCGTATCAACGAGATCTTTTCCGAAGCCGGCGCGAATATCGCGGCGCAGTTCCTGCAGACCGATGGCGAGCTGGGATACGTGGTGGTCGAAGCCGAGACCGATCGTTCCGAGGACAGCGCGATCCTGGCAAAGCTGCGCGCCCTGGACGGAACGATCCGCGCAAGAGTGTTGTATCAACGCTGATCAGGTGGCGGCGCCCCTGGCCTTAACCATACTTTAAGGGGCGCTCGGTAAGGTTCCGGTTCGAAGCCGGAGCCGCCACATGACGATCGCCCGAGTACAAAGCTTCGCGTTTTCCGGAATCGATGCGGTTCCGGTCGAAGTGCAGGTACAAATCTCCAGTGGCTTGCCGGCCTTCCTGATCGTCGGCCTTGCCGACAAGGCGGTCGGCGAAGCGCGGGAGCGGGTGCGGGCCGCGCTGACCGCGATGGGCCTGGCACTGCCGCCGAAGCGGGTCCTGATCAACCTGGCGCCGGCCGACCTGCAGAAGGAAGGAAGCCATTTCGACCTGGCGATCGCTCTTGCCGTGCTGGCCGCGATGGATGTGCTGCCGCGGGACGAAGTGGCCGGCTATGCCGCACTCGGCGAGTTGTCGCTCGATGGCGGGGTGAACCCGGTGGCGGGCGTGCTGCCGGCGGCGATCGGTGCGTCGGCACGCAATCTCGGCCTGATCTGTGCACAATCACAGGGCGGCGAGGCGGCCTGGGCGGGACGGATCGAGGTGTTGGCGACGCCGGACCTGCTGTCACTGGTCAACCACTTCAAGGGTATCCAGGTATTAAGTCCGCCGGTTCCGCCGGGCGTTGCCGAGACCGGACGGGTGCTCGACCTGATCGACGTCAAAGGCATGGAAACCGCCAAGCGAGCGCTGGAAATCGCAGCAGCCGGCGGCCATAGCATGCTGCTGATCGGACCTCCGGGCGCCGGCAAGTCGATGCTGGCGGCCAGACTACCCGGCCTGCTGCCCGATCTTTCGGCCAGCGAGGCGCTCGAAGTCAGCACCATCCACAGCATCGCCGGGCTGTTGCCGGGCGGACGGCTGGTGAAGCGTCCACCGTTTCGCGAACCGCATCATTCGGCGAGCCAGGCAGCCATCGTCGGCGGCGGCCCACGTGCCAAACCGGGCGAAGTGAGCCTGGCGCATCGTGGCGTGCTGTTCCTGGACGAGATGCCGGAGTTGCCACGGCAATCGCTGGAGGCGCTGCGTGCGCCCATCGAGACCGGACGCACGACGGTGGCGCGTGCGGCCGGGCACTTCACCTACCCGGCTCGGTTCCAGCTCATCGCGGCAATGAACCCGTGCCGCTGCGGATATCTCGGCGACCCGACCCGCGAATGCCGGCGGGCGCCCCGTTGCGGCGAGGAGTACCTCGGCAAGATCAGCGGGCCGATGCTCGACCGGATCGACCTGGCGGTGCAGGTAACGTCGGTTCCGGCCTCGGAAATGGCACGTGCTCCGGCCGGCGAGGCATCGTGCACGGTGGCGGTCCGGATCGCCTGCAGCCGCAATCGGCAACATGCGAGGCAGGACGGACTGTGCAACGCGGAGGCCAGTCCGGACCAGTTCCCGATGGACGACGCGGCGCGCAGCCTCAGCGAGCAGGCAGCCGATCGGCTGCAACTATCGGCACGCGGTTTCACCCGACTGCTGCGGGTGTCGCGGACAATCGCCGACCTCGAGGATGTCGACACGGTGCAGCGCCCGCATGTCGCAGAGGCATTAGGGTACCGGCACCGCGCGGTGGTCCGCGGATGAAATAGTTAACGTTCTGGTGAGGGCGGAACAAAACAAGCACAGATTTGTTTGCCTGCTATGAGCACAAACCAGAAGAACCCCGATCCGGTGACCGAGCAGGACCTGCCGTCGAACACCGTGAAAGACCCCGATACCTGGGCCACCGGCGAGGAGACCATGACCGGCGCGCAGGCGTCGTATCTGCGTACCCTGTCGGAGGAAGCCGGCGAGCCGTTCGACGAGACGCTGAACAAGGCGCAGGCGTCCAAGCGGATCGATGAACTCCAGTCCAGCACCGGACGCGGCCACAACCATTAAGCCAGTTCGTAATTGCAGACATAGTTTGTAATGTCATAGTGCGGCCACGACTTCGGCCCATTTCCGACCTCAGGTTGCCCCCGGATGAGGCTCCCCCTTCAGGAGGCGCCAGCGGGGCGCACCGTTACATGAAAATCGATCGTCCTTCGCTTCGCCTGGCCCGCCTGCTTGCCGCAACCAGCCTGACCGTCACGAGCGTCGGGCTGGCTCCTCCGGCTGTGGCTCAGGATGCGGCCGATCCGCCATGGCGCGTCGGCCGGCTCGCACAAACTACCGGCAGCGTCTCTATGCATGGCGCGGGTGCGACCGACTGGGTCGGTGCCACCATCAACCTTCCCCTGACCAGTGGCGATGCCGTCTGGACCCAACCCGATTCCGGCGCCTCGATACAGATCGCCGACAATCTGGTGGCTCTGAGCGGATCGACCGAGCTCGACCTGGCGACGCTCGACAACCACCAGTTCATCGCCACCGAGCCACAGGGCGAACTGTTCCTGGACCTTCGCGATGTGCCATCGGGCGACAGCTACACCATCACCACGCCGCGTGGCGCCGTACAGCTCGCCGGTGCCGGTCAGTACGGCATCATGGCCGGCGATAGCGAGACGCCGACGAGCATCAGCGTGATCAGCGGATCGGCACATGTCGTCAGCGGCACTTTCTCGCTCGATATCGCCACTGGGCAGACCGCTCTGATCACCGGCAGCGACACGTTGCAGGGTTCGGTCGGCCCGTTGGTGCGCGACGCATTTCTCGATGCTCACGTGCGCCGTCCGGTCCAGCGCCCGGTCGGGCCGCAGTCCGTTCGCTACATGACGGGCGGCGAATCGCTCGGCGATTACGGAAGCTGGCAGGCGAGCCCGGATTACGGCCAGGTCTGGTATCCGCACGTGCAGAGCAGCTGGGCACCTTACCGGGAAGGCAGCTGGGCCTATGTGGCCCCGTGGGGATGGACCTGGGTCGATAACGAGCCGTGGGGATTCGCTCCGTTCCATTACGGTCGCTGGTCACAGTTCAATGGTCGGTGGGGCTGGGTCCCGTCCGAGCGGCAGGATCCGGACACCGTCTATGAGCAGCCAACCTACGCGCCCGCATTGGTCGACTTCGTGGTGGCGGGCGCCGTTGCCGGGGCGGTCGGCGGGTTGCTCGCCGGAGGTTTCGGTGGCCATGGCGACGACGGCCGGAGCGGTGGCCGGGATCGGGGCGACATCGGCTGGATCCCGCTGGGGCCGCACGAGCAGTATCGGCCGCAGTTCAATGCCAGCCAGAACTACACGTCCCGGGTCAATTACGGCCGGAACGACCACAATACGTCCATCAACAATGGCAGCAACAACCGCACGATCAACAACAACACCGTGATCAACAACTACGCCAACCGTTCCGCGCTGACCGTGATCCCGGCATCGGCGATGGCCCGGTCGGAGCCGGTCGGCCGCATCGCTCGCACCGGTGCGGCTGCGCTGGGCCAGGGCCACGAAACGACAAGCGTCGGCGCTTCCGGCCACGGCGCAGCGACAGCACAGTTTCAGCAGGTTCGAGGAGAATTCCCCGTGCGGCCGGCCTCTGATACACGCGGGGTCACGCCCGGCGTGGTGCAACGTCTCGGCCTGACGACGACGGGCGCCCGGCCATCGGCGCCCGGACCGACGGTCAACCCGCAGCTCTTCGCGCCGCATCAGCTTCCCGCCAACAGAACGCCGTTTCGTGGCCAGACCAGCGCTGCGGCGGGTCGTCCTGCCCCGGCCGCATCGCCCGGACCGACATCCGGCACCGGGCACCCACCTGTTGCCGGCCCTGAGACACAGCCGGCACGGCCCAACGGACTGCCCGCTCTGCGTGCGCCCGGCGCCGTCCCACCTGGAGCACCCGAAGCGCATCCGACCGCCGGACATCCCGCTGCCGGCGTGCCCAACCAGGCAGCTCATCCCGGGGCAGTGGCCGGCCCGGCACCCGGAGCCGCTGCGAACGGACTACGGCCCGACGCTCATACGGTAAGGCCGACCGTTGCATCACCCGGTGCAGCCGGAGTGCCGCATCCGGAAGTTCGCCAGGCTGCGCCGCATCCAGCTGCTGTGCATACGGCACCGTCCCGTGCGGCGACACCGGCACCGGCTGAACATATCCGGGCACCTCGTGTGGCAGCCCAGCCGGTCCAGCGTCAGGAGGCACCGCATGTGCAGGCACCGCACCCGGCCCCGGCCGTACAACGTGCGGAGCCGCGCCCTGCGCAACACGAGGCCCCGCACCCGCAACCAGCCCCGCATCCGCAACCGGCGCCGCATCAGGCGGCACCTGCCCATCCGGCACCGGACAACCATCGGGACGACCACCACCACCCGTGATGCCGGGGACAGCGTCCGTCCGCTACAAAAGCGCGATCAGCACGTTGTCCTGCGGCAGAACCGCGACGCGCCGCCTTAGGCAGAGGCGGCGCGCAGCACTTCCAGGCCACCTTCGAGATCGGCGATCAGCTCGTCGGGCGATTCCAGCCCGATATGCAGGCGGAGCGCCGGTCCGCTCATCGACGGGTCCCGCACGGTCTGAGCGACGGCCGTCCGGCTGACCGTGCCGGTGGTCGGCAGTGCAAGGCTCTCATAGCCGCCCCACGACGCGCCGAGCCCGAACACGCCGAGTGCCGCTACCATGTCCTCCACCGCGGCGGCGGTGAAGTCCCGATGGAACACCACGCCGAACAGGCTGGCAGCACCGGTGAAGTCGCGGCGCCAGAACTCGTGGCCGGGGCTACCCGGCAGGGCCGGGTGCAGCACCCGCGCCACCTCGGGACGATCCTGCAGCCAGAGCGCGACCTGCATGGCCGATCGGGACTGCCGCTCCAGGCGAACCCCCATCGTGCGCAGGCCGCGCAGCGTCAGCCAGCACTCGTCCGGCCCGGCATACTGGCCGAGCTGAACCACCGAGTCGCGCAGCACCACCCAGTCAGCCTGATCCACGACGGTGATCGCACCCAGCACCGTGTCGGCGTGTCCGGACGGATATTTGGTCAGTGCCTGGATCGAAACATCCACCCCATGCTCGAACGGCTGGAAAATATGGATGCCCCAGGTGTTGTCGAGCATCAGCTTGGCGCCGTGCGCATGCGCGACGCGAGCCAGCATCCCGACATCCTGCACCTCGAAGCTGTGGCTGCCCGGGCTTTCGGCAAACAAAACCTGCGTGGTCGGACGCATCAGCGCCTCCAGCGCCGGCTCCCCGATCATCGAGTCGTAGTAGGTCGTCTCGATGCCGAGCCGCCTTAGCATGCTGTCGCAGAAACGACGGGTTGGCCCGTAGACGCTGTCCGGCATCAGGCAGTGGCCGCCGGCGCCGAGAAACGCCAATAATGGGGTGGTGCAGGCAGCGAGTCCGGACGAGACCACCTGGGTATGGCGGCCGCCCTCGATCGCGGCGATCGCTTCCTCCAGCAGTGCCTGGGTCGGGCCGCCCATCGCGCCGTAGATGAGTTCGTGGTCGTAGCGTTGCGCCGACCGGGCACGCATCGCGTCCATACTCTCGTACAGGACCGTGGATCCGCGTGAGACCGGCGCGTTGACGAAGCCGGGCTCGGTGCCGGTCGGCCGGCCGAGCCGGACCAGCTTGTCGGTCAACCCGGACCAGCCTTGTCCGATGCCTGGAACGCGGTCGTCGGTATTCATGAAACGGCTCCACGATGGATCAAGCCGGGTCCGGTAGCACGCTCCAGGCCGGGCGCCTGTGCCCATTCGGTCCAGGATCCGTCATACATCGCGCCGGCACCATAACCGGACACGGCAAGTGCCAGCGCCAGTACCGACGCAGTCAGGCCGGAACCGCAGCTCGTCACCACATGGTCGCCTTGCGCCACGCCAGCTGCCTCGAACCGCGCCCGCAACTCGCCGACGGGTCGGAGGCGGCGGCCCTCGATCAACAACTCGCCGAACGGAAGGCTTGCCGCACCGGGAATGTGTCCGCCCGCCAGTCCAGCCCGAGGTTCCGGCATGGTCGCCTCGAAACGTCCACGACTCCGTGCGTCCAGCAGGCGGGCTGCATCCGCATCGTCGGAAACCGCCGCGCGGGAGAGCTCGACCATATCGCCAAGTCCGATCAGCCGGCTCGTCCGCAGCATCGGCGTGAAATACGCAGGACGAGGCGGCACCGGTTCGCCCTGCTCCAGCATGTATCCCTCGTCCCGCCAGGCCGGCAGGCCGCCATCGAGCACCCGCACCCTGTCATGGCCGAATAGGCCGAGGAGCCACCAGCCGCGTGCCGCGGATACGATCCCGGACTGGTCGTAAAACACTACGTCGCTATCGTTGCAGACGCCGAGTGCCGCGATCAGCCGGGCGAACCGGCCCTGGCTCGGCACCATGTGCGGCAGAATGGCGTCCGGATCGGAAAATACGTCGATGTCGAACCGGCGGGCGCCGGGCAGGTGCGCCTGCACGAACATCGCCTCGATATCGAAGCTCTCGCCAGGAAGTAGCGTCGTGGCGTCGAGGAGAACCAGGCCAGCCCGGTCCATCGCCGGCTTGGCCAGCAGCGACGCGAGGTCGGCCACAGAGATAAGTGGGCTCATGCGCGCAAAGTCTCCCAGGGCTATCGACCACCGCCACGAGCCGGATCGTGGCAGCGGTCACGCCTTGGGATGTGTCTAAATCACTGGATGCGATAGGCTGCAAGCAGGGCCCGTACCCGCTTTGCCGCTGCCGCACCCTTGATCGAGTCGCGCCACATGCCTTCGGCGGCACGCTGATGCGTCGATACCGCTTCCGGTGCGCCGGTCACCAGGGCAACCCCGGCCGACAGGTTGGAACAGGCATCGCTGCGGAACGGGTTGATCGCGAGTGTGGCGCGGTCCCGCTGGCGCAGCAGGACACAGTTCGTGGTGGCCTCGGGGCCAGCCATCAGGCTGAACTGCAGTCCCATCGGCTCTGTCTCGAGCAGCACGGCGATTGCCTCGATCTCGGTAGCCGCCACGCGTCTGCACCGATCGCGGAGGTTGTCGTTCAGAACCAGCCCGCCGGCGATTCCATTCTGCAGCAGCCGCTGGATCGCATGCTCTGGAAGAATGGCGATAATGCCGGGGCGGCGTGCCTGATAGACCCGCTTGCGGAGCGACAGGATGCCCAGCACCTGCTCGGCCAGGGAGCGTAGGGTCGCGGCCTCGTCACCAGCCTCATCCGCCAACTGGAACATGCAGTCGGTCAATACGGAATCGTAGCTCTCGGACGTAACCAGATAGCAGAGCGGATCGCCGACCTGCAGGATCTGGTCGGCTCCCTCCTCGATCTGGCGCATCCGCTCGAAGAACCCGATCGTACGGCTATAATATTCGACCCCGATACCTAACAGGGACAGCGGTGATATTTTGAGAAGTTCCGCCAGCCGCTGGACAGTATCCAGCTTGATGACCTCACCCTTCTCGTAACGATAGAGGGCTGCTCGAGAAACGCCGAGCCGGGCGGCGATCTCTTCAGCTCGCATACCAGATTCCAAACGGTAGGCTCGTAGCTGCTGACCAATCTCATTAACGCGCATAATGGATCCTAGCCATCAATCATCAGATATTGACCGTTAATGGATGAGTTTTAACGGTAAAGTGACGCTAACATTAACTTGCCCGACTTGCTATGACGAAATGATCGATCAGCGATACAATGTGCAAATGATGTCTACTCGCCCGTTGCCCGGCGCAGTTTCACTTTTTTAACCCGTCATGCGGGAACTTTCGAACAAACCACACGCGGTGTTCCCCACTTTGCGATGACGAGCCTTCATGAGAGGCTGACGATCGAGCGGCCAGGGACGATGCAGACGATGATGGCCGAACGCATCATGATGGGACTGCTGCTGGGCGGCGTCGCGACTGGCTGCGTGGTCGTGCTGTATCCGTTCTTCTCAGCGATCTTGTGGGCCGGGATCCTGGTGTTCACCACATGGCCGGTCTACGTCCGGCTGCGCGCCAAAACCGGCCGTTTTTCCGCCGCCGTCCTGATGATGATCATGACCGCGCTGCTGGTCGTGCTACCGATCGGCCTGGTGGCATCCGCCGGCGTCGAGGATGCGCCGGGCATGCTGCATGCTGTTTCGAGCCTTGCCGCGCTTGGCCTGCCCGAGCCACCGCACTGGGTAGCGCGGGTTCCGTTGGTCGGGCGACAACTGACCGAGACGCTGGATCGCTGGTCGGCCGACCTCAATCAGGTCGGTGCTACCGTGCAGCCCTATATCGGGACCATCGTCGGCCGGATCCTGGCGGTTCTGGTGCAGATCGCCAGCGGCTTGTTGCAATTGGTGCTGGCATTGTTCATCGGCTTCTTTTTCTGGGTAAACGGCGACGCGCTGGGCAGCACGCTGACCGCCATAATCACCCGCATCGCCGGGCCCTATGCCAACCGGCTGCTCGGCGTCGCCGGCAGCACCGTGCGCGGGACGGTGTATGGCATTCTCGGTACCGCGATCGTGCAGGGCATCCTGACCGGGGTCGGTTTCTATATGGCCGGCGTGCCGAGCCCGATACTGTTCGGCGGCATCGCCGCGTTCGTTGCCGTACTGCCGATCGGTGCGCCTCTGGTGTGGGTGCCGGCGGCGATCTGGCTGGCGCTGACCCATCATCTCGGCTGGGGCATATTCCTGACCGTCTACGGAGTGCTGGCGATTTCGGGAGCCGACCATATCATCCGGCCGGTGTTCATCGCCCGCGGTGCGCAGCTCCCCTACCTGCTGACAGTGCTGGGCGTGCTGGGCGGGGTATTGAGCTTCGGTGGCCTCGGCATCTTCCTGGGCCCGGTGCTGCTCGGACTGGGCTATACGCTTGCCGTCGAATTCGCCGCCAACGGCGATACCGCAACCACCAAGCCGATCTACCCGATCGCCGGGATCAAGCCCGGTGCGTGACGTACGGCGAGGAGGGAAACCGGTGGAACGATCGACGTCGCGATACGCTAACTGATTCGATGAGCGATACCGCCACCGTAGACGAGACCTGGATGGACCGGCCGCTCATACCGCTCGCACCGAAGCAGACTGTTATCGTGAGCTGGAACCTGTTGCGGACTACCGGCGCATCGATCGACGACGTGATCCGGCTGATCCATGACGAGCAGCCGGACCTGCTGCTGATGCAGGAAGCGACGCTGGATATCGATCATCTCGCCAACCGTATCGGGGGCTATTATGCGCGATCGCCCCTGCCCGGCCGCATCCACGGTGTCGCCTGCTGGAGCCCGACCCCGTTCCTGTCGGTCCCGAAAGTGCATCCGCTGCAGCCTGGCTCGCTGATCCGGCGCGTCTGCCAGATCATCGACATCGGCGATTTTTCGGTCGCCAACGTCCATCTGTCGCATGGCCAGGTGCTGAATCGTCGCCAGCTCCGGCGGATCGCCACCTTCCTGCCGCCCTGCGGCGCCGTGCTCGGCGACTTCAACCTGCTCGGACCGGCACTGCTGCCCGGCTTCCGCGATGTCGGCCCACGCGCGGCTACCCATCGCATGGCCGACATGGTGCCGATCCGCCTCGACCGCTGCCTGGCACGCGGGCTCGACTGCATCGAAACCCGGGTGCTGCCGCATCGCCCGTCCGACCATCACCCGATCAGGGTGGTGTTGCGCATGGCCGCGGCCGACACGCTGAAAAGAACCGGGTTCCAGGCGTTTCGTCAGAGATAGGGCAGCATCAGCCGGGCGCTGGCATCGCGCAGACGATGCGGGAAATTGCGCTTGTCCAGGTCGTGATGGGTCAGGCGGATATGCCGGTGGTCGCAGATGAACGTATCGATCTCGGATGCCATCGCCTTATCGTAAACCTCGACATTCAGTTCGAAATTAAGTCGCAGGCTACGTACGTCGAGGTTGGAGCTGCCGATCAGCGCCCAACTGGTGTCCATCGTCATCAGCTTGGAATGGTTGAACGGCGGTCGCGCCAGCCATAGCCGGACGCCAGCGTCGAGCAATGGCCCATTATTGGCGTTGCGGGCCCAGTCGACCGGCTTCTGGTTGCTGGCCAGGGGCATGACGATGTCGATCTCGATACCGCGCATCGCCGCCATCGCCAGCACCGTCAGCAGACGCTCGTCCGGCAGGAAGTATGGCGTCATGATCCGTACCGAGCTGCGAGCCATGGCCACCGCCTGCATCATCGTAAACTCGATTTTCTCGACGTCGTTGTCCGGCCCGGACGTCACTACCCGCATCAGCGCGCCGGTGCCGGGAGGCGTCACCTCCTGCTGCTCGGGAAAAAATTCCTCCCGATCGAGCTCATGGCGGGTACTGAACGACCAGTCCTTGGCGAATGCTTCGCTGAGCTGGTGCACGATCGGCCCGCGCAGCTTGAAATGCGTGTCCGAGACCGGATGCTTCGGACGATCCTGCAACATGTTCTCGACAGCGATATTCATGCCGCCGGTGAAGCCGATGTGCCCGTCCACCACCAGGATCTTCTTGTGGGTGCGCAGGTTGATGAACGGCATTCGCCAGGGTAGCAGCGAATGCATGAACCGCGATGTCGGCACCCCGGCTGCAATCAGCCGGTTCGCTGCCCGGCACCGAAGATAGCCGCTGCCCACACCATCGACGATCACCCTGGCTTCTACGCCACGGTTCTTCGCGGCGATGATCGCATCGACGAACTGGCTGCCGAGCTTGTCGTCATGGAACAGGTACGAACACAGCAGGATCGTGCGTTCCGCCGCCCCGATCGCCTGCAGCATGACCGGATAGGCAGCGTCGCCATTCTCGAACCGGCGCAACGTGTTGCCGCCCAGCAGGGGCCGGCCGGTCAGCCGCCCGACCGCTTCGGCCAGGAGCTCGTATTCGCCCTCGAGCTTCCGCTTTCCGGTCGAGACGCCGTGTTTGCTGGACCAGCGTTGTCGCTTGCTCAACCGCTGCGCCAGGCGCCGGACCCGGTTGACCCCGAACATCACGTACAGGCAGGCGCCGATCAGCGGGGCAAGCCAGGCAAGGCCGATCCAGCCGATCGCCGAACCGATATCGCGCTTGGTCCGGAGCACATGCAGCGTAACCAGAACCGACAGCACCAGTCGCAGCGGCCACAGCAGATGGTGAGCGAACAGCCAAACCGAATGGATCGTCATGCGGTGACGGACCGGTAACGAATCAAGTGCAAACTACGGTTCCGTGTTGGAGAACGACACCGCATGCCGGACAGACGAAGCGCGGCCCCGACCGTTCGGCCGGACCGACACGATGCGATGGTGAACCGACTTTGACCAGCCCCCTTACCGGCTCGTCGCCCTTGCAACAGCCCGACGCCAGCCTGATGCAAGGCTTGGCTCGAACCCGCCGTGGCGGAAGCGCCTGGCAACGTGGCATGGCAGCCGAGGAGGCCGCATGCTCGGCGCTGCGACGAGACGGCTGGACCATCCTGCTGCGGCGGGCCAGGACGCCTTGCGGCGAAATCGACATCGTCGCCGAGCGGCTCGAGCCGGGTACCGAAGCGCTGCTCGCGTTCGTCGAGGTCAAGGCAAGACCGATCCTGAGCCAGGCTGCGGCATCGGTGTCCGCACGCCAGCAGAAACGGCTGCTCGGCGCCGGCCAAATCCTGCTCGGCCGGCATCCCGAATGGACACATGGATGCATCCGCTTCGATGTGTTGCTGGTAGATGCCGCAGGTGTAGTCCGACGCATCACCGATGCCTTCCGGCAGCAGAACCCATCGTGACAGTTGGATTGGCGCAGAAGGCGATCAGTTCGGACAGGTCGGCATTGCCACTTTGGCTACGCCACCAAAACCAGTGAGCCTCTTTAGCTAGACAAGTGTCGACGTCCGGTTGGACCGATTGCCTAGCCGCGAACGCGGCGATGGCTGGCAACGTGATGGCTGGTCGCTAAAACCGGCTGGCGATAGGCGTGGTGATAGACCACCGAATGCACACCACGCACTGTGCCGCCACGCACAGCGGACGACCAGTTACTGCGAGACGCCCTGGGCGTGTGGTAGGCGATCACCCGACGATAAACCGGAGCCGGCGTCGCGGTCAGCGAATCCAGGGTCAATTTGCCGGCTTCGCCGTCCGTTACCATGTGCTGAGCCATTGCCTGAGGCGCTGCGATCGATCCAACCGCCAGCGTCAGGAGGCACGCGGACAGGCTTCTGGCGACAATGGTGCGGATGGCCACGAATATATCCCCTGGATCGTTTGATCGTCCCTGGGCTAATTCGATACGACATCCCCAGCGCTGCGGTAAAGTAAGAACTGCCTGGATTCAGTGTCACAAGAAAGACCATCAAGCCTTAGGCTGAGACGACCACGCCTTTTTCCGCGAACAAGGTCTCAAGCTCACCGGACTGGAACATCTCGGTCACGATATCGCAGCCACCGACCAGCTCGCCCTTGACGTAAAGCTGCGGGATCGTCGGCCAGTTCGAGAACGCCTTGACGCCGTCACGCAGGGCCGGATCTTCGAGCACGTTCGCGGTCTGAAACGGTACGCCGACATGAGTCAAAATCTGGACCACACGCGCGGAGAAGCCGCACTGCGGGAACATCGCGTTGCCCTTCATGTAGAGCATCACCGAATTCGCATCGATCTCGCTCTGGATGCGCTGGAACACTGGATCGGCCATAGGACTGGCTCCTGGAAAAGCGTCTGGTAAATCAGGGGGCGTTGGTCTGGATTGCCAGGGCGTGCAGTGCACCGCCCATGTGGCCGGCAAGTGCCGCATAGACCAGTTGATGCTGCTGCACCCGTGAGCGGCCGCGGAAAGCCTCGCTCACGACGTTGCACGCATAATGGTCGCCGTCGCCGGCAAGGTCCTCGATCGTCACCTGCGCGTCAGGCAGCGACGCCCGGATAAGGGTCTCGATCTCGGACGCGGCCATCGGCATGGAACAACGATCTCCGTTTCGGCTTGGATCACCGGTCCATCAAGGCAGGAAAGAACGCCTGATGGGTCGTGCGAAGCCTTGCCAGTGATATTGTGGCGCCGCTGGGCAAAGTCAAACCGTCTCCGCCGGATCGGCCGAGTAGCCGGCCTTCGATGCCGCCACGCCGGGCCGCCTCGATGAGCGCAGCACCGTCCGTCACCGCCAGCACATAGCGGCCCTGGTCCTCGCCGAACCAGTAGGCGCAAGGAGGCATTCCCGATTGCGGCACATCCAGCTTGACGCCGGTACCACCTGCCATCGCCATTTCGGCGAGGCCGACCAGCAATCCGCCATCGGACAGATCGTGACAGGCCACCACAGTGCCGGACAGAATACGGGCCCGGACGAAGTCGCCGGTGCGGCGCTCGGCGACAAGATCCAGCGGCGGTGGCGGACCAGCCTCGCGCCCATGGATCTCGCGCAGCCACAACGACTGGCCCAGCGCGCCTTCCGTGCGGCCGAGCAGCACTACGTCGAGGTCGGGCTTCAGGCCGAGGCCGATCGCCTGGCTCGCATCCTCGAGCACGCCGAGGCCGCCGATCGCCGGCGTCGGCAGGATCGCGATGGTAGAACCGTCCGGAGTGCGGGTCTCATTGTAGAGCGAGACGTTGCCGCTCACGACCGGAAAGTCGAGCGCACGGCAGGCCTCGCCCATGCCGGCGATCGCGTCCGCGAACTGGCCCATCACTTCGGGCTTCTCGGGATTGCCGAAATTGAGGTTGTCGGTCACCGCCAGCGGACGTGCGCCGACAGCCGTCAGATTGCGCCAGGCTTCCACCACCGCCTGCGCGCCGCCGAGCCTTGCATCGGCCGCGACATAGCGCGGCGTACAGTCGGTGGTGAGCGCGAGTCCGATCGTGGTGCCCTCGACCTGCACCACGGCAGCGTCGGCGGCACCGGGCCGCCTGACGGTCTGGCCGCCGACGGTGCTGTCGTACTGGTCCCAGACCCAGGCACGCGACGCGATGTCGGGACAGCCGATCAGCCGGATCAGCGCGCCCTCGATGCCGATCGGATCGGAAATGGCACCGAGCGGTTCGGGGGCCGGGCTCGGTGCGGTCGGACGGTTATAGAGCGGCGCCTCGTCGGCGAGCGGTGCCAGCGCAATGTCGGCCTCGACCATGCCCTGGTGCCGGACGACGATGCGCCCGGTGTCGGTCAGATGGCCGATGATCGCGAAATCGAGTTCCCACTTGTCGAAGATCGCCCGCGCGATATCGGTCCGGTCCGGCCGGATCACGATCAGCATGCGCTCCTGGCTCTCGGACAACATCATTTCGTAGGCCGACATGCCGGTCTCGCGCTGCGGCACCTGGTCCAGGTCGAGATCGATGCCGACTCCGCCCTTGCCCGCCATCTCGACCGCGGACGAAGTCAGTCCGGCAGCACCCATGTCCTGGATCGCCACGATCGCGTCGGTTGCCATCAGCTCGAGGCAGGCCTCGATCAGCAGCTTCTCGACGAACGGGTCGCCGACCTGCACCGTCGGACGCTTGGACTCGGCATCCTCGGCGAATTCGGCGGATGCCATGGTGGCGCCATGGATGCCGTCGCGGCCGGTGCGGCTACCAACATAGATCACCGGATTACCGATACCGGCGGCGGCCGACAGAAAAATCCGGTCCTGCCGTGCGACGCCCACGGTCATCGCGTTGACCAGCGGGTTCCCGTCGTAGGAAGGATGGAAATTGATCTCGCCGCCCACGGTCGGCACGCCGACGCAGTTGCCGTAGCCGCCGATGCCGCGCACCACGCCATCGACGATGCGACGGGTGTTTGGGTTCTCGGGGGAACCGAAGCGCAGCGCATTCAGGTTGGCGATCGGCCGCGCGCCCATGGTGAACACGTCGCGCAGGATGCCCCCGACGCCGGTCGCGGCACCCTGAAACGGCTCGATGAAGCTTGGATGGTTGTGGCTCTCCATCTTGAAGATGGCGGCCAGGCCCTGACCGATATCCACCACGCCGGCATTCTCGCCCGGTCCGTGGATGACCCAGGGTGCCGTAGTCGGCAGCGTTTTCAGCCAGACGCGGGAGGATTTATAGGAACAATGCTCGGACCACATGACCGAGAAGATGCCGAGCTCGGTGAAGCTGGGCGTGCGGCCCATGATGGCCAGCACCCGGCCATATTCCTCGGCGGTCAGGCCGAACTCGCGGGCCAGGCCCTGGTCGACGATACGCTCGGAAGGGGGACGAGGCGCGCTCACTGGACGAACGCCTCGACCAGACCGTCGAACAACGGTCTGCCATCGATCCCGCCCATCAGCGGGTCGACCAGATCCTCGGGGTGGGGCATCAGGCCGCATACCCGTAAATTCTCGCTGAACACGCCGGCGATCGATCGTGCACTGCCGTTCGGATTGCGTTCCGAACCATCGGCATCGGCATAGCGGAAGGCCACGAGGCCCTCCCCTTCGAGCCGGTCCAGCGTGTCCGCATCGGCGGCGTAGTTGCCGTCGCCATGCGCCAGGGGTGCCCGAAACAAGTCGCCCTTCCGCCAGCCGCGCGTAAAGGCGGTGTCGCCACGCTCCACTCGTAGCGTGCAGTCATGCGACAGGAAGCGCATTCCGGCATTGCGCAGCAATGCGCCGGGCAGCATCTGCGCCTCGGTCAGAATCTGGAAACCGTTGCAGACGCCAAGCACATGGCCTCCCGCGGCAGCGAATGCACGCACCGCGGTCATGATCGGCGCATGCGCCGCCATCGCGCCGGAGCGCAGATAGTCGCCATGGCTGAACCCGCCCGGAAGCACCACCAGGTCGAGCGACGGCAGCTCGGTGTCCCGGTGCCAGAGCATCACCGGCGCACGCCCGGACGCAGCCTTCAACGCGATCGCCATGTCGCGCTCCCGGTTGGTGCCGGGAAAGACGACAATCCCGGCCTTCATTCCTTGGCTGCACCCGCATGGCAGGGATACAGGTCCAGGAGGGCGTCATGCACTGCCGGACCGACATCGCCCTTCAGCCTGTCGGTGTGGGACGACAGCCAGCCCATCACCTTGGAGCGCAGCGCGGCGCCGGACGTCGGCGGCACGCAGATCGCCGGTATCACCAGAGGTTTTCCATCGGAGCCCTTGCCGACGCTGCTTTCGCTGAGCGTCACGCCATCGGACAAGCCGCTGATGTAGGCATCGCAAACGGTCTGTCCGCCGCGCGACTGGCAGGCCTGGAAGAACTTGGAGGCCTGCATCGCACTCAGCCGCTGCGCCTGAGCGCCTGTGGTGTTGCCCGCGACGCCGGCGAACCCGATCGCGGCCAGCAGCAGCGTCGTGTTGAGCTTGTTCATCCGACTACCTCGGTGGTGAAGGTTTCGATCACCAGATTGGCCAGCAGCTTGCGGCCCATCTGGTCTGCCTGCGTCCTGGCCACGGCAGGGTCAGTCTCGTCCAGCTCAAGCTCGATCACGCGACCGGCGCGGACCGTGCCGACATTGGGAAAGCCGAGAGTATGCAGCGCATGCCCGATCGCCTTGCCCGGCGGATCCAGGACCCCGTCCTTGAGCATGACGGTGACGCGAACCTTCACTGCATCACCTCGGGACCCTTCATGTCGTTGTTGCCCGCTTCGGGAAGGATGCCGAGACGCTTGGCAACCTCCTGATAGGCCTCCTCGACCCGGCCCATGTCGCGGCGGAAACGGTCCTTGTCCAGCTTCTCGCTGGTCTTGGTGTCCCACAGGCGGCAATTGTCCGGACTGATCTCGTCGGCCAGGACGAGGCGCATGTCCTCGTTCTCCCAGAGCCGGCCGAACTCCAGCTTGAAGTCGACCAGGGTGATGCCGACGCCCAGGAACAGCCCGGTCAGGAAGTCGTTGATGCGCAGCGCCAGTGCCACGATGTCGTCCATGTCCGCGGTGGAGGCCCAGCCGAACGCGGTGATGTGCTCCTCGGCGACCATCGGGTCGTTCAGGCTATCGTTCTTGTAATAATATTCGAGGATCGACCGAGGCAAGCGCGTGCCCTCGGGAATGCCGAGCCTCTTGCTCAGGCTGCCGGCGGCAACGTTGCGCACCACGACCTCGAGCGGAATGATTTCCACCTCGCGGATGAGCTGCTCGCGCATGTTCAGCCGGCGCACGAAATGGGTCGGCACGCCGATATCGTGCAGACGAAGCATGAGGTGCTCGCTGATCCGATTGTTCAGCACACCCTTGCCGGTGATGATGCCCTTCTTGGCGCCATTGCCCGCGGTCGCATCGTCCTTGAAATACTGGACCAGCGTACCGGGTTCGGGACCCTCGAAGAGGATCTTGGCTTTTCCTTCGTAGAGCTGTCGGCGGCGGGCCATGACTGTCCTTATACGGTCTGGACGCGCCTGCTCAGGCGGTGCGGGCGCGGTATAGCAGCGTCCGAGACGCGATGATACAGCCGCATCTCTGCGGCCGCGCCAGCCTGTTCAGCCGGCCTTGGCGAACGAGATCGACTCGAATGGCATTCGATCCGGCGGTCCGGCAGCGAACATCCAGTTGGCTTCCGTGTCGCGATCGGCCGGCAGCCCAATAAGCGAGGCGTTGCTGGTGCCGAAACCCGAGCGGGGCGGGATATTAAGTTCGCTGCCGGCCGGCAACGAGCGATCCGCAAGCAATCCGGTCCAGCTTCCCCAGTCGGGTGGAACCGGTCGTATCGCCGTCTGGAAACGGGGCAGGTGACGCGAGATGCGCGGGATCGTCATGTCGTCGGGGCCGGCGGTCGCGACCATGTGCAGTCCCGGCTCGAGCGGCGTGATTTCCGGGTGGCCATAGCCGAGACCACATAGATAGTAGGCTCGTTCGCGGTCGGCGATGATCATATTATAGGAACGGTAGCGGCCGGCGTCCGTCGCGACCAACGCCTGGACCGCCGCTTCCGCAGTCGCTTCGGCGACTGCAAATAGCGGCAATTCACCTCTCGAGCGTTTGCCTGGAGCAGGGCCGAGGCTACCGACACGATTCAGAACTGCCGCAACCACGCCGCTGTCGCTGATCGCCAGCCACGTGCCGCCGCCAGGTACATCCCGCGGTCCGATCACGCCGGGATACTCGGGCCAGTAGCGGCCAGGCGATTCCCAAGGTCGGTCGAGCCGTTCGTCGCGATTGGCCGCAAGAAGCAATGGCCAGGTTTCGCCGGGAGTTGTCGAAATAATAACAGTGCACACGATGAACGGAACCTGAACCCAGCAGCTACGGACTGCGGCCTGAACACAATTAATGCCGCACTGCGACATGGACGCTATATCGTGTCAATGGCGCGGCGTACGAGACAATCCTCGCCGACGCGGCCTGACGGTTCAGCCCGCCAAGGCTGGACCAGGCTCGCCGAATACACGGACGAAGCTCGCATCGAGCGCGGACAGGTGTCGCATCGCGTTCGTAGCACGATCCAGCACCTCCGCCGAAACCCGTCCCGCGACCTCCGGGTCGGCATCCAGGTTCTGCCTGAAGCTGCGCGACGCGTCGGTTCCAAGCGTGGTCCAGGTGGCCATCGCGTTGCGCTGCACGATCCGGTACGCGTCCTCACGCAGGATGCCGGCGCGCGCCAGCTCAAGCAGCACTTCGCCTGAGTGCACCACGCCGCCGAGGCTCTCGAGGTTGGCCAGCATCTGCTCGGGATAGATCATCAGCTTTTCCATCATGCCGGCGAGGCGGAACAGCGCGAAGTCCAGCCCAAGCGTCGCGTCAGGACCGATATTGCGCTCGACCGACGAGTGGCTGATGTCGCGCTCGTGCCACAGCGCCACGTTCTCCAGCGCCGGCACCACATGGCTGCGTACCAGCCGGGCCAGGCCGGTCAGGTTCTCGGACAGCACCGGGTTGCGCTTGTGCGGCATGGCCGAGCTGCCCTTCTGGCCAGGATGGAAGAACTCCTCGACCTCGCGCACCTCGGAGCGCTGCAGGTGCCGGACCTCGACCGCGAGCCGCTCGATCCCGCTGGCGATGACGGCCAGCGTGCAGAAGAACGCCGCATGTCGGTCGCGCGGGATCACCTGGGTCGAGACGGGTTCCGGAGTAAGGCCGAGACGCTCGGCCACGAACTCCTCCACACGCGGATCGACATGCGCGAACGTCCCGACCGCGCCGGAAATCGCGCAGGTGGCGATCTCGGCCCGCGCCACGACCAGCCGCTCACGGTTGCGGGCGAACTCGGCGTAGTGGCCGGCAAGCTTCAGGCCGAAGCTGGTCGGCTCGGCATGGATGGCGTGGCTGCGGCCGATGGTGAGGGTGTGCTTGTGCTCGAACGCGCGACGCTTCAACGCCGCCAGCACCGCATCGACATCCTCCAGCAACAGATCCGCCGCCTGGGTCAATTGGACCGCGAAGCAGGTGTCCAGCACGTCCGACGAGGTCATGCCGAGATGCACGAACCGGCTTTCCGGCCCGATCTTTTCAGCCAGCCAGGTCAGGAAGGCGATGACGTCGTGACGGGTCTCGGCCTCGATCGCATCGATACGGGCCAGATCCTCGTCCGAGAATGCGGCGAGTGCCGCGTCGCCCCTGGTGCGAATGTCGCGGGCCGCCTGCTCGGGAACTTCGCCCAGCCGGGCCATGCCCTCGGCCGCGAGCGCCTCGATTTCGAACCAGATGCGGTAGCGGTTGGCAGGCGCCCAAATCGCGGCCATCGCCGGGCGTGTGTAGCGTGGGACCATGAGGAGGACACCTTGTTGCTGTAAAATTTCAGCGCTTATGCTGGCTTGGGAATGGCTTTAAGCACGTTCGGCGCCGCTTTAGCAGGCGCGAACGCTCGGAGTGCCTATGCCGATCCCGCATCACCTGCTGCCGCAACTGCTCGATCTGCTGCAGGTCCTGGTAATCGACATCACCCTGGCCGGCGACAATGCAGTCGTCGTCGGGCTGGCGGTAATGGGACTGCCGGCGCGCGAGCGGAAGCGGGCAATGCTGTTCGGGATCGCCGCCGCGACGGTCATCCGTATCGCCATGGCGACCGTGGCGATGAAGCTGCTGGCGGTCGTCGGCCTGATGTTGGCCGGCGGGCTGCTGCTGCTCTGGGTGTGCTGGCGCATGTATCGCGAACTGCGCAGCCAGATCCGGGCAGGCCACGATTCCGCTGCCGTCGAGCGGATGGAGCCGGGGGCGATGCGCCGGGCCATCGTGCGGATCGTCCTCGCCGACCTGTCGATGAGCCTGGACAACGTGCTCGCCGTGGCGGGAGCAGCGGGCCAGCATGTCTGGGTGCTCGTGACCGGCCTGGCAGCTTCGGTACTCCTGATGGGAGCGGCGGCGACCATCGTGGCGAAACTGCTGGAGCGCTACCGCTGGATCGCCTGGATCGGACTGCTGATCGTACTCGGTGTCTCGATCGAGCTGATCTTCAAGGGCAGCCACGACGTGCTGCGCCATATGAGGTGAGCAGATGCGGTTTCGGCGCTGCGATACCGAAACCGTACTGGCTCAGTAGCCGACGGCGGCGCCGCCGGGATGACGAAGGTCGAGCCCGCCATAGTAGCCCGGCGATGTCCCGTTCGGACCGGCCTGGTTCAGAGACGGTCCACCGACCAGGATGCCCTCGGCAGCACCCCAGTTCTCGTGCTGCTTGATCGTGTAGCCCATGGCCTGGAGCCGGCTCACCACATCGGGCGAGAGCGCGCCGGCCTCGGCCTCGATCGTATCGGGCGTCCACTGCTCGTGGATACGCGGCATGTTCACGGCGTCGGCGATGGTCTGCCCGCCATCCACCACGGCCAGGATCGCCTCCAGGGTGATGGTCGGGATGCGCGAGCCGCCCGGACTGCCGATCACCATCACCACCTTGCCGTTCCTGGACAGGATGGTCGGCGACATCGAGGAAAGCGGCGTCTTGCCGGGTGCGACCGCGTTGGCCTTCGATCCGACCAGCCCGTACATGTTGGGCGAGCCCGGCTTGGTGGCGAAATCGTCCATCTCGTCGTTCATCATGACGCCGGTGCGACCGGCGACGACCTTGGCGCCGAACCAGCCGTTCAGTGTGTAGGTCATCGATACCGCCCTGCCCTGGCGGTCGATGATCGAGAAGTGGGTCGTCTCGGCCTTCTCGGCCGGCTTGGCATCGAGCGGAACCAGGCTGGCCGACGCGGTGGCATGGTCGGTAGGCGTGTCCTTCCTGATTTCGGCTGCGTAGGCGGGGTCGATCAGCCGGGCTACGGGATCGGTCACGAATGCCGGGTCGCCCAGGTTCTGCCGGTCGGAATAGGCGTGCCGCATGGCCTCGACCTGCCGCTGTACGCCGGCCACACTGCGCAGGCCCAGCCCGTGCAGGTCGTCGCCATCCAGGATGTTGAGGATCTCGCACAGCGCAACGCCGCCACCGCTGGGGGGCGGTGCCGTGTCGACCGTGTAGCCGCGATAGGTGCAGGTGACCGGGGCCAGGGTGCGGGTGTGATACCGGGTGAGATCGTCCTGCTCGATGATGCCGCCGCCCTTCCGGCTGGCAGCCACGATCTCGGCGGCAATCGGCCCACGATAGAAAGCGGTCGCTCCGTGCGTGCTGATCTGTTCGAGCGTATGCGCCAGATCGGACTGCACCAGCCGGTCGCCGACCTGATACGGAGTGCCGTCCTGACGCAGGAAGATACGCGCGGCGTCGGGATCGCGGGCAAACCCGGCGGTGCCGGTATGCAGCAGCATCACGTCGCCGGCGCCGAGAACATAGCCGTCGCGTGCCAGCTTGATCGCCGGCGCCATCACCACCGCACGTTTCAGATGACCCCAGCGTGTCAGCGCCTCGTCCATGCCGGCAACGGTGCCGGGTATGCCGACGGCTTTCCAGCCATCTTCGGACAGGCCCGGCACGACGTTGCCCTGGGCGTCCTGGTACATCGTTTCGGTAGCGGCCAGCGGCGCATGCTCGCGGAAATCGAGGAACAGCGCTGTTCCGTCCGGCTGGCGCAGGGTCATGAACCCACCGCCTCCGAGATTGCCCGCCGCCGGATAGACCACCGCGAGCGCGTAGGCGACCGCGACCGCCGCATCGATCGCATTGCCGCCCTTGGCCAGGATTTTTGCCCCGACCTCCGACGCCACTGCATGCGCCGTTACAACCATCCCATGCTGGCCGAACACCGGAACCGGATGCCCCGCATGCGAGGCCGGACCGAATGCAAGCGGATCCGGGGCACCTTCCCAGGCTCCGGCCTTGGCCCCGACGGCAGCGCCGGCCGAGCTGCCAGACTGGGGCACAGACTGGGCCCCAGACTGGGCCATGGCCGGAAGGATCGGCGCTACCGCCAACGATGCCGCCAGCGCAACCGCCGCGGAAAACGATGAGCGCGTCACGCAGCGTTCGCGTATGGCGGCTTGTTCAGGCCCGCAGGCGACAGGGTGAATATTTCGCAGCCCTCCTCGGTCACGCCGATCATATGCTCGAATTGCGCAGACAGGCTGCGGTCGCGGGTGACGGCTGTCCAACCGTCATCGAGCACCTTCACGTCCGGCCGGCCGGCATTAACCATGGGC
>JBPBQO010000154.1:0-1585 GCA_050954785.1 Janthinobacterium lividum | reverse complement strand
AGAAAGGAAGGACACGCCGATGGCGATGCCCGATTTCACGATGCGTCAGCTTTTGGAAGCTGGCGTCCATTTCGGTCACCATACCCGACGCTGGAACCCGCGCATGGCGCCGTTCCTGTTCGGGATTCGCAACCAGGTCCATATCATCGACCTGCAGCAGACCGTCCCCATGCTGGATCGCGCCTTGCGCGCCGTGCGTGACACCGTGGCCGGCGGCGGTCGCGTGCTGTTCGTGGGCACCAAGCGGGCTGCGGCGGAGCATGTTGCCGACAGTGCGAAGCGCTGCGGCCAGTATTACGTCAACCATCGCTGGCTCGGCGGCATGCTGACCAACTGGAAGACCATCACCGGTTCGATCAAGCGCCTGCGCCAGATCGAGGACATGCTCGGTGGCGACACCCAGGGCCTGACCAAGAAGGAGATCCTCGAGATCACCCGCGACCAGGAGAAGCTGGAGCGTTCGCTGGGTGGCATCAAGGAGATGGGCGGCCTGCCCGACATCCTGTTCATCATCGACACCAACAAGGAGAAGCTGGCGGTCGAGGAAGCCAACAAGCTTGGCATTCCGGTGATCGCGGTTCTCGACAGCAACTCCGATCCGACCGGCGTCACCTATCCGATCCCGGGCAACGACGATGCGATCCGGGCGATCACCCTGTATTGTGAGCTGATCTCGTCGGCTGTTCTCGATGGCATCAGTGCCGAGCTGGGCGCGTCGGGCCAGGATTATGGTGCTGCCGAGGAACTTCCGATCGAGCTGGCGCCTGAAGTGTCGGCAGCCGAGTTGCAGATCGAGGTTCCGGCCGACTTCCTGGCCGAGATCCCGACCGACGTCGAGCCGACGCCGGCACCTGCCGAGTAACGTCTCGCCTATAGAGAATGAAGGGGTGGGCTGCGGCCTGCCCGGTATGACGAAGCGAGAGCACGCCCGGCCGATTATCGGCAAGGGCGTGTTCCCTGTTCAAGGAGAAGGCTGATGGCCGAAATCACGGCTGCTTTGGTCAAGGAACTGCGCGAGAAGACCGGCGCGGGCATGATGGATTGCAAGAAGGCGCTGAGCCAGACCGACGGCAACGTCGAGCAGGCGGTGGACTGGCTGCGCACCAAGGGCCTCGCCGCGGCGGCCAAGAAGTCTGGCCGGGTGACGGCAGAGGGACTGGTCGGGATTGCCACGGCACCGCAGGTTGCGGCCATGGTCGAGATCAATGCGGAGACCGATTTCGTTGCCCGCAACGACGGCTTCCAGGCCTTCGTCGAGAGCGTCGCCCAGGCGGCGCTGACGGTCGGCGAGGATATCGAGGCGATCCGCGCGGCGATGCTGCCGACCGGCCGGACCGTAGCGGACGAGATCACGCATCTCATCGCCACCATCGGCGAGAACATGTCGCTGCGCCGTGCGCGCGTGCTGCGTGTGAAGTCCGGCGTGGTCGCGTCGTACATGCATTCCGCGCTGCGTCCGGGCCTGGGCAAGATCGGCGTGCTGGCGGCCATCGAGGCGCCGAGCGAGAGCGACGCGCTGGAGCTTCTGGGCCGGCAGATCGGCATGCATGTGGCGGCGACGCGTCCGACCGCGCTGGACATCGGC
>JBPBQO010000153.1:0-5826 GCA_050954785.1 Janthinobacterium lividum | reverse complement strand
CATTTCCTGCGTGGCGTGCTGCGCGAGCTGCAGGCACTGGGTCATGAGGTCCGCGCCTATGAGCCGGAAGGAAGCTGGAGCCGGGAAAACCTCATCCAGGACGGCGGCAATGCGGGTCTTGCCGCCTTCACCGACCATTATCCGGAGCTGACCGCCCAACTCTATCCGCCGGACGCACCCGATCTCGATGCCATGCTCGACGGGGCCGACCTGGTGCTGGTGCATGAATGGAACCCGCCCGAACTGGTCGCGGCGATCGGTGCGCGGCGCACGGGCGGGGGTAAGTTCCTGGCGCTGTTCCACGACACTCACCACCGTGCGGTCAGCGACCCCGAGGCGATCCGGCATTTCGACCTGTCCGGCTATGACGGGGTGCTGGCGTTCGGCGCGACGCTGGCGCGCATCTACGAACACTGGGGCTGGGAAGGGCGCGTGTTCGTCTGGCACGAGGCGGCCGACCTGAGGCGTTTCCATCCGCCCGCCGTTCCGGTCGACCGGAAGGGTGGCGTCTGGATCGGCAACTGGGGCGACGGCGAGCGCAGTGCCGAGCTGGAGGAGTTCCTGTTGCGGCCGATGCACGAGACCGGGCTGCCGCTCGACATCTACGGCGTGCGCTATCCGGACGAAGCGAAGCAGACCCTGCTGCGGTATCACGCCCGGCTGCGCGGCTGGTTGCCGAATCCACTGGCGCCTGAGGTGTTCGCGCGCCATCTGGCGACGGTGCATGTGCCGCGCCGGTTCTACGTCACCCTGCTGCCGGGCATCCCGACCATACGCGTGTTCGAGGCGCTGGCCTGCGGCATCCCGCTGCTGTCGGCGCCCTGGGACGATGCGGAAGGGTTGTTCACGCCGGGCCAGGATTTCCTGGTCGCCCGCGACGGTGCCGAAATGACCCGCCTGCTGCGCGATGTCGCCAACGATGCCGATCTGCGCTCGGCTCTCGTGACGCATGGCCTCGCCACGATTCGCGCCAGACATTCATGCGCGCATCGCGCCGTCGAACTGCTGGCGATCGCCGCACATCTTGGGACACCAGCCTGATGCAGATCGCCGTGTATGGATCGAGCCTGCTGTCCTCGTACTGGAACGGCGCCGCCACCTATTATCGCGGCCTGTTCGGCGCGATGGCGCGTCGCGGCCACGGCATTGTCTTCTTCGAGCCGGATGCATTCGGACGGCAGCAGAACCGTGACATCGCACCGCCCGACTGGGCCAAAGTCGTGGTGTACGAGGCAACTCCGGAGGGCGTGCGCGACGTGCTCGGCCAGGCCGGCGACGCGGACATCATCATTAAGTGCAGCGGAGTCGGCGTGTTCGACGATGAGTTGCTGGCCGGCATCCTCGTCAACGGACGCGCCGGTGCGGTCCGGGCGTTTCTCGACGTCGATGCGCCGGCGACGCTCGCCGAACTGCGGACAAGTGACGCGCACGCGCTGCATGCCGCGCTGCCGGCGCTCGACCTGGTGCTGACCTATGGCGGCGGCGATCCGGTGATGCGCGCTTATGCGGGGTTCGGCGCCCGCGCCTGCGTGCCGATCTACAACGCGCTCGATCCGGCCACGCATCATCCGGTCATGCGCGATCCGGCCTACGAGGCCACGCTGTCGCTGCTGGCCAACCGGCTGCCCGATCGCGAGGCGCGGATCGAGGAGTTCTTCCTGCGCCCCGCTGCAACGCTGCCGGACCAGTCGTTCCTGCTGGGCGGATCGGGCTGGCACGACAAGACGATGCCGGCGAACGTGCGCGCCATCGGCCATGTCCCGACGGCGGCGCATAACGTGCTGAACGTGTCGGCACGCGCGGTGCTGAATGTCGCGCGCGACAGCATGGCGGAAGTCGGGTTCTCCCCGGCGACGCGGGTGTTCGAGGCGGCTGGCGCCGGCGCATGCCTGATCACCGACTTCTGGGACGGGATCGAGCTGTTTCTCGAACCGGACAGCGAGATCTTGGTGGCGCGGGACGGACAGGACGTGGCCGAGCATCTGCGCACGCTGACGCCGGAGCGCGCGCAGACCATCGGCGAGGCTGCACGGGCACGCATCCTGGCTGGTCACACCTACGACCAGCGCGCCGTGCTGCTGGAGGAAGTGCTGGCTGGCGCCCTCGCGGCACGTCGCGACCACCAGGGCCGGGCCTGAGCGATGCGTCTCGTCGTCGTCGGCCTCAGCCTGAGCTCGAGCTGGGGCAATGGCCATGCCACCACTTACCGCGCATTGCTCGCCGCTTTCGCCGCGCGCGGCCACGACATCCTGTTCCTCGAGCGCGATATGCCCTGGTACGCGCAGAACCGCGATCTGCCGGACCCGTCGTTCTGCCGGCTGGCCCTGTATGACGGGCTCGACGGACTGCGCGAGCACGCCCGGGACATCGCCGGCGCGGATGCGGTGATCGTGGGGTCGTACGTGCCGGACGGCATCGAGGTCGCCCGGTTCGTGCAGGATACGGCCCAGGGAGTGACCGCACTCTACGACATCGATACGCCGGTCACGCTGGCAGCACTCGAACGCGGCGATTGCGCGTATCTGTCGCGCGCCGTGATCCCGGGCTTCGACCTGCTGCTGTCCTTTACCGCCGGACCGACACTGACCCGGCTGGAGCAGGAGTTCGGCGCCCGCGACGCCCAGGGTTTTTACTGTTCGGTCGATCCGGCGCGTTATCGCCCGACCGGTGCCGCGCGACGCTGGGACCTCGGCTATCTCGGGACCTACAGCGACGACCGCCAGCCGACCCTCGACCGCCTGCTGATCGAGGTTGCCCGTCGCATGCCGCGGCGCCGGTTCGTGGTCGCGGGACCGCAATATCCCACCTCGATCGACTGGCCTGGCAATGTCGAGCGGATCGAGCACCTGGCGCCGCAGGACCACCCGGATTTCTACTCGGCCTGCGGCTGGACCCTGAACGTGACCCGCGCCGACATGATTCGCGCCGGCTGGAGCCCGAGCGTCCGGCTGTTCGAAGCCGGTGCGTGCGGATGCCCGATCGTCTCGGATCGCTGGGACGGGATCGAGGATGTGCTGACACCGGGCCGGGACGTCGTCCTGGCCGACGATACCGATACCGTGGTGAAACTGCTCGACTGGCCGGCCGAACGCCGTGACAGGGTGGCGGAGGCCGCAAAAACCCGTATTTTGGCGGCCCACACCAGTGCGCACCGCGCCGAGCAACTGGAAACGATCTTCCTGATGCAGCCGAAACGGTCGGCGCGGCGTTAACCACTGGTCCTTCATTCCACAACAGGAGACACGATGCGCAAGCTCATCCTGCTCTGCTCGGTGCTTGGCATCGGGCTGACACTCTCGGCACCAATGGCGATGGCCCAGCCGGGTCCAGGCCCGGGACGCGGTGGTCCTCCGATGGCTGGCCCGCACGGACCGCCGCCTGGCTACAACCATGGCCCGCGTCACCGTCACTGGCGTTACCGCAACCATCGTCGCTACTACTACTGATCCATTCGGCCGATCACTGGCGCAACCGGCGCGCCGGTGATGGGTCTGACCAGAAGGACGATTGTCCATGGACCTTCTTCGCTGGACCCTGATCTTCCTGGTCATTGCCCTGGTCGCAGCGGTGTTCGGCTTCGGCGGTGTGGCTGCAAGCTTTGCTACGATCGGCAAGATCCTGTTTTTCGTCTTCGTCGTGCTGTTCGTGATCAGCCTGTTCTTCGGCCGGGGCGGCCGCCGCAACAGGCTGTAAGCCGGTCTCGTGCGGTTTCAGGCCGCACGAACTCCTTCCACGAACATCCCGACCTCGCTGGACAGCTCTTCGGCCTGCTTCGACAGGCCGGCAGCCGCTGTCAGCACCTCTCCGGCGGCAGTGCCTGTATCGTTGGCGGCCTGGCTGACCCCGGCAACGTTGATCGTCACATCGTTGGCGGCTGTTGCGGTCTGCTGAACGTTTCGTGCGATCTCGGCCGTTGCCGCACCTTGCTGTTCGACAGCGGCGGCAATCGTGGTTGCGATCATGCTGACCTCCTCGATCGTGCTGGTGATCGCCCGGATCGCCTCCACCGCTTCACGTGTCGCATCCTGGATCCGCATGATCTGACCGGAAATCTCGGCCGTTGCCTGCGCGGTCTGGCTCGCCAGGTTCTTGACCTCCGACGCAACGACCGCGAAGCCCTTGCCGGCATCCCCGGCCCTGGCCGCCTCGATGGTCGCATTCAGGGCCAGCAGATTGGTCTGGCTGGCGACGTTCTGGATCAGCCCGACCACACCACCGATTTTCTGCGCTTCATCGGCGAGTGCGCGAACGATCGTGTCGGTTCGCCTGGCATCATCCACCGCCCGGCCGGTGATCCGTGCGGACTGGGCTACCTGCCGGCCGATCTCGCTGATCGACGCAGAGAGTTCCTCGGCAGCGGCCGCCACGGTCCGGACGCCGATGCTGGCTTCCGCAGCGGCTGCGGCAACCGTGGTCGCCTGCCGATTGGCCTGATTGGCGGAGCCGGTCATGGAATGGGCGGTTGCTTCAAGTTCGGTGGATGCGGAGGCCAGAAGACCGACCATGCCGCCGACCCGGGCTTCGAAATCACGAACCAGATCGTTCATCCGGATCGACTGGCTTTCCTTGAGCACACGGGCGGCATCCTGTTCGGCGGCAAGACGGTCGGCCTCGATCATGCTGTCCTTGAACACCTGAACCGCGCTTGCCATGCCTCCGATCTCGTCGGCACGGCCGATGCCCGGGATCATTGTCGCCAGATCCCGGCCGGCTAGGCGATGCATGGAAGCCGTCATCGCGGCCAGCGGCGTGGAAATGCTTCTGATCGTCGACCAGCCGGTCAGGACGCAGAACAGCGCCATCATGCACAGCACGACGACGATCCAGGTATGAGCGGACCGTCCCAGGCTGGCTCCACGATCGGCTCTGAGCGTACCGTCACGCACGGCGAAATCCGCCGCGTCCTGTATCGCCTGGCGAAAATCGTTCATCGCCGGGTTCATCTGGTCGAGCAACGCCGCAGCCTTGACAGCATCGTGTGCCGCCAGAAGCGCGACAAGCTGAGCGGAGACCGTCTGATAGCGGGCCCATGAATCGGCGATCGACGCCGCAAGCGTCGCTTCCTCGCCGGCGCCGGCAAGCGGCTGGTAGTCGGCATAGGCCGCCTCGAACAGACTGGCTTGCTGTTCGGTAAGCCTGATCTTGGCCTGACGACGATCGTCCGATAGCGCGGACGCAGCCAGGTACTGGTTCAGCCGGAACCGTTCCGACGTCTGCCCCATCTGGCCGAGTGCCCTGGTCGCGGGAAGATTGGTGTTACGCAGACCCGCTGCAGCCGCATCAACCTCTCCGAGGCGCTCCAGCGCGAACAGTCCCATCGCGACTGTGCACCCGAGCACGAGAGCGAAGGCGAGAATGATTTTCGCGCGGATCGTGATCCGCTTCGAAATACCGGTCACAGGCAGCCCTCCAGTCGCTCCTCCGTACGGATGCACGCGGAGCCAGGCATGACGGATGCCACGGCAAGGGCTGAGAACCGGTTAACGGAACCGGTAATAGCGAGGCCCTACACGATCTCGCTAGCGGCAATAGCGACCTTGCAGCCGGTCTTGATCACCCGTGCCAGCACTCGATAGCCCGGTGTCAGCTCGGCCTCGTTGGCCAGGCCGATGTCGCGGTGCTCGAGTTCCTCGAGCCTGAATGTCTCGATCGTCGCTCGCAGCTCGGGCTCCTCGCCCTCGGCGAACGATGCCGCCTGCTCGGCATAATGCTCGTCGATCGCCTCTTCCACCGCGACGGTGCAGGCCATCGCGGCACGCTTGCTCATTGCAGCGGTCAGCGCACCCAGTGCGAATCCCGCGACGTGCCAGATCGGCAGCAACGCGG
>JBPBQO010000152.1:0-10410 GCA_050954785.1 Janthinobacterium lividum | reverse complement strand
CACCTGCGCCATGCTCTGGAACAGCTCGGCCGGCAGCGCCAGCTTGACCACGAACCGGTTCAGGCTGTCGGTCGCGCCGCTCCCGAGCCAGCCTTTCAGGCCGCTGAAATAGCCGGCAAGGATCAGGCCGAAGATCGGCAGCAGGATGGACAGGACGGCGTTCATGCGAGGTGTCTGGCCGATCAGCCTGGGGTGAAGGCCTTGTGGATGATGAGGTCGACGGCCACCGGTGCGCCATCGACCGCCGTGAAGGCGAGGGTTCGGCTTTCGAAAGCGCCGAGATCGGTCTGGTCGACGCCATCGAGCAGGAGCACCCGTCCATTCACCCGGACCCGGATGCGGCCATGGAACAGCACGGTGAAGCGGTCGCCCTGCGCCAGCGTGACCGGATCGCTCCAGATGCCGGCTGGAGCGAGCAGATGCAACGTCTGGGCCGGGATCGGCTGCAACGGCAGAGCCAGGCTGCGATGCTCGCCGGGTGCCAGGATGATCGTCTGGCCAAGGGTCTGGTAGCCGGCCAGCGCCGCGGTTACGCGAACCTCGCCGGGTGGCAGCGGGATCGTCGCCGGCGCCCGGCCGAGGCGTCTGGTGCCCACGACGATTCGTGCCCCCGTCGGGATGCTGTCCAGGCTCAGCAGGGCTCGATGCGGGACCGGTACGAGTTCGATGGTGCGGGTTTCGCCGTCACGAAGCCGGATGGTTGCGGACGGCGTGGTCCAGGCATCCGCATCGAAACCGACGACATGCCGGCCGGGTGCCAGCCTGATCGCCTCGTCCGGAGTGCCGGCCCTGGTCCCGTCGATGGTCAGCGAGCCCTCTGCCTGGCGTGAAAGATGGACCCGGAGCGTCGCATGCGGCCCGCTGGTCAGGTGTTGCCAGAGGATTGCGCCACAGACGAGGATGATCGCCGCGAGCGACAACTTGCGGAGCGCATCGCGCCGGCTTCGTTGCTGGGCCGGGGTCAACGGCTGTTTCGGCCGTGAAACAGGTGGCGATGGCGGTGGCGGTGGCGGCGCGACATCCGGAATCGGTACGACGATCGGGACGATACGTTGCGGGATCGGCTGGCGTATCGGCGAGGCTGGCGGAGCCTGGGGCTGTGCCGGCGGTCTGGGGGGCGGGATCACCGGCTCGGCCGGCAGCGGCTTCGGTATCGGCCGCTGCGAAACACCGCAGAACGGGCAGAACAATACGGCGCCCTGCAGCGTCTCGCCGCAGGCGGCGCAATGATCGTGCATGGCCATCTAGCGGATGCTGCCGCACGCCACGGACGTACCGGCCGGCAGTGATCCGAAATCCTCGCACGAGCCGCCTGACCTGATCCGCGCGATCGCCTCGTTGCTCAATTGCAGGATGGCCGGCGTCGGTTCCGCCTCGGGGGCTACCTGCTCGTCATGCTCGAACGCGAGCAGCGCCCGGAGCAGATCCGGATTGCGCAGCCCGTCCGCATCGCCACGGTAATAGGCGAGGCGGCGCAGGTTGAGCTGGAGGTCGCGGACCAGCGGGCTCGCTATCACCTGGCCAAAGGGCATCATGTCGGAAACGTCCTGCGCGTTCGCAGCGAACGGCCACAGCATCACGCACCCGGCCAGAAGTGACGAACGCCATCTCACGTGGATCGTGCCCGCTCACTCGTCATCGGGCAGGTCGTCCTCGTCCTCCGGCAGCGCGCCGTGCAGCAGTGCCAACAATTCGGGGATGTCGCGCACGTGTTGCCAGGCGGTGCTGCCGAGCCGCCGGACATTCGTGCCTTCCCTGAGCGTGCCCTGCGCCGCCAGCAGCGCCAATTGCGCCACCCCGAACGGCCCGGTCAGTTGTTTCGCGATCGATAGATGCCAGGCGGGCAGCCCGACCGCCGGCTCCGAAGGCGACGACCCGACCGGCTTCAACAGGAGTTGCAGCGCACCGGGCTGGAACCGGTCCGGCACGATTCGGCGCTTGGCCGAGGCACGGGCTTCCGGCTGGTCGTTCGGGTCGCGGTTGGCGTCGTGCGGGTCCGCGTCGGCGGCGCTGCCGGGCAACTCCTCGGTCCAGTCCGGAAGGGTTCGTTTCAGCGTCTCGAACTGCGTGTCGGCCCCGGCCGGCGGCGCCGCACCCTCCATCCGGACATAGCGTTCGCGGAGCTGGCGGGACAGTTCCATCACCATGGTCTGCACGATGCCGGGGATGCGATCCGTCTGGGTCGGACCGATCCGGGCCATGCGGGCGGCATAGACGCGCTCGCCGGTCCAGGCGAGCAGCGCGCTCGCGGCCAGGACCTGGACCGGCGCGAGATCGCGCTCGAACGCCTCGATACGGGCCTGCACCTTGTCGCGGTGACGCGAAAAGCCGCTCGCGCGGATGATCCGCTCGGTGCCGGCATCGCCCCAGTCGCCGCCGCCGAGATCGATCTGGTACGGCTGGCCCGGACGGGTGCCACGCACCAGGATGCCATACGCGACGCCACGGACGAACAGCCCCATGTTGCGACGCATCTCCTCGATTTCCTGCGTGGTGGGCACGACAGGATCGGGGAAGCGCTCGGACTGCCTGTGCGTGTGCAGCGGCAGCGGTTTTTTCTGTTCGAGCTGGTAGCTGATGCGCCATTCGGTGCGCAGCGGATCGATGCTGTCGAGCGGGATGCCGCTCAGCTCGCAATAGATCAGGATGCGGTCGCGCAGTCCGGAATTCAGGTATTGCGGCGCACCGATGCCGAGCCGGCCGGTCGGCACCACCTGCTCGATCTCGGCTTTGAAGTTGCGTTCGAACTCCTCCTTGTCGTCCACCGCGATCAGCAGCGTGTAGCGCGGACCCATCGCGATGCCGCCGCCGAGATGGTCGAACGAGGCGTCGAGCCAGGGCATGGCGCGGACCATGGCGCGCTGGAACAATGCGATCCGGTCGCGAGCGCTCATGTCGAGCAGGATCGATTGCGCCGAACGCAGCGCGTCGGCGCGCGGAGCGAGCTGCAGCCGGGAAAAGCCGCGCAGGCGGTTGAGCAGGATGCTGCGCTGCATATCGTCGCGCAGGATAGGGAACAGCTTGCGCGAACCGCCTTCGTCGCGGAACATCTCCTCCGCCCAGCGCTGGACCTCCTCCTCGTTGTTGCCGAGCATGGCACGAGCTTCCACGTCGGCCGCCGGCAGCACGACGTAGGTGCCGGCGTCGCGACGCGAGACCGCTTCGCGCAGCAGCCCGATCTCGGTGTCGAATTCGCGCAGGGTGTGGCGGACCAGGACCCGGCCCTGGACCAGTTCGGCGACCGCGCCGTCCCAAAGCTTGTTACCCTCGGAATCCTGGCCGCGACGGGTGCCCAGCACATCAGACATCTCGCGCAGGAACAGCTTTGCTTCGACGGCAGCCTGCCGGCGCAACTGCATGGCCAGGTAGTATGCCGTTTCGTTGCGCAGATGTTCGAGGTAGCGTTCCGCGGCCTTCCGGTCGGGCCCGAACGGGAAACGCCGGTTGACGGCCTCGCGAAGATTCTCGAGCGACTGCTCGAACCGGCGCTGCGTGTCGCCGGCGCGTGACGCGTAGCGCGCCTCTACCTCGTCGAGCCTGACAATCTCCTGCTCGATCTGCAGCTTGGCGTCCTCGACCAGCCGGATCGTGTAGTCCAGGCCGCCACGGTCGCGCTGGTCGAGATAGTCGTACAAAACGGACCGCAGACCGTTCGGTCCTGTGCCCCGCCGCTCGGCGCTCAGGCGCTGCCGGGTGGCGAGAATGCGGTCGGCAGCCAAGCCCGATCCGGTCTTGTGCCTGATGCTGCCAAGCACGTCCTCGTGCCGCTGCTCGAACTCGCGCAGCACCAGGGTCGGCAGGTTGTGCGGGTCGGCGCTCTGGAAACCCTCGGACTGGTAGGTCGAGAGCAGGTCGCGATCGATTTCGGCCAGCACCGACTGCCCGGTTTCGTTTTCGAGAAGCTTGTCGATCAGGAACGGCTCGTTGATCGTCGAAACATCCTCGGCGCCGGGCAGGACGTGCTGGAACGCGCTGGAGTTCAGGTAGAATTGCCGGTCCAGGAAATCGTCGCGCTCGGCCGGTGTCGGCAGCCGTCCGGAATCCTCCAGCGCCACGTTGAAATAGGCCTTGAGCATCTGTTTGGAGGTTTCGGCAACGGCGGTATCGACGGCGACGCGGCTCTTGGTATCGATCGTCGCCTGGCCGAAACTGGAAAACAGTTGGCTGTAGCGCAATGATTGCCGACCGAGATGCGCCGGCAGCGGCGGTTCGTAATTGTCGATCTTGTGCTGCGCCTGGTTGACCGCGATCGAGCGCTTGGTGGCGGCGAACTCGCTGGTGCCGAAATCCTCGAACAGGATGTCGGCGGCCATGTCGTAGAGATCGCCGACCTGCTCCAGACCGTCATCGAGCACGTTGCGGGTGTCGAGCAGATAGACGTCGTCATAGGGTGCGATGTTCGGCAGTGGTCCCTGATGGTCGGCCCATTGCTCGACGAACGGCGGCAGCGGGTTCGGCCGCATCGCATGCTCGAGTTCCATGAGGGCTGCGTAGCCGTTGGCGTTCACCCGCTGGCGCTGGTGGTCGTGATAGCCGCCCGGCAGCAGCAGCACGAGATCGACGGTCGGCGCGGGATGGATCAGCGAGCGCAGCGCCAGCCCCATGTCGATGAAGCTGCCGGACCCGGTGCCGCCGGCGGCCGAACACACCACCACCACCCGCAGCCGGTTCTCGATTTCCAGGTTCAGGTGCGCCAGATCGTCCTGCCGCCCGACGCTCCGAAGCAGGCCGTCGCTGCGCTCGCGCAGCATGTCGGTCAGCTTGCGGAACTGGTCGAAGAACAGCAAGCGCGAGATCGCGCGAACCTGGCCGGCGCCTTTCTCTGTGTTGATCAGCGAGAAGTCGGCGACCGGCAGCCAGTCGGCGATCAGCGGGTAGCGGTCGAGATCTTTGACGTAGCGCTTGACGTCGACCGCGTGCTGAAGCCGCTCGTTTTCGCGGAACGCGACGATGCGGGCGAGCGGGTCGGCGCTCTGCTGCCGGTCGCTTTCGATCGCGGTGCGCATGTCGGTGTCGAAATAGACGAACGAGGCGATCGGGAACCGCGACAGGTCGTCGATCCGCCGTCCGTTCCAGTCGCCGGTCAGGATGCGCCGGCGCAGCCGCAGCAGGATCTGCATGCCGGTGCCGCCGATGCCGACGAACAAGGTCGGCTGCACCTTGCGCGCGGCGGGGCGGTCCTCGTCCTGCGGAGGCTTGCCGGAGTGGGGCTGGGGGGTCTGGGTGGATGACATGGCGTGGCCCTCAGCGTCTGGCGGGTCGGCGGCCGCGGGTCCGGCCCTGGGCAGCGGTGCGATACAGCAGGACGAACAGGATCGCCGTCACCAGGATCATTACTGCCAGCGGGATGGTGAAGCCGAGCACCGACCAGAGCCCGCCGAGCAGGCCGAACACGATCAGCACCGAGACCGACAGCAGCAACGCGAACAGCGCCCAGCCGGCATTGCCCGCGGCGGAGGGCGAGGCGCGGTGGGCGATCAGGTGGGTCCGCACCGCGCCACGAACGAAGAAGATCGCGATGGCCAGCGCCAGCATGATCGCGGCCCCGATCACCGCATCGGTGCTGGACAGGTGGCCGTCCTCGCCGGGCAGGGAGGACGCGTTGATCGGCGTGCCGGTCCCGCTCGTCTGCGCAGGAATCGAGGATAGGGGCGTCGCGGGCGCCGGCGTCGTTTCGGTGGGCGGCCGGATGTTGAAGTCCGACGGCGGGGCCGTGGATGCGGGCGCGGACGGCGTATGCGACGGGTCGGTCATTTCTGTCCTGAACGAAGCTCTGGAGAGCGTCAGCGTTGATCGGCGGGGTCGCGTTCCGTCACGGCGGGCGGTCCGGCCAGTCTGCCACGCACCGAGAACGCTCGGCCATCCGGCAGAACAATCAGCCGCGTCTGGAACGGGCGCAGCCTGACCCGCCGCATCTGGCCGTTTAGGGCTACGGTATATTCGCGATCCCGGCGAAGCAGGAACAGCAGCAGCGCCAGCAGGAGCAGCAGCCCGAACAGGCCCAGCAGCGCCAGGATCAGCCGCATCGCGGAGAAATGCACCACCAGCGTGACCGGCAGGGCCGCCGACGCGGCCGTGACGGTGCGATTATCGAAGAACACTGCCGGCAACTGATCCAGGGCCGCGATCTGCGACATCTTGGCGACGAACCCGTCCTGCAGCGACAGCGTCAGGCCGCCGAGGTCGATCGCCAGGGTGCCGTGTAGGGTGACGTCGTGCTGCAGCCAGCCGGCGAGGCCCGGCGAACGGTCGATCCGCGGGATATCCAGCCGGATCCGCACGTCCTGCAACACGTCGCGCGGGGCGACCCGGTGCAGCACGCCGGGCTCGATCAAGCCTTGCAGCAGCGGCAGCGCCGCCTGGCCCGGGACATGGTCCAGGCTCTCCCAGCGCAGGCTTACCTGCGCCTGGTCGATCACGTGCGGATAATAGTCCGAGCGCAGCGTGCCGGTGATGTCGACCGAGGAGGCACGTCCGCCGGGCACGCCCTCGATCCGGAGGCGTCCGTCGGGCGGGCGGCTGACGGTCAGGCCGGGCGTGGTCGTGGTCTGCGGGGTGAACACCAGAGGCGCCTGATCCAGCGGCTTCAGTTGCACGGCGGGCTCGCTGAACAGGCGGGTGAGGCCGGATGCGTGGGTGAGGCGGCGCAGTTCCGTCGCCGCTTCGGTGCCGTAGGCGATGCCGTAAACGATCAGGCCGCTGGCGCTGTACAAGTGTCCCTGCGCCGGCATGCGCACCGGATAGGACACGATCACCGGCAGCGCCGGACTGGAGCCGAGGCGGCGGGCGAAGTCGCGGGTGTTCTCGTTGACCCGCTGGCTGTTGTTGGGAGAGTTCCGGTTGTTGGTGACCAGCCAGATGATGCCGGGACGGCCTTCCAGGATCGTGTTGATGCCGCGCACCAGGGCGCCGTCGAAATCGGCGTCGGTGAGCCGGCCGTTCGACTGCACCGGCAGGTCGATTGCGGCGATGGCGCGCGTGATGCGGGCGGCATCGTCCGGTCCGCGATACACCACGTTGGGCGAGTGTCGGCCGGGGAGCTGCCCATCCTGGTCGAAATCGGCGATCACCACCTCGCCACCGGCGTTCGAGCCGGCGACCAGCGCGTTCAGGAGCGGCCGGAACGCGGCATTGGGGTCGACATAGAAAGGCTCCATCCAGCCCGAGTTCTGAATCAGGTAGACCGATATTACCTGGGCCCGCGCGCATACCGGCGCCGGCAGGCACAGCAGCAGGGCGAACAGCGCCGGGACGCGTCGGTTACGGTGCATCGTGCAGGCGCCATCGGTGTAGGGTGTTGTCGACCGCGCCATGGACGTACAGCCAGCCGGCATGGATCGTGACCGACAGGTCCCAGGCATGACGGGCCCGCAGCACGCAGTCGAGCGGTTCCAGCGAGCGTGGGCCGCGGCTGACATGCAGGACGCATGAATGGATGTCGTCCGGCTCGGCCGAAGATGCGGGATCGCCGAGGAAGGCGCCGAGACCGGCGCGCCGGTTGCAGACGGCAACGATGTAGCGTTCCTCGTCGAGGGCGAGCAGCGGCGCCAGGAAGCTGTCGTCGGGCAGCAGATACTCGGCCGCCTCGCGCTGGTCCCAGGGCAGGCGCAGGCGCGTATTCTCGCGGAACACCGCACGGCCGCTGCTGATCGCATAGCCGCGCGCCACCCGCCGTTCGGGCACCTGGCCCGGCGCGGACAGGCTTTCCAGCACCAGCGTCTGCGCATCGAGGCGGGCGAGCTGGTGCAGCGTGCCGTTGCGCTCCATGACCGGCCGGACGCCGGGCAATGGTTGCAGCCCGTCCCGCCACGGACGCCATCGCGCGACAGCACCGTCCACCGTCATCTGCAGCGTGAGCTGGCCGTCGGCGCCGCACCAGGTTGCGAGTTCCGCCGCCACGACAGGGGCGGTGAGCGGGCCGGTCGAAGTCGCCGTTGCGCCGGTGACGAGTACCAGGGTCCAGCCCGGTGCACTCCCGGTGCGGTCGAGCATGGCGATGGCAAAGCCCGACGGGTGCTGAATTGGCGTGGCAACATGGTTGCCGATCGAAATGGCCCCGCCGACCGGGGAGCCGTTCATCGCGACGACCGGCACGGCCAGTGGCCGGGACAGATCGATCCAGACCGGACCACGATCGGTCGGCATGGCGATGCCAGCCAAGGTGGCGCTCGCGGCCCAGCTCCAGCGCGGCAGATCGAGGCAGCCGGCGACCTGGACGCGGCCGATCCACTGTCCGGTCGATTCGGACCACCCACTGATCCGGCCGCTGGCGCGATCGCAGGCGAGCAGCATCGGCGGCGTGCCCGCCACCGCAAAACCGAGCGCCGGCGAGGCGGGAACCGCGATTTCCTCGTGGCTCGATGGGTCCGGTAGCCGGCGATCGTCGAGGCTGGGCAATCCATCGCTCGCCCCGAACGGTGGCGACCAGACTTCGGCGGTCGGGACAACCGGTGCGTCGGACACGCGCGTGCCGCAGTCCGGACAGAACCGGAAGGCGTTTGGAAACGGGCCGGCATGCACGCAGGCAGGCGTTTTTACACGCAACCGCTCGAGCGTCAGCGCGTCGGTCGGCAGCCCGATCGTGTCGTTGCCGGTGTCCACCGTGGTGAAACGGTTGCCGGTCCGGTGCCAGCGCTCGATGCCGAATGGACCGGGAAGCGCCCAGTCCTGCGTCGCCTGGCCGGTTGGGTCAGAATTGGGCGACGCCTGCTGCACGCTCTCGTCCTGTCCTGGTAGGCAAATCTAGCGTGCGGTCCGGTCGACGCAAGCCAGCAGACCTCAGGCCGTCAGGTCCCAGGCCTTGCGCCAGATCTCGGGGATCTTGAGCCAGCGGTCACGCGTGTCGGGATCGTGCTCGACCTGCGTACCGGTCTGGACGGTATGGAAGATCTTCAGCTCGGTCTGCTTGACGATCGGCCCGCCGAAATCGCGCGCGAAGTTGCCCACCAGCACCACGGCCCGTACGTCGGGAAGCAGGGGCAGCAGCTTGCGCAGCTCGCCGGCCGCCGCAATATTTGCCGCCTTGCCGGACTTGTCGCCGGTGCTCCAGGCGACCGTGTTCCAGGACACCGTGTCCTTCCTGGGGACACCGGCCTTCTGCATCAGCGCCCAGGTCGCCCGGCCGCTTGGGTCGCTGTTGTTCCGGCTCACGAAGCCGGAGCCGCGTGGCGGGAAGGTGCCCGGCCCCGGTGCCCCGAACAGGAACAGCACCCGTGCCTTGGTGCCGCCGTCCAGCGGATCGAAGTTCGGGACATAGGCGAATGCACGACGGCTGGTTTCGCGCACGTAATCGACCAGCGGCTTGACGTGCGGCTGGTTCAGCATTTCCAGGCGGCGGCGCCGGACATCGGCATCGGCGAGCGAGCCGGGGAAGTCGTCGCGATGGACGGCATAATGGTTGTTCATCGGCGCAAAATTCAGCAGCGCGCCCGGTTGGTCAACTCATAGAGAAAATTTGACGGCTGGTACTCGCCGAGCAGAGATGTTCTCGACCAGAGAGGCCGACCGTCTTCTGTTCGACCTGAAAGATCAAAAGCAGACGTTCAGGCCGCCTGATGACGCAAGCCGTCGACGAGCAATGCGACCATTCGCTGCACATGGTCCGGACGGCCATCATAGGCCGACATGCATAGGCTCGCGGTTGCGTTGAGGAACTCGTCAGCGTCGATGTCGCGCCGCAGTGCGCCTGCCGCCATCGCCGTCTGAAATAAAGCCTGGAAAGCCGGCCTTAGACGTTGCTCGCGGCGTGCCGGCAACGCATCGAACGCCGGGTCTCCCGAGTGCAGCGCCTCCGCAAGGCCGCGCTTCGTAGCTGCAAGCTGGACGAAAAGCTGCATGCCTTCCGCGAGAGCCTCGAAGGGCGGATGTTTCGCCGCAAGCATGTCCACGGCATCGGCGCAGGCGTCCATCTCTTGTCGAAACACAGCTGCGACGAGATCGGCGCGGCGGGGAAAGTGCCGGTAGACGGTGCCGATCCCTACTCCGGCGCGATCGGCGATCTCGCGGACAGGCGCATCGACGCCGGAGGCAGCGAACACTTCCTTTGCAGCTCGAAGCAGCACCACGAGGTTCCGCTGTGCATCCGCACGCATCCCGCGATCGGCCCTCGGCCAGACCTGCTGCCTCTCGTCATGTCCGGTCGGCGCCTTGGTCACCCGCATTCCCTGTTGCCAAACGGAACGTGTTCCGTATTATGTGGAGCATGTTCCGTTTGTTTTGCTACCGCGCAAGCGTGGCATTGGCAACACATTGGCAGAAGCAGGAGACAGTCATGCAATACCGTACGCTCGGCCGGACTGGCATCAAGGTAAGTCCCTATTGCCTGGGCGCGATGATGTTCGGCAGCATCGGCAACTCCGACCATGACGCCTGCATCCGCATCATCCACAAGGCCTTGGATTTCGGCATCAA
>JBPBQO010000151.1:0-17737 GCA_050954785.1 Janthinobacterium lividum | reverse complement strand
AAGGGTTCGAGGCGTTACTTCGCTGGAACCATCCCGAGCGTGGGCTGGTCGTGCCGCTGGAATTCATTCCGTTGGCGGAAGCGACAGGTTTGATCGACAGGATCGGCCAGTGGGTGCTCGAAACCGCCTGCGCGACCGCGGCCCGCTGGGAAAGGCCCTTACGAATCGCTGTGAATATTTCGCCGTCACAGTTCAGGCAGGCTGAGTTGGCGCAGATCGTTGCCGCGACGCTCGTTCGCACCGGGCTTTCGCCGGATCGGCTGGAGATCGAGATTACCGAGAGTGTGCTGATGGAGCACACCGCGAGCGCGCTCGACCTTCTCCGCGCGATACGCGAACAAGGTGTGCACATCGTGCTGGATGATTTCGGCACCGGCTATTCGAGCCTGAGCTATCTGCACTCGTTCCGGTTCGACAAGCTCAAGATCGACAAGTCGTTCATCCAGGAGCTCGGTCGTAGCGAGGATGCCACCACGATCGTTCGCACGATCATCGGGCTCGCGCATAATCTCGGCATGTCGGTCGTTGCCGAAGGCGTGGAAGATTCAAGGCAACTGGCAATTATCGGCGCTCACCAGTGCAACCAGGTACAAGGTTATCTGCTCGGCCGGCCGATGCAGGTCGACGCGCTGGCGGCGCTGACCGATAACCCTGCCGCCTTGTCCTTGCCGGATACACAGATGATTACGGCGACCGCCGTGTACGCCAAACGGGGCTATGCGCCCTGACCGGCCGACCTCACGGTGATCTTCGTCATTCGGTGCAATATATCCGGTCTAGCTGATGAACATGCCGGCGATGGTGGCGCTCATCAGGTTGGAGAGGGTGCCGGCGAGCACGGCACGCAGGCCCATGCGCGCGACTTCGGCACGACGCTCCGGAGCGACGCTGCCGTAGCCGGCAAGCAGGATGCCGATCGAGGAGAAGTTGGCGAAGCCGCACAGCGCGAACGAGGCGATCGCGATCGCGCGGTTGGAAAATTCATGCGCGCGGATCATCGGCGAGAGATGCACGTAGGCCACGAACTCGTTGAACACGAGCTTCTGGCCGATGATCCCGCCGATCGGTTTGGCCTCATGCCAGGGCACGCCGATTATCCAGGCGAGTGGTGCGAACAGCGTGCCGAGCATGAGCTCGAGCGACAGCCCCGGGTGGCCGAACCAGTTACCGGCCAGTCCGATCAGCCCGTTCAGGCAGGCGATCAACCCGATGAAGGCGATCAGCATCGCGCCGACGGCGACCGCCACATGCACGCCGTTGGTGGTGCCGATGGCGATCGCCTCGAACACGTTGGCCGGGCGCTCGGCGTCGAACGATACGTTCAACTCGGTGACGCGTGACGGCTCGGTGGTCGGCACCAGCAGCTTGGCGAACAGCAGGCCGCCTGGGATGGCCATCACCGAGGCGGCGAGCAGATATTCCATCGGCACGCCGAGGCCGGCATAGCCTGCAAGCACCGACCCGGCCACCGAGGCGGTGCCGCTCGACATCACCGCGAACAGCTCGGCCCGGGTGAGCATCGGCACGTATGGTTTCAGCGCGATCGGCATCTCGCTTTGGCCCAGGAAGATCGTGGTGACCGCCGAGAAGCTCTCGATCCGCGAGGTGCCGATCACCAGCCTGACCATGCCGCCTAAAATGCGAGCAAGTGCCTGCATGATCCCGAAATAGTACAGCACGGCGATCAGAGCGGAGATGTAGATGATCTGCGGCAGGACACGGAGACCGAACACGAAGCCGCCGTCGGGGAACAACGCGTCCATCCGGGGTGAGACCAGGCCGCCGAATACGAACGAAATACCTTCGCTGCCAAAGCCCAGCACCGCGTTGACCGCATTCGAGGCAACGTGAAGCACCGCGCGCCCGGCCGGGACGAACAGGACCAGCACTCCAAGTGCCACCTGGCAGGCGAGTGCCGCCAGAACCACGCGCGGCTGGATCCGGCGACGGTTGGTGGAGAACAGGATGCCGACAGCGATCAGCAGCACAATACCGGGTAGGCCACGCAGGACGGTGTCAAGCAACCTTGGTGTCTCCAACAGCGCAGCCGGCCAGAACCATGCGCAGGATCATCGTCACGGCGGCCTCGTAATCGTCCGGGCGGAGGCCGTTGCCGCGGCCCAGCACTGCCTCCATCTGCGGACTGAAGTCAGCGTAGCTCTGGGTCATCGCCCAGATGCAGAACAGCAGATGCGGCGCCGAAACAGGCTGCATCAGGCCGGCCCGGGTCCAGTGCGCGAACACCTCCTCCATGCGCTGGACATGGGCGCGCAGATCGAAGGCGAGGAAGTGGCGGATCTGGTGGCCACCGGCGAGCAACTCGCCGGCGAAGATGCGCGATGCGTCGGCGCGGGCGCGGGTCCAGGCCATCTTGGCGCGAATATAGCCGGTCAGGCCTTCGGATGGCGTACGTTCGATCACGATCCAGACGTCGGCATCGCCGAGCCAGGTGGAGAGGATGTCTTCCAGCACGGCGCGGTAGAGCAGGTCCTTGCTGCCGAAATAATAATGCAGGTTGGCCTTGGGCAGGCCGGCGGCATCGGCGATCGCGGCCATGGTGGTGCCGCCCAGGCCGTGCCGGGCGAACAGCTCCTCGGCGGCTCGCAGGATCTGGATTGTGCTGGTGCGGCGTGGAAGGCCGGGCGTCGCCGGATCGCGCCCAGGCACGTCCGGCTGCTGACTGGTCGGTGTGGTCATGGATGCCGCCCCGACCCCCGTCCTGGCTCCGTTTCTCGTCCCTGCTTGTCCAGCACAAGGCGTAACGACGCAAGGCCTGAATCTTGCATTGGGCCGTCGTCGCCGCGACCCGTGGGCGCACCGGCCGGTCGCCCTGGTCCCAACGTTTGTCTTGCTCGAGGAAAATCCAGCCCGATGCCCCTTCCGGTCCTGCCCCTGCCGGTCCCACCGCTGCTGATCCGCGGCGGCACGATCCAGACCGCGGAAACCACGTCGCGCGGCGATGTGCTGATCCGGGACGGCGTGATCGTGGCGATCGGTCCGGACCTGGAGGCGCCGACGGGGGTCGAGATCGTCGATGCGGGCGGGCTGCTGGTGATGCCGGGCGGGATCGATCCGCACACGCACATGGAGATGCCGTTCATGGGCGAGGTCTCCAGCGACGATTTCCGGACCGGCACCGAGGCGGCGCTGTCCGGCGGCACCACGATGATCGTGGATTTCGCGATCCCGTCGCCGGGCGGTTCGCTGGTAGAGGCCTGGCGGGTGTGGTCCGAACGGGCAGCGAAAGCGGTGTGCGACTACAGCTTCCATGTGTGCGTGACGCATTGGTCGGACAGCGTGGCCGAGGAGATGGCGACGCTGGTACGCGACCACGGGGTCAACAGCTTCAAGCATTTCATGGCGTACAAGGGTGCGCTGATGGTCGATGACGGCGTGCTGCTCGAAAGCGTCGGCCATGCGCTGTCGCTCGGTGCCTTGTGCAACGTGCACGCCGAGAACGGCGACGCGGTCGCGCACCTGCAGAAGGCACTGCTGGCGCGGGGCATAAGAGGGCCGGAAGGCCATGCGTTGTCGCGACCGCCGGCGGTCGAGGGCGAGGCCGCGCAACGCATCATCGCGATCGCCGATCTGGTCGGGGCGCCGATCTATATCGTGCACGTCTCGACGAAGGACGCGACCGACGCGATCGCCCGTGCCCGCGCCAAGGGTCAGCGGGTGTTCGGCGAGGTGCTGGCACAGCATCTGGTGGTCGACGAGAGCGTGTATGCGTCGGGCGATTTCGAAAGTGCCGCGGCACATGTCATGAGCCCGCCGTTCAGGCCGAAATCGCATCAGGCGGCGTTGTGGGCAGGCCTGGCATCCGGGCAGTTGCAGACCACGGCGAGCGACCATTGCTGTTTCTGCGCGCCGCAGAAAGCCAAGGGCCGGGACGATTTCACGCTGATCCCGAACGGCACCGCCGGTGTCGAGGACCGCATGAGCGTGCTGTGGCATCACGGCGTGCGCACCGGACGCCTCACCCCGGCCGAGTTCGTTGCGATCACCTCGACCAACGCCGCGAAGATCTTCAACATCCATCCGCGCAAGGGTGCGGTGTCGGTCGGCGCGGATGCGGACCTGGTGCTGTGGGACCCCGCCGCCAGCCGGACGATCTCGGCCCGCACGCATCGCCAGCGGGTCGATTTCAACGTGTATGAAGGCATGCAGGTGACCGGGCTCGCGCGCAGCACCATCACCGGCGGGCGCCTCGCCTGGCACGACGGCGCGCTGCGCACGGCGCCTGGAACCGGACGCTACGTGTCCCGGCCCGCCTTCGCGCCGATCTGTTTTCCCGCAAGAGCCTAGAAAGTCCGTTCATGGATACGAGTCAGGCGACCCCGAACGATCTCGACGCGCTATGGATGCCGTTCACCGCCAACCGCGCCTTCAAGCAGGCGCCGCGGCTGCTCGGTCGCGCGGAGGGCATGAGCTATTTTACCCCGGAAGGACGCGAGGTGCTCGATGGCACCGCCGGACTCTGGTGCGTCAATGCCGGGCACGGACGGCGGCAGATCGTCGAGGCGATTCAAAAAACCGCGGCGTTGCTGGATTTCGCGCCGGGCTTCCAGATGGGGCATCCGCTGATGTTCCAGGCGGCGTCGCGGCTGGCGCAGGTGACGCCGGCGGGGCTGGACCGAATATTCTTCACCAACTCGGGTTCGGAAAGTGCGGACACCGCGCTCAAGATCGCGCTGGCCTATCACCGGTCGCGCGGGCAGGCACAGCGGATCAAGCTGATCGGCCGCGAGCGCGGCTATCACGGGATCAATTTCGGCGGGCTGTCGGTCGGCGGCATCGGTGCCAACAAGAAGCAGTTCGGGCCCCTGCTCGGCAATGTCGACCATCTGCCGCATACGCACCTGGCGTCGAACCGGTTCACCAAGGGGCAGCCCGAGCACGGGGCCGAGCTGGCCGATGCTGTCGAGGACATGGTCCAGTTGCACGGTCCCGACACGATCGCCGCGGTGATCGTCGAGCCAGTGGCCGGATCGACCGGCATCCTGGTGCCGCCGAAAGGATATCTCGAGCGGCTGCGGGCGCTGTGCGACAAGCACGGCATCCTGCTGATCTTCGACGAGGTGATCACCGGGTTCGGCCGCATGGGGGCGAATTTCGCGGCCGACTTGTACAATGTCACGCCGGATATCCTGACGATGGCGAAGGGGCTGACCAACGCGGCAGTGCCGATGGGCGCCGTCGCGGTCAGCAACGACATCTATTCTCAGGTGGTGGATAACGCGGCGCCTGGGATCGAGCTGTTCCATGGCTATACCTATTCGGGCCATCCCCTCGCCTGTGCGGCGGCGATCGCGACCATGGACATCCATCGCGACGAGGCACTGCCCGCACGCGCGAAGGCGATCGAGCCGGAATGGCAGGACGCGATACATTCGTTGCGCGACCGACCGAACGTGGTGGACATCCGCAATGCCGGGCTGATTGCCGGCATCGAACTCAGGCCGCGCGACGGCAAGCCGGCCGATCGCGCCGGCCGCATCATGCAGCGATGCTTCGATGCCGGCGTGCTGATCCGCACCACCGGCGACATCGTGGCGCTGTCGCCGCCGTTGATTATCGAAAGCGGCCATATCGACCGCATCGTCACTACGCTCGGCGAGGCGATCGCGGCGGAAGCGGCCTGAGAACGGGTTTCGGCACGGGAAGAAGTTAGGCTCTGAACGAAACGTACTGAGCATGCCGCGCCCGGCTATCGGATATCGAATTTTCGATACTCCGGCCGGGTGAGGCTTCAGTGGCGGTAAGCACTGCTCGGAACTTAATAGGACATTCTGACATCGTGGTCCGCGCTAAAGTTAAATTCGATGCGAACCATCGAGCATAATATACCGGCTTGCTTCTCGAGTCTAACGAGTCGATTCACGACACCCGCCATATCCTTAACGCCGGGTTACCCAGCGTGTAATCGCGATCAGATCGAGGAAACCACCAAGGATTGATATGTAGGTAATGTCGCCGAACGGAAGATTTGTTTCCGGCAAGAAATGGCCGTGTCGCGCAGCGCGTTTAGGGAACACGCCGTGCTTTAGCCCGGCGTCGTATTCGGCGGCAACTAGTAGGTCAGCGCCATGCAACGTTTCAGCAAACCCAGCGAAAACAAAAATGAACTATAAACTTGTCGATATGGTTTAGAATATACCGTTACCGAAATGTCACTGCTACGCATACATGCTGAAGTTGGGTTGATATCTGGCTTGTTTCTGCACCTCGTCAAAATGTAACGTTTGGACACGACACTAGAGGTCGTGCGTCCCATCCAAGATGCGAGTGGAACCTTTCGGCCATGAGATCCAAGTCCCGACATCGACATTATTGCTTTTCCACCTCGGCCGTTGCAGCTGCTTACCTTGCCCTGAGCATGGCCGGACCTGCCGCAGCTCAGACATCGACCCAGACCGCCACTCCCACCAAGGCTCATACGAGCGCACACGCGAAAGGTCGTAAGGTGGCGACGCCCGCTGCTCCGACGCCCGGCTCACCCTCCGGCACTGTCTCAGCAGCACCGTTCGGCGCACCTCAGAACAACGCCGCCGCGGTCGCGGCGATCCAGAGTCCGGGCGCTGCCGCAGTGTCGGCAAGGGACACTACGGAGTCAGTCACCGTCACCGGCTCGATCTTGCGTAACCCGAACCTGTCCGGCGCCAACCCTGTAACGCGCCTGAGCGCAACCGACCTGCAGCGCCGGGGCATAACCACAGTATCGCAGGCGCTGCAGACGATCACCGCCAACGGCTCGGGCAACCTACCTGCCAACTTCAGCGGTAACGGCGCTTTTGCCAGCGGCGCCACGGCCGTATCGCTGCGCGGACTTACTTCAGACTCTACACTGGTGCTGATTGATGGACAGCGCGCGTCCTACTACCCACTATCCGATGACGGCGAGCGTAACTTCGTCGACCTTAACTCCATTCCGCAATCGATCGTGCAGTCGATCGACGTGCAGCAGGACGGCGGTTCGGCCACCTACGGCGCGGACGCGGTGGCCGGTGTGGTCAACATTATCACCAAGAAACAAATTCAGGGCTTCGATGGGGGCGCTGAAGGCGGCCTGACGCAGCACGCCGATGGGGGCCACCAACGGCTATACGCCAATTATGGCTACGGCGACCTAAACCACGACAATTTCAACGTCTGGATCAACGGCGAGTATCAGCAAGACGACCTGATCAAGAACGAACAACGTGGTTCTCCCTTCAACTCGGGCAACCTGAGCGACATTGGCGGCACGAATGGCAACCCGAACGGCCTGAACTCGGACGGCAGCTACACCGGCGTCAGCAGCACCGGCACGCGTGTCGCGCTGGTGCGGCCGGTCTCGATAAACAACGACGGTAGCCTCACACCGGCGGGATCAGGACTGATCCAACCGATCAACTCGAAGCTTGGCTGCAGCGGACTTACTCCGCACGTCGTTTCGGGTGTCGGCACGGTCTGCGAGCAGGATCTGGTCCACGACTACTCGATTATCCAGCCGAGCGACCGGCGCATCAGTTCGACAATCAAGGCAACAGTCAATCTGGGCGAGAACGCCCAGGGCTATGCCATGTTCACCTACTCGCAGAACCAGGTCTATTTTCCCGGTACCCCACGCCAGATCCGGGACCACAGCGAGACCAACGACGTCAGCCTCGCCAACATCACTCTGCCGGTCCGCCTCCCCAACGGCCAGTTGAATCCACAGAACCCGTTTGCAGCGCAGGGCAATCCGGCTCAAATCTACTATCGTTTCGGTGACCTGAACCCAACCGAAACCGATTTCAACCAGTCCATGCGCGGCTCCACTGGCGTCAACGGCTCGATCCTGTCGCATTGGGGTGGGGACTGGCACTATAACGTCAGCGTTGTCGGCATGGTCGACAGCCTGCGTCGCACAATTACTGGTCAGCCCACCTTCCAGGGCGTCCTCGATGCAGTTGCCAACGGCACTTACAATTTCATGGACCCGTCGCAGAACACGGCAGCGGAACGCTCAGCTGTCGCTCCGACCTCGGTGGTCAATGCTAAATCGCAGGAATATGCGCTCGACGTGGTACTCTCGAAAGGACTGTTCAACTTGCCGGGCGGCATGACTACGCTTGGTATCGGCGGGCAGGCCCGTTATGAGTCGCTGAGCGATCCCAGTGCCAACACCGGGCCCGACCCCTTCGTAGGTACGGGGCAGTACCTGCGCGGCATCAACCCATTCTTCGCTTTTGGCCAGCGTAAGGTTGGGTCGACCTTCTTTGAGTTGGGCATACCGTTCTTGAAGCAGCTCGCCGTCAACGTGTCCGGCCGCTACGATAATTATTCTGAGGGCTTCGACAACTTCGCGCCCAAGGTCGGTGTCATCATCAAGCCGATCCCGCAACTGACTTTTCGCGGCACCTACTCGAAGGGGTTCCGTGTACCAAGCTTTGCCGAGACCGGCGGCACCAATGTCGGATACGTGCCCTCCTCGCCACTCCCGGCCTCCTTCTTGGCCATGCACCCAAACGGGGCCGGCACCGGACCGGACGCCTACGCCACGTCACCGCAGATCGGGCTCGAGACAGTCGGCAACCCGAAACTGAAGCCGGAACGGTCCAACAACTTTAACGGCGGCGTGATCCTCCAGCCAAGACCATGGCTCAGCCTGTCAGCGGACTACTACTACATCAAGAAGAACGACTATATTGTTGCTGCTGATTACACCCAGTCGCTCAACGCCTATTACGCTGGCCAGAACCCCGCGAACGTAATCGCGGACGTATCCGATCCCGACCATCCCGGTGCGATGTCGCGTGCGGGTGTCGTCGACATCACGTATACAAATGCCGCAAGCTTGGTCACCGATGGCTTCGACCTCCAGCTTTCCACCAGTGTTCACTTGCCCGGCCGCCTCCGAGACGTGCATTGGATCAGCAGCGGCACCACGACTTACGTCAACCGCTACAACCTCAACCAGCCCGGCGTAGGTGTTGAGCACTATGCTGGTACACTAGGACCGGTAAACATCACCTCCGGCTCCGGCACGCCGCGCTGGCGCGCGAGCTGGCTCAACACGTTTATCTATAAGAAGCTAACCATGGGTGTGGCGACCTACTATACTAGTGGCTACAAGACGACCGCCGAAGACTCCACTGGTCCTGGCACTGCCAACAACTGCGATGACGCGCAACAGGGATTCACCGGAGATCCGCAGCGCTGTTCGGTTAAGGGCTTCTGGGACGTGGACCTCACGTTCGACTACGCGCTGAACGACAAGCTCCACCTCTACACTAACATCTACAACGTCGCAGACTCCGGGCCGCCGCTCGATACCGGGACCTATGGCGGCTACCAGTACAATCCTTCCTGGTCGACTCCCGGCATCCTCGGCCGTGCCTTCCGCTTTGGTGTCACCGGCAAGTTCTAAAAATTTAGCCTCGACAAAAATGAGCGCACGGGACCCGGTCCTGTGCGCCCACGCCTCCATCAGTCTCAGCGACGTTAGACATCGTAGCGTCTAACATCTGAGCAATTGGCCTTTGATCGTTGTTGTGGAGCAGGCAGGCGCCTCTCTACACCGATCCGGCCTACATCCAATCTGCATCCTTACCCTTTTTGCGCATGTTCTACGCCGGCTTATAGCCGCGGTTGATACTCGGACTGTCGCGACCATTTGGGTTTGCACACGCACCACCGTATCACGAGATAAACATGGCACTTGAGGATTCGCAGCCTCGATCTGCTAGCAACACGAAGGGTATGGCTGTGACCGAGCTAGGATCATTCCAAGTTCTCGACCGTCGGCATCTCATCACTGCCACCTCCATGTTTGGGCTGGCGGCGCTGCTTGGCCACCCGGTCCGGGCGGCACTTGGACGTGACGTCGCACATCGGGCGGCCACGGACGATTTGGCCTATATCGGTTGCTACACGCCCGGTCCGGACACGAATGGCACCGGCTCCGGAGTGGCGCTGGTGCGGCTGCACCCGCAAACGGGCCGGCTTTCCCTGGTCCGCACGACACCGATGCCGAACGCGTCCTGGATCGCGCTCGATCGGCCGCAACGGACGTTGTACGCCCTGAGCGAGGACGTGGTGTTTCATGATCCGAAAGCCGGGAGCGTCACCGCCTACGCAATAGATCCAGGCGATCATTCGCTCCGCAAACTCAACACCGTCAGTTCCGGCAGCCCGGTGCCCTGCTACATCAGCGTTCATCCGTCGGGCCGCTACCTCCTGGTCGCGAACTACGATGGTGGATCAGTCTCGGTGCTGCCGATCACCCATGAAGATGGCAGCCTCAGTGCCGCAACCTATCAGCAGAGCGACCAGGCGCCGCTCAACCCACCGCATGCGAAAGACAACGCTCCGGGCAACAATGCGCGGTCGGACCACTCCGGACCACGCATGCACATGATCCGTGCGGATCCAACCGGGCGATTCGTCATCGCGGTCAATGCCGGGCTCGACCGCCTGCTGATCTGGTCGCTGGATCTGTCGACAGGAAAGCTGGTTCCGGCGGCGGTGCCGGCGGTCGGACTGGAGGCGGGCAGCGCGCCGCGTCATCTGGTGTTCGGCAGAGGCGGCCGAATACTTTACGTCGTTTGCGAGCAGGATTCGATCATACGGTCGTTCCACTTCGATGCACGCACAGGCGGCCTCGTGCCGTTCGAAGCGGTCAGGACGCTACCGGCGGGCTATGCCGGCAGCAATGTCGCCGCCGAGATCGTGATTGCCCCGAGCGGGGGCTTTCTCTACGTCACCCAGCGGCTTCACGACGCCATCAGCGTGCTGCGGATCAGGGAGAACGGCAGCCTGGAGTTGATCGACGAGACCTGGACGCGTGGCGACTACCCGCGCGGATGCGCCATCGATCCGCATGGACGCTTCCTGTTCACGTGCAATCAGAAAGCCGACAACGTCACCGGCTTCCGGATCGACCCCGAAACCGGGAAGCTGTCTTTCACCGGCGGCTATCTGCCGATCGGCAGTCCGGTTTCGATGAGCTTCATGACCTGACCGATCGGCGGCCGGGCGTCGATTTCAGTGCATCATGACGCGGTCGTAGAGCGTCTGGAACATCCAGGCGGTCAGGCCGATCGACAGGATCAGCAGCGGCACGTTCAGCATCAACGTCAGGGTGTTCCAGCGCTGGGCTTCGGAGAAGTTCAGATGGAACAGGAAAACCAGCTTGGCCACGGTCGTCAGGAAGGCGAGGATCGAAATCGACGCCATCAGGTTGAAGGCGGACATCGCATGGCTCTGTACCAGCAGCAGGGAAATCCCGAGCAATCCCAGAGTGAGGACGTAACCGATGAGGTAGCTGCGCCCATTGGAGTAGGCGATCTCGGGATGCCTGGATGGCCGGGAATTGTCGGTGGACATCAGATCGACCCCCGCAGATAGACGAACGTGTAGACGAAGGTCCAGATCAGGCCTTGATAGAGCCAATAGACCTTCAGGTTGGCCAGGCGGTAGGTCACCATCAGGGTGAAGCCGGAGCGGGCGATCTGGACGAGCATGACGACCATCCAGAGCAGGCCGATCGCAAGATGGATGCCGTGAACCACGACAACGGCCCAGAATATGGACAGGAAGCCGCTTCGCTGTGGGCCTCCACCGGCTGCGGCGATCCCCTGGAGCTCATGGACCTCCATTCCGATGAAGGCGAGGCCGACGACCAGGGACAGGGTCAGCCATAGCATGGCGGCGCGTGCACGCTCCGCCTTGAGGTTGACCATGACCATGCCGTAGGCCAGCACACTGCTGAACAGGACAATCGTTTCGACATAGCCATAAGTGGGAGAGGCCACGTCGCGCGGCGTAGGGCCGCCGGCGAAGCTCATCGGGAAACTCAGAACCTCGTAGGCGGTGAACAAGCCGGCGAACACGAGTGAGTCGCTGAGCATGTAGAGCCAGAAGCCGAGCATGCGTGTGCTCATCAGGTCGTGCTCGTGGTCCGGCTCAGCCCACAGCGTGGGGTTGTTGCCGGGCAGAGGGTCGTGCAGGCCCCAGTCGATGCCGTTGCTCACTCTGCGGCTCCTGAATTGAAGGCGGCGGTCGAGCCGGGTCTTTGCGGCGATGGTCGCGTGGCGAGACGTTCCAGGTGTTGGATCTCGTCGGCCGAGATCGTCGAACCGGTAGTGCCGCCGAACGAACGGAGGATAACGATCACGAAGATGCCGATGAGCGACGCGATCGCGAGCCACCAGATGCGCCAGATCATGGCGAAGCCGAAGGCGGCGGTGCAGATTCCGATGAACATCGGGACCGGCGTGTTGAGCGGAAGCTCGATATCCGAATACCGGGTCGGCATGATGTGGTCGAGATGGTGTTCACGGCGCCAGGCGGCTTCATCACGTGCGTTGATGTTCGGGATGACGGCGAAGTTGTAGTGCGGGACCGGAGAGTGGGTAAGCCATTCGAGGCTCCGGGCGGTGCCCCAGGGATCTCGTCCGGCAAGGTTCTTGTTGCGATCGCGGATGCTGACGGTGATCTGCCAGATGAAGGCGGCCAGGGCGGCGATATCCACGAAGATGCCGATTTCCTCGATCGCGAGCAGCGGCCACCAGGTTGCATAGGGAACATAGGCAAGGCGGCGCGGCATGCCGGTAAGACCGAGCATGAACATGGCGGTGAAGACGATGAACGATCCGCCGACCAGCAGCCAGAACACCCACTTGCCACTCCGTTCGTCGAGCGTGAAGCCGAACATCTTGGGGAACCAGAAGGTGGCGCCACCGATCGAGGCGAACACGGTCACCATCACCACGCAGTGGAAATGCGCGATCACGAACACGCTGTTATGCGTCATGTAGTTGATCGCCGGAATGGCCAGCATCATGCCGGTCCAGCCGCCGATGATCTGCATGAAGATTGCCGAGACCGCCCAGAGCATGGGCGTCGTGAACGTAAGCCGCCCGCGGACCATGGTCAGCGCCCAGTCGAAGACCTTAACGCCGGTCGGGATCGCCACGAGCATGGTGGCGATGCTGTAGAAGGCGTTGACGATCGGGCCGGCACCCATGGTGAAGAAATGGTGCAGCCAGACGGTCCAGGAGATGCAGCCGATGCTCAGCGTCGCCGCGACCATCACCGGGTAGCCGAACAGCTTCTTCTCCGAGAAGGTCGGGATGATTTCCGACATCATGCCCCAGGACGGCAGGATGATGAAATAAACCTCCGGATGGCCCCAGATCCAGAACAGGTTCGTGTAGAGCATGAAATTGCCGCCGAGCCCGGTAGTATAGAAGTGAGTGCCGAGATAACGGTCGAGGCTGAGCAGGCCGATGGCGACGCCGAGCACCGGGAAGGCGGTGAGGCCGATCACGTTGGTGGTGAGCGACGTCCAGGTGAACAGGGACATGCGCATCCAGGTCATGCCCGGCGCACGCATCTTGATGATCGTGGCGATGATGTTCACGGCACCGATGGTCGTTCCGACGCTGCCGATCTGGAGCGCCCAGCTCCAGTAGTCGACGCCGACATCGGGGCTGTAGGGAAGTTCGGTCAGCGGGGCGAGACCGACCCAGCCTGCGTGGCTGAAGTCGCCGACGAACAGCGAGACCATGGTAAGCGCGGCACCGACCGCGGTCATCCAGAAGGCGAGCGCATTGAGATAGGGGAACGCCATATCCCGTGCACCGATCTGCAACGGTACGAGATAGTTCATGAAGCCGGCAAGGATCGGGGTAGCGGCGAAGATCAGCATGATGGTCCCGTGGGACCCATAGATCTGGTCGTAGTGATAGGGCGGCAGGTAGCCATGCTCGGCGCCGAGATAACCGGGGGATTGGGGTCCCGCGGCCATCACCTGTTGCGTGCGCATCATGATTGCGTCCACGAAGCCGCGGAACAGCATGACGGTGCCGACCATCCCGTACATGATGCCGATACGCTTATGGTCGATGGTCGTGAGCCACTCGGTATAGAGCCAGCCCCATTTACGATAATAAGTGAGCCATCCGAGGATAATCACGCCCAGCACGGCGGCGAAGACGAACGCGGTGCCGACGATAAGATTGTCGTAGGGCACCTGGGACAGAGTCAGCCGGCCGAAGAACCAGTCCCAGTGGTCTTGAACGTTGATCATCGCATCTGGTCCTGCTCGGAGGGGGCGGATCTGGTCGGTTGCTTGCCGCCGTCGATATCGTGCGATTTCTTTTCGGTCATGCGCGATGGGGTCTCGTAGATCCGGCCCATCATCACGTTGTAGACCACGTTGTCGAACAAGTCGTTCTGGACACTGGAGAAGCGCAGGACGGTATCCTTGTTGTTGATGGTCGGGGCCGCGAATTTCAGGAAGGCCGCCTCGTCCATATGGACAGGGGCGTCCGCCATGCCGTTCGCCCAGGTCTTGTAGTCTTCAGCCGACAGCACCTTGGTCTGGAAACGCATCCAGGAAAAACCGGGTCCGTTATAATCGGATGCGAAGCCCTGGTAGCTGCCGGTGCTGTTGGCGATCAGGCCCTGCCACGTGCGCATTCCGGGCATCACGTCGATCTGGCCGGCGAGTTGAGGGATGAAGAAGGTGGTCGCGACCGTGGCCGAGGTCAGGCGGAAACGGATCGGAGTATGCACGGGTATGACGAGTTCGTTGGCGAGCGCGATGTGACGTCCGGGATAGATGAAAAGCCATTGCCAGTCCGTGGTGATCACGTCGATCTCGACCGGAGGCGTCGCTGCATCGGGATTGTTTCCGACGGCCATGGCTCCCGGACTGTAAGGTTCGGTCTGGAAGGCGCCGTAGGTGGTATAGAATCCAAGCCCGATAACGACGATCAGCGGGACCCCCCAGAATGTGGCCTCGAGGGCCACCGAGTGGTTCCAGCCTGGAACATAGGCGCCTTTGCCGATACGGCGGTGGTAGCGCCAGATCGCCCACATCACGAGTAGCGTGGCAGGTCCGATGACCAGGAAGGTGGCGCCGGTATCGACGATCCACGACTGGAGGCCTGCCGCGGCGACCGGCCCGGCGGGATGAAGGAGCCAGAAGCCTGCGGTCGAACAACCACTGCACAGCGTGGATAAAACCAGCGCGGCACTGCGGACAACGCCCTTGCTGTGTCGATAAGCCAAGCCGAACCTCTTGTCAGGTGATCGTGTCGGGTTGCCGGGAATGGATCGGATGTCGACCAGTCGAGAATCGTCGGTTTCGTTTTCGGGACCTGGTTCAAACGCAGGTGTGCCCGCCAAACTCCTTTATCCGGTGACGGCTGCGTCGCAGCATCACGGTTTCGGGTAGTGTCGCGCGGATGCACGGAGCTGGAGATTTCTCATATCAGACTGTTTCGTGATGAGAATTCACAGGAACCGATGTGAAAGGATCGACTACCGATCTCACGGACAGGACACGCATGCGGGCACTTATCGACAGGTATTGATTTTTGACCGGTATCGCAAAGTAAATGTCGAACGATACATTAGTCGAAAAGGCCGGATAATCGGCACCTGAAGCCTGATGGCAATATCGAGCAGCCATTTTACATCAGGACGATCCAGCCCTGACTTATTACCGATGATTCAGCGTGTTGGATCAATTCCGGACAATGTCATATTCTGCGATGACAAGGCGCCTCGCGCGTCCGACCGCAGCTTCAGCGGTCAGGCTTTGCCTCCCTCGCGGGCAGGCGGAAGACACTATACGGAACAGCCGACGACAATTCGTTGTGTGGCCGCGATCGGCAAGCCACCCAACCTGCATTCGCAGGTTGGGCTAGGGCAGTTCAGCCGGCGTGTGCGTCGGCCAGGATCGAGGCGTCCGGCAGGTTGACCGGCATCTCGTCAGTGTAGACCGTGAAGCCGGACAGGTTGCAGGAGCCGAAGGTGGTGGCGATGGCGACGTCGGTGGCATCGCGGCCACGGGCGATCAGGATACGGCCGATGCGCGGCGTGTTGTTGCGCGCATCGAACGTGTGCCATGCGCCGCCGAGATACACCTCGAACCAGGCTGCGAAGTCCATGACGCCGTAAGGCGGCGGCGTGCCCATATCGCCGAGGAAGCCGGTGCAGTAGCGGGCCGGGATGTTCAGGCAGCGGCACAGCGTGACGGCCAGATGGGCGTAGTCGCGGCAGACGCCCCGGCGGTCGCGATCGCCGTCCGACGCGGTGCGGGTGGAGTCCGCATGCTGGTAGTTGAAGACGATACGCTCGTGCGCGTAGTCGCAGATCGCCTGGACCAGCTCCCAGCCGGTCCGGCCGTCGCCGAACAGGGCCCAGGCGCGGTCCGACATGCGGTCGGTGTCGCAGTAGCGGCTGCCGAGCAGGTAGACCAGCGTGTCGGCCGGGAGCGCCTCGACCGGATGCTGCTGCGCGCCGGGGCTGAGCGTGTCGGTCAGTCCGCTGTCGCTGACGACCATTCGGCTGCTGATCGTGAGGCGGCCTTGCGGTGCGAGAATGCGGGTGCAGACGTTGCCGAAGCCGTCGATGTATTGCTCGTGTGGAATGGGCGGGTCGAACAGCATCTGCTGCGGGCTCGCGAGGTCCGCATCCCGGGACGGATGCGGGCTCAGCAGAAGAATCATCGGCGTCGGACGCGGGCAGTCATAAACGATATCGTATCCGGCGTGGATCTGCATTTTGGATGGTTCCGGTTGCAAGGTTGGCGAAGATCGGCTGCCGCAGCGGACCGACGGACCCCGAATGCAACAGCCTTGGACAGGCTCCGAACATGACGGTGCCGCGACCGCCGGGCAAGCATTCTGTTCAGTCGTCAAGCATGCGTGAGGTTTCGATCGACGGGGACCGGTCGTAGAACGCCACCATGCCGGACATTATTGCCGATCCAACCGCACTCGAACCCGTGCCGCCCCCGCAGACGCCGCAGGCCGAGCATGACGGGTTGTATGGCGGGGCACGCAGCCGCGCGATGCTTGCGGTCGCATTGTCGTTGTTGCTGTCGGTCATGGACTATGCGATCGCCAACGTGGCCCTGCCGACAATCGCGCACGACATCCATGCCACGGCCTCGGCATCGATCTGGGTGATCAACGCCTACCAGCTCGTTTCGGTGATCTCGCTGCTGCCGCTGGCCGCGATCGGTGACCGGATCGGCTATGCCAGAATGTGCCGCATCGGGCTGGCGCTATTCGTGGTTGCATCGCTGCTGTGCGCGGTCTCGACCACGTTGCTGGAGTTGTCGCTGGCTCGGGCGCTGCAGGGGTTCGGCGGCGCCTGCATCATGAGCGTGAATGCGGCGCTGCTCCGCTTCATCTATCCGACCCGGATCATCGGACGCGGCATCGCGCTGAACGGGCTGGTGATCGCCGCCGGGGTGGCGCTCGGCCCGACCATCGCCGCCGGCGTGCTGTCGGTCGCGACCTGGCCATGGCTGTTCCTGATCAACCTGCCGCTGGGTGCGGTCGCCCTGCTGTTCGCGGTCACCTCCCTGCCCCGCACGCCGACCCGATACGTGGCGTTCGACGGCGTGTCGGCGGCGCTGAACGCACTGGCCTTCGGCGGCCTGATCATCGGCTTCGACTTCCTGGCGCACCGGGACGCATTGCCGGTCGCGCTGGCCCTGCTGAGCATCGGCGTCGTGTGCCTGGTGGCGCTGATACGCAGGCAGACCGGACGCAGCGACCCGATGCTGCCGGTGGATCTGCTGCTCATGCGCGGCTTCCGGGCGGCGGTGCTGACCGGGTTCCTCGGTTTCGTGGCGTCGAACTTTTTCATCATCTCGATGCCGTTCACCCTGGAGCTGGTGCTGCATCGATCCGCAGTTGCGACCGGACTGCTGATTACGCCGTGGCCGCTGGCGATCGTGGTGGTGGCG
>JBPBQO010000150.1:0-19210 GCA_050954785.1 Janthinobacterium lividum | reverse complement strand
CCGGGGGTAACCGGCATCGGCCATACGCGCTGGGCGACGCATGGGGCGCCGACCGAGGGCAACGCGCATCCGCATGGCACCGAGCGCGTGTCCATCGTGCATAACGGCATCATCGAGAACCATGCCGAGCTGCGGGCCGAGCTCGAGCTGGAAGGCCAGGTGTTCACCACCGACACCGACACAGAGACCGTGGCGCAGCTTGTCGACCTGAACCTCAAACGCGGCATGGCGCCACGTGAAGCGGCCCATGCCTGCCTCAAGCGGCTACACGGCGCCTATGCGCTGGCGATGATCTTCGCCGGGCACAAGGAACTGATGATCGGTGCCCGCCATGGTGCGCCGCTCGCCGTCGGGTTCGGCGACAATGAGATGTTCCTGGGCTCCGACAGCCTGGCCTTGTCGCCGCTGACCCGACGGATCGCCTATCTGGTGGATGGCGACTGGGCGATGCTGTCACGCGACGGCGCCGAGTTCTTCGACCTGGACGGCAACAAGGTGGTCCGCCAGATCCGCCTGAGCGCGCTGGCCGCCGACGCGATCGGCAAGGACGGCTATCGCCACTACATGGATAAGGAGCTGCACGAGCACCCACTGGTGATCGGCCAGACCTTGCAGCGGATGATAGATCCGGCGACCCGGCGCGTGGTGTTGCCGGACCTGCCGTTCGACCTTGCTACGGTGCCGCGCATCACCATCACCGCCTGCGGATCGGCGTTCTATGCCGGGCTGATCGGCCGCTACTGGCTGGAGGCGGAGGCACGCATTCCGGTGGATGCGGATGTCGCCAGCGAACTGCGCTACCGCGAGCCGCCGCTGAGCAAGGGCGGGCTCGGCCTGCTGATCAGCCAGTCCGGCGAGACCGCGGATACGCTGGCGGCACTCCGCTCGCTGCGGGCCGGCGGGCAGCATGTCATGTCGATACTGAACGTACCGGAAAGCACCATGGCGCGCGAGAGCGACATCGTGCTGGACACCATCGCCGGCCCGGAAATCTGTGTCGCGAGCACCAAGGCCTTCACCGCCCAACTCTCGGTCCTGGCCTGCCTGGCGATCGCCACCGGCCGGGCCCGCGGCGTGATAGGCGAGGCACGCGAGATGGAGCTGGTGCAGGCGCTGCTCGACCTGCCGGGCCGCGCCGCCGAGCTGTTCGGGCTGGGGGACGATATCCGCGCTGCCGCCGCGATCATCGCGGAGGCGCGCGACGTGCTGTATCTCGGCCGCGGTTCGCATTTTCCGGTGGCGCTCGAAGGTGCATTGAAGCTGAAGGAGATCAGCTACATCCATGCCGAGGCCTATGCCGCCGGCGAGATGAAGCACGGTCCGATCGCGCTGATCGACAAGAGCGTGCCGGTGGTAGCCAGCGCGCCGTCGGGGCCGCTGTTCGAGAAAACCGCATCGAACCTGCAGGAAGCCCAGGCGCGTGGCGGCCGGCTGCTAGTGTTCACCGATCCGGCCGGCGCGGCGCGAATGGGCCGGATCGCCGAGCGACTGGTGGTGCTGCCGGAAGTGCACGGCTTCACCTCGCCGATCCTGCACAGCATCGCCGTGCAGATGCTGGCCTACGAGGTGGCGCTGCTGAAAGGCACCGACGTCGACCAGCCACGCAATCTCGCGAAATCGGTTACCGTCGAATAGAGAACAGGGCCGGATCTGTCGGCCATTGCGGATCATAGAACGTGAAGTCCGTGTCGCGTTTGTTCATCGCACCGAACCTGAATACACCTGTCGCGACCATGATTTCGAGCAATGGATCAGGCTTGCGGCAGGGTATGGCCAACGGCACCAATGCTGCAGAGTCCGGTGCGGAAAGGCCAACCTGATCGATGAATACCTCGCTGACGTAGTCGTCGAGGCTTTGCGGGAGCAGGATGAGCTACACCTCGACGAACCGCTTCATCTCCAATCTTTGGTCATAGTCGAGCTAAACCCACATGGCCGTCCCGACGCGATATCGTCATTCATGCTGGCTTCTGGTCATTGCGGTCGTTGCATGTGGTCGGCAGAGTTCCGCGTCTTTGGCCTCTCGTGGAGTGGTCGATGATCACGCACCGGTCCGGGCGACTGCCAGCATTATCATCGATGCTGCCCCCGTCGACGTCTGGAAGGTTCTTGCCGACATTCGCCGATGGCCCGAGTGGGAGCACGACATTCAAACCACAACGGTTTCCCGAATTCCCGCTATCGATGTTCCATTCCAATGGTCGACGTCAGGAGGAACGATTCATTCGCGCATCATGCTGTTCGAACCATCACGTCGGATTGCATGGATTGGCAATCTGCTCATCTTCCACGCAGTTCACGTCTGGGTGCTCCACGCGCGACCCGACGGCCGAACAGCGGTCGAGACACATGAGTCCATGACAGGCTGGCCGATAGGTTGGCTTTATTCATCCAAGGACTTGCTCGAGGCCGATCGACGCTGGCTTGCCGCCTTGAAAAAGGAGGTGGAGTCATAGATGGAAGAAGACGGGTTTATCCGGAGGTGACCTGAACCTGGACACGCTCTTGTTCCAGGGCGACGCAGTTCGTAACCTCGAACCAAGTTGCCGCGCACGAGCCACTTTCGGGAAGTCGCAAAAATGATACGTTCTTGCACGTTGGTTCTCTTGACGATGTTGACAGTAACCGCATCTGCTGCTGCGCAATCTTCAAATCCCAAAGCGCATGTTCATTTTCCGACCATTCTGTTCGGCGCTGCCTATTACGACGAATATTCGCCCTACGAGCGTCTCGACGAGGACGTGCGCATGATGAAGCAGACGGGCATCACCGTTATTCGTATCGCGGAGTCGACCTGGGGTACGGAGGAGCCCAAAGACGGAGTATTCGACTTTTCGCACATAGACCGCGTGCTGAACGCGATGGACAAGGCAGGTATCAAGGTCATCGTCGGAACGCCGACCTACGCCATACCAACCTGGCTCGCGCGCGAGCATCCCGAGGTTCTTGCGATCACGCCGGCGGGACAAAATCCATATGGCAAGCGCCAGAACATGGACATCACGGCGCTCAAATTCCGCAAGGCAGCCGAGAAGATGATCGTGGCACTTGTCGATCATGTAAAAAATCATCCGTCGGTGATCGGATACCAGATCGACAACGAAACGAAATCCTACGACACGAGTGGCCCGAACGTCCAGGCGGCCTTCGTGCGCTGGATCAGGAACCGGTTCCCGAACCTCGACACGTTCAACCATGAATTCGGCCTCGACTACTGGAGCAACCGCGTCAACGACTGGAAGGACTTTCCGTCGACGAACGGCTCCATAAACGCGAGCATCAAGTCCGCCTTTGCCGAGTTCCAGCGTGGCCTGGTCACGGACTATCTCACCTGGCAGGCCGATCTCGTAAGGCATCATGATCGGCCCGACCAGTTCATCACCCAGAATTTCGACCTCGATTGGCGAGGCTATTCCTACGGCGTGCAGACCCACGTGAACCATTTCGACTCCGCAAAGCCGCTCGATATTGCCGGGATCGATATCTACCACCCGACCCAGGACCGGTTGACCGGAACCGAAATCGCGTTCGGCGGCGATATGGCGCGCTCGATCCGGCACGGCCAGAACTTCCTGGTCATGGAAACCGAGGCGCAGGGATATCCGCAATGGACACCTTATCCCGGCCAGCTTCGTCTGCAGGCGTTCAGCAACCTCGCCAATGGCGCCAACATGCTGGAATACTGGCACTGGGCGACGACGACCAACTCGTTCGAGACCTATTGGCGTGGCCTGCTGAGCCAGGACTACAAGCCGAACCCGACCTATCTGGAAGCGGCCACGATCGGTGCCGACCTGAAGCGGCTGGGTCCGACACTCGTCAACATGCACAAGAGCAACCGCATTGCCGTCTATGTCAGCAACAATGCGCAGACGGCCTTCAACCTGTTCAAGTTTCAGGACAACGCCGACGAAAGCTACAACGACATCGTCCGCCCGTTCTACGACTCGCTGTATCGCATGAACGAAGAGGTCGATTTCGTGGATCCCTCTGTCACCGATCTCACCGGCTACAAGCTGATCATCGTACCGGCGCTCTATGCGGCATCCGATGCCGAACTTGCCAGGCTCAACGCCTTCGCAAAGGCGGGCGGTCACGTCCTCTATGGTTTCAAGAGCGGTTTTTCCGACCAGAACGTGAAGGTCCGCACCACCGAGCAGCCGGGCGGCATCGCAGCGGCAGCCGGCGTCACCTACAGCCAGTTCACCATCCCGCAGAACGTGACGCTCGAAGGCGATCCGTACCATGTCGGCACGGACGCCAATCAGGTGCGCTGGTGGATGGAGTTGCTGACGCCGAACCCGGGAACCACCGTGCTGGCGCGCTATCATCATCCTGTCTGGAGCCAATACGCCGCGGCGACACGTCATGATTACGGCAAGGGCGAGGTGACCTATATCGGGTTCATGCCGAGCGATGCGCAAATCTCGGCATTCATGACGGAAGCCGTCAAGCGGGCCGGGCTCTGGGGCGCGGCACAGGCAACGCAATATCCGCTGATTGCTCGCAGCGGCACGCTCTCGAACGGGCATGCGGTGCATTACCTGCTCAACTACTCGCCGACATCCCAATCCTTCGCCTATGGCTTCGCGCCGGGGACGGACCTGCTGAACGGCAAAGCGGCCAGCACCGCGTCGGCGCCCACGCTCGGGCCTTGGGGCGTTGCGATCGTGGAGGAGACCGGCTTGCATTAGCATGCGCAGTCGACAAGTGCTGCGCGGCCGGCATTGGATCGACGCGGTTGTTCCCTGCGTCCATCGAACCTGCTTCAGAGGCGTTATGGCTGACCTGGTTAGGCACCGACCCGTTCCGTGGGTCATGAGATCGAGAGAGCCGTTCAGCAATGGAAGACCAAGATCCACACCTGCCAGCAGCGTACCCGGCCACACGCATCATCGAGCGGCTGGCCTGGCGTCACGGGGCATTCGCCGAGGGTGAGCGCGAAATCCCGGAGGAGATGCCGATCGCTCTCTCCTACAACCGCGTCTCGCATGCCGTGATGATGGCGAGCCCGCTCGACCTGGAGGATTTCGCGCTCGGCTTCAGCCTGTCCGAAGAGATCGTGCGGAGCCCGGACGAGATCGAGGAGCTGGAGCTGTTCGTGGTGCCGGGAGCCGAGGGCGAGCCGCCGCGCGGCGTCGAGCTGCGGCTCTGGATCGGCGAGGAGCGGATGCGGGGGCTGGACCAGCGCCGCCGCCATATCGCCGGTCCGACCGGCTGCGGCCTGTGCGGCCTGGAGAGCCTCGATGCCGCACTTCGGCCCCTGCGGCCGGTGCCGGAGGGACGGCGCTACACGGCGACCCAGGTGCAGGAGGCCGTCGCATCGCTGCGTCCGGCGCAGGCGTTGAACCGCCGGACCCATGCGGTGCACGCGGCCGGGTTCTGGACCGAGGCGGACGGGCTGGTGGCGGTGCGCGAGGATGTCGGCAGGCACAACGCGCTCGACAAGCTGCATGGCGCGCTGGCGGTCCGGCGAACCGACCTCGCCCAGGGAATTCTGGTCATGACCAGCCGTATTTCGGTCGAGCTGGTGCAGAAGGCGGCGATCATGGGAGCACCGATGCTGGCCGCCGTCTCGGCGCCGACCGCGCTGGCTCTGCGCATGGCGGAACAGGCGGGGATCACCTTGATCGCCGTCGCACGCGACGACGGGTTCGAACTCTGCAGCGGCCGGCATCGCGTGGTGGCCTGAGCGCGCACGACGCTCCTGTCGGTTAACGCCGGGGAAGCGGGGTGGTAGGATCGCGGCCATGACACTCCGAACCGTGCCGTGACCAGAATGGACAGCCTGCCGATTCCGGACGATGCCCTTGAAGCCGGCCAGGCGCGGCGTGCGGCAATCGCGGCGAGACGGGCTCTGCTGGAAACGTCCGGGCTGTTCGACGGCGAATGGTATCGCCGGCATATGCCCTCGGCGGCGGCCAGCGACCTGCAGCCACTCGATCATTATCTGTCACATGGCGTCGCGGCGCTGGCATCGCCGGGACCGCTGTTCGATGCGCGTGCCTATCTGCGGCAGGCCTGGCACCTGCATCCGGGCGTCGACGATCCGCTGGTCCATTACCTCGAGCAGGGCCTGGCGGAAGGTCGCCCGTCGATCTCGGTCGTGCGGGATGCGAGCTGGAACCCGCTGGCACGCCCGGTCGCGCCGCAACGATCGTTGGCCGCACCGTCGCGCCGGCCGCTTGTCGCGGTCGTGGTGCATGTTTTCTACGTCGAGCTGTTCGGCGAGATCTGCCAGGCGCTGGCGATGATGCCGTACCGGTTCAGCCTGCTCGTCACCACCGACGAGGAGGAGAAGGCGGCACAGGTGCGTGAAACCTTCCAAGCGGCGGCGCTCGATGCCCACCTACTGGTGCGCGTCGGCCCGAACCGTGGACGCAATTTCGGCCCGTTCCTGATCGGCTTTCGCGATGCCGTCATGAGCCATGACCTCGTGCTGCACCTGCACACCAAGAAGTCGCTGTATGGCGGCGACGAGCTCGCCGGCTGGCGGCAATCGCTGCTGCGCACGCTGCTTCCGGCACGCCCGGTCATCACCGGGATCATCGAACGCTTCATCGCCGATCCGAAGCTTGGCGTGCTGACCGCCTGTCCGGGCGAGGAGATGCGATACTGGGGCTACAACTGGCTGTCGAACCGGCATCTGGCGCAGCCGCTGTTCGATCGGCTCGGGCTCGACATTGCCGTTCCGCGCGGCATGTTCGACTATCCGATCGGCGGCATGTTCTGGGCGCGTACCAGCGCGATCGCCAAGCTGCTCGATCATGACTGGGTGCTGGACGATTTCCCCGCCGAGCACGGCCAGATCGACGGCACCGTGATGCATGCGATCGAGCGCAGCATCGTGCTGGTCGCGGCCGATGCGGGCTACGGGTTCGGTGAACTCGATTACAGGCATGGCCTGTATCGCCCAGGCTGGGGCAGCCGCAATCTGGAGCAGTATGCGGCGGCGTCGCATGACGGGCTGCTGGATACGTTCGACCATGTCGACACTGTCTCGTTCGACATTTTCGACACGCTGCTGACCCGGCAATGCCTGGCACCGGACGCGGCGCATCGCTTCATCGGCTTCCAGGCGGCCCGGCGGTTCCCGGGTGCCGACAATTACCTGTCGCATCGGCAGGCGGCCGAAAACGCCGCGCGTGCAGATCGCGACTGGATCGGGGACGTCGATCTCGACGAGATCCATGCGCGTTTCCGGATCATGGTGCCGCCGGCTTGGAGCGACGCGGCGATCGCGTTCGTGCAGCACGAGGAAGTGGCGCTCGACCTGCGGCTGCTGCTGCCGCGAGATATCATGCTCGCCGCGCTCCGACATGCGCGGCAGGCCGGCCGGCGGATCATCCTGACCAGCGACAGCTACCTGCCGAGACGCGTGCTCGACGAGCTGCTCGCACAGCACGGCATCGGCGAGTTGGCGGACGCGGTCTATCTTTCGTCCGAGCGGCGCGCACGCAAGGACCGTGGCGATCTGTGGCTGACGGTGGCGACGGAAGAGAGCGCAGGTCACGGACGGCTGCTGCATATCGGCGACAACGAGCAGTCCGACATCCAGAAGACCGCCGATGCAGGCATCAGGCATTTCCACGTGATGAGCCCGGCATCGCTTTTCGAAATGCACGGGCTCGGAACTGCGCCGGGTCCCGACGGCACCCGGCCGCTGGGCGACGACATCCTGCTGGGGCCGCTGGCGGCAAGGATGTTCAACTCGCCCTATATCGAGCCGGGTTTGACCGGATCGGTGCTGCTGCACGATCCGGAGCAGGCGGGCGCGGTGCTGCTGGGACCGTTGATGTTCGCCTTCGTCGCCTGGCTCGCCCGCCATCCGACGACGCGACATCTCGACCGGCTGTTCTTCGTGGCGCGTGAAGGCTACTTCCTGAAGCGCCTGTATGATGCCGTGCGTATCGCCAGCGGACGCGACGATCTGCCGCCCGCGACCTATTTCCATTGTTCCCGCCGCGCGGCACTGGCGGCTGCACAGGGCGCCGGACTCGACCCCGACGCGGTGTTGGCAGGTGCCGGCTTCAACGGATCGTTGAGCGCATTCTTCCTGGCCCGGTTCGGCTTCGTCGCCGACGAGAAATTTTCCCTGCAACACACGATGATCTCGCTGCCACGCGACAACGACCTCGTACGCTGCGTGATGGAACTGATGCGCGAGCAGATCGTCGTGCATGGACAGCGCGCGGCGGAAGCCTTCACCGCATATGCGAGAGCGAGCGGCATGACGGCTGACATTCGCGCGGGGTTTGTCGATGTCGGCTACAGCGGCACCATGCAGTCGGCGATCCAGGGCGTTCTCGGACAGCCTCTGGTCGGGCTCTACATGGGCGTTTCCGAGGCGGCGGTACAGGTACGCCGGCTTGGCGGCCACGCGTTCGGCGCGTTCGCGCAGGGAGACGTCGGCAGCTTCACCGGGGGCTACGGGTTGATGTTGGAGGCGTTCCTGACTGCGCCGCATGGACAGGTGATCGGCTACGATGCCAGCCACGCTCCGGTATTCCGGCATGACGGGCAATCGCAGAAGCAGTTCGCCGTGTTGGAACGCCTGTATCAGGGCGCGGAGGCGTATGCGCTGACACTCATGCGGACCTACGGCCCGGACCTGCTGGATTTCCCGTTCAGTCCGGAAGCGGCGACCTCGATGCTGCAGGCGGTGCGCGACGGACGCCTCCGGCTTTCCTCCGAGCTGATGGCAGGCCTCGCGGTCGAGGATGATTTCTGCGGCAACGGCGAGATTCCGGTGTTCAGCCATCTGGGTATAGCCGCCGCGCCAAAGCGGCCTTCGCGGCCGGCATGAGCAGTCTCAAGATCCTGGTGCGAGGCGGCGGTGTCGCTGGCCTTGCTGTCGGGGTGACGCTGGCGGAGCGCGGTGCCGACGTGACCTTGGCGGAAGCGGGCTCGTGTATCGGGTCCGGTGCATCCTGGAAGGCCGGCGGCATGCTCAGCCCGTGGTGCGAGGCGGAAACCGCACCAACCGGGTTCATCGAGCGGGCGATGCCGTCGCTCGACTGGTGGCGTGCCAGGGTGCCGGAGACGCGAACCGCCGGCAGCCTGGTGCTGGCGCTGTCGCGCGACGGCGCTGAACTCTCGCGCTTCGCCAGGCGCACCACCGGGCATGAGTCGCTCGATCTTGCCGGCATCGATGCGCTGGAGCCCGATCTGCAAGGCCGGTTCGCGCGGGGGCTGTTCTATCCGGGCGAGGCGCATCTCGATCCAAGGGTGGCGCTGCCTGCATTGGCGCATCGGCTGGAGGCGCTGGGCGGCCGCGTGTTGCTGGATCAGCCGGAGCGCCCGGTGAGCCGGTTCGACCACATCGTCGATTGCCGTGGTGTGGGTGCACGCACGGTATTGCCGGGGCTGCGTGGAGTTCGCGGCGAAATGCTGCTGTTACGTGGGCGCGGCATCTCGCTCCACCGGCCTGTGCGCCTGCTACACCCGCGATTTCCGCTTTATATCGTGCCGCGCGACATCTCGGACGACGAGGAGGGCAGCCGCATCTTCATGGTCGGCGCGACGATGCTCGAGAGCGAGGAACGCGGGCCGCCAAAGCTGCGGTCGATGATGGAGCTGATGAGTGCCGCGTTCGCGTTGCATCCGGCCTTTGCGGAGGCCGAGATCCTGGAAATCGCCGCCGACCTGCGTCCGTCGTTCGGCGACAATATGCCGAGGCTAATTCGCGAGGGCGACACCATCTGCATGAATGGCATGTACCGGCACGGCTTCCTGCTGGCGCCGGTCCTGGCAGGAGAGGTCGCCGACATGCTGATGCCGCGAGCGACGAGGAACGCATGAGGATACTGGTCAACGGCGAGCGGCAGGAAGTCGCGTCTACGACCCTGGAGACCGTGCTGGTCGAACTCGGCTATCGTGCGGCACTTGTAGCGACGGCGGTCGATGGCGATTTCGTGCCTGCGTCCGCACGCGGCACCTGCCGCCTCGACGAGAACAGCGCCATCGAAGTACTGGCGCCGATGAAGGGAGGCTAGCAGATGCTGGTCTATGGAACGACGCTTCACTCCAGGCTGTTGCTGGGCACGGCCCTGTATCCGTCGCCGGACGTGCTTGCCGATGCGGTCCGGGCATCCGGCACCGATCTGGTGACCGTATCGCTCCGTCGCGAGTCTGCCGGGATGCGGGCAGGCCAGGCGTTCTGGTCACTGATCCAGGGCCTGGGCGTGAAGGTCCTGCCGAACACCGCCGGTTGTCACTCGGTGCGGGAAGCGGTGACGACGGCACAGATGGCCCGCGAGGTATTCGCCACCGATTGGGTGAAGCTCGAGGTGATCGGCGAGGGCGATACGCTGGCGCCGGACGTGTTCGGCCTGGTCGAGGCGGCGCGCATCCTGACCGATGACGGGTTCAAGGTGTTTCCCTACACCACCGAGGATCTCGTGGTGGCCGAGCGCCTGCTGCGTGTCGGTTGCGAGGTACTGATGCCCTGGGGTGCGCCGATCGGATCGGGCAAGGGGCTGAACAACCCGTTCGGACTCAGGGCGATGCGCGCGCATTTCCCCGATGTGCCGCTGGTAGTGGATGCCGGCATCGGGCTGCCGTCGCACGCCGCCGCCGCGATGGAACTCGGCTACGACGCCGTGCTGATCAACACCGCTGTGGCCCAGGCCGGCGATCCGGCGGCAATGGCGCATGCGTTCCGGCTCGCGGTCGAAGCCGGCTACGCGGCAAGGCTGGCCGATCCGATGGAGCCGCGTGACATGGCGAGCCCGTCGACCCCCGTGCTTGGCCAGGCAATTCTTGCATGAAGGCGAGGGCATGAAGGCCGGAAGCTCGAATACCGGATTGCTGAGCCGGTTCTATCCGGTCGTCGATAACGCCGCCTGGGTCAGGCGGCTGGTCGGCGCCGGGGCCAGGTTGATCCAGCTTCGGATCAAGCAGCCGGACGGACCGTTCGTGCGTGGCGAACTTCGTATTGCGCGTGAAGTATGTGACGCGCACGGCGCCTGCCTTGTACTGAACGACCACTGGCAGGCGGCGATCGAGGAACAGGTTGGTTTCATCCATCTCGGCCAGGAGGATCTCGACGAGGCCGATCTCAAGGCCATCTCGCGCGCCGGGATCAGGCTCGGGGTCAGCACCCACTCCGACGAGGAACTCGATCGTGCGCTGTCGGTCGATCCCGATTACGTGGCGCTCGGCCCGGTCTGGCCGACGACGCTGAAAAAAATGCCCTGGGCGCCGCAAGGGCTGGAGCGTGTCGGCGGCTGGAAGCGCCGGCTCGGCGCCACGCCGCTGGTGGCGATCGGCGGGATCACCCTGGAGCGTGCGCCGTCCTGCATCCAGGCCGGCGCCGATGCCGTCGCAGTGGTGTCCGACGTGCTGGTGAATGCCGATCCGGAGGGCAGGGCGCGCGACTGGATCCTGGCGACCGATGGCGCCTTGGCTCAGGCAGACTTGTAGGTCGGATCGAGCCTGGAGCGGAGGTAGGCGGCACCGGTCGTTGCCGGATAACGGCGCAACGCCTGTTCGCCGCCCAGCACCGGCACCACCACCGCATCCGGGTTCGGGTCGAGAAAGAACGCGATCGACTTGCGCTCCTGCTTCGGCACCGCGACACGGTGCGGCGTCGAGACATAGACGTCGTTGGTCCAGCGCATCAGGCAGTCGCCGATATTGCAGATGAACGCATCCGGGATGCTGGGCGCGTCGATCCAGTCGCCGCCGCGGGTCTGCAACTGCAGGCCGGCAACCCCGTCCACTGCGAGGATTGTCACGTTTCCATAGTCGGTATGCTCGCCCGCACCGGGTGCGCCATCCGGACTGCCAAGGGCGGCGGGCGGATAGCGCAGCAACCTCAGGGTTGCGATCGGCGCATCGAGCTTGTCCTCGAAGAACATCTCGTCGAGGCCGAGATCGAGGCTGAAGCCGCGATGAAGCGCGCGTCCAAGCGCCCAGCAGCGATCGAAATAATCGAGCATGGTCGCGCGCCAGCCCGGCAGGTCCGGCCAGGCGTTCTCGCCCCGGAATGGCTTGTCGAACTCGGGGTCGGTCGGAAGAAGCTCCAGACCGATATTGAAACCTTCCTTGCGGTCGGGCGCGGCCCGTAAGTCGAGCTGCTCCTCGGCGACTTCGAAGTAGCCACGATTGTTACCCATCCGACGCATTGCCAGGGCGCGTTTTTGCGCCTCGTCGAGGGCAAAGAACGTTTCGGCCTCCGCGAACACGTTGGCGACCAGCGCCGCAGGAATGCCATGGCCGGTCAGGTAGAAGAAACCGGTGCCGCGACAGGCGGCACCGAGATGCTCACCGACCCGTCGTCGATCCTCCAGCCGTTGGGAGAACAGGCCGGAAACGTCGACGATCGGGAGGGATGTAGTCATGGACGGCATCATGGCGACCATGGAGCGTGTTGCTCAAGCTCTTCCTGGTCCATCCATGACGAAGGCGTTTATCGAATCAGTCGGCCTGGTGGCGATGATGACGATGATGAACGGGCGCCGGCATGTAGGTGGGCGTGACCGGCAAGACGAAAGCAGCCGACAGGCGCGTGTTGGCGTAGGTTTCCGCAAGCTTCGCCTGAGCGACCACGGAGCCCATGCCGAAGAACTCGTGCGTCACGCCAGGGAAGGTCTGCTGCTGCACATCGACGCCGGCCGCCTGCAACTTGGTAGCCAGCATCTCACCCTCGGAGCGGAGCGGATCGATTTCGGCCGAGACGATGGTGGTCGGCGGCAGGCCATGCAGATCGGCCTCGCAGATCACGTTGAGACGCTTGTCGGCAAGATCGGTCGGGCCGTTGGTGGTGTGCGCGACATACCATTCGATCGCCGCCTTGTTCAGCGGGATTGCGTTCGTGGTCTCCATGTAGGACGGCGTGTCGAGGTTGGTGCCGACCACCGGATAGACCAGCAGTTCCGCGACCGGTGCCGGCAGATGGCTGTCGCGAGCCCAGATCGCGGTGTCGATGGCCAGGTTGCCACCGGCACTTTCCCCGGCCAGCGCAATCCGCTTCGGATCGGCGCCGATCGTGCCGGCGTTGATCAGCAACCAGTTATACGCCTTGTCGGCATCGTCCTGGGCTGCCGGAAATCTTGCTTCCGGCGCCAGTCGGTAGCCGACCGAAACCACGATCGCGCCGGTGCCGGCGGCGAGAGCGCGGTCGGATGCATCGTAGGTATCAAGGTCGCCGGTCACCCAGCCGCCGCCATGGAAATACAGGATGACCGGCGCCGGCTTGGCCAGGGCGATGCCGACCCGCGGATCGTAGATACGTGCCGGTAGCGGTCCGGCCGCGCCTGTGATTGTCGTGTCGTACACCTTGGCGACCGGCAGCTTGTCGGAGTTGCCCTGGGTCTGTTGCTGGACCGCCATCGCAGCCTGACCCGGAGTCGGTTGCGTGCGGGCCTGCTCGACGGTGAGCGTCGCCACCGGCTCGGCGCCGAGCTTCTGATAGGCGGCCAGCACGCGGACCATGTCGGTATCGGCCTTGCCGGTCGGATCGGCGGGCGGCGGTGTCATGGCGCAGGCAGTGAGTGCCGTGGTCGCAGTGGCGACGAGCAAACGCGAGGCAAGCCTGGAAAAGGCGATCGGCATGATGGAATTCCCTGAGGTCGAGCGCCTAACCGCATGCTTCCTCCTTTCGTTCCGCAACTTGACGGAGTTGTGCGGAATGCACCGTTATCGTCTCATGCGTGCAGCGACGCTTCCATCCCTAGCGATCGGGCAAGGCCGACAAGGTGTCGGGCGTCTGGATCGTCACCGGTCTCCGGACGTCGTTGGGGCCGGGCAAGCGGCTGCCGGAGCCGCGCCATGCTGCGCTTCCAGTGCAGTCGCGACCACGGTGCCATGCAATGGCCGCATGGATATGGCACCATGCAGTTGGCTTGGGGCAGGGGTCGCGAACATGATGATGACGGGACTTCCGGCGGTCCTTCTGGCGATCGCACTTCTGCTGGTCATAGTGACTGCAGTGCAGCCTGTGGCACGTCGACTGCAGCTTCCGGAAACCGTGCTGCTGGCAGTGGTCGGCATCCTGCTCGGCGGCACGGCCGACATCCTGTTGCGCAGCCCATTCACCGACGTGTTCAACGGCGCCGCCCGTACGCTGCTCGATTTCCCGGTCGACAGCGAAGCGTTCCTGCTGATCTTCCTGCCGATCCTGGTGTTCCAGGGCGCGCTGGCGATCGACGTCCGGCGTCTCGCCCACGAGGCGGCGACGGTGCTGCTGCTGGCGGTGGTCGCGGTCGTGGTGACCACCGCGACGATCGGCTTCGCGCTCTACCCGTTCGCCGGGATGCCCCTGGTGGTGTGCCTGACGCTCGGCGCCATCGTCGCCAATACCGACCCGAGTGCCGTCGCCGGCATCTTCCGCGAGATCGGCGCCGCCACCCGCCTCACGCGTCTCGTCGAGGGCGAGGCGCTGCTGAACGATGCCGCCGCCATCTCGATCTTCGGCATCCTGCTGCCGGCCGTGATCAGCCACCAGGAAATCTCGGTCGGGTCCGCCGTCCTGGATTTTGTCATCTCGTTCGGTGGCGCGCTGGTCGTCGGCATGGTGCTCGGGCGCCTGACCCTGACCATGATCGCCTGGCTCGGCGGAACGCCCGCGGGCGAAATCACCCTCACCATCGCGCTGCCGTATGTTTCCTACATCGTCTGCGACCGGATCGGTCTTTCCGGCGTGGTGGCGACCGCCGCGGCCGGGCTGACCTTCTCGGCGTATGGGCCGTCGACGCTCAGGCCGCACACCTGGCGCTTCCTGGAAGAACTCTGGGAGCAACTGGTGTTCTGGGCCGGGTCGCTGGTGTTCATCCTGGCTTCGATGCTGGTGCCGAGGCTGCTGATCGGCATGAACGGGTGGGACGTGGTGCTGATCGCCATCACGGTAGCGGCTGGCGCCGTTGCGCGGGCCGCGGTGATCTTCGGGCTGCTGCCGATCCTGGCCGCGACCCGGCTGTCCCCGCCGGTGCCGACACCTTTCAAGGTAACCATGGTCTGGGGCGGGTTGCGCGGTGCGATCACCCTGGCCCTGGCCCTGGCAGTGACGGAGAACACTCACGTCACCACCGAGGTCGCTCATTTCATCGGCATGATCGCCACCGGCTTCGTGCTGTTCACCCTGTTCCTGAACGGAACCACGTTGCGCTACCTCGTCGTCGCGCTGAAGCTCGATCAGCTCTCCCCGATCGACCAGGCACAGCGTCATCAGGTGCTGGGCATCGGCCTTGGCGAGGTACGCGATCGCACCCGGCGGATCGCCGGCGAGTTCGGTTTTCCGCCGCAGGCAACACGCGAGGTCATCGAGGGGCTGGATCGGCGCATCGAGGAGGAGCGTGCCGCCAATACCTTCGATACCGCACTCGGCGATCGCCAGCGCGTCACGCTCGCCTTGCTGACGATCGCCAACCAGGAACGCTCGATCTTGCTCGACCTGTTTCGCATCCGGGGCATCTCGCGCCGGGTGATGGAGACGCTGTTGCGCACCGCCGAGGCGATGATCGACGGCACGCGCCTCGAAGGCCGTTTCGGTTATGTGCGTGCGGTGCGCCGCCGACTGAGCCCGTCGCTGCGGTTCAAGGCCGCGCAGTTCGTGCACCACCGGCTGCGGCTCGATGCGCCTCTCATGTATTGCATGATGGAGCGCTTCGAGATGCTGATGATCGCGCATCTGGTGTCGCTGTCGTTGACCCGGTTCATGCGACGCCGGGTCGAGCCGACTCTGGGCCCGCGTCTGGCCGATATCGTGTCCGAGGTGCTCGATCGGCAGCAGAAGCTGCTCGAGGAAGCGATCGGCACCATGCGGCTGCACTACCAGGGCTACACCGAGGCGCTGGAAAGCCGGATGCTGCGTCAGGTGGCGCTCAGGCTGGAGAGCGAGGAATACGACGAGCTGCTGGGTGAAAGCCTGATCAGCGAGGAGCTGCATACCGAGCTCCATCGCGACATCGAGCGCCGGCGCCACAGGCTGGATCGCCGGCTGAAATTCAACCTGAAGAGTGGCATCGAGAACCGGGTGAAATCGGTGCCTGCGCTGAACGGCGTGCCGGAGGCGGTGCTGCACGACCTGGCGATGACCCTGGCGATCCATTTCACAGCACCGGCCGAGCGGGTGCTGAAGCGCGGGCGCAGGGTCGGAACGGTGTATTTCGTCAGCGCCGGTCAGTTCGAAAGCCATGTCGCGGAACACGACATCCATTACGGTCCCGGAGCGGTGCTGGGTGCGGAGGATCTGCTTGCCGGCGGCAGGATGCGCGAATCTATCCGGTCGCTTCGGTTCGGCCATCTGCTGGCGATCGGTGCTCGCGATTTTCGCAGGCTGGTCGACGAACACCCGATCATCGTGCAGAATCTGGAGCGGCTCAGACGGGCGCGTATGGGCGAGCCGGAACAAATACTCTTGCTGGCGGCACCGAAAGCCATGGATTTGCCGGCCGGGGAATAGGACGACCTTATGCAGGGCTTATCGCTTGAACAGGATTGCTAGCGGACGTTGCCATGCCGTCGATCCGACATCGTTTGGACTGTGCCTGCTGATGTTCGTTGCCGTGCCGGTCACGCCTGCTCGTTCGGCGCCAAAGCCACCGCAAAACAGCTTCGACTTCGCGCCGGCGAGTGGCCAGGAACCCGTTACCGTGTTGGGCGTCAGACCGCGTTTCAGGGCGGCGCCGCTTGCGGATTATGGCGATGAGCGCACGCCATGGGAGACAGGAACCGCGATCCACGACACGATGACCGGTACGAATACCAGACCGTTCGGTGATGCGTATAATCTCGGAAGCACCATGGGAAGCGACGAACGAAGCAACGAGACCGGCGGGCAGTTCGTCGCGCCGCGTCATAATTAGAGACCCTGTCTTCTATTCCTTGCCGAGCGCGCGCCGGACCTGCTGTTCCTCCAGGTCGAGCTCTTCTCCGAGTGCGCGGTGGGATTCGACATCGAGTTCGTCGGCCTGCTCGGCCAGCACCTCGCGAGCTGCCTCGATGGCGACTATCCGCAGCCGCTGTTGCGCCTCGAGCTGTTCCGTCTTGGTCTCGACGTCCTGTCCCTCGACGCTCGCTCGTTCCGCCCGCACCTCGTATTCCTCGACGAGTTCCGCCGCTGCCTCGGCATGCTCATCGTTGTCGATGTTCGCCTCGTCCAGATGCTGCTTGACCGCTTCCAGCGCCGCGGTGGCCATCTCGGCGCGTGCCTGCGCGGTCTCGGGTTCGGGCAGAGGGTCGTGGTCCGTCAGCCCGAGATGCCGGATCACCCAGCCGAGCGACGTGCCCTGGATCACCAGCGTCACGAAGATCGAGCAGAAGGCGAGGAACAGGATGATGTCGCGTCCGGGGAAACCCTCCGGCAGTGCCAGGGCCGCTGCCAGGCTGACCACGCCGCGCATGCCGGTCCAGGAGATCACCGTCGCATGGCTCCACGGCGGCAAGGGATCGCGTTCCCGCAGCCCTGGAAACAGCGCCCTTGGTACCCAGGTCGCGGGAAACACCCAGGCGAACCGTCCGACGATCAGGATGATCGACAGGGCTACGGTCAGGAGCAGCAGCTGCATCGTGTCGTAATTTGCCAGCCGCGCGGTGATGCCGCGCATTTGCAGCCCGATCAGCACGAATATCAAACTCGTCAGCACGAACTCGAGGAATCCCCAGACCGCAGTCAGTTCGAGCCGCGTCTGCGCGCTGAATTCCGCATGCTGCTTCCGCCCGAGCACGAAGCCGCACGCGACGGCGGCCAGCACGCCCGACCCGTGCAGTGCCTCGGCGCCCAGATAGGCCGCGAACCCGGCCAGCAGGTTGACTGTGATGTCGAGCAGCGTGTCGTCGAGGTGTGAGAATATCCACATCGCCGCACGGCCGACGATCCAGCCGATCGCTACACCGCCCAGCGCCACGGCAAAGAACTGGATCAGCCCGCTGCCGTAGCTGACCGTATGGATGCCGACGGCGGCGACCGCGAACTTGTAGAGCACCAGCGACGACGCGTCGTTGATCAGGCTCTCGCCTTCCAGCACCGTGACGATCCGCTTCGGCAGCTTGAACTGCTTGAGGATCGATGACGCCGCCACCGCATCCGGCGGAGCGACGATCGCACCGAGGGTGATCGCCGCCCACCATGGCAGACCCGGCACCAGCAGCTTGGTCGCCACCGCCACCAGTCCGGCCGTGAAGAACACCGCGCCGATCGCCAGCAGCAGGATCGGCCGAAGGTGCGTGTGGAAGGCAGGCCAGTCGGTGCGATACGCGCTGAGCTGGAGCAGCGGCGGCAGGAACAACGCCATCACCAGTGCCGGGTCGAGTTCCAGCGCCGGCAGCCCGGGAATAAACGCGAGGGCCATACCACCCAGGACCAGCATGACCGCCACCGGCAGCTTCAGCCGCTGGGCCGCCGCCGCAAGGGCCACGCATACCGAAAGTAGGACCAGCAGCAGCTCGAATTTGCTCATCGCGGGGTAACGCAGCGGCACCCTCGAAAGTCGCGGCCTGCTCGCCTATCGATCCGAACCCGTTCGCGGCGGCTGTTGCATCAACCGATCCAGCCCAGCAACAGCGAGACGGTGGCCACGGACAGGATCGTCGAGATCAGGGTGGCGCGGCTGGCGATGGCAGCCTCGCGGTTGTAGAGCCTCGCCAGCATGAACGGGCCGGTACCGACCGGCAGCGCACTGATCAGCACGGCAGCCTCGGCCCAGAGGCGCGGCATCGGGAACACCATGAAGGCCAGGAATCCGGTGAGTGCCGGTTGCAGCAGCAGCTTGGCGGCGACCACGCGTGCGACGGCAGCCGGATCGGCGACGTCCAATCGGGTTTCGGCCAAAAAGAGGCCGATCGTCACCAGCGCGCACGGGCTGGCCGCGGCGCCGAGCAGCGTGGTGAAGTGCAGTACCGGGCTCGCCAGTCCCAGGCCGGACAGATTGACCAGCATGCCGGCGATCGGGGCGGCGACCAGCGGATTGCGGAGCAGCGCCACCAGCACCCGCCAGAGCGTGCGGCCGACGCCTTGCCCGGATTGCTGGTCCAGTTCGACCAGCGCAATGGCCAGTGCGAACAAGGCACACACGGTCAGCAGCGTTGCCAGCACCACCGGCGGCAATCCGGCCTGGCCGAACACGCCGAGGCAGAGCGGGATGCCGATGAAGGCGGTGTTGGCGTAGCCGGCAGCCAGTCCCTCGATGGCCGCACCCGACATCCGGTGCGTGCGTTCCACCGGACGGCGCCAGTCGAGCAGGAAGCCGAGCGCGAAGGTAGCCAGCAT
>JBPBQO010000149.1:0-21652 GCA_050954785.1 Janthinobacterium lividum | reverse complement strand
CCTGGCCGACGTTCGCGTCGTGCTGCATCCTGAAGTGACCATCCGCGTCGTCGCCAACGTCGCTCGCTCCCCCGAGGAGGCCGAGCGTCAGGCGCGTGGCGAACGGGTCGGTCACGATGACGACGAGGACGATAACGACCAGCCTGTTCTCGGCGGCTTCGACGATGCCGAGCAGGACCAGGACGAGACCGCCTGACGATCGGCAGTTAGAACACGACGACTGGAACGGCCCGGACCTCAGGTCCGGGCCGTTTCGCGTTTGAGGGCTTTAAGTCCGGTCGGGCCTGTGCCGATCCGTCGCACCCAGGCCTTTGACGGTGCAGCCCCTGTCGGTCATTCTCCGGCCGGCTCCGGGGAGATCGAAGCATGTCCATCCTGCTCGACCTGATCCTGCGGCGCTTCATCAGGGACGGTCGGGTCGATATCCGTTTTGCCAATGGTCGTACCCGTTCCTACGGACACGGCACGCCGCACGTGGCGATGGAAATCCTGACGCGGAAGGTCGAGCTCGACCTCATCCTCAATCCCGGTCTGCTGCTCGGCGAGGCCTATATGGACGGCACCATCCGTCCGGTCGGCTGCTCGCTATACGACCTGATCGACGTGTTCATGATGAATGCCCCCAATGGCGGTCATCCCGGCGTGGTGGTGACGTCCAGGCTGCGCGAACTGAAGAAGGCCTGGACCCAGCACAATCCGGCAGCACGCTCGCGCCAGAACGTGGCGCATCATTACGATCTCAATGGGCGGCTTTACAGCCTGTTCCTGGATCGCGACCGGCAATATTCCTGCGGTTATTTTCCCCGCGGCGACGAAACCCTGGACGAGGCGCAGGACGCCAAGAAACACCATATCGCCGCCAAGCTGCTGCTCGATCGTCCCGGGCTCGAAGTTCTGGATATCGGCTCCGGCTGGGGTGGGCTGGCATTGACCCTGGCTCGTGACTACGGCGCCCGCGTCACCGGCGTGACCCTGTCCACCGAACAGCTCGCGGAGTCACGCGCCCGCGCCGAGGCCGAGGGGCTGAGCGACCGCGTCCGGTTCGAGCTGGTCGATTACCGTTCGATCGAAAAGCGGTTCGATCGGATCGTGTCGGTCGGCATGTTCGAGCATGTCGGTGTCGGGCATTTCGAAACCTTCTTTATCCGCCTTCGAGAGATGCTGGTCGATGACGGGGTCGCGCTGATCCATTCGATCGGCCGGTCCGAAGGCACCGGCGCTACCAACGCCTGGCTCGACAAATACATATTTCCGGGCGGCTACTCGCCAGCGCTAAGCGAAACGTTCACGGCGATCGAACGCTCGGGCCTCTGGATGACCGACTGCGAAGTCCTGCGGCTGCACTACGCCAGGACTATCGCCCACTGGCGACGGCGCTTTGCCGCAAACCGCGACGTCATCGCCTCGCTCTACGACGAACGCTTCTGCCGCATGTTCGAGCTCTATCTCGCGGGATCGGAAGTGGCGTTCCGCCGGCGCGGGTTCATGAATTTCCAGATCCAGCTCAGCCGCCGTATCGATGCGGTGCCACTGGCACGAGATTATATGGTCGATGCGGAAAGAGCGGTTGCGGATATGCAGACGATGGAACGGGTCGATGCGGATTGATATCGGCCGGAAGGCGAGGGGCGCCGCCCCTCGACCCCGCCAAAGGCGGAGCCTTTGGAATCCGGGTTTTGCAGGAATTTTGCTGCTGCTGTCGAACGAGGCTTCGGCGCGTACGCTGACAGCCAGTCTGCGGTCTGCACCGATCGTCTGTGCCCATCGGGGCTGGACCACGCCGGATCAGCCGGAAAACAGCCTGCGCATCATGCGCGATACCGAAACACACGGACGGTTCATGCTCGAGATGGATCTCGGCCTCACCCGCGACGGCACCATCGCGATGATGCATGACGCCACCATCGACCGCACCACCGATGGCCATGGCCGGTTATCCGATCTGTCCGATCAGGAATTGAAGGATCGCCACCTGCGCACTGCGGCCGGCACGGTCACAACCGATCGGCTGCCGCTGCTGTCCGACGTGCTCGCCTGGAGTCGCGCCGATCCGCGCCCTCTCCTGATGCTGGACATCAAGCAGACGCCGCCGAAGCAGGTCATGGTGCTTGTGCGCCGCTATCGAATGACGTCGCGGGTGCTGTTGCTGACCTTCGACCCGGCACTGGCCCGGGCAGCCTTCGCGGCCGACCCGAACGTGCTGGTCTCCGTGCTGGTCAAGTCGAACGGCGACCTCGATCTCTACCGCAGCATGGCAGCCGGCAGGCGTTTTGCCGCTTACATTCCCCGCGATCTGCCAGCCGGATTATTTCAGCGTGCCCATGTGATGAAGGCAGTGGTGATCGCCGACATGCTGAACAACCGGGATGCTTTTGCCGATACGATAGATCCGCACGCGGTCCAACGGGACTTGCCGATGCGGGCCGACTATCGGCAGGTCCTGAAACGCGAACCCATCGACATCCTCGTCACCAATCATCCGACGATGGTCGTGGACGCAATTCGGTCGCAGTGACCAAACCTGGGCAAGCCCGGGTTTCAGGCAGAACGCTTAAAAAGCAGTTGTCGGCGATGTCCTAAGCCAACCGACGCTTGCAACTAATGCCCGCCGTGCCCACCACCGCCGCCACCATGCCCGCCGCCACCGCCGTGCCCGCCTCCGAAGCCTCCACCGCCGTGCCCACCGCCACCGCCGCCATGGAAACCGCCACCGCCACCGTGTGGGCCGCCCGGAATTCCCGGGATCGATCCGCCGCCGCGTCCACCACCGAAACCACCACGGCCACCGCCACCCCGATACGGTCCGACCCGGTATCCACCGCCCCAGCCGCCATATCCGCCATAACCGCCACCGACCGAGTCGTAATAGCCGGCGCCATAGCCGTCATTGCCGTAGCCGCCATCATAGCCGCCCCCGTATTCACCGACGGCACATCCACCGAGTGGTGCCACGAGCAATGCGACGGCAAATGCCAGGCGCGACGAGCCTTTCGGAAACACGGTCATTTCGCGCTCTCCGCCGCTGCGTCCTCGGGCCATTCCATCAGTCCGAACAACGCGCCTGTCGGGTCCGCCACCAGAGCGATCGTGCTGCCATGCCGATCGACTCTGGGCGGCAGCACGGTCTCGCCGCCGGCCGCCATGACCTTGGCCACCATCGCGGCCGTATCGGCAACCCGGATGTAGTTCACCCAGCGCGGATGCGCGGCCGTCTGGCTTGTCGGAACCGGGTTGATGCTTGCACGCGCAAAGCCCTCGGACGCCAGGATCAGATGCTGCGCGTCGTCTGCACCAGGCAGCTTGAACACGTCGTAGCCGAACAGGCTCTTGTAGAACGTGGCATCGGCTTCGGGATCCGTGGTGATCAACGAACTCCATATCCACTCGCCGGGATCTGCCAGCACATCGGCCGGATCGCCACTGCTCGACGCAAGCAGGCCGAATACCGCGCCCTGGCCGTCGGTGAGCAATGCCCCGCGGCCGAAATTGGCGATGTCATGCGGCTGCACGAGTACCTTGGCGCCTTGGTTCACAGCCAGGGTTTTCAGCTTGTCGACACTATCGGGTGCCGTGCCGGTCGAGATGAACGTCAGCCAAGCCGGGCGTCGGCCCTGCGGCATTTTCCGCTGCAAGATGCCGGCCACGACGTCGCCATTCAGCGAGGCCTGCGCGAACATTCCCGAACTTGCCGGGATGTCCCGGAACGTCCAGCCGAACATCGTTCCATAAAACCGCTTCGCCGCCGCCATGTCCGGCGTGACCAATTCGGCGAATACGATCTTGCCTGTGTGATGTTCGGCCGTTGCCGGAGTGACCAGTCCGGGCAGGTCGGGCACTGCCGCGAACCCCGGCGTCGTGGTAAAACCACTACCGACCAGTGCCGCAAGCCCCAGCATGACGCTCCGCAGCCGCCTGCCCGATTTCTGCGGGACATAACTGCCGGCCAATGCGGACCGATCCGATGCCGTTGTAAACGTGTTCAGCATAGTCTCCCGGGTTCGCCTGGCATCTCTACGTCCCGGCTTCCGGTCGGTTGCTCAGCCGAAGGTCATAGCAATCGTGCCAGCCTGTCGAATTCCTCGACCGACAGGGTCTCGGCGCGCCGTTGTGCGTCGATCCCGGCACGATCCAGCAGCGTCTCGCCACCGAGCGATTTCAACGAGCTGCGCAGCATCTTCCGCCTCTGCCCGAATGCTGCCGCGGTCAGCCGTTCCATCGAGCGGAACAGGTCCGGCGACGGCTGCGTCGCGTGCGGAACCAGTCCGACCACCGCGGAAAACACCTTGGGCGGCGGCAGGAACGCCCCCGGCGGAATGCGCATCAGCAGGTCCGCGCGGCAGGTCCATTGCGCCAGCACCGCCAGCCGACCGTAGGCGTCGGCATTGGGCGCCGCGGCAATCCGTTCGGCGACCTCCATCTGGAACATCAGCGTCAGCCGCTCCCATAAAGCCGCCTGGCGCAGCCAGCCGATCAGCAGCGGCGTGCCGACGTTGTAGGGAAGGTTGGCCACGATCTGGCGCGGTTCCGGCACCAGCGATGCCAGGTCCAGCCGCATCGCATCGTCCTCGATCAGCCGCAGCCGATCGCCGGCGGACGCATTCACCGCCTGCCGCAATTCCTCGATCGCCAGCACAGCGCGACTATCGATCTCGATCGCGGTGACCGTCTCGGCCGATGTCGCCAGCAATGCTCTTGTCAGCCCGCCGGGCCCGGGTCCCACCTCGACCACATGGCGCCCGTCCAGATCGCCTGCCAGCGCCGCGATCCGCGCGATCAGCACCGGATCGAGCAGAAAATGCTGCCCCAGCGATTTCCGCGCATCCAACCCATGCCGCGAAAGCACCTCCCGCAACGACGGCAGGCCGGCTGGCAAACCCTTCATCGACCGGCCATGCAGCGAACGCTCGGGACTGCGCTGTGCCGAGTGAGAGCGAAGCGCCCGTCGTGGTTGTCGAGAACCGGAGCGGAGCGGCCTCCTGGCCGTGAGCACCGGAAGCGCAGAGAGCCGCGTCGGATCGCCGGCACAGTAGCGGTCCCGAGCGTTCGCCTAGGAGCGCATGTCTATGGTGGCTTTGCGGTGCAGGTCCCGATTGAGCTGGCGTGAGACCAGTTCGACGCGGTCGTTCAGGAGCTGGTCGGCGATTTCCTCGGTGCTGCGGTCGGCGAGGTTCTTCTCGGACCGGGCGCAAACCATGATCACGTCGATGCCGTCGCCGGACACCAGCGGATGGCTGGCGACGTTGACCGCGAGCGGCTCCAGCACATGCGCCATCTGTGGGTTGAGGCGGCTCAACTGCACGCTTCCGGGGTTGGACGGGCGCTTCTCGCCGAAGCTCTTGTTGGCGACTTCGAGGTCGGCACAGCTATGCACGCTCTTGGACAGGGCGGTCGCTTTCTGCAGCGCCTCCTGCTGTTGCGGGCTTGGAGCCTGCGGGTTGAGCGGGGTTGTGAATGGGATGAAGGCCTGGCGCAGATCCATCATCGTCGCCATCTCGCGGCCGATCTGGCGACGGCCGGACAGGGTGATGATCTCGTAGCCGCCGGCGACGCGGATCGGGTTGCTGACTGCGCCGATCGGCATGTCCTTGGCGATCGCGACGACCTGCGGGTCGAGGTTGTCCGCCTGCACCCAGCCGAGCGAGCCGCCGTCGAGCGCGGTCTGGCTCTGGCTGAACTGCGCCGCGACGATCGCGAACGGGGCGCCGTCATGCAGCTGCTGGATGACCGTGTTGGAAAATTTCAGCGCATCGGCGTTGTTTTTCGGATCCTCGACCGGAACGAAAATCTCGCTGATCTGATATTCCGGCTGGCCGGCTTCGCGATGCAGCGACTGCTGCCGCTGATGGATATCGGCCGAGCTGACCCGCGAGCGTTCGCCGAGCTGCTCGCGCAGCACGCCGGTCCAGGAGAGCTGCACCCGGATCTGGTCGATCAGCGTGGTGAGCGAGACGCCGTCCTGTCCGAGCCGGTCGCGCAGAGCATTGGGCGACATGTTGTTGCGCTTCTCGATATCGCCGATCGAGGCGGCGATCTGCTCGAGCGGGACATTGATGTGGCGCTGCTGGATTTCCTGCATGCGCAGCTTCTCGTCGACGAGCTGGCGGGTGATCTGCGGGCGCAGCCGGGATAGCACCTCGTCGTTCATCGGCAGCCCGGTCGACAGTGCGAACAACCGCCCGCGATCGTCCACATCCCGGCGCGTGATGATCTGGCCGTTCACGACCGCGATGATCGCGTCCTGTGGCTGGGCCGCGTCCGACGTCTTGGCCGCCGGGGCGGCACCGGAAGCAGCCGGTGCCGCCGGGCCATGATGATGATGCTGCGGGGCGGCGAGCGCGCTGGCCGAGGTCACCACGCCCGAGGTAGCCAGGCTGCAACTGGCCAGGGCGGCCAGCGCCGGAAGGGTGAAGCGCCTGAAGCTCATGGGATGTCCCTGGTCTGCCACTCAGCCGTTCACCGGGAAGGTGCCGAGCGTCTTGAAGGTAAGGGTGAAGAGGATCGACGTGTCGCCGCTGTCGCCATTGATGGTCGTGTAGCGCCGATTGAAAGCGACGTCGAAGATGAAGCAGTCGTTCGTGTAGGCGAGATCGGCGCCCAGCGCCACGAACCGGTTGGTTGCCAGGTCCCGCCTTCCGTAGGCCGAGACGCGGTAGGCCTTGTAGGTGCTCGCAGCACCCAGGGTAGCCTCGTTGGTCGGCACATAATATGCCGCCGGCGGTCCCACGGTATAGGGATTGTTGTTGTAGTAATAATAGTAGCTTTTGGAATTATAAATGTAGCCGCCGGTTACCGAGAACAGCGGCACGCCGGCGCTGATCAGCCCGTCGGCGAACCGGGTCTGGCCGGAATTGTGGTCCATGCGGTCGCGGACGGTGAAGTCGAGCCATTTGGTTGGCGTGAAGCTCAGCCGGCTGACGATATCCGAGGCATGGGTGAGCAGGCCGCTGTTCGGCACCTGGTTCTGGTCGATGTGCTCCTGGTAGCTCTCTCCGACCAGCGCATCGATCTGGCGGTTGTTGAACGACCAGTTGGCGTGCAGACCGACATTGGCGCGCAGCCCGCCATCGAGTCGGTCGACGCCCTCGTGACGGTTCAGCGAGAACAGGGTGGTGTCGGTGAACTCGTAGTCGAGGCTGTCCTCGTTCGGGCGGTTGCGGGTGGTGCTGTTGCCCGAGTTCGGCGCCGCGATGAGCTGGACGATCGGCTCGACGATCACCGAGCCGTTCTTCAGGGTCTTGAGGAACGGCCAGTTCATTTTCACGGCGACCGTCGGCAGTGCCTGGGCGGTCGTCGCCGCGTTGACGGTGCTGTAGGCCGGCAGCAGGTCGAGCTTGGTCGCCTTGTAGACCTCGCTGTCCAGATGCGCGGTTACGACGAACACCTGCCCGAGCGCGTTGCGGAATGGCCGGTCGTAGTTGAGGCTGAGCTGCAGGCGCTGGTCGGAGTTGCCGTTGGGGCGGTAGATGTTGAAGTCGTTGCTGTTGACGCTGAGCCGGCCGCCCAGCGCGTCGGGTGCGCCCATGTAGCTGTAAAGATAGCGCGGCAGCACGAACGGCAGCTCGCTCTGGTTGATGACGCCGGTGTTCAGCCCCTGATAGAAGCTGCTGTCGATCCGCGAATACGATCCGACGCCGAAGCCTTCGAGGTAGAGGTTGCTGCCCAGCACGTCGGCGCCGTAGCCGGTGATGCGGTAGTCGCGCATGTAGTTGGCCGAGCTGGCGACGTTGATATCGGCGCCGTAGCGCCATGTGTCGTTCAGGCTGAACTGGGTATGCGCGAGCAGGTAGCCCTGCACCCCCTTGTCGTTCGACGGTGCGATGTAGTTGGTGCCGCTGTAGTAGCCGCCCTGGTTGTTGGTATCGTAGGCGACGGAGCCGGTCAGGTGGACGATGCCGGTGTTGAAGCGCTGGCGATATTGCGTGGTGAGCTGCGGACCTGTGGAGCTCGAGATCAGCGGCACGAAGGTGACGTCGGTCGTGCGGTTGACCGCCCAGAAGTAGGGCAGCGTAATGTAGGTGCCGAGATGCTTGTCGGACGGCGAGATGTCGCCGAGCAGGAAGCCGCTCTGCCGCTTTACCGATGGATCGGGTGTCGAGAAGAACGGCAGGTAGCCGACCGGCACGCCGAACATGTCGAGGAACATGTCGCGATATTCCATGCGGTGATGCTCGAGATCGTCGGTCGCGTCATAGGCGCGTATCTGCCAGAACGGCGGACGCTCGGGATGCTGCGCGCAGATTTTGCAGGCGGTATAGACCACCCGCGACATCTCGTTGACCTTGCCGTCGGTGCGTCGTGAGCCGTTGGCTGCCAGCTTGCCGTTCATGGCGAGCAAGGCACGCATGTTGGTCATGACGCCCTGGCGCAAGCCCTGGGTCAGCTCGGCATAGTCGGAAAACAGTACCTGGCCGTCCGGCTCGACGATCGCGACATGGCCGGATGCCGCGGCCACGTTGGTATTGCGGTCGAACGTGACCTTGTCGGCCCGCAGGATGTGGTCGTTCTGCCAGATCTCGACATGGCCGCTCCAGGTGACCAGCCCGCCCTTGCTGTCGTAGCTGACATTGTCGGACCGGAACGTCACCGGCTCGTTGCGTGCCAGCGGCGCACCCTTGCCGGCACCTGCCTTGGGCAGGGAAACCTGAGCCCGGGCTGCCTGGAACGGCGCGCCGGCGATGGCGATGCCGGACAGGCCCGCCACCACCACGATGGTGCGGGACCGCCATGAGCGCCGGTGAAGGGGCGAGAACGGAGCACGGAGAGCGGGAGCAGCGAAGCGGCTCATCAGCCGTCCTCCAGATGAAGCAAGAGGGTGATGGCGAGCAACAGCCCGGCGCCGCTTGGCGCCCAGGCAGCCATGATCGGAGGCAGCGCGCCGGACTGGCCGAACTGCTCGGCGATCTTGGAAATGGTGAATAGCGCGAATCCGGCGGCAATGCCGCTGCCGATCATCCGCGCGACGCCGCCGCGTCGGACCGGACGCATCGAGAACCCGGCCGAGACCAGCGCCATGGTGCCGGCCAGCAGCGGCAGCGCCAGCAGCTCCTGGAAATGCAGCCGGTGCCGGATGGTGGAAAAGCCGGACCGCTCCAGCAGCGCGATGAAGCTGGGCAGCGACCAGACCGACAACGTGTCCGGAGCGGCAAAGCTCTCCTGCACCCGGTTCACGGTGAGGTCGGTGGGCAGGCTGATGTCGCCGACCCGCTCGGGCAGATGATCGGGTGCGATGCTACTGGCGCCGTGAAAGATCCAGGCGCCGGCGCCGAGACGGCCATCACCGGCCTCGATCCGGCGCAGCAACCGGTCCTGTGCATCGAGCCGGAACACGCTGATGCCCTGCAGGTCGAGGATGCCTTTCTTCAGCACCACCTTCTGTGCATGCAGGATGGCGACCCCGCCGGGCGTGAGCCCTGCGTCGGATTGCCGCAGCCAGAGCTGTCCCCCGGAAAGATTCAGCGAGCCGCCGGCGCTGCGCAGGTAGGTGCTGTCCAGGACTTCCGCCCTGGCGTAGGTGGCCGACGAAAGCGGGCTCAGCAGGGTGGTCGCCGCCAGCCCGAGCCCCATGGCGCACGCCAGCGGAGCCGCCAGGAACTGCCATGCGGAGATGCCCGCGGCGCGTGCCACCACCAGTTCGGACGAACGGGTCAGTCTCCAGAAACACACGATCCCGCCCAGCAGCACACCGAAGGGCAGGATATCGATGCAGAAATACGGCAGATGGAGGGCAGCGATTTCGACCGCGAGGCTGGCGGGAACGTCCGGACGGGTCGCCGCACGGCGCAGCAGGTCGATGAAGTCGAACAGCGACACCAGGCCGGTGAGCGACGCCACCATCGCCAGCACCGCGAGGGTGAACTGCTTCGCGACATAGAGGGACAGGGTGACGGCGACAGGCATGTGCCGGTTCACTCGGCGGCGAGTGCATTGGACGGCGCGGCGCGGGCGGTGCGGCGGCTCGACCCGAACTCGGGCCAGAACAGCATCGCGCAGCAGATCAGGCCGGGCAGGATCGCCTGCAGCCAGATCAGCGGGATCAGCGCCGGCGTGCGGGCGGCCACGCTCTGCTCGACCAAGCCCAGGGCGAGCAGCCCCACCACGGTCATGATGGCAGCCAGCGGCCGTGCGATGTTGCCATGCCGGGAGAATGCACCGGACAGCACCGCCACCAGCGCCACCATGGCGAACGAGAAGGCGGTCAGCGGGGAACTGAGACGGCGATGCGCCTCGACCGCGAACTTGCCGATGTCGCGGGCCTGCACGAACCGTGGATCCGGGTGCAGCAGCTCGGTCAACGACATTTCGGTGGCATCGCGGTAGCGGATGTCGTCGTCCTTGGAGCTGGCGGCGAGGTCGATCGTATTGCGCGTGAAGGTGAGCACGTTCAACCGGCCCGTCTGCCGGTCGATCTCCTCGCGTGACCCATTATACAGTACGACGCGCGGCACGTCGCCGCTGGATTCGAGGTGGCCGTGCTCAGCCAGGATGGTGGCGCGGCTGTTTTTCTGGCGATCGTCTTGGACCAGGATGCCGTGCAGCGTGCCGTCCCGGTCGCGGGTCCGGATATAGACGGTCATGGTCGGCGAAACCGGGGTGAACACCCCCTCCTGCAGCAGGAACGCCGCCATCTTGTTGCGGATCTCGAACTCATATTCGCGGAAGCTGTGGTAGCTCGCCGGAACGATCCAGACGTTCAGGACGTAGGACAGCGCGACGGCGATACCGGCGCAATACAAGCCCGGCCTGGCGATCGCCGAGGGCGGCAGGCCAGCGGCCCGCATAACCGTCAGTTCGCGGTCGGTGGACAGGCGCTGGTAGACGAACTGGACGACAACGAAGGTGGTGATCGGCAAGATGACGGCAACGAAGCTCGGAATCAGCAGGCTGGTCAGCTGCACGAATACCCTGAACGACAGGCCGCGATCGACCACCAGGCTGACGAAGCGCAGCGACTGGGTCAGCCAGATCAGGGCCGCCAATCCGCCAGTGGTCGCGAGCAGTGCTGCCAGCAACTGTCGCAGCACGTACCGGTCCAGCCTGGTCAGGAAAGGCGCAATCATGCCTCTCTCTACCCTCCATGGCGCTCCGGCAAAAGATGGCAACGCGCGTCCGGCGGGAGACGGCAACGCGGGATGGAACATGACCCCTGTCTGGTAGCGAATCCGGGCGAACGGGCAGGGATGCGCTGCTCGCCCACCATCGGCGGCTGCACGGTCCGGTGTCCGAATGCCCGATCCTGGATGGCAACCAGGTGACGCTGCTGCCGCATGGGGCGGCGGTGGTGGATGCTGTGATGGATGCCATCGAGGCGGCGCGGGATTACGTCCATCTCGAATATTATACTATCGACGACGTGACGCTCGGGGACCGCAGCCTGTTCACCTTGCTGGAGCGCACCGCCCGCCGCGGTGTCGAGGTGGCGCTGACCTGGGACGCGGTCGGCTCCGGCGGTACCGAGGATGCCGCCTTCGACCGGCTGCGGCAGGCGGGCGTCAGGCTGCTCGAATATCACTCGATCAACCCGTTCAAGGCCCGTTTCAATATCCGTATGAACGATCGCAATCATCGCAAGCTGGCGGTGATCGATGGCCGGGTCGCGGTGATGGGCGGCACCAACATGTCGAAGGTGTACGAGACGCCGGCGTCGGTCGGTCGCGGTCCGAACGCCGACCATGCCTTCTGGGTCGATAACGGGGTTCGGATCGAAGGCCCGGCGGTGGCCGAGGTTCAAGAGCTGTTCTTCCATACGTGGGATACGCAGGGCGGGGAGCAGTCGCCGCCGCTGCGCGGACGCGACGATCCCATACCGGCGACGCAGGGCAACCAGCACATCCGGGTGGCGGGCAGCGCACCGGCCGAGCGCCGGCCGCTCTATAACCAGGCGATGCGCGCGGCCATCAAGGGGGCACGGTCGCACATCGTGCTGACGACCGGTTATTTCGTGCCATCGCACCGGGAATGGAAGCTGCTGGCCCGTGCCGCCCGACGCGGTGTGGAGGTCGATCTGCTGCTTCCCGGCTACAGCGACGTGCAGGCGGCGGTGCATGCGGCACGCGCCCTGTATGGCCGTTTGTTGCGGGCCGGCGTGCGCATCCATGAGGTGCGCGACGCGATGCTGCACGCGAAGGCCTCGACCATCGACGGGGTATTCACCGCGATCGGCTCGTCGAACTTCGACTGGCGCAGCGTGCACTACAACAACGAGATCGATGCGATCGTGCTCGGGCACGAAACCGCCGGAGCCGTGGAAGCGATGCTGCGCGGCCAGATCGAGACCGCCTATCCGATCGGCTACGACGAATGGCGCAACCGGTCCAAGCGGGAGCTCGTTCTGGAGTTCGCAGCCCGGTTATGGAAACGGCTGATGTGACTGCGGCGACCATTTTACGCGATCGAGACGAGCCGAATGGGCCGGGATCAGGGTAATGCAGGTTGTTGAGATCGGCACCTTACACTACGCAAACGGTGACCGTCCGTTAGCTGGCAAGGCTGTCGGCAAGCCGCTCAGGATGGCCACGTGAGTCGCGTGCCTAGTCCACGGCTACTAGGTATCTCTGTGATTTCGGAGCGGTTTCCGCATACGAAAACCGAGTTTCATTCTGCGAACCCAACCGACACCTTCGGTGACTCTTCGTACGTCCGACCATGAGAACCTGGAGTCCGAAACAGGATTGCTCCTTCCTTCGCGTGCCCGCGTGCTACGATACCCGCGCAGGGGCAGACCACGTGACTGATCGGCAGTTCCATCCGCTGCTTCTTGATACTTGTGGGTATTATGGAGGATCTCAACGATCTCTATTTTTTTACGGAAGTTGTCGCTCATGGCGGCTTTGCCGCGGCCAGCAGGGCAATAGGACAACCCAAGTCGAAACTGAGCCGGAAGGTCGCCGATCTCGAAGGGCAACTTGGCGTACGGCTGATCGAACGCTCTACGCGCCGCTTTAGGGTCACCGACGTCGGCGAGCAGTTCTATAACCGATGCCGCAGGATGATGAATGAGGTTCATGCCGCGCGTGCGACCGCATCTGGCTTTAGGGACGAGGCAAGCGGGACCATCCGGTTCAGTTGTCCACCCGGCATGCTGCAGGCGATCGCACCAATCCTTCCGAAATTTCTGCTCCAGTATCCGAAGGTAAACCTCGATATCGTTTCGACTAATGCCCCGATCGACCTGATCGAACAGCAGGTCGATGTAGCGCTACGCGTCCGTATAAGCGCCGACAGCGACATGAGCATGACGACCCGGGCTTTGACGACCAATCTGCGGATCATGGTCGCTGCGCCGGCCATTGCCGGGCTGATCGCCAAGGATGCCGACCCGTCCGTACTCTCGAATCTGTCGACGTTGAGCTTCACCGATCAGGCTGAAAACTGGATCATGAGCGGGCCCGGAGGAAAACCGCTCAGCATCCGGGTGACGCCGCGGTTGGTGTCGGCGGACATCTTCACGCTTCGCAGTGCCGCAATCGGAGGTGCTGGAATTGCGTTCATCCCCGATCATAGCTGTCGCCGTGAACTGTCGGACGGATCGCTCGAAAGAGTGTTTTCAAGCTGGGTTGGACAAATCGGTTCGGTTTATCTGGTCTTCACAGGAAGCCGGGGGCAGCCGCCTGCAGTGCGAGCTTTCATCAACCATCTCGGATCCGCCTTTGATGATAATCTATTGTTGAAGGATCTGCAGTCGAGTTCGCCCAATGCCTGACATGTTTCGCTCGTCGACGGACCTCAATCGGGTAGACCTTCACAATCATATCTGAGGCTTCGGCCGCTTATTCTTGAGCCAGTCCTTTTTATGACAATTCGTTCCGTCTTGTCGGGCAAGTCGATTCCATCATCCTACCAGTAGAACAGTGAGTGTCGATTTTACGCGCTACCGTCCCGGCGAGACGATCCCTATGTTCCTTTCCAGCAACGACGCATTCGTCGCATGCCTGGAGTGCAGGACATGATTAAGACTCTCACCGGAAAAGTCGCCCTCGTAACGGGAGGATCGCGCGGTATCGGAGCTGCGATCGCTCGCGAACTTTCCGATCAGGGCGCCGATGTCGCGATCAGCTATGCATCGAGTTCGGGGAAGGCAGCCGAAATCGTAAAGGAAATCGAGGAGAAAGGTCTTAAGAGCGTCGCGTTCAAGTCCGATGCCGCCGATACGGCGCAGGTAAAGAAGCTAATTGCCGACGTCGTCTCGACATTCGGCCGCCTGGACATTCTTGTGAACAATGCCGGTCTCTTTCATTATGGCTTGGTGACGAGCAATGATCACGAAGACAGTCTCGATGACCTGTATGCGGTCAATACCGATGCCGTGTTGACAGGAATTCGCGAAGCGGGCCGCGTCATGAGCGAGGGCGGCAGGATCATCTCGATTTCATCCGGTCTCTCGACGCGCACCGGAGCTGTCGGGCTCGCCGACTATGCAGCGAGTAAGGCGGCGGTCGACGGCTTTACACGAGGTGCCGCACGTGACCTTGGAAAAAAGGCGATCACCGTGAACGTAATCGGTACCGGTCCGGTCAATACCGAAATGAACCCCGAGGATGGTCCGATTTCCGACTGGCTGAAAAACGAGACCGCGCTCGGACGGTATGCACGTGTCGATGAAATCTCCGCCGTGGTCGCCTTCCTCGCATCGCCGCGAGCAAGCTATATCACCGGCAGCGTAATAGCAGTGGACGGCGGCTGCTCCGCCTGACGCGATCCGGTAGCCCGATCCGTTTTCTCAAGCCGATCGGCATCGGTGACAGGATGCGGAACTCGCTCGAACAACGTTTTACGGAGTAATATACAATGCTTGACGAAAATGGACCATCCTATTTTGTCGCGTTTCACAGTCCCGGGCCGGCCTGGATCGAAGGGACACCATACAACGAGCAGCCTCGCTTCATGGATCATGCAAACTATATCAGCCGTCTCCATGACGAGGGCAGGATCGTCGTGAGCGGCCCCTTCATGGAAACCCTTGGCGGCATGGCCGGCACCATGGCATCGGGTGGCATGGCAATCCTCAAGGCCGCCGACCTTGAAGAAGCCACCAAGCTCGGCACCGACGATCCCACGGTCGTATCCGGCATGCTCAAGGTCGACATGAAGATTTTTTGGGTACCCTTTCACGACTGATTACGATTGACCGGATCGATTCCAACCATAGCCGACGTTCCGGAGCGACCTGACCTCGGTACCGATCGGCTTGGCATCGCTGCCTCGTTCACGAGTTCAACCACGCTTGGATCAAGCAGCTCGCGTTGCATCCAAGCGAAAGGTCGGACAATGACCCAGGTGCCGCAGGGCGCGCCCTGAACATAATGCTCGACGATGCCATGCCGCTGTTTTTCGACGTATCGCGCTTTATAGATCTGCGCCTGTTCGTATCGGCCGATAATGCCGGCGTCAGGTAGTGCGTAAAGACACTGGTCGCCGATACTACCTGCCGGAAAGTCGATTGCACATACCGGCGAGCTAGTCTTCCAATTGCCGGAGACGACGCTCTCGGCGGCCAGGATACCTTACCTATGCATGCCCGCCACACCCTATGACGAGCCAAAAGCAAGGAGACCACAGATGATCAAGATGAGCCTGTTCCTCACGCGTCGCGCCGATCTGACTTTTGAACAGTTTGCTGACCATTGGCTCAACGTTCATTGGGATGCGGTACGAACTGTTCCCGAAGTACGGAAATACACGATCCGTTATACCCAGCAACACAACATCGGTGGCGTCCCCGAGGGTGCCAGAGCTGCGCCGTTCGATGGTATTGCCGAAGCATGGCTCGACGATCTGGCCTCGGTCAAGGCAATGCTGATGTCGGATCAATGGGCTTCGGTCGTGCAAGAAGACGATAAAAGATTTCTCGATACGTCGAAAACACTGGTCATGTTTACAGAAGAAAAAGTCAACTATATCCGGTAGTGCGATGAACTGGGCATGCGAGCGTTAGGTTTCGACATTATGTAATTGTCCGGCGATAAACATCGAGTAGACGCGCACGATCGTGGTTGTCCAGGATATCAGGCCTCCTGGAGCACCGCGACCGTGTCGCCTACGGACAGGGTTCCAGGTGCCAAAGGGATCAGGTTGGAGCCGAACACGATACCGTCCTCGGTCCGGTTGAGCCGGGCCAGCGTTCGAAGCGGTTCGCCGGGCTGCGGTGTTTCGCCGGTAAGCTGGTCGCGGGTGATCACGACGCAGCGCGTGCTCGGCTTCGGCGCGCGGAACATCATCGTGCCGATGCGCAGGAGCTGCCATCCGTTTTCCGACCAGGCGGGCAGGCCGGAAATCGTCACGTTAGGGCGAAACCTGTCCATGCCAACTGGATGATCGAGTTCCGCGTTCAAGGCCGCGAGCGATGCGTCGTTGACGGCCAGCAACGGATACCCGTCGGCAAACCCGACATAGTCGCCGGGTTCGGCGAAATCCTGGTTCACCGGCCGCATGTCCGGGTCGTCCATGTACGCCAGCCGGCACGTCTTTCCGAGCACGTCCGACAGCCAGGCTTCCGATGCCGGGTCCGCCCGGACCGCCGACATGGTTTCGCCCCAGATAGTCACGGCGAGGCGTTCGGCACCCTCCGGCGGAACGGCGGCAAGGCAGCTTTGCCCGCCATGGCTCATGGTCAGCCCGGCCTCGTCCGCCAGCGCATCGAACTGCGCGAACTGCGCAACCTGCCTCTGGGTCAGGAACGCGCCTTCAGGATCGGTCACCATCCAGCGACGGTCATGGACGATGCCGTGCCTGGCGACCTCGGTCGACATCAGGCTCCGGCCGCGCATGCCTTTCACCGGATAGACATGCAGGCTTTCGACGCGTCCGGTCATGTCGAGGGGCATGCTTCTGGTAATACCTTGCCGGGGTTCATGATGCCCTGTGGATCGATCGCATGCTTGATCCGGCGCATCGTTTCGAGTTCCGCACCGCCCCGCCAGGACGGCATCATGTACGGCTTGAGCTTGCCGACGCCGTGCTCTGCGGAAAAGCTGCCGTCCAGGTCACGAACGATGGCCGATACCGTGTCCATGATCTCGTGGTCGCGCGCCAGGAATGCGGCCCGATCGGCGTCCTCCGGCTGCACCAGGTTGAAATGGATGTTGCCGTCGCCGAGATGGCCGAACGGCGCTACCCGGATGCCCGGGATCAGGCGCTCGCAAGCCTCGGTCGCACGGGCGATCAGTGCGGGCACCCGCGATACCGGTACCGACACGTCGTTCTTGACGTTGCCGCCGGCGCGTTTCTGCGCTTCGGCATGTTCCTCGCGCAGCTTCCAGATCGCCAGCCGCTGCGTCTCGCTCTCGGCGATCACCGCATCCAGCACGCGGCCGTCCTCGAGCGCTTCGCCGAGCACACTCTCCAGCAGCGACCGGAGGCTGTCGTCGTCGCGGGCGCTGGCGAGTTCGACCAGCACGTAGTGGGGCGCCGGCTCGGCCAGCGGCAACGCGGCATCCGGGATCAGCGTATTCACCAGCGCCATACCGGTACCGGACATGTATTCGAACGCCTGGATCGCCGACGGATCGGCCGACCGGAACGCGGTGAACAGCGCCAGCGCCGCCTCCGGGCTCGCCACCCCGCACAACGCCACCTCGACCTGCCGGGGACGCGGGCTGAGCTGCAGCACCGCCGCGGTGATGATCCCGAGCGTGCCTTCCGAGCCCACCAGCAACTGGCGCAGCGCGTAGCCGGTATTGTCCTTGCGCAGCCGGCGCAGGCCTTCGAACACCGTGCCGTCCGGCATCACCGCCTCAAGCCCCAGCACCAGTTCGCGCGCATTGCCGTAGCGCACGGTGTTGTTGCCGCCGGCGTTGGTCGCCAGTACGCCGCCGATCTGCGCCGAGCCTTCCGAGCTGATCGACAGCGGCAGCAGGCAGCCGGCATCGCGAGCCGCGTCCTGGGCCGCCTTGAGCGTGACGCCTGCCTCGACCGTCATGGTCATGTCGACGGGGTCGATCGCGCGGATGCGGTTCAGCCGGGACAGGCTCAGCACAAGCTCGCTGCCATTCTCGGACACCGCGGCGCCGCCGACCATGCTGGTGTTGCCGCCCATCGGCACGATGCTGGCGCCCGCCTCGGCACAGGCGCGCACGCAGGCGGCGACCGCCTCGGTGTCCGCAGGGCGCAGCACCGCCGGCGTGCGGCCATGATAGAGCCCGCGCCAGTCGCTGCAGTACGGTTCGGTATCGGTCGGTTCGGTGAGCACTCCGCCCGAGCCGAGCCGAGCGCGCAGGAGTTCGATCAGGGTATTCATCGGCACCGCCTAGCGGAGAAAGCTCGACTCGGTCGCGGGCGGCGTACGGTCCAGCATCACGAACGCACTGGTGCCGGCCACGCCGATCAACAGGCCGCACAACGCGCTCAGCAGCAGCAGCATCCGCTTGGGCACCAGCACCTGCGATGCGGACAGGGCCTGCTGCGCCTCGGCGCGGGCCTGCCGGGTCAGATGCAGCTCGGACCGCAGCGCCTCGATCCGAGCACTGGCGCCGCGCAGGTCGAGATCGAGCTTGTTGATGTCGGCGGTGAGCTGGGAAATCCGGGTGCGCGCCGCCTGGATCTCGGTGGCGCCGGCACTGCCGGCCCGTGGCGCGCGGGGCTTGGCCGCCGGCTTGGCCTGGCCGGCGAGACTCGAGGACGGATTGGGCGCGATCGCCACGAACAGGTTCTTCAGCGCCCCGCCGGTAATGCCGTTGCGCCGGGCGCGTGCCCGCACTGCCTCCAGCGCACTCGCAGCTTGGCCAGGCTGGTCCTCAAGCACCAGCGCCAGAATATCCGAGAGCGTTTTCAGCTCCTTGGGGTCGATTTCCTCGCGCATCATGACCATTCAGCCGGCAGCATGGCGAAGATGTCCGGGACGAGGCGCCGCTGCCCGCTGCAGCCGATCCTGGATCGCCAGGCCGAGCCCGTCGGACGGGATGCTCATCGCCGCGATGCCGGTCAGGCCAAGCCGCCGGCCCTCGTCGTCGAGGTGGCGCAGCCCGGAAAACAGCCGCGCCGCCGCCTCGCGCAGATCGCCGTCCGGGCTCAGGTTCCAGACCAGTGCCGCCTGCATCGTCGCTTCGGGCAAGGGTCCGAACGCCAGCAGCGCTTCCGTATGCCCGGCGCCGGTGGCATCCAGCCGGACCGGCAGCGACGGCGCGTAATGCGACGCCAGCATTCCCGGGGACAAGGGCAGGCCGGTCGGGGCCATGCGCCGTACTGGTCCGATGAGGTGTTCGATCGCTTCGACGGAGATGCCGCCTGGCCGCAGGAGCGTGGGGGTGTCGCCGGTAAGGTCGATTACGGTGCTCTCGAGGCCAACGCTGCAGGGTCCACAATCCAGGATCGCATCGATGCGGCCGCCGAGCCCGGCCATGACGTGATCGGCGGTACTCGGGCTGACGCCGCCGGATGGGTTCGCCGAGGGTGCCGCGATCGGCCGTCCGACCATGCGCAACACCTCCCGAACAGCGTCCCCGTTCGGAACACGTACCGCTTGTGTCGGCAGTCCGGCGCAGGCCAGCGCGCAGACCGTGCTTGCTGCACGTCGCGGCAGCACCATGGTCAGCGGACCGGGCCAGAATGCATCGGCCAGGCGCCTGGCAAGCGGGGAGGGCTCGACCTCGTCGAATGCCGCTTCGGCATCGGCGAAGTGGGCGATCAGCGGATTGAAGCTGGGCCGGCGCTTGGCCTCGAACACCTCGGCCACCGCGCATGCGTCGGTGGCATCCGCCCCGAGCCCGTAGACCGTCTCGGTGCCGAACGCGACCAGCCGGCCCTGGCCCAGCAGATGGGCGGCACGCACGATTCCAGCCGTATCGGCGTCGAGCCGCTCGGTCATGGATGTCTCAAGCTTTCGCGCAGCGGTGGTTCGCATACCGTACCATTACCATTTCGAACGACGAGTCGGCAGCGTCTACACGCAGTTCATCGACGGTCAGCCGTTCAACGTGCCGGGAAGGCCACCACGACAGATGAAGAACGGATTTTCCCAGCCTGGCTTGCCATACCGGAGCGGCCCGCCCTCGAACAGCGTGACGCTGCCGCCGGCCGCCTCGACCACCGCCTGCGGCGCCGCCGTGTCCCATTCCATCGTGCGGCCGAGTCTCGGGTAGAGGTCGGCTCGACCCTCCGCCACCCGGACGAATTTTGCCGCCGACCCGATATTGCCGATCGTGGCGATCCGCTGGCGGCCCAGGTACTCCAGGAGCCGCGGGTCGTTGGCATAGTGCCGGGAGGCCAGCACCGACAGCCCGGCGTCCGGCGGCAAACGCACGTGGATCGCCACCTCGCCATCGCGGTCGCGGCGGGTCGCACCATGCCCGACCCGGCCCAGATACAGTTCGCCATAGGCCGGTAGCGCCACGGCACCAAGCACGACGAGACCATTCCGCACCAGCCCGATATTGACGGTGAAATCGTCCCGCCCGGCCGCGAACTCGCGTGTGCCGTCGAGCGGGTCAACCAGCCAGAATTCCGGTCCCGGCTCGATCACCAGGCCCGCCGCCGCTTCCTCCTCGGCGATGACCGGAATGCTGGAGCCGGCCCGGAGCCCGGCCAGGATCAACGTTTCGGCCTGATGGTCGGCCTCGGTGACGGGAGAGGCATCCTCCTTGATCAGCGTCTCGAAGCCGCGGGTGCGGATCTCCAGGATGACCCGGGCCGCCTTGTCGGCAAGATCGCCCGCGAGGGCCAGCAATACCGCGTCGTCGGGCGGCACGGCGTTCGAAGTTCGAAGAGAGTTCATGCAACCCGATTAGGGGATCGTCGAGGCCGTTGCCAAGCCGTGACCAGATTCGACATGGTTCTCCGGCTTGCGGCGCCAACACCCGCGGCTGATAAGATTGAAAGATCGATCTTGACGTCATGCGGCTACAAGCCGGAGCCGGAGCGCCCCTATGCTGGATATCGACTTTCATGCCGCCACGCTGCCTGCAAAAGGCGCGCTGGTGCTGCTGGTGCCCGAGGATGGCGAGCGGCCGGCACTCTACCTCCAGGCTGACGAGGCGACCCAGGGTGCCGTCTCGCGCGGCCTCGAGGCAGCCGAGTTCAATTTCGGCAAGGGCAAGAGCTGCGTCCTGTTCGGGCCGGGCGCCGGCCTGTCCCGCATCGTGGTGATCGGTCTCGGCAAGCGCAGCGAGCTCGACGTGTCGGCGGCGGAAGCGGCCGGCAGCGCTGCCTGGAACGCGCTCAAGGGAAGCACGGTCGCCGCCCTGGGTCTCGATGGGCTCGCACCGGAACTGGCGGCGCATGCCGCATTCGGCGCAGTGCTGGCGAGCTACCGGTTCGACCTGTACCGGACCAAACAGAAGCAAGAGGAGAAGCCGCGGCTCGCTCACCTGTCGGTGCTGGCCTCCTCGCTGGACAGCGTGCAGGCCGCCTGGCCGGAGCTGGCGGCGATCGCTCACGGTGTGTTCATTACCCGCGACCTGGTCAGCGAGCCGGCCAACATCCTGACGCCGTCAGTGTTCGCGGACCGGATCGCCACCCTGTCCTCGCTCGGCCTCGAGATCGAGATATTCGACCCCGAGCAGATGGCGGAACTCGGTTTCGGTGCGTTGCTGGGCGTGGCCATGGGCAGCGACCTGCCGGCACGCATGGCGGTGATGCGCTGGAACGGCGCTCCGGAAAACCACGAGCCGCCGATCGCCTTCGTGGGCAAGGGCGTGACCTTCGATTCCGGCGGCATCAGCAT
>JBPBQO010000148.1:0-28443 GCA_050954785.1 Janthinobacterium lividum | reverse complement strand
GGCGGCGTTCCCGGAAATCGTCGAGCGGATGGATTTCGACGCGGTGCTGGATGGCGAGCTGCTGGTGCTGCGGGACGGGGTGGTGGCGCCGTTCGCCGACCTGCAACAGCGGCTGAACCGCAAGGCGCCGACGGCGAAGATGTTGGCGCAGTTTCCGGTGTGGGTCAGGCTCTACGACATCCTGTTCGAAGCTGGCGAGGATCTGCGTCCGCTGCCCTTCACCGAGCGCCGGGCGCGGCTGGAGGCGTTCTACCTGCGGTCGCCGCCGGAGCGGATGGATCTGTCCGAGATCATCCATGCGCCGACCATCGAGGCCCTGTCCGAGATGCGCGACGGTGCGCGTGCCGCCTCGATCGAGGGGCTGATGCTGAAGCGTCTCGACAGCCCGTATCTGCCCGGCCGGCCGAAAGGCATGTGGTGGAAGTGGAAGCGCGATCCGCTGACCATCGACGCCGTGCTGATGTATGCGCAGCGCGGGCACGGCAAGCGCAGCTCGTTCTATTCGGACTACACGTTCGGTCTGTGGCGCGAATTGGAGAACGGCGACGAGGAGCTGGTGCCGGTCGGGAAGGCTTATTCCGGCTTCACCGATGCCGAGCTGGTCGTGCTGGACCGCTGGATACGCAACAACACCACGCAGCGCTTCGGTCCGGTACGTGAGGTCGAGCATGAGCCGATGAAAGGCATCGTGCTGGAAATCGCGTTCGATGCCGCACAGCTCTCGACCCGACACAAATCCGGGGTGGCGTTGCGCTTTCCGCGTGTCGGCCGGCTTCGCACCGACAAGCCGCCGAGCGAAGCCGACCGGCTCGACAGCCTGATGCGGCTGGTCGAGCGGTGATCAGGTGCTCGTCAGGCCCATTCCCGGATCGGTGATGCTGTCCCTGCCGGTTTCGACGTGGCCTGCGATGCGCCAGAGGAAGCTGCTATCTTCCGACACGCGGATGCCGATGTCGTACCAACCCGATGTCGGCACGAGGTTTACCAGGATCGGGTCGAGACCGGCTGGAAACAGCAGGTGTTCCGTCACGTGCTTCGAATACATGTTCTCGATCTGCACATGCAGGGGCACGAGGCTCCGGTTGGTGAGCTTGACGACGAAGGCGAGGCCGAGCCGATCGGACTCCGCCGATGCGGCGATCCACCCCTTGCCGGCAAGGGCGCCCTTGAAGGACCGGAAGAACCCGTTTGGTCCGTGCACTGCAAGGTCGTACAGGCGCGTTGCGGTGACCGGCCAGCTATCCTGAAGTTGCTTGCCCGGCTCGACCGTATGGAATCGAGGAGCGGTTCCGCCCGCGATGTCGCGCACCTGGAACACGGCACTCGCCTTGCCTGTATTGGCGAAAGTCAGATGCAGCGTATCGTCGCGCTGTTCGGGCCCGCCACTGACTTGAAGGTCGTAGGGAAGGGCGCGCGCCCGGCGGATACCGGATTCCTGCCGAGGCAGAACCTGGCTGGTCGGCAGAGTGATCGGGGTGTTCGGATGCGAGGCTTTGTCCGGCGGTAGATACGAAGCGGTCGATGGTAGGGAGGGCAGCGTTGCATTCGGGTTTTCGAAGTCGAACGCCGAAGTAAGGTCGCCGGAAACCGCGCGACGCCAGGGCGTGATGTTGGGCTCGACGAGGCCAGGATGCTGGCCGGCATAGCGTGCCTCGATGAATCGGATCAGCGAGGTATGATCGAAGACTTGCGAATTCACCCAGCCGCCCTTGCTCCAGGGCGACACCACCAGCATCGGGACGCGCGGCCCCATGCCGAACGGGCCGGCATCGTGGCTGGCGTTGCCGGCAAAGATCTCGTTCGCGACGGAAACCGTCGACTGGCCCTGGGCGGCATTCGGAGGTGCTGCCGGCGGAACCATATGATCGAAGAAGCCGTCGTTTTCATCGTAGGTGATAAACAGTGCGGTCTTGCTCCACACCTCCGGATTGGACGTCAGCGTGTCGATGATTTTCGAGATGAACCAGGCACCGTAGTTGGCAGGCCAGTTCGGATGTTCGTCATAGGCGTTCGGGCACATGAGCCAGGAGATCTGCGGCAGGGTACCGGCGTCGACGTCCTTCTGCAGGATATCGAACAGCGTGCCCGACGCCGAAATATTGGTACCGGTGCGCGCCTTGATCGCCAGGGGATCGGTGTCGGCGGCGTTCTGGTATTTGACGAAGCGAAGCAGCGTGTTGTTGGCGGAGTTACCGACATAATGGTCGGGATCGTCACCCCAGTTGTTGGCGGCCGTCAGCCCGGAGCCGGTATCCTGGTAGATCTTCCATGACAGGCCCGCCGCTTCGAGGCGCTCCGGGTAGGTCGGCCAGTTGCAGACGAGTCCATTGGTATCGAGCTGCGGACCGTTGCCCTGGCCATCGTTGCCGGTCCAGCCGGTAAACATATAAGCGCGGTTCGGATAGGTCGGACCCATGACCGAGCAATGGTAGGCGTCGCAAATCGTGAAGGCGTCCGCGAGGGCATAATGGAACGGGATGTCGCCACGGTTGAAGTAGACCATGGTCGCGGTGGTTTTCTGGGCCACCCAGTCGTTCCAGTTGCCATCGTTCCAGGCGCGCTGGGTGCTGTTCCAGTCATGCGGCGTATCGCCGATGAAGCTGAGCCCGAGGCTGTCCCCGGTGGGCCGGAAAGGAAGCAGATAAGTCGCGCCATTCGGCTGGTACCAGACCGGGTTGCCGCCCGGAAGCTGCACGGCCCGAGGATCGTTGAAGCCGCGCACACCCGAGATCGATCCATAATAATGGTCGAACGAGCGGTTCTCCTGCATCAGGATGACGATGTGCTCGACATCGTTGATCGACCGGGTAGCGTTGTTGGCAGGCAGTGCCAGGGCCTTGCCGATGCTCTCCTGGAGTGCCGCCGCGACGGCGCCGGCACCCATAAGCCTCAAGAATGAACGACGATCGGGATCTTGCAACACCAGCTCCGTTATAACGTGACGGAGCAAGATCTAACTGATCGCTGGTGCAGCTTTTGCTAACGTTGGATGACAATTGGCGAATGCGATACCCGCAGAAGCTGCCTCGACTGCTTCCGCAAGCTCGATTTAGTCCGCCTGGTCGACGGTACCGGTCGCCGCCGGCAGCAGTGCCGACGTGGTCATCGGGCGCGGAATGTGATGCCAGAGGTTCTGGATCCGAGCCGGCTCCGGTTCCTGTCGCACAATGTCGAATCCGGCACGGCGCAGCGAGCGAATCGCCCCAAGGTCGAGATGAGGGACTGCGTCCCGGATCTCGGACAGGTCTTCCATGTTCAAAGTGTTCGACATTATTCTGTCTCCAGCCAATATCTAAGCCGCTATTTGTCGACCCTGTCTGCGCAGAGCTAGTGTTTAGATCGGGCAACACCCGTCCCGATTACGTCCCACCCTTGAGACGATATCGTGACAATATCGCCTCATGCACATCTGATTAACAGAGCGATTACGATCCAACCACCTGCCTGGCTCCATCACAATTGTAACCGGGCTTGATTTCACGAGATTGTGCGTGTCTCCAAAGGCAGGGCCTCAGGGTCGAGGTCGGGAGAGCAAGCCGTGGATAATGTCGAGATGGCCCAGGACAGCATGGAGCATGCGCACGGCCATGCGGCGCATGCAGCCGGCGGACCGCCCACTTCGACCCGCGTTGCCGCCGTGCTGGTCGCTGTGCTGGCAGCCGTAGCGGTCGTCGTCGAGATGAGCGGCAACGACCAGCAGACCATGTATCTGGCGAACGATGTCGCGGCCTCCGACCTGTGGTCGCAATACCAGGGCAAGTCGGTCCGCCATACGGTCATGTTGCAGACAGCCGACATCCTGGAGTCGCAGGCGGCATTTCTGTCCACGGAAAGTCGGCAGACTGCGACCCAAGCCCCGACTCCGGCCCAGTCGGCGAAGGCGCAGCTCGACGCCAAGATCGCGGCTTCGCGTGTCGCGGCAGCCAGGCTCGAGGACGAGCCGGGTCATGATGGGATGCGCCAACTGGCCGCCAGAGCCCAGCATGAGGAACATGGGCGCGACCACGCATTGCACCTACATGAGGGCTTCGAACGGAGTGTGCGCGCCCTGCAGATCGCCATCGTCCTGGTCGGTCTGTTCATGGCGACCCGGTTGTTCTGGCTTTTGGGTGTCGGCGCCACGCTTGGGGGTGTTGGGCTGCTCTACGGAATTGCGGTCGGTTTCGGGATTGCATAATAACAACGACAGAAGATCGTGGTATGATTTGCATCACGATCTTCGACGATCTATATGACGATCCTCGACAGGCCGAGGTAGATCGATGGACCGACATGGACCGCTGTTGAAAGGTCGCCGCGTCTTCGAGGCCGTGCTTGCCGCGTCGCTTCTGTGCGGACTTTCGATCGTCGTCGTTGGCCGGCCACATGCACCGGCTGCGGGCCCGAATGTCATGTCGCATCCGTCATTCCAGCAGCCGCTGCCCGTGTCGGCATCGCCATCGCTGGTCTCGCTCGGGATCGAGCTGCATCCGCCGATCCACATGACGGACCCGGTCGCCGATCAGGATGCGGCACAGCCGGGCGGTTGACCTTACGCCGCCGTCGAGCCGACCATAGACCCAACGGGGGTCGGCGCGATCCGAGCTCCTGACCGGGAGCGCCTATGGCCGACGAGATGATTTTCCACGTCAAGCCGAGTTTTGCAGCGTCGGCGCGTGTAAACGCGTCGCGGTTTGGCGTCATGACCAACCATGCGATGCAGAACCCGGATCCGTTCTGGCTGGAGCAGGCGAGGCGGCTCGACTGGTTCCGGTTTCCCGAGCTTGCCGGCAACGGCAGCTTCGATGGCGACGTCAGGATGTCGTGGTTTTCCGACGGGACGCTGAACGCCTCGGTAAATTGCCTCGATCGCCATCTCGCCGAGAATGGCGACCGAACCGCTCTGATCTGGCAGGGCGAGGCCGAAGACTCCGTGTGCCGTGTCAGCTTTCGTACCCTGCACGAACAGGTCTGCCGGCTGGCCAATGTGCTCAAGGAACTGGGTGTCGAACGCGGCGACCGGGTCGCGACCTACCTGCCGATGGTGGTCGAAGGCGTGGTGGCGATGCTCGCCTGCGCCCGGATCGGCGCGGTGCATGTAGTGATGTTCGCCGGCTTTTCGGCATCCGGGGTTGCAGGACGGTTGCGGGACTGCGGCGCCAGGTTGTTGATCACCGCCGACGAGGGCCGGCGCGGCGGAAAGCGCATTCCCCTCAAGACGATAACCGACCAGGCTTTGGTGGAACTCGCCACAGGGCCGGATGCGCCCGCCCTGCAAACCGTCCTCGTGGTTCCGGTGACCGGCGCCGGCGTATCGATGCAGGCTGGCCGGGACCATGATTATGCGGCTCTGGTCGCGGCGGCCGACACCGAATGCGAACCGGAAATCATGCAGGCTGAGGATCCGTTGATGATCCTCTACACGTCGGGCAGCACCGGTGCGCCGAAGGGCGTCGTGCACACCACCGGCGGCTACCTGCTCTGGGCGAGCCTGACCCAGGAGATCGTGTTCGACCACCGTGCCGGCGACGTGTTCTGGTGCACCGCCGATCTCGGCTGGGTAACCGGGCACAGCTATGTCGTCTACGGGCCGCTCAGCAACGGCGGTACTACGTTCCTGTTCGAGGGCACGCCGTCGTGGCCGGAGCCCGGCCGCTGGTGGCGGCTGATCGACAAGCACCAGGTCAATTGCTTCTACACTGCACCGACGGCCATACGCGCCCTGATGCGCGAGGATCCGGCAAGCCTGTCGAGCACCTCCCGAGCCAGCCTTCGGGTGCTGGGTTCGGTCGGCGAGCCGATCAATGCCGAGGCCTGGCTCTGGTACAACCAGGCGGTCGGCGGTGGCCGCTGTCCGGTCGTCGACACCTGGTGGCAGACCGAAACCGGCGGGATCATGATCGCACCGTTGCCGGGTGCCGTGGCGCAGAAGCCGGGATCGGCCACCTTGCCGCTACCTGGCATCTGTCCTGTGCTGGTGAACGAAAAGGGCGTCCCGCAACATGGCGAGACCGAAGGCCATCTCTGCATCGATCGTCCGTGGCCGGGGCAGGCGCGCACCATCTGGGGCGATCATGCCCGCTTCGTGCAGACCTATTTCTCGACCTACCCGGGCTTGTATTTCTCCGGCGATGGCGCACGGCGCGACGCGGATGGCTACTACTGGATCACCGGCCGGGTCGATGACGTGATCAACGTGTCCGGCCACCGCATCGGATCCGCGGAGGTCGAGGCGGCGTTCGGCACGCATGACAAGGTCGCGGAGAGTGCCGTTGTCGGCATCCCGCACGATGTGAAAGGCCAGGCACTGGCGGCATTCGTGGTGCTGAAAGCAGGCGGCTTGGATGCCGGTGCGGGACTGGAGGCCGAACTCGCCCGTCATGTCGGCCAGGAGCTCGGCCGCTATGCAGCACCCGACCTCGTCATCCTGACGGCGGAACTTCCGAAGACACGGTCCGGCAAGATCATGCGGCGCATCCTGCGCAAGATCGCGACCGGCGAGCACGACCAACTCGGCGATGTCTCGACCCTGGCCGACCCTTCGGTGGTGCAGGCACTGGTCGAACGCATGAGGCGGTAAGCGAATGTCAGCCCTCATGAGCAATATCGCAGATCGCCTGCCGCCGATCATCACCAATATCCCGGCCCGGCTGGACCGGCTGCCCTGGTGCCGTTTCCATGTTCTGGTGGTCGCCGCACTCGGCATCACCTGGATCCTGGACGGGCTCGAAGTCACCATCGTCGGCTCGATCGGGCCGGCGCTGGAGAGTCCCAGCGCGCTCGGACTGACCGCCGCCGATATTGGAATGGCGGCATCCGTTTATCTCGCGGGCGCAGTGTTCGGAGCATTGCTGTTCGGCTGGCTCACCGATCGAGTCGGCCGCAAGCGGATCTTCAACATCACGCTCGGCCTTTATATTGTGAGCGTGTTGCTGACCGCGTGCTCGTGGAACATCTGGAGCTTCGTGCTGTTCCGCTTCATGACCGGCGTCGGGATCGGCGGTGAATATGCGGCGATCAATTCGGCGATCGACGAGCTCATCCCGGCCAAATTGCGCGGCCGGGTCGATCTCATCGTCAATGGTTCTTTCTGGATCGGTGCCGCGGTCGGTGCGGCGGGCTCGCTGATGCTGATCCGCGACGACGGGTCCTTTCCCGGCGGTTGGCGCTACGGCTTCGCGATCGGCGGCGTGCTCGGCTTGTTCGTGCTGCTGCTGCGGCACTGGGTCCCGGAGAGCCCACGCTGGCTGCTTACTCATGGCCGCAACGACGAGGCGCTGGAGATCACCAGCGGAATCGAGCGGCGGGTCCAGGACGCGACCGACTGCCATCTTGCCCCTGTCGAGCAGGCGCTGACGGTTCATCCACAGACGGTGTTTCCGTTCTCGATGATCGCGAAAGCGATGCTCAAGGACTACAAGATGCGGTCGCTGCTGGTGCTGCTGCTGATGGCGGCACAGGCGTTCCTGTACAATGCGGTGTTCTTCACCTACGGCCAGGTGCTTACCCACCATGAGGGTGTCATGCCGCATCAGGTCGGGATGTATATCCTGCCGCTGGCGGTCGGGAACGTGCTCGGTCCGATCCTGCTGGGACCGTTGTTCGACACGGTCGGCAGGCGGCGAATGATCTTCGCCACGTACAGCATCTCCGGGTTGCTGATGATCGTGGTCGCCTGGGCATTCGCGCAAGGCCATCTTACCGCCATCACCCAGACGATCGGCTGGGTCGCGATCTTCTTCTTCGCATCGCCGGCCGCGAGTGCCGCCTACCTGACTGCCAGCGAGATCTTTCCTCTGGAAACCCGGGCGATGGCGATCTCGACCTTCTATGTTCTGGGCACGTTGATCGGCGGCGTCGGTTCGCCATACCTGTTCGGGCGGCTGATCGACATGGGTGGCCGCATGCCGCTGGCACTCGGCTATGGCGGTGCTGCGGTTCTGATGATTGCTGCCGGCCTGATGGCGCTGCGCTATGGCGTCGATGCGGAAGGCAAATCGCTCGAGGATGTCGCGCGTCCGTTGTCCGGCTGACCCCATATTTTACAGAAACGTCGGCCGTCATGTCTTCGGCTTAAGCGATGCCCTGGAGAATAGAATGATCGAACCGCGCCGCCTGGCTTTTGCCGTTACCGCTGCCGGGCTGCGTCTATGCGCCACCACCACCACCACCGCCTCGTGTGGTGTATCGTCAGGCGCCTGTCGTCATTCACCAGCCGCCACCGCCGCAACCGATCTACGAGCGCCCGCCACCACCGCCGCGTGAGCATCCTTATTGGCAGTGGCAACAGGGGCGCTGGCGCTGGGATGGCTATCGCTGGGCCTGGATGCGAGGACACTACGTCGAGCGGATGGGCTACTGAGCCGCTACTCGGTCACGCCTGCCGGCCCGGCGTCATGATCGGTCGCCGGACCTTCTCGGCGGTCGGTGCGGCCGGCCTCGTGCTGACCGGCTGTACGCCAGCGACATTACTCAATGCGCTGGCACCGGAACGGCTGTTTGGCGACGGCATCGTCTACGGTCCGGACCCGCGCCAGCGCCTGGATATCTATCGTCCGTCCGGCAATGGACCGTTTCCGGTGATGGTGTTCCTGTACGGCGGGAGCTGGGATACCGGTTCGCGCTCGATCTACCGGTTTCTCGGCGGCGCGTTTGCCGCGCACGGGATCATGACGGTGATCCCGGATTATCGCCTGTATCCGCAGGTTCGTTACCCGGCCTTCCTGAATGATTGCGCGTCGGCACTGGCCTGGACCCGCCGGAATATCGCCGGCTTCGGCGGCAACGATGCGCCGCCGACGCTGATCGGCCACTCCGCAGGCGCCTATAACGCGGCGATGCTGGCGCTCGATTCCAGCCTGCTCGCAGCGGTCGGGTTGTCGCCGCAGCGTGACCTCGGTCGCATGATCGGGTTGGCCGGACCATACGATTTCCTGCCGCTGGACACTGACAAGCTGCGCGACATATTCGGGCCGGAGCCTGGGCTCGCGGCGACGCAACCGATCAATCACGTGGATGGCCATAACCCGCCGATGCTGTTGCTGGCCGGGACTGCCGACAAGACGGTCAAGCCAGGAAACACAGTCCGTCTGGCAGACAGGATCGGCGCCCGGGGCGGGGCGGTCGAGCATCGTCTGTATCCAGGCGTCGACCATATCGAGGTCGTCGGTGCGATCGCGGGCTCGCTACGGTTCCTGGCGCCAACCTTCCGCGACTGCCTGGCTTTCATGAATGGATCGGCCGTCACGCCCGTATCGGGCAGTGAGCCGGAACGCGGCTAGAGCATCATCCGATCGTCTTGCTTTCTCGATCGGAAAAAGCTCTAGCAACCGTCGCGCCTGAACAAAGCAAATCACGTGCATGCGCGGCCGGTCGTCATTCGGGCCGATGACCGGTCTTGCCATATCGTCATGTCCGAAGCCGGCAGCTATGATCTTTGCATCATGAATGAGGTCGTGCCTGGGCATGAGCGACGTGTACCCCGGATCCACACCGGCATTGTCCGACCTCGCTGTACTGCTCAAGCGCTGTGCCGACGGCGATCAGGCAGCGTTTCGCACGCTCTATGAACAGCAGTCGCCGCGGCTGTACGGTCTGGCGTTGCGCCTGATGCAGCAGCCGGCGCTGGCGGCCGATGCGATGCACGATGCCTTCGTGCAGGTCTGGCAGCGTTCGGCGCAATTCGATCCGTCGCGGGGTGCGGCGGAAACCTGGCTCGCGAGCCTGTTGCGATACCGCGCGATCGACATCCTCAGGCGCCGCTCGCGCGAGCGCTACGGCCACGAGCCGACCGACGAGCCCGATCCCTCGCCGGATGCGCTGGACCGTCTTTCCGAAGTCGCGGAAGGCGAAGCGCTTTACCGTTGCCTCGAACAGCTCGAGGAAGGGCAGCGCCGCGTCGTGACGCTCGCCTTCATGGACGGGCTGTCGCATAGCGATCTGTCGAACCGGCTGGACGCGCCGCTCGGTACGGTAAAATCCTGGGTCAGGCGGGCATTGCTCGGCCTGCGCCGGTGTCTCGAATCATGAGCGGCTTCCTTCCATCCGGCCGTCCTGTAGATGACGAACTGGTCGTGCTGTCCGGCGAGTACGTGCTGGGAACGCTGGATCGCGACGAGGCGCGCCTGCTCGAACGCGAGGCGCGGACCGACCCGGTCGTCGCCGATGCGATCGCTGCCTGGCAGCATGCCCTGGCGCCGCTCCTGCTTGCGGTGGCCGCGGTCATGCCGCCAGCATCGCTATGGCAGCGGATCGAAACGACGATACGAAACGGCCATCCGGCAGGTTCCCGGTCTGGAACCGGAACCTCGCCTGTGCTCGTGGCGGCGAACACCAATTTTTGGCGTGGTGCCACCGCGGCCGGGTTCCTGCTGGCTGCGGGGATTGCCGGACTCGCGATCCTCGATCGGCCGGGTCCCGGTCCTGTCCCGGTTGCGACTTTTGCCACGGTGGGTGCGCAGCAGGCGGTCTACGTTGCCGAAGCCTATCCGGATGGAGGTCTCTCGATCGTTGCCCTGGCGCCGGTCGTCGTAGCGGACGGACGCGATCTGCAGCTGTGGTCGCTGAGGCAGGGAGACAAGATACCACGCTCGCTCGGCATAATGCCGGCAGCAGGCACACGACTGGCCGCCAACCAGGTTCCGGCCGGTCCCGCGCAGATCCTGATCAGCCTGGAACCGAAGGGCGGCTCACCAACCGGCCTGCCGACAGGGCGGGTGCTGTATGGTGCAACGCTCTCGCGCCCGGAGTGACGCGCGCAGAAGGCGACAACGTGGAAACGAAGGCATTGCCGCGTGGCGCCGACACACGCACCGAAAGCTGGCTACGCGGCAGGCTGAGTCGATTGCAGACGGCTCGGCCATCACCCTGGCCGTCCGACACCGACGGGCGGGCGGCGGCCGTTCTGGTGCCGATCGTGCTGGCTCCGGAGCCGTTTGTGCTGCTGACCAGGCGTTCGGCACTGCTGCGCAGTCATCCCGGACAGGTAAGTTTCCCCGGTGGTCGTCCGGAGCCTGGCGATGCGGACGCGGTGGCCACGGCACTTCGCGAGGCATGTGAGGAAATCGGGCTGGACCCGATGCTGACCGAGGTGATGGGCCGGCTGCCGGATTACGATACCGTGTCCAGCCAGTTCACCATCGTGCCGATCGTGGCGCTTCTCTCACCGCATGCGACCTGGAGCGCGTCGGAAGACGAAGTCGCCGCGATATTCGGGATGACGTTCGAATTGCTGATCGATCCCCAGGCCCCCCGGCGGATCCAGGAGGGGTCCCGTGCCGGCTCATGGAGCTGGCCGCACCCCAAGCATGATGTCTGGGGCGCCACGGCGGGCATTCTCGTAGCACTTGCAGAATTGCTGAGGGACTAGGCAGGCGCCCGGATTTCCATCGCAGCGTCAAAAAACTATTTCATGACAACGGTCTGTGACCACCTCCCGATTTCGACCTCATCCCGAATACGTCAAGAACAGCTTCATCATGACGGTCAGTCCGGTCGTTCCTCCGAGTAGGATGTTCCGCAACAAAACAGCAAATCTACAGCTTGCATCGTAAGCATGACAAAAATCTTATTCTTTGAACCGCAACCAACCGTCGAAGAGGGTCTCGCTTCGTGTTATGACGTTTCCGTGAGCATTTGAGCTACACACTAGAAATGGAGAATGAGGATGCTGGACGTCCTCGAGCCGTTCCATACGTCGGTTGGGTTGTCCCCCCCTCGGGAGGTGCCGCCCCGGTTCATGTTTGCTACCGGGATTGAGAATAGTGCTCCAACCGTCGGCGGCGGCCGGATCCGTCGCGACCAGCTAGCCGAATGTGGACACTACGACCGTTGGCTTGAAGATTTCGCGCTCGTGCGTGACATCGGTTGCACGTACCTCCGCTATGGGCCGCAGCTTCATCGCACCATGCTCGGCGCTGGCCGCTATGACTGGTCGTTTGCGGACGAGGCATTCGCAGCACTTAAGCGCCAGGGCACGGTACCTATCGTCGACCTCTGCCATTTCGGCTTACCCGACTGGCTTGGAAACTTTCAGAACCCGGAGTTTCCGGAATTGTTCGCGCAATACGCGAGAGCCTTCGCGTCCCGGTTTCCGTGGGTACAGTTATATACTCCGGTAAACGAAATGTTCATCACGGCGGTCTTCTCGGCCAAATATGGCTGGTGGAACGAGGAGGCGCGAGATGATCGCTCCTACGTGACGGCAATCAAGACCATCGTTCGCGCCAATGTTCTTGCTATGCGCGCAATCCTGAAAGTGCGGCCGGATGCGCTCTTCATACAATCCGAATCAACCGAACATTTCCATGCGGAATGTCCCGGTGCCATGCATCATGCCGAGTTCCGGAACGCCGAGCGGTTTCTGACGCTGGATCTGAATTACGGCCATCGCGTGGATAGCGCGATGTATGAGTTCCTGCTCGACAACGGAATGACGCGCGCGGAGTACCACTTCTTTCTTTCGCAGAACCTGCGTCGGCACTGTATCATGGGCAATGACTGGTATGCCACCAACGAGCACTTGATCCATGCCAACGGTCAAAGCCGGTGGGCTGGAGAGGTGTTCGGCTACGCCCCAGTGACGCGCCTCTACCACGACCGCTATCGCCTGCCGATCATGCACACCGAGACGAACTGCGACGAGGGTCCGAACGGCGATGAGGCGGAGCGCTGGCTGTGGAAGCAGTGGGCCGGGCTGATGCATCTTCGACAGGAAGGCATACCTGTCCTTGGTTTTACCTGGTACTCCTTGACCGACCAGATCGACTGGGACGTGGCTCTCCGCGAGAAGCGAGGGGTCGTCAATCCCCGAGGCCTGTTCGACCTCGATCGTCGGCCACGCGCGGTGGGACACGCCTATGCGCGGCTGATCAAGGACTGGAAAGAAGTTGTAACCAGTCATGATTCCTGCCTGCAGCCTACACTTGCAGCGGCAAGTTAGATATTTGGTCCCGGCCTTTGTAATACGGATTTAAGCTAGATCGTTCCGGCTCGTTTGTTCGGGTCTGGCAGATGAATTTTATCCGAGGTGAGGCAACGGAAGGTCTTCAGGCGCCTGTGGTCGTCATAGGCGTCGATGACGTCTCTTAGGTGCGTCTCGAGCTGCTGCCGGCAGCATCTGACGGTCGCTGTCAGCAGGTCTGCTGTTGAGCGACGTCACCTCCATATGGCGACGCTCTTCTGGTTGCGACCGTACTGCCTGGCGAGGTCTATCAAGCCGCAATTGTCCAGAACATCCGTTTGTCCAGCGACTGTAGCGAATTGGAACGATGGGACATTAAGATGTTCCGAAATGCGACGATACTTGCCAACTTTTTCGGATATTTGGCCAACAGACCCTGGCACGGGACTTGCCCTCATCAGGTTCAAGCGCACGAAGAGGCGCATGCGTCAGGTATCGAATTCGGCAAGACCAACCCGGCTCGTTATTTTGCGGTGCCGAACTGCTTCAGCGTGCTGGCCTGTATCAGCACGCCAGTCATGAGGCTCGATGCCGATTTTGTTCCGTTCATCTATCCGTTATGGGGCGCACGTGCGTCGTATACGTTCGATAACGGATATTATGTTCAGGGCGGCGCCTTCGACAATAATTTCAGGATCGATCTGCATAACGGCATAAAGTGGGAACCAGCGGCGCCAATATTCTGGCCGAAGTCGGACGCAAGACCTCTTACGCGGACGCTGATCATCCCGGTTCGTATGAGCTGGGCGGCTTCTACAACACGTCCGGTCCCGGTACGACCAAGGGATCGTATGCTGCTTATGGTCCGGCGACGGCGGCCTATCCGTATCAGGGTGGCAAGGGGTTGTTCTTTCGTGGACAGCAGGCGGTCTGGCGCGTGAAGGCCCCACGCTCGGCTGCGACGCCGAAGAACATCTCGGTGTTCGGCGGCATCGATCTTTCCCTCAGCAATCCGCAGCCATCCGAGATGGACGCTTTCGGCGGCCTGGCGTTCACCGGCTTTATGTCGATAAAGGCTACAGGCGGATAATTTGCCAACACCAACGACTATTACGACTACCTGCCGATCAGAAATACGCCAAAGGATGGCTTCATCACGACGGTCAGTCTGATCGTTTCTCTGGGTACGTTGTTGAACACCGGCCACAATCCGTTCTGACGACTGACACCAAGTCTCGCTGATTAGAACCTGTGAGCCCGAATGTTATCTGGCCTATAGTGTCACCGATAAGACCTGTGCCATCCGTCAGTCTGAGGATCTTGCTACCTCACTCGGGCTGGAGCGCGTGATTGATTGTACCCTTATCCGCCGAGCAAGGTACCGTCAGAAAGGCGGCAAGCGTCACACGTTTGAAGCGTTCGATCGATACCGCAGTACGTTGCACCTTCATCCATAGCATAGCCCCTTGCCACGAGGACATCAGGACGGCGGCGATCTCGTCGGCAGCGAAATCGCCGCGGACCTCGCCGACCGCCTGGGCAGCCAGAATCGTCCGGGTGAATGGCTCGGTCACGCCGTTGAACATCGCGGCGAGATGTTCCCGCAGAAGGTCGCTGTGCTCGGCCGTCTCGAGGCTCATGTTCCCGATCAGGCAACCATGATGCCAATCCGCTTCGGCGAGCCTGGCCGTGACGGCGTCGAAATAGGCGTGGAGGCGCTGGACGGGGGACCTGGACTCATCGCCGAGGGTCGCCGCGATCGTCGCCTGAATACCTTCGAAATAGCGATCGAGTATCGCCGCGCCGAACGCCTCCTTGGAGCGGAAGTGGTTGGTGAAGGAACCCTGCGGCACGCCGGCGGCCGCCGTGATCTCGCGAATGCCAGCATTTATGAACCCATGCTGATGAACCGTTCGCAGGCCGGATTCGAGGATTTTGCTACGAAGTGAAGGTCTACCCATAGACATTCAATACGGTCGGACGTATTGGACGTCAAGTGCAAGACTGGAGTAAGCAGCAATGAGAATGATTGAATTGGCGCCGGAGGCACTGGATGCGGCTGGACACGCGCTTGAAGGCGTCGGGCCGGTCTTGATGATCAACCTGCTCCGTTACCGGCTGCAGTCGGACTATGGTGACGGAACAAAGCTGCCGCCTTGCTCCGGCAAGGAGGCCTATTTTGGACGCTATCTCCCCGCATTCGCCAAAGTGGTTGAGCGGATAGCTCGGGGTACTACGTTCGCGCCGGTCCTGCTTGGCTGCGTCCATGCCACCCTGGTCGCGCCGGCGGGCGAGGTCTGGGACGACATCGCCATCATCGAGTATCCCAGCTTCGACGCGTTGCGGCGAATTGTTTCCAGCGCCGATTATGCGGCCGAAGCGGCACCGCATCGTCGGGCCGCCCTGGCAGATTGGCGCTTCTTTGCCGCCACCAAGGTCGAGCTGCCGGGATGAAAGGGCCTGCTCTGGCCTTCACGCGCAAGCACCTGCAGACGTCACGTCATCGAACATCCTGAATCGATGGTGTTCGTCCGTGGTTGGACTGAACTCGGCCTGATCTGGTGCTCGCAAATCCTGAACTTTGCAGAAGCAGGCTGGCACTGCGTGGCTCCCGACATGCGTGGTTATGGCGGTTCATCGGTGCCGGACACGATTGCAGCTTATGCAGTTCGCGAACTGGTCGTCGACATGCTGGAGTTGCACAACGCCCTGGACGAAAAGCCTGCGATCTGGGTGGGGCACGACTGGCGAAGCGCTATCACATGGGCCATGGCTTCGCACCGCGTTTCGCTTCACCGGTTTCGGAGGCGCTAACGCCTGGTATATGAATGACGCAACCAATCTCGCCTACGCTGCCGAAGACCGCGGTCTTCGGCAGCCACGAACTGATGCTCGCACGGCCGGACGACGTGAATGCCGCAATTACAAATTGGTCAGGGACAATTGCTCTTCACAGGTGGGATAGCTTGGAGCTGAGCGTCCTTACTGAATCAAGGTTACCTCATCCGGAATCATATGCATGGTGCATAAAAACTGACATCGACAAGTCCGCGAAGAGACAGGGATGGGTCGTTCGTCACAGACGGACTAGGTTCTGTGGACTCTGGGAGTCTTAGTTTGGTTTGATTGTGCTTCAAGGCATCCTTTGGGAGGCGGCCTTGGGTGCTCTGGATCCGCTGGTGTTGAGCGGTGGTCCGAGCATCAAGATCCATCTGGCTGTCCGGTTCGCTTTCATTTCACTGCCGGGCAGCGCGGCGATTGTCCGCAGGCTCACCCTTTGATCAAGGCCTTGCCGGCGCAGATCGTCATGGCCGATACCGCCTATGATGCCGATCCGCTACGCCGCGACATCGCTGGGAAGGGGGCGATCTGCGTCAAGCGGGCGTGCAGGTTTCTATGGATGGGCGAGGACGTTGGATGGACAACGTGTTTATCGAGCGCCTTTGGCGTAGCCTGAAGTATGAATTTATTTATCGGCACGCATTCGAAACTGGTTTGGAGTTGCGCGCTGGCGTGACGCACTGGATCAGCTGCTACAATGCAAAGCGGCCACACCCGGCTCTGGCCAGTCATACACCGGACGAAGCGTATTGGACTTCCGGCATTGAGAAGCTAACGGCCTGACGACAACCAGAACCAGGTTTAACCGGGCCCTTAAATTGTCCGACGACTGAGGACCACCTCACGGATCATGTCCCTCGGACTGCGCAAATAGGCTCACAGGTACTAAGAGCGCCTAACGAAACCGCTTCTGGTGCGTTGTGGGCGGCATGGCCAGACCTCTTGTTCCCGACGATTTGTGGGTGGCGATCGCGCCGCTCTTTCCGCCTGAACTGCCGAAACCACGGGGTGGTCGGCCGCGCCTGTCGAACCGCGCGGCTCTGACCGGCATCCTGTTCGTGCTGAAGTCGGGCCTGCCATGGGAGATGCTGCCAGCCGAGATGGGATGCGGTTCGGGCATGAGCTGCTGGCGACGTTTGCGTGACTGGCACGAGGCAGGAGTGTGGGCGGCTTTGCACCAGGTGCTGCTGGAGCGTTTGCACGCGGCAGGACAGCTTGACTGGCGTCGTGCCGCCCTGGACAGCGCGTCTGTGCAGGCAAAAAGGGGGGTGCTGCGACCGGGCCGAATCCAACGGATCGTGGCAGGCCAGGGAGCAAACGTCACATCGCAGTCGATGCCAGAGGCACGCCACTTGGCGTGCTGATCGGACCGGCCAACCAGCACGACAGCCGCATGCTGGCGCCGACGTTGGATGCCATCTCTTTAGTGAGGAATGGAAGGCGCGGCCGACCGCGACAACGGCCCAACAAGCTCCATGCCGATAAAGGCTACGACTACCGGCGCTGTCGACAGGAGTGCCGTATTCGTGGCATCCGCGCTCGTATCGCCAGGCGTGACGTGGACAATAGCCAACGTCTTGGACGCCACCGATGGGTGGTGGAACGCACGCATGCTTGGCTGAACCGATTTCGACGCCTGGGCGTGCGCTACGAACGCCGCGCCGACATCTTCCTGGCCTTCAACATCCTCGTTTGCGCCCTCGTCTGCCTCAACCAGATCAGGCGGTTCTGTTAGGCGCTCTAATCAGCGAGACTTGGTATGACTCCGTTATCCGGCCGCCGCGGCGGCGTAGAGCGTCATCTCGTCGAGTGTCGGTGACTGGAGGGCCGTCTCCAGCGCCTCGCGGCTGGAAGCCGCGAGAGTTTCGGCAGCACCGGAACCGAGATTGGAGCGGAAGATGCCGGCTGCGCTGACCGGCAGAAAATCCTCGTAGAGGATCGGGTCGGCCGTGCCGGAACGAAAGAAGGCGAGGCCGGCCGCACGCATGGTCTCGAGGTCATCGGGGAATTCGGAAAAGATGCGGGCACTCACCTCGACTCGATCGGCACCGTCCGCGACCTCGGACTGAAGCTGTGCCAGCAGGCGATCGTATAATGCCCGGCCGGTCGGGGTCAGGGCGGCACCACGCTGCTCCACCTCGCCGAAGCGGGCTGTATGGGTGCCATGATCGCCGTCGTCCTGGTCGGCGAACCGCACCGGCTCGGTCAGCGCCTGGAAGCTGGTCTGACGCAACAGGATCGGCACGGCGCGTCGCGGCGGGCCTTCGATCACCGATTTCGGGTTCATGCCCCGCCTGTGCATGGCCGCCTGAGCCGCGTCGATGTCGAGCGTGCGCGGGGTCAGGTGGTTGATATGGGGCCCGCGAAAACACACGACGTCGGCAACCAGCGGATGCGACGCCTTCAGCCGGCGGTACAGCGCGGCATCCACCGAGGCGGTCTCGTGCCAGCGAAAAATCTGCAGGGCTTCGACGACCAATTCCTGCGTATGGACGACCGGCAGGCCGCCTTCCCGATCGATCAGCGCGAGCAGTTCCAGCAAACGCGGGGTGAAAATCCGGCGGCGATCGAGGATGATGGCGGCTTCTTCGCGAAGTTCCGTGTCGGAGACAAGCTCGAGCCGCAACAGCGAGGTGAAGACGCGGAACGGATTGATCGCCAGCGCGTCCGCACCGATCGGACGGAACGCGGTGGAGTGAACCGGCACGCCAGCCGCAGCCAGGTCGTAATAGCCGACCGGCTGCATTCCCATTGCGGAGAACAGCCGGCGGATTCCCACAAGCTCCGATGCGGTGCCGACACGAATGGCGCCGTGCCGCTCGATCTCCAGGCGATGGGCGATGTTCCCGGACGCAACGCGATTGGTTTCGGCGACCAGCTTCAGCAGCGTCCCGTACAAGGGCACCTCCCGCCGATACATGTCGGACAGGGCTCGGGAAAACGCGGTCCGCAGGATGTTCGGATCGACCAGGCCCGGTTCGATCGAGGCCGTGTTCATCGGGATCTGGTCATTCATTGGCGCATCCATCTCGAGGAAGGCTTCAGCGGGAGATCCGGGTCGAGAGCAGGATCATGGAGTTGGTACGCACCACCCCGTCCAGCGCGCCGATCTGGTCGATCACCCGGTCGAGCTCGCTGTTCGAGGTGCCGCTGATCACCGCGATCAGGTCGACATTGCCGCTGACCGCATGCAGTTCGCGTACCTGGACGATCTTGCGGAGCATGGTCTCGACCGAGGCGGTCTGTTTCGGCGCCAGCGTGATCAGCACATGAGCGTTGACCAGTTTATGTGCGGCGGGAGCCGCGGTGCGGACGGTGTAGCCAAGAATGGTGCCGTTGCGTTCGAGCCGCTCGATCCGGCTCTGGATCGTCGTGCGCGACAGTTTCAACCGCCGCCCCAGTTCGGCTGCCGGCAGTCGCGCGTTGGTGGTCAGCAGGTCGATGAGCTGTCGGTCGGTCGCGTCAGGCTGCATCGCTGCGACGGTACCGGGCAGGGCGGGAGTGTCAATGCCGGCGCTATGGCCTTGGTCATGCACGCACGGCCGCAAGCATGTCGGGCGCCGGTGCGTGCTGTGCCGTTGCCCCGAAAAGCCTGGCGCGCGACAGGTCGAGGTGACACCGCGCGCCGGGCAATAGGGAAGGCAGAGTTGCCGGCACCAGGATTTCGAGCGCGTCCGACTGATCGTTGGCAGTCGGCGCGAGCCGGTAGCGCGTGAAGGCGCCGGCCCGCTGGATGGCGACGATGTGCGCGCCGATCTCGCCGGCTGCACATGCGGACACGCCGATCTCATACGGCCGTAACGACAGCAGCACGCCGCCGGTGCTGCCGGTGCCATCGTCGGGTAGCGTCATTGCGATCGGCGCCCATGCCCCATCCAGCCTCAGCCGGCCCTGATCCCAGGTTGCCGGGAAGGTCACCGTTTCGCCGAGGAACTGGTGCACGAACGGGGTGGCTGGCGCATCTTCGAGTTCATGCGGGGTGCCGACCTGCTCGAGCCTGCCGTCGCGCAGCACGGCGATCCGGTCCGCGACTTCGAGCGCTTCCTCCTGATCGTGGGTGACCAGGATCGAAGTCAGCCCGAGCCGGTCGTGCAGGCCACGCAGCCAGCCGCGGATCTCCTTGCGGACCAGCGGGTCGAGCGCTCCGAACGGCTCGTCGAGCAGCAATAATTCGGGCTCGGTCGCCAGCGCCCGGGCCAGTGCCACCCGCTGCCGCTGCCCGCCGGAAAGCTGGGCCGGATAGCGTTTGGCGAGTGCGCCGACCTGGACCAGCTCCAGCAGTTCGGCGACGCGGGCGGCGATGGCGTGGCGATCCGGCCGTCGTGCGCGAGGCCGGACCTGGAGCCCGAACGCCACGTTGTCGGCGACCGTCATGTGCCGGAACAGCGCGTAGTTCTGGAACACGAAGCCGATGTTGCGGTCGCGCGCCGGGACCTGGGTCACGTCGCGCGTGCCGATCGTCAGATGGCCGGTATAGCCCGGCTGCAACCCGGCGATGATGCGCAGCAGCGTGGTCTTGCCGGCTCCCGACGGGCCGACGAGTGCGAGAAACTCGCCGGTCGGCACCACCAGGCTGATGTCGCGTACCGCCGGGGTGCGACCGAACAGGCAGGTGATGTCGCGCAGATCGACGCCCATGGGGCTCCTTGGGAAGGCGGGGTCCTGGAGGCGGGTCAAGGTGCTGTGTTCCGCGAATGCCGCCAGTCCAGAAAGCCGCGCAGTCCGACCGTCAGGCCAGACACGATTGCCAGCAGGGCGGCGAGCGAGAACGCCGCCACTGTTTCATAGTCGTTGTAGAGCGTCTCGATGCGCAGCGGCACGGTTTCGGTCTGGCCGGGGATATGACCGGACACCACCGACACCGCGCCGAACTCGCCGAGTGCGCGCGCCGTGCACAGCAGCACGCCCGAGATCAGCGCCACCCGGATTTCCGGCAGGGTCACACGCAGGAACAGCTTCAGGAAGCCGGCACCGAGCATGGTCGCCGCCTCTTCCTGCTCGCGCCCCTGTGCCTCCATCACCGGCATCACGGTGCGGGTGACGAACGGGAAGGTCACGAACAGCGTGGCCAGCAGGATGCCGGGCAGGGCGAACACGATGCGGATGCCGTGTGCCGCGAGCCACGATCCGAACCAGCCATGCGCGCCGAACAGCAGCACCCAGACCAGGCCGGCCACCACCGGCGAGACCGAGAGCGGCAGCTCGATCAGCACCAGCAATGCGGCGCGGCCGGGGAAGTCGAACTTCGTCAGCGCGTAAGCGGCGAACAAGCCGCAGACGGTGTTGATCGGCACCACGATCACCGCCACCAGCGCGGTCAGCCATATCGCCGAGCGGACATCCTCGTCGGCGAATGTCGCCAGTGCCGGACCCAGCCCGTGCCTGAACGCCTCGGTGAACAGCGAGGCGATCGGCAGCACCAGGAATACCAGCGCGATGGCCCAGGCAGCGATCGTCAGCAGCAGGCCCGACGCGGTGCGTACGCCCGAACGGGTATCGAGCGCACCGCTGTCCGTAGCGTCGCTCAACGCGCCACGCCTCGCATGGCGGGCAAGCGGCGGCGCAGCACGGTCACCGCCAGCAGGCATACGGCCGCGGCCAGCAGCATCACCAGTCCGATCGCCGCGGCACCGCCATAGTCGAACTCCTGCAGCCGGATCACGATCAGCAGCGGCGCGATCTCCGACACCATGGGCCGATTGCCGGCGATGAAGATGACGCTGCCATATTCGCCGACGCCGCGTGCGAAGGCGAGCCCGAAGCCGGTGGCGAGTGCCGGCAGCAATGCCGGCAGCAACACGCGCCGGGCGATCTGGCCGCGCTTCGCACCGAGCGTGGCAGCTGCTTCCTCGAGTTCATGCGGCAGATCGCGCAGCACCGGCAGCACGGTGCGCACCACGAACGGCAGGCCGACGAACACCAGCGCGATCATGATCCCGGCCGGCGTGTAGGCGACATGGATGCCGAGCCGGGCGAGTGGCGCGCCGAGCCAGCCATTCGGTGCATACAGGGTGGTCAGGGTGATGCCGGCCACCGCTGTCGGCAAGGCGAACGGCAGGTCGACCAGCGCGTCGAGCACGCGCCATCCCGGCGGCCGCACCCGCTCCAGCACCCAGGCGAGCAGCAGGCCGAGCCCGGTGCAGACCACGGCCGCCACCAGCGCGGTGCCGAAGCTGAGCCGGAGAGCGGCGAGCGTACGGCGGTTGGCGAGCGCGTGCAGGATCCAGGCCGGTCCATCCTCCCAGGGTCGTGCCGCCAGGGCCGCCAACGGCAGCAGTACCAGCAGCCCGACCCAGACCAGGGTCAGGCCGAAAGCAGGCGCCGCGCCGGGAATGACCGCCGGCGTACGGGGTCGCCTTGCCGCGGGAACGCGGTTCGCGGCCGGAACGTAAGGCGTGAGGTCGGGGGGTTGGGAAGCGCTCATTTCCCCGCAGTGTAGATGGTGTCGAAGATCCCGCCATCGCCGAAGTGCTTGGGCTGCACCACCTTCCAGCCACCGATGCTCTCGACGTCGTAGGTTTTCAGGTCCGGGAACTCGGCGCGGTGTCGGGCTGCGACCGCCGGGTCGATCGGGCGGTAATGGTGCTTCGCCTCGATCTCCTGGCCTTCCGGCGAATACAGGAAGCGAAGATAGGCTTCGGCCAGCTTCTGGGTGCCGCGGGTTTTCACCACCGCATCCACCACCGCCACCGGCGGCTCCGCCTTCACCGAGCTCGACGGATAGACGATGTCGAACTGGCCGGCTCCGAGATCGTGTGCGGCCAGCAGGGCCTCGTCCTCCCACGCGAGCAATACGTCGCCGGTGCCACGCTGGACGAAGCTGTTGGTGGCGCCGCGTGCGCCGGTATCGAGGATCGGCACGTGCTGAAAGAGCTGCTTCAGGTAGGCTTCCGCCTTGGCCTCGTTGCCGTTCGGCTGGTTCAAGGCCCAGAGGTAGGCCGCGATATAGCTCCAGCGCCCGCCGCTCGACGTTTTCGGGTTCGGGGTGATCACCTGCACGCCGTCATGCACCAGGTCGCTCCAGTCGCGCAGTCCTTTCGGGTTGCCGTGCCGGACCAGGAACACGATGGTGCTGGTGTAGGGCACCGAATGGTTGGGAAGCCGGTCGGCCCAACCGGTCGCGAGCAGTCCCTTGGATGCCAGCGCATCGATGTCCGACGCGATGCCGAGCGTCACAACGTCCGCCGGCAACCCGTCCAGCACCGAGCGCGCCTGCGCGCCGGAGCCGCCATGCGAGGTTTTCACCGTCACGTCGTCGCCGCCCTGCTTTTTCCAGGCGAGGGCGAACTGCGTGTTGATGTCCTTGTACAGCTCGCGGGTCGGGTCGTAGGACACGTTGAGCAGGCTGTTCGTCGAGGCGGCCATTCCGTGGGCCAGCGGAAACGCGGCCAGGAATACGGAGGCCAGAAGGCGGAGCCGCGTCATGATGACATCCTTTTTACGCAGTGAACTCGTGGTATCGGATTAGCACGGTGATATCCAGGCGATGACCTTAAGCCTGGGTTGATCTGCTGTGTCAACGCGTACGAAACGAAGGTGCAGTCGAGAATCCTGGACGGGATCGAAATTTCGAGATGACCGGATCGATGACCGGACCGGGTGCTGGGTTGCGCACGTCGTAATTTCAATCCGGCCCGTCTTGCCGTAGAAGCCCTGCTGCAGAGCAGCATCGGATGCTCCTGCTCGTCCCCAGGGAATTGTCAGCCGGATGCTTCAGATCGAGAGCCTCGTATTCAATGCCTGGGGCCGGCGCTTCTTCGACAAGGCGAGTGTCAGCCTGCCGAACCCGTCCAAGGTCGGGCTGGTCGGACGCAACGGCGTCGGCAAGTCCACGCTGTTCAAGCTGATCAAGGGCGAGCTGCAGCCTGATTCCGGCGAGATCGGCATTCCCAAAACGGCACGCATGGCGACCGTCGACCAGGAGCATCCGGCGACCGCGGTCAGCCTGCTCGAAACCATCCTGGCAGCCGATGTCGAGCGCGCGTCGCTGCATGCCGAGCTCGAGACCGCCGAGCCCGAGCGCATGGGCGACATCTGGTCGCGGCTGATCGAGATCGACGCGGATACCGCGCCGGCCCGGGCCGCCGAAATCCTGAACGGGCTCGGCTTCTCGACCGAGGATCTCGAGCGGCCGATGGCCGAGTTCTCCGGTGGCTGGCGCATGCGGGTGGCACTGGCGGCGGCGTTGTTCTCGGCGCCGGACCTGCTGCTGCTGGACGAGCCGACCAACTATCTCGATCTCGAGGGCGCACTGTGGCTCGAGGCAAGGCTGGCGCGCTATCCGCACTCGGCGCTGATCATCAGCCATGACCGCGAGCTGCTGAACAACTCGGTCGGGTTCATCCTGCATGTGACCGAGCGCAAGCTCGAGCTCTATACCGGCGGATACGACAGCTTCGAGAAGCAGCGCGCCGAGAAAATACGCCTGCAGAGTTCGCAGCGGGTGAAGCAGGAGGCCGAGCGGGCGCATCTGCAATCCTTCGTCGACCGCTTCAAGGCATCGGCCGCCAAGGCGGCGCAGGCGCAGAGCCGGATGAAGCGCCTGGCCAAGATGGAGCCGATTTCCACCACCATCGAGGAGCGGGTCTCGCCGTTCCTGCTGCCGTCGCCGCCGCGTCCGCTGGCGCCGCCGTTGATGCGGCTGGAGAATGTCGAGATCGGCTACGGCAACGACCCGGCGGTGTTGCGCGGGCTCGACCTGCGCCTCGACATCGACGACCGGATCGGGCTGCTCGGCGTCAACGGCGCCGGCAAGTCGACCTTCGCCAAGATGGCGGCGGGCGCGCTGGGGATCCGGTCCGGCCGGATGACGCGCAGCACGCGCATGGAAGTGGGCTGGTTCCATCAGCACCAGATCGAGGCGCTGGACCCGGCGGAGACGCCGCTCGACATCATGCGCCGGACGCGTCCGCTGGACAGCGACCAGTCGCAGCGGTCGAAGCTGGCACAGTTCGGGATCGGGTTCGACAAGCAGAGCACCACGGTCGAGGCGCTGTCGGGTGGCGAGCGGGCGCGGCTGCTGCTGAACCTGGTGGCGATGGCGGCGCCGCACATGCTGATCCTCGACGAACCGACCAACCATCTGGACATCGACAGCCGGCGTGCGTTGCTGGATGCGTTGAACGAATACGAGGGTGCGGTGATCCTGATCACCCATGACCGGTCGCTGATGGAGCTGGTGGCCGATCGCTTGTGGCTGGCTGCCGACAACACGGTGGTGCCGTTCGACGGCGACATGGACGATTATGCCAAATTCGTCCTGGAACGTTCCAAAGGCGGTACCGCCGCCCCGTCGCAAGCGGCATCCCGCGAAAAGCGTGTCAAGAAGTCCAAGCGCGCCTGACACCAAGGTCTCTAGGTGACGACCAAGGCGTGCGAGGCAGCGACCTGGTTACTCTATCTTCCCATGCGCGTCGGCTACTCCGATCCGCCAGTATCCCGCCGCCTTGATGTTGGTGCGCGGGATCTTCCGGTCCTCGGTCAGGTGCGTGCGCAGGCGCCGGATCGTATCGATCTCGCCGGCAAGCCATGCATGGGTGTCGCCGTCCGGTAGCTGAACCGACCGCAACGCCTGTTCGAGCAGGTCCGGCTGTCCTGCTGCCCTGCCGTTGCGATGCAGCCAACGGATGGATGCGTTGGTTGCGGTCGGCAGATGCCGCTCCTCATCCCCGTTCTCAACCTCGATGAGGGCGATTGCGCGGGCGCCCGGCTGCATTTCCTCGAGCCGGCGGGCGATGGCAGGCAGGGCGGTCTCGTCGCCGGCGAGCAGGTAGGTGTCGTAATCCTCGGGCACCAGCAGCGAGCCACGCGGCCCGCCGATGCCGAGCCACTGGCCGGGCGAGGCTGTCCGGGCCCAGTTCGCGGCAGGTCCGTTTCCGTGCAGGGCGAACTCGACGGTGAGTGTGTTGGAGGCGGCGTCGAAGCGCCGTGGCGTGTAGTCCCGCACGACCGGGCGTTCCGCGCCTTCGGGAAAAGCAGGGCCGTTCGGTCCTAGCGTCGGAAGAGTCGGTTTGTCCTGGCTGGGAGCGGGGAAGAACAGCTTCACGTGGTCGTCGGGTGCGGCGGTGGTGAAGCCTGCGAGGGCGTCACCACCGAATACGATGCGGCGCATGCGCGGCGACAGGATCTCGACCCCGATGACCTGCGCCAGCCGGAGACGGATTTCGTGTTGCAGTCGTATCGGCGTGCGTGCCGGGCGACCGGCCGGGATCAGGGCGTTCATCTCAGTTTTCGCCGCCCGGACCCGGACCGGCCAGGATTTCGGCACTGGCCTGGTCCAGGATGCGCGCAATGCGCCGGGCTTCGTCGGCGTTGCAGCCGCGCTTGCGCATCAGGGCGTGCTTGAGTGCGTGCCGGGCGCGATGCAGGTCGTCCGGGCCATGCGGGTCGGCATCGGTGACGCCGGCGAAGGCTTCGCGCACCTGTTCCATGCGTCCGCCGATCCGGGCCAGGGCGTCGAGCATCATGTCGGCCCGGACCCGGTTCGTGGCGAGATGGACCCGGCCCGCATCGGTCAGGGAGTAGAGCTTGCGATTGCCGTCCGGGGCAACGGCGGCGTGACCGATCTCGTCGAGGTAGGTGAGGGCCGGATAGACCATGCCCGGGCTCGGTGCATAGAAGCCGCCGGAGCGCTCCTCGAGCATGCGGATGAGTTCGTAGCCATGCGCCGGACGCTCCGCGAGCAGCAGCAGCAGAACGAGCTGAAGGTCGGTCGAGCTGAGCTTGCGGCCACCGGGGAAACCGTCGCCGCCACCCATGAAGCCGCCGCGTCCAAAGCCGCCGCCATGACCAAAGCCGGATCGTCCTCGATGCCCTCCGATCGCGTGGATCAAATGACGGAAACGATGGGAATGCGAAATAGATGTTCGATAAGACATATCGTAAGATATAGCGCTCGATAAGTTTGGTGCAACAGCTTTCTGCGTCCCGTCTCAGAGTCGGGCTGGCCGCCTGCGGAACGGGTGCAGCGCCATGCTGTCGAACACGCCGTCGCGCCGGATCAGCCCGTGCAGCAAGGCAGCGGACATGTGTGCGACGAAGACCAGGAACAGGGCGATTCCGAGCACCGTGTGGGCCTGCCGGAGAATGCCATAGAGCGCGATATCGTGCGGCGCGATCGGGAACAGCCGGATCGATCCGGTCAGCATCACCGGCGTGCCGCTGGCCGATACCATCGCCCAGCCGACCAGGGGCATGGCGATCATCAGCGCGTACAGCAGCCAGTGCGAGGCGGTCGCCATCAGTTTTTGCAGGCCCGGCAGGTCGGCCGGCAGGGGCGGTGGCGGATTGGTGAGCCGCACGGCCAGCCGAATGGCGGCCAGCAGCAGGATGGCGATGCCGAGCGGCCGGTGCAGCGCCAGCAGGCGCGGGTGCCACCAGCCGACGGTGGACACCATCGAGACGCCGATGAACAGCATGGCAACGATCGCGACCGCCATGCTCCAGTGCAGCAGACGCGCCGCCAGGACGAAGTGTTTCGGACCGGCGTTCATTGTGTGTCTCCACTGCGATGATCGGCAATCTTGTCGATCGCGCTGGTACCGGATGGCTCCTCCGATCGCCGCTGATAGGAAGCGGCATAGACCGAGGACCGCGCCGGCAGCAGCGGATCGTCGGACGGGGAGATGCCGGACGGCAGCACCAGCGGATCGAAATTGACGTCGCGGCAGTTGTACGGGCCGCTGGCAGCCTGGTCTTCCGGGATCGCCCGATCCAGCACGAGCGTGCCGACCTCGACCTGGCGATCGGTGTCGGGCCAGACGATCGTTGCGTTATCGGTCGTGTCGTACGGGCTGGCGAGGGTGATCATGAGGCGCCACCGCTGCGGTGCCTGCCTTACGCGGGAGATGAATTCGTTGAACAGGAAGTCCGGGTTCAGGCTTTTGAGACTCGCCTTATCGACAGCTTCGGGCAGTGCCTCGGGTTGGAACGACCACCGCACCGTCTGTATCTGTCCGGATGCATTCATGAAACGGAAGGCGTCAATGCTGTTGTAGGGGCTGTTGGCAAAGCTCGATGGCAGCGGTGCCCGCTTCATCCAGTCGAGAAATGCCACGGTTTCCGGATGTTTCGCGAGATAGGGTTCCAGTTTCGCCATGTCGGGCTGCTGCGTCGCGGGATCGGGGGTCGTCGCGTGCATCAAGGCAACGAACGAGTTGGCATCGCCGACCGGAAACATCGGCGTATCGTCCATCGCGGTTCGCCACTGGCTCCCATCCTGTAACCGAAATTCCAGCGCCAGTGCATGGAACGCGACACGTCCGTCCGGCGAGAACGGATTGCCGCCACCGGTCGAGAAGCGCCCGAAGACCGGGGTCGTCGTGCCGGTTCGGAACAGAAACGCCTTCGACAGCGCTTCGCCCTGGCCATTGCTTTCGAAACGACCGACGATGCACAGGCCCTTGGCATGGGCGCGACGAAATCCTGGAAAGACCTGTCCGGTATTGGCCTGCAGCGCGTCGGCAACTGTTGCCGGCGACAAGCGAGCGGGCGACGCCCAGCCAGCCGCATAAACGAACGACGCCATCGTGGCACCGGCGACCAGTCCGATGACCGCCAACCGCCCAATCGGCGGACGTGCATCCTTGGCCAAGCCGAGAATCGCCCGCCATCCGTTCGAACGTCCTGCCACCGGCCACTCTCCACCACGTGATGTGGCTATACGACCGTTATAGCGCATTTAGGTCGTTCCGCATCCGGACGATTACTCGGACGCAAGTCCA
>JBPBQO010000147.1:0-39049 GCA_050954785.1 Janthinobacterium lividum | reverse complement strand
CAGCCATGTCTTCAATTACGATCTCCCGAACGTTCCGGAGAGCTATGTCCACCGCATCGGCCGCACCGGACGTGCGGGACGCGAGGGCTGGGCGGTGTCGCTGTGCGATGCCGAGCAGCGCGCGTGGTTGCGCGACATCGAGCGCGAGATCGGCATGCCGTTGCCGGTGTTCATGGATCATCCGTTCCATTCCGAGATGGCATCCAGCTCGACCATGAAGCCGCCGGTTCTGGGTGCGGGCGGCCGCGGTCGCGGCGGTCAGCAGGGTGGCCAGCGGTCCGGCGGCCAGAACCAGGGTGCTTCGCGCTCCGGTGCCGGCGGTCGTGGTCCGGGCGGTGCGCCGGGTGGCAACCGCAATGGCGGCGGCGGTCGTCGTCCGTCCGGTGGCCAGCGCGCCGCCTGATACCGGCCTGCACCAAGGCTGAACGCTTGAGCGTTACGGCGCTTCGCGGGCGGGTCGTCAGTTTCAAGGACGATCCGTTCGCAGGCGTTTCCGCCGACTGCCTGATGCATGAGCCCGATGGGCTCGTCATCGTTCGGGACGGCCGCATCGAGGCGGTCGGACCCTACGATGCGCTGTGCGGGATGCTTCCCGACACAGCCGTCGTCGTTTCCTATCCGGACGCGATCATCTCCGCCGGCTTCATCGACGCGCACGTGCATTATCCGCAATTGCAGATGGTCGGCGCGTATGGCGCACAATTGCTGGAATGGCTCGATCGCTACGTGTTTCCGGCCGAGCTCGCATTCGCCGACATCGCGCATGCCGAGCGGGTGGCGAAAACATTCCTGCGCGAACTGCTGCGCGCCGGCACCACCACCGCCGCCGTCTATTGCACCGTGCATCCACACTCGGTGGATGCGTTTTTCGCCGAGTCCGAGCGCTTCAATACGCGCATGATCGCCGGCAAGGTCCTGATGGACCGGCACGCGCCACCCGCCCTGCTCGACACCGCGCAACGTGGCTACGACGAGAGCCTGGCGCTGATCCGGCGCTGGCACGGGCATGGAAGGCAGCTTTATGCGGTCACGCCACGGTTCGCGCCGAGCTGCTCGCCGGCCCAGCTCGATGCCGCCGCCGACCTGCTGCGCCAGGCGGACGGGCTGTTCATGCAGACCCATCTTGCCGAGAACCCGGCCGAGGTCGAATGGGTCAAGGCGCTGTTCCCGGACAGCGCCTCCTACCTCGATGTGTATGAGAAAGCCGGACTGGTCGGCGAACGCTCGATTTTCGGCCATGCGATCCATCTGCGGGAGCAGGATTTCTGCACCTGCCACCGGACGGGCGCCGCTCTCGCGCATTGCCCGACCTCGAACCGGTTCCTGGGCTCCGGTACGTTCCGGCTGTTCGACGCGCTCGATCCGCGACGGCCGGTGCGTGTGGCGCTGGGCACCGATGTCGGCGCGGGAACCAGCCTGTCCCAGCTTGCTACCCTGAACGAAGCATACAAGACCACCCAATCGCTCGGGCGTCCGCTCGATGCGATCCAGGCCTTCTGGCTGGCGACCCTCGGCGGTGCACGCGCACTTCGGCTGGACGATCGGATCGGTCGCGTGGCGTCGGGCTACGAGGCCGACCTGTGCGTGCTGGACCTGAAGGCGACGCCGTTGCTCGCCTTCCGCACCGGCTTCTGCGACAGCGTCGAGGAGCTGCTGTTCACCCTGATGACGCTGGGCGACGACCGTATGGTCCGTGCCACCTGGGTAGCCGGCGTGCCGGTCTATGATCGCGATCGCGGCAACGACGAGGCCCGTTTCAGGCCGCCTCCACCACACGCCGCAGTCCCAGGGACATGACAGCACCATGCAATTGAACATCCCGGGCGCCATCGTCGCAGCGCTGTGCATGTGCGTGCTGCATCCGACAGCCGGCAACGCTGCCGATGGCAGGAGCGCCACTATCCAGGAGGTCGTCGCGCACGCGATCCGGCCGGTCATGGCGCGATACGGTATTCCCGGAATGGCGGTAGGGATCATCCTGAACGGGCAGGTCTACCTCTACGATTACGGGGTGGCTTCGAAGGCGACCGGCAAGCCGGTGGCGAGCGACACGCTGTTCGAGATCGGCTCGGTCAGCAAGACTTTCACCGCGACCCTGGCCTCCTATGCGCAGGTTAGCGGCCGCCTTTCGCTATCCGATACCGCTGGCAAATACTTTCCGACCCTGCGCGGCAGCAGCTTCGACACGGTCAGCCTGCTCGAACTCGGCACGCACACAACCGGCGGTTTTCCGTTGCAGCTTCCGGACGATATCGACAACACTGACCAGCTCATGAGCTACTTCCGAAACTGGAAACCGACCTACGCTCCGGGAACGTATCGGACATATGCAAATCCGAGCATCGGGATGTTCGGCCTGATCGCCGCGAAGAGCATGAACGAGGATTTCGCGGCGCTGATGGAGAGCAGGCTCTTCCCGAAGCTGGGCTTGAAGAATACCTATATCGATGTCCCCACGAACCGGATGGCCGCCTATGCGCAAGGCTATACGAACAAGGACGTTCCAATCAGGGTGTCGTTCGATGGTCTTGGAAAAGAAGCATATGGCGTCAGGATCAACGCTGGCGACCTGCTTCGCTTCGTCGAGGCCAACATGGGCATGCTCGACCTTGATCCGGAATGGCAGCGCGCAATAACCGATACCCACACAGGCTATTTCCGGATCGGCATGATGATGCAGGATCTGGTCTGGGAGCAGTATCGTTATCCGGTCGACCTGAAAACTTTGCTGGACGGTAATGGCGATCGAATGAGCCGACAGGCCAATCAAGCTGTCAGGCTGGATCCGCCACTGCCGCCGCAGGGCGATGTCCTGATCGACAAAACCGGATCGACCAATGGGTTTGGCGCCTACGTCGCGTTCGTTCCCGAACGGAAGCTCGGCATCGTCCTGCTGGCCAACAAGAACTATCCGATCGACGCCCGCGTGACGGTTGCCCTGGCCATCCTGACGCAACTCGACCGCGTCAGAAGGTAACGCCGACCGACCCGAAGAACTGTCGCGGCGCACCCATCAGGAACGACTGGTAGTCGCCCGAGATCGGGTTGCCGTTTTCGCCGGTGGTGGCGACATAACGGGTGTTGAACAGATTGTAGGCGTTGAGCTGCAGGGTGATGCGGTTGAGCGGTCCGTGATCGCCCAGCACGTAGCGGGCGCCGAGGCTGGCGATGAAGTAGCCCGGCACGGAGGTGTCGTTCAGGTAGCTCAGATAGCGGTGCGAGTAGTAGTTGCCGTCGATATGCGCGTCGAGCCGGCCAATCTGGTAGGCGATGCTGCCTTTGTACATCAGCGTCGGATAGTTCGGTATCGACTTGCCGCGCAGGTCGTCGACACCGCTCGAGGTGACGATGTCATTGTCGAACGTCGAGCGGTTGTAGCTGATCGAGTTGTAGATCGAGAGATGGCGGAGTGGATAGAATGTGCCGCTGAGCTCGACGCCGTTGGTGGTGACGCCGCCGACATTCTGTACCGCCGTGGTCGGGTTGATGACCGGGCCGAACGAGATGGTCTGCAGGCGGTTCGAAAAATCGACGTGATACAGCGAGAGCAGCCCGATGAACGGCTTCGTCGTCAGCCGGTAGCCGCCTTCGTAGACCCAGTCGGTTTCCGGCTTGATCGTGCTCTGGATCTGCTTGAACGCCGTTTCGTTGGCGCTCCAGGGCGTGTTGGAGCTGTTGGTGCTGTAGCCGTCCTCGGGATAGCCGCGCATATTGTGCGAGACATCGGCAAAGAACTCCTGGTGCCGTGCGAAACGCCAGTTGGCGCTGAACTGCGGCAGGAACCCGTTCGATGCGGTCAGCGCGCCGGTACCGACCTGCGCACCGCCATTATAGGCAGGGTTCTGCGTGGTGGCCTCGTTGCCGGTATGGATGATCAGCGAACGGAAGCCGGCATTCAGCGTCAGGCTCGGCAGCACGCGCCAGGTGTCCTGGAGGTGATACTGCACCGTGTTGGTGTTCCAGACTTCCGCCCATGGCACTGCGAACGGGTGGTCGGGGGTGTGGTCGTTCGGATCGCCGAGCGTGCCCTGGCCCAGCAGCGGGGCCTCGGAGAAATAGCGTGCCTCGGTGAACTGGTCGTACTCGTACCAGATGCCGCTTTCGATGGTGTGGCGGCCGATGTCCCAGCTTAGCGCCGACAGCAGGCCGTAGCGGGTGATCGCCGGCTGCATCGTGCGGATCGACAGCGGCGCGCCGTTCGGGGACGGGGTGTAGGGCGTGCTCCAGGTCGAGTAGCCGTTGTCGCCGTGGCCGTAGATCGTCGACTTCCAGTCCAGGCTATCGGTCAGCAGCGTGTCGAAGGTCAGCCCGGATAGGAAATCCTGACGTTTTGCCGTGCCTGCGTAATACGAAACGTCGAGCGGATCGCTGGAACGGGTTTCGCCGTGCGTGTAGATGCCCTGGGCGGCATGATAGGCGGCCGTATAATCGGGGTAGTAGTTATCGACCCGGCCGCCGAGCGTCTGCAGGTAATCCAGTGACTCATCCTGGTAGTCGAACTGCTTGATCGCGCTCCAGTCGAAGAAAAGCTTCAGGCTGGATACGCCGCCGATCGGCTGCACCAGCTTGAGGTTGACCTGGTCGCTCTCGTTGTATCCCGCACCCTTCCATTTATCGAGGTCGGTATGGGCGTAGGACACATAGAACTTGGTTCCGGTCGGGTTCAGGATGCCGCTCTGCAATCGTATGAACGTGCGATAGGTGTCGTTGCTGCCGAAGGTCTGTTCGATCGTGCCGCCGTATTTATCGGTGGGATCGGCGGAATAGAACTGCACTGCGCCGCCGAGATTGCTGGTGGAGGCGATCGCCAGCCCGCCGGAACCCTGGGACACGTTGGCGCGCCCGACATTGTCGCTGGTGATCGCGCGCGTGACGCTCAGGCCGTTATAGTTGTTGAACGCCTGGTCGCCGAGCGGGATGTCGTCGAGCGTGAAGCCGAGCTGCGTCTGCGCGAAGCCGCGAATATAAACCCGGGCCGACCATTCGTAGGCGCCGAACGGATCGGCGGACTGGAAGTCCACGCCCGGCAGTTGCGCCAGGACCTTGAGCGGGTTGGTGCCCGGTGCGGCAGCCTGGATGGTTTTGGCCGATACGGAGGTGAGCTGGCGGGTCGAGCCCTGGCCATAGACGCTGACGGTCTCCGGCGCGGTGGTCGTCAACGTGCGTGCCGTGTTGCCGGTGGCCGTTGGTTTGACGACGGTCCCCGTCTGGGCATGCGCCACGCCCGTACCGAGAACCGCCAGCAGAGCGGAGCTCCGAAGAAGGTGAACATGCAGCTTGAGACGCAGGGCAGGCGACATGAGATGTCTCGTTCCTTCATCAGGTAGAACCTGCCTGATGATCGATACGTAGCCACCTCGTTACATCTTAGATACGCTGTGTTCTGTGGTGTAGAAGGTTATACGAACGCAGTGTTACAAATTTGCATCATACAGCTTTGTGATGTAGTTATAGCATTGCGTTCGTATTCGGCTCTCGGACGCCGATCCAGTAGACGAGCCCGGCACTCATTCCGATCGCCGCACCGGTCACCAGGGCCGGGGTGAACGAGCCCGTCGCCTGGACCACCACTCCGGTCAGGATCGGCGCCAATGCGCCACCGATCGAGCCGCCGACGTTCTGGATCGCCTCGAGCGTCGCCACCGAGCCGCTCGTGGTCGCGACCGCTGCCAGCGCCCAGCCGCACGAGGAGGCGAGGTTCGCGCAGAACAGCGCCAGGCTCGCCAGGATAATTGCAGGACCGGCCGAATGGCAGAAGGCCAGGCCGAGGGTTGCGGCGGCACCCAGCAGCATGGCGGCGATCAGCGGCCGGGTACAGGACGCGATCGGACTTACGCCACGCCGACCCAGAACATGCGAAATGGCCCCGCCCAGCAACGCGCCACCGAAGCCGCAGAGCTGGGGCACGGCTGCCCAGATGCCGACCTGCCTGAGCGACAGATGCAGCACGCTGTGCAGGTAGTCGGGCAGCCAGCTCCCATATAGCCAGATCGTGTAGACGACGCCGAAGAAGCCGAGCGCCATGGCCCAGCTTGTCCGGGTGCGCAGCAGATCGCGCCAGCCGACCGGCCGATCGTCCGCAGTCGTGACCGGCGGGTCCTCGACGGGCCGCTCGTCGGGCTGCGGGTCCCGATACAGCGTGTGCCACGCGACCGCGACCACCAGCCCGAGCGCCCCGATGACGATGAATGCGATGCGCCAGCCGAACGCCAGCATCAGCAGGGTCAGCAGCGGCGGCGCGATCGCCGGCCCGAGTGCCGAGGAGGCGTTGAAAATACCGATCGGCAGTGCGCGATCGCGTGGTCCCCACCAGGCGGTGCACACCTTGGTTCCGGCGAGATAAAGGGGAGACTCGCCGATGCCGAGCGCCAGCCGTGCGCCGATGAATGGAACCAGACCGCCGACCATGCCCGCCGCTGCCTGTGCCGCCGACCAGACACACAGGCCGATAGTCAGCAGGCGGCGCGGGCCGTAGCGGTCGATCAGCATGCCGACCGGGATCTGCGACAGCCCGTAGCTCCAGGAGAACGCGGACAGCAGGATACCCATCTCGATCCGGGACAGGCCCAGCGATTCGCGGATCGGTGCGTTGGCGATGGCGACCGCCGACCGGTCCAGGTAGTTGACGCAGCCCGCGATCACCAGAAGAGCGAGTGCCGTCACCCGGATCCGCCGAAGCCGCCTGGATCGGGTCAAGTCCGCAATTGTCGTGGAACGAGGAGAATGTGTCGTCATGCAGCCGATCTATATCGATTTTCTCAACCGGTTCGATGTCGAGGCATTGGCGATCGGCGATGACGAGATCCTGGCGGCGATCGAGACCAGCCTGGCGACGCAGGGTCGTGGCGAGGCGGTCATCGAGCCCCGCATGCATCTGGAGCCCGGCGTCTCGAACGGCCATTTCAACGTGCTGCGCGGCGCCCTGAAGGCGCCGATCAACCTGGCCGGGGTCAAGGTGGTCGGCGATTTCGTCGACAACTACACGCTCGGCCTGCCCTCCGAACTGGCGACGCTGTTGCTGCTCGATCCCGGCACCGGCATCCCCAGGGCGATCCTGGATGCGAGCGGCATCACCGACATGCGCACCGGTGCCATGACGGCGATCGGCGCCAAATACCTGGCGCGCAGCTCATCCAAGGTGCTCGGGCATATCGGTGCACGCGGCACCGCCTACTGGAACGTGCGGCTGCTCGACCGGCTGTTCGATTTCGACGAGATCCGTATCCATTCGCGGCGTCCGGAGAGCCGCGACGTGTTCGCCGCCCGGCTGAGCCAGGATCTCGGCAAGACCGTGGTCGTGACGACGGACTGGCAGAGCTGCGTCGAGGGCGCCGACATCGTGGTCGAGGCGTCCCGGCTGATGGCGCCCGAGCCGTTGCTGCACACCGACTGGATCAAGCCGGGCGCACTGGTCGTGCCCTACGGCACCATGAGCGCGGTCGAACTGTCGCTGACCGGCATCATGGACAAGATGGTGGTCGATGATTGGGGCCAGTGCCGCGCCGGCAAGTTCGGCAGCCTGCGCGCGCATGTCGAGGCCGGGCTGCTGTCCGAGGCGACATTGCATGCCGAACTCGGTCAGATCGTCGCCGGCCTGCGTCCGGGCCGCGAAACCGAGGATGAAACCATCCTGCTGTGGCATCGCGGGTTGTCGCTGTCCGACATCGCGCTGGGGCATGCCATGCTGCAGAAGGCCGGTCGGCTCGGCATCGGCCAGAAGCTGCGCTGGGCATGATGCCGGCGATGCCGGAAATCGGCGGGCCGGTCTCGTTGACGGCGCGCCGACTCACCGAGGCAGCACGCGGAAGCCAGGCGGTGCGCCTGCATCCCGAGGCGCTGGAACGGATACGAGCCTCGCATGGGGTCCTGGTGCGCCTCGCATCCTCCGGTGCCCGGATCTACGGCGTCACCACCGGTCTGGGTGCAGTTGTGGATACGAAGCTCGACGCCGCCGACGCAGACGTGCAGCGCCGGGTGGTGATGGCGCGTGCCGTCGGCGTCGGCACGATCGCGACCGACGAGCAGGTGCGGGCCATCATGCTGGCGCGTCTTGCAGGATTCGCCGTCGGGACGTCGGGGGTGTCGGTTGCCGTCGTCGAGGCATACCTGGCGCTGCTGAACGCCGGCATCCATCCCCAGGTCCCGCTGACCGGATCGCTGGGAGAGGCCGATCTCCTGCCGCTGGCCCACATCGCGTCGGTGCTGCTGGGTGGCGGCCGGGCAAGGCTCGGCGGCGAGATCCTGTCCGGTGCCGATGCCCTGGCGCGTGCCGGCCTGGCTCCGCCCAAGCTCGGGCTGAAGGACGGGCTCGCTTTAGTGTCTTCCAATGCGGCTTCCATCGGCCTGGGCGCGCTGGTGGTGGCGGATGCGGAGCGCACCTTGGCCGCGATCGTGGCGGGCGCGTCGCTCAGCTTCGAGGGCCAGCGCGCCAACCTGTCGCCGCTGCGCGCGGATGTCGTGGCACTGCATCCGGTGCCGGGACAGGCCGAGATCGCCGGCGAAATGCTGGGCCTGTTGCAGGGCGGCGCCCTTGATCAGCCGGATGTCGCGCGGCTGCTGCACGACCCGCTGAGTTTCCGATGTGCGCCGTCGGTCCTGGGGTGCGCGCTGGACGCGATCAGGTCCGCCACGCGCGCCGTCGAACTCGCGCTTGCCATGTCGGACGATAATCCGGCGGTGCTGGTCGATCCGGATCGCGTCGTCGGAACTGCGAGTTTCGATACCACCCACCTGACCCTCGCGTTCGAGACGCTCGGCCTGGCGTTGTCGCGAGCGGCTGCCTTGACCGGTGCCCGCATCATGCAATCGATGTCGTCCGGCAATAGTGGGTTGCCGCGTTTCCTGACGCCGCGACCGAATGGCCGAAGCGGATTGGCGCCACTGCAGAAGACCGTCGCGTCCCTCGTGGCCGGGATCGGACACGACGCGATGCCGATGGCGGCCTGGGTGATGCCGGTGGCCGACGGGCTCGAGGATTATGCCACGATGGCCGTTCCGGTCGTGCAAAAGACCGGGACCATCGTCGAGCGTCTGCAACTGCTGGCGGCGGCGGAACTCATGACCGCGGCGCAGGCGATCGATTTGCAGCCGGACCTGGTACTCGGTGACGGAAGCACGTTCCACCGGACCTTGGTTCGCGCGCTGACTGCTTTTCTGGATGAGGATCGCTCGCTGGCAGGCGACCTAGACGCGCTGCACGACGCGATCCGCACCGATGCGTTCGACGGCGTCAGGACACGTCTGTTCGTTCCGGCACCGACCTCGCCGCTGACTGCCCAGCCCGCGGTGACTCTCCGCACGCTTTCAGGCAATCGAGGCTGCACCTGATTGCCGGCCCTTCACGGCGTTTCTGAAATCTCGGCGGAGTTCAGGCTGTAGTCGTTCGGGATCAGGGTCCCGATCAGGATCGACTGCGACCATTTCTTGCGTTTGATTTCGGCATCGAGCCGGGGATTGTACTGGTAGGAAATGTTGTAGGCCGATGCGTATCGCTGCAGCTCGGCATCTCCGGTCAGATCTGGCAACGGGGTGCCGCAGATATCGACAGCCTGGTAGAGCGGAGTACGAAAGTCCTTTACCTGGTGGTCGAGGCAGGCAGTGTCTCCCGGTTGCTTCGGATGGAACTGGACATCGCATCCGGCCAGCACCGTAAAAGCGGTCGCTGCGACGATAGCCCTGATGAGTTTCATGCCGACCATCCTGTTCGACGTGCCTGCCGTCAAAGATGGAGCCTAGCCAACCATCTCCGTCGCCCGCGCCAGATCCACCGAGAGAACCCGGCTTACTCCACGCTCCTGCATCGTGACCCCATAGAGCCGGTCCATGTGCGCCATGGTCAGTTGATGATGGGTCACCACCAGGAACCTGGTTCCGGTTTCCTGCACCATGTCGCCCAGCAACGCGCAGAAGCGATCCACGTTCGCATCGTCGAGCGGCGCATCGACCTCGTCCAGCACGCAGACCGGGGCAGGATTGCAGCGGAACACTGCAAAGATCAGTGATAACGCGGTCAGTGCCTGCTCGCCGCCGGACAGCAGCGACAGGGTGGCGAGCTTCTTGCCCGGCGGCTGGGCGTAGATTTCCAGCCCGGCACTCAGTGGGTCATCCGAGCCGACCATGCCGAGATGCGCGCGGCCGCCGTTGAACATGCGTGCGAACAATGCCTGGAAATGCTTGTCGACGGTCTCGAACACTGCCAGCAGCCGCGCCCGGCCATCACGGTTCAACTGGTCGATCTGACCGCGCAGATGGTTGACCGCCTCTTCGATTTCGAGCGCCTCGTGCTCGATGACGGCAATCCGCTCCACCGCCGACTGCAATTCGAGTTCGGCGCGCAGATTGACCGGCCCGATCTCGTCGCGCTCGCGCGTGAGCCTGGCGATTCGCCGGCGCAGGCTGGTTTCCGCCGAATCCGACAGGTCGGCCGGAACGAAATCCGGCGGCTCCGGCGTCTCGACCAGGATCTGAGCCAGGATTGCCTGCGCCTGTTCCTGTCGCGCGTCCGCCCGCAACACGCTCTCGCGGGCGTCGACCAGGCCGGCTTCCCGTGCGCGCCGCTCGAGTTGGGCCTCGTGCAGCGCCACATCCGCCTGTTCGAGCTGGTCCTGCGCCGCGCGATGCGCCTCCGCCGCAAGCCGGCCTGCGGCGTCGAGTGCCTGTGCACGCGCCTCGGCCTCCGCTGGGCCGGCGGCGCGCAACGACTGCTCGGCCGTCGCGTCGGCCAGCCGGGCATCGACGGACCCGAGCGACGCCTCGGCGGTGGTGCCGCGCGCCAGCCAGTCGGCAATTCCGGCCTCGAGCGGGCCCCGCCTGGCATCATGCCCGGCCTGTTCGGCACCAAGCGTTGCACGTGCCTCGGCCGCCTCGCGCTCCTCCGCCCGGATCGCACCGAGCTTCTCGCGCGCGGCACTGGCCTGTGCCGTGGCCTCGACCGGATCGGCCAGCAATGCCGCCGCTTCCGCAAGGGATCGGGCGAGACGGGTGACCTCGTCCTGTTCGGCAAGCGCTGCCTCGTGCCGGACAGCGAGTGCATCCAGCCGGCTGCGACCGTCGCGAAAAGCGGTGGTCAGTTGGTCGCGTTCGGCCAGGCTGGATGCCAGCGATGTCTCGGCCGTACGGCGCTGGGTCCGGGCGGCCTGTTCCGTCCGGTCCGCCGACATGGCGCGGTCGAGTGCACCCCGAAGTGCCAGGTCGCCGACGTCCGGTGCGGCCAGCCCGGCGAATGTATCCCGCATGGCGCCGACCCTTGCGGTCGCGGCTTCGGACTCGTCCCGGGTTCGTTCCAGCAGCGGCGCCAGAGCCGCACTGGCGTTCTCGCTTTCGGCATGCCGTCCGAGCCGGTCCGATGCATCGGCACGCGCCTGCTGCAGCCGGGCTTCCACTGTCCTGCGCGCCGAACGAGCCTGGTCTTCAGCGGCCATGGCGTCGGTCTCACGCTGCACCGAGGCCGCATGGGTCCGCGCGAGAGTGGCCGCGTCGGCGAGCGCATCCAGGGCCGCATGCGCTGCCTGCAGAGCGCGTTCGGCATCGTCGCGGGCGGCGACGGTGCGAGCCAGATGCGGTGTCAGCGCGTCCCGTCGCACGCGCGCCTCGGCGTCGCGTCGTCCGGCCTGCGCCTCGTCGTTCCGGGTCCTATCCAGCACCTGCTCGGCGACCGCGCGCGCGGTCCTGGCAGAGCGTGCCTCACAGAGGCTGGCATCGGATTCAGCGGCGCAGCGTGCAGCCTCCTGTTCCGCCGGCGCGATGGCGGCTTCGGCATCATGGTGCCTGGCGCGTGTCTCGCGCAGCCGGCTCCGAAGCTGCAGCCGCAAGGCGGCCTGGCTCGCAAGACCGGGCACGGTGCGATAGCCGTCCCAGCGCCACAACCCGCCATCCCGCGTCACCAGGCACTGGCCGGGGCGCAGCTCCGCTTGCCGGGCCGCCGCATCGTCGGTGCTGTCGATCAGCCCGGCACGGGACAGCGCACGGCCCAGCCTGGGGGGTGCTGCGACAAGCGTGTCGAGTGCCACCGCTCCGGACGGCAGCGCTTCGAGGTTCAGTGTCGGCAGGTCGAGCCAGGCGCGTGGCGCATCGGCTTCGCAGGCAGCCTCGAGCCCATCGGACAGGAAGGCGGCCAGCGCAGCCTCCAGCCCATCGGGAACATCGAGCGCGTCCGCCAACGTTTTCCAGGCCGGGTCCCAGGCGGCTCCATGGTCGTCGCCGACCGAAAGGGCCTGAGCGAGCCCGTCCATTTCGGCGCCCAGCCGTCCGTGCGCGTCACGATGGCCGGAGAGCGCGGCCGCGGAATCACGGGCCGCCGCATTCGCCGCCTCATGGGCCGCGTCCGCGTCGGCCAGCCGCGCTTGTACGGCGGCGAGCCCGGTATCTGCGGCGGCTCGTGCGCGCTGTGCAGTGGCCAGGAGTTCGGCGGGCGGAATCGCCGCCAGCGCCTTGGCATGATCGTGCGACACGGTGTCGTGCTGGATGACCGCGCCTGCATGAGCCGTCTCCGCCTGGCGCAGTGCCGTCTCGATCTGGCTGCGTTGCCGGCCGGCTTCCTGCACCTGGGCGCCGGTCTCGATTCGTGCCGACACCGAAGCAGCCCGCGCGGCCTCCGCATTCTCCAGGGCAGCCACCGCGTCCGTGCGCGCCCTATCCGCGATTGCCACGGCACGTGAAGCAGCTTCCAGTTCGGCGAGGGGCAGCATTCCTGCTTCAGCCTGCTGCAGGCGCAAGGCGAGCGCCGCGTGTTCGGCCGACAGCCGGGTTGCCCGTGTTTCGGCTTCCTGCACCGACTGGCTGGCCACCTGGTGCAGCCGACGACTCTCTGCCGCCTCGATCCGGGCTGCATCGGCAGCGCGGGACGCGCCGGCATGGGCTGCCTGGGCCGCTTCCAATGCCTCGCCCGCCGTCTCCAAGGCATGTGCCGCATCGATGCAGGCCTGTTCATGCGCCTGCAGTTGGGTCGGATCGGGCAGCAGGGCCTGCGCTTGGGCCCGATCCTGGTCGATCTGCCGCAACACGGCCTGCGCCCGCGACAGACGCGCATCGGCGCCGGCCTGGTCGCGGACGGATTCGGCACGTGCGGTCTGGGCCGAGGCAGCGGCGTCGGCGGTCGCCTGCACCGCATGCTCGGCCGTCTGCACCTGCTCGCGCAGCCGGACCAGCCTGGCCTCTTCCGCGTCCCGCCGGCCGGGGAGGCTGGCAGCCGCCTCGTCCAGCGCATCCCGTTCGGTGGTCAATCGCGACAGGGCATCCCGCGCATCGGCCAGTCGGGCGGCGGCTTCGTCGCGATCGCGCACGGCGTGGCCGAGCCTTGCGTCCGCCTGCTCCGCGTCGCGCCGGGCGCGCTCGCCCTCCTGCGCAGCTGTGTCCGCCTCGATCCGACGGCGTTCCGCCAGGCTGCGTGTTTCGGCCTCGGCTTCGCGCAAGACAGGAACCGCTGCTTCGGCTTCCTGCTCGGTCGATACCGCCCGGGCGAGATGGTGCCCAGCCTCATCGAGAGCGCTCCGGGTCGCGATCCGGGCAGCGCCGGCTTCGATGACCGCTTGGGCGGCGCGGGCATGCAGCAACGCCAGCAGCGTCGTCTCGGCGGTGCGGAGCTGCGTGCCGACCTCGCGGTAGCGGCCCGCCTGCTGCGCCTGTTCGGACAAAGCCTGCACCCGTGCATCGAGCTGCAGGCGCAGATCCTCGACACGCACCATGTTGCCGTCGGTGGCGCGCAGCTTCAGCTCGGCCTCATGGCGGCGGGCATGCAGCCCGGTGATCCCGGCCGCTTCCTCCAGGATCGAACGGCGTTCCTCCGGGCGGGCGCTGACGATGGCGCTCACCCGGCCCTGGCTCACCATCGCCGAGGACCGCGCACCGCTGGCGAGATCGGCGAACAGGGTCTGTACGTCGCGCGCCCGGGCCTCGCGGCCGTTCACCCGGTAGAAGCTGCCCGAGCCGCGCTCGATGCGCCGGCTGATCTGCAGCTCGTGCTGCTCGTGGAACGGCGGCGGGGCGAGGCCGGTCGCCTCCTCCAGGGTAAGCACCACTTCGGCGAGGTTTCGTGCGGGGCGGGACGCGGTGCCGGCGAAGATCAGGTCGTCCATCTCGCCGCCGCGCAACGAGCGGGCGCTGCTCTCGCCCATCCCCCAGCGCAGGGCCTCGACGACGTTGGACTTGCCGCAGCCGTTCGGCCCGACGATGCCGGTCAGGCCTGGAAGAATTTCCACACTGACCGGCTCGGCGAAGCTCTTGAAGCCCGCGATCCGGAGCCGGGCAAACCGAACGGGCATGAGGTCGCGCGCTCCTCGAAGCGCGTTCGGATCAGGCTTCGGCCTCGGTCACCTTCTTCGCGAACGTGTCGTATTCCATCTCGCCGGAAAACAGCGTCTTGCCGAACACGAACGAGGGCGTGCTGTCGATCTTGTAGGCTGCCTGACCCACGTTCTGCTCGTCCAGGATCGCCTGGCGCAGGCCCTGATCATCGATCGTCTTCTGGAACAGGTCGTGCGACATGCCGGCCAGCGCCGCCATCTGCGCGAGTTCGACCTGCGGGTCGTTGCTCTGCGAGAACGCCCAGCGATCCTGGCTGGCGAACAGCGATTCGACGAACGGTACGTAGCGTTCTGTCGGCAGCGCGCGGGCGACCATCACGGCGGTGAGCGCCACCTGGTCTAGCGGGAAGTCACAGAACACGTAGCGGATCCGTCCGGTGTCGATCAGCTTGGCCTTCACCTCCGGAAACACGACCTGGCTGAAGCGGGCGCAGTGGGTGCAGGTCAGCGAGAACCATTCCTGCACCACGATCTTCGCATCCGGCTTGCCGAGCGAGCGTGGCGCCATGCGGGGATCGGCCGAGGCCGCGCGGGCGGAGCCGAACGAAGCGCCATCCAGAAGTGCGGCTGCAGGCAGGCCGATGCCGGCAAGAAGCAGGGTGCGGCGAAACAGGCTCATCGACGATAAACTCCAACAAGGGTCGGCCAGGATAATAGATCGGGAGTGCGGCGGACGTCGCCGTGGAAACTAGCCCGGCTTCGCCAGTGCCTTTTCCGTGGCGGCGGCAAAGTCGGCATAGGTCTCGATCAAGCCTGCCTTGTCGTTGCCGAAAATGAAGGTGGGCGTGCCCTGGATGTCGTAGCGCTTCTGGCCGTCATCCTGCTCGGCCATGATCGCGTCGCGCAGCGGGTCGTGCGACAGGGCCTGGTACTCCGGCCCCGCCATGCCGGCCAGCGCTGCCTGGTGACCGAGTTCGGTGGCCGGGTCGGCGCCGAACGCCCAGCGATCCTGGCTGGCGAACAGGCTGTCGATGAATGGCAGATAGCGGTCCGGCGGCAGCGAGCGCGCAACGGCGGCGGCGGCCAGTGCGAGCTGGTCCAGCGGAAAGTCGTGGAACACGAAGAACACCTTGCCGGTGTCGATCAGCTTCGCCTTCACCTCTGGGAACACGGTCAGGGCGAAGTGGGCGCAATGGGTGCAGGTCAGCGAAAACCATTCCTGGACCACGACCTTGGCGTCCGGGCTGCCGAGCGCGCGCTGGTCCATCCTGGCATCGGCCCGCTGCGCGAACGCCGGACGGATCGGCCCGGTGCCCAGCCCGACACCCAGCAACGGTATCAGCAGGGCAGGCGCTCGGCCGAGCAGGGTTCGGCGGTGGATCGGCATCGTCAGGCTCCGCGGCACGTCTGGGTCGGGGTCGGCGTCGTCAACGACGGTTGCGGCTGGCCGCGATGCGCCCACCGAGGCGTGCCAGTGCGTCATGCAGCGGTCCGTCCGGAAGGTTGGGAATCTTGGCCGGCACCGGTTCGGGAGCGCGAGGCTCCTGGTCGGCAAGACTGGTGATGGAGTCATCCTGCACGAAGCGCAACCGCTCGACGACCTGCCGGCCCAGCGCACTGTTGATCCGGGCGATCAGTTGCGGCGCCAGATGCTGCAGCTCCAGCGCCACGACGCCGGTCGCGGCCAGGGTCAGGGTGCCGCCGGAGAAGCGCCGAGGCGAGGTGACGGCGGCCGTGGTCGGACCCACCAGTGCCGGCCAGTCGCTCATCAATTGGGCGGAAGCGGGCGAGCGCGCCTTGAAGGCCGGTCGGGTGATCGGCGGCAACAGACTCGCCAGCGTACGCGGGCCATACACATGTCGGGTGGCCGGATAGGGTGCTGCATTCGGCACCGGCGTTGCGCCGGGCGGCTTGCCGGTGGGGACGTCCTTCGCCATAGACGCTGTCGTGCCTCCCGAAGCTCGAGACCTGTTGCACTGGTACGACCGGCACCGGCGCATCCTGCCCTGGCGCGCGGCGCCGGGCGAGACTGCCGATCCCTACCACGTCTGGCTCAGCGAGATCATGCTGCAGCAGACCACGGTGGCGGCGGTGGTACCGTATTACAGGCGCTTCCTGGACTTGTTCCCGACCGTGCAGGCGCTGGCCGCGGCGCCGCAGGAGCGGGTGATGCAGGCCTGGGCCGGGCTCGGCTACTACGCACGGGCCCGCAATCTGCATGCCTGCGCGCAGGCGGTGGCGAAAATGGGCGGCTTTCCGGACAGCATCGACGCGCTGCGCCTGCTGCCCGGCATCGGCGGCTACACCGCGCCGGCAATCGGCGCGATCGCGTTCGGCATTCCCGCAGTGCCCGTGGACGGCAACGTCGAGCGCGTGGTGTCGCGCCTGTTCGCGATCGAGGCGCCGTTGCCGGGCAGCCGCAAGACCATGGCGCTGGCGGCGGCGACGCTCGGGACGGACCCCCTGGCCCGCGCCCGTCCGTCCGATTTCGCGCAAGGCCTGTTCGATCTCGGCGCCACCCTCTGCACCCCGAAGCGGCCGGCCTGCGTGCTGTGTCCGTGGGCATCGTCGTGCCTGGCGCGTGCACGCGGGATCGCCGAGACGCTCCCGGTGAAGACGGCCAAGCCGGTGCGGCCGGAACGGCATGGCGTCGTGTTCCACCTGGCCGATGCCCAAGGTGCTGTGCTGCTGCAGCGGCGTCCGCCGGAAGGCCTGCTCGGCGGCATGACGGAGATGCCGGGCACGCCGTGGCGGGATGCGACCTGGTCCGATGGCGATGCCCTGGCGCTGGCGCCGATCCAGGCCGAATGGCATTCGGCAGGCGCGGTCCGGCACGTCTTTACCCATTTCGCGTTGACGCTCGACGTGAAGCGGGCCCGGTGCGCCGTCGTTCCAGCCGGGGCGCTGGTGGGCCGGTTCCTGTGTTCGGCGGACGCACTCGCAGGGCAGGCGCTGCCGACATTGATGCGCAAGGCGCTGGCCGTGGCGGAAGCCGGCTGACGCCAGCTCCGGCAATGCAATTGCGCATGAGGTGCCAGGATTGGTATATCGTTCGGTAACGGGTGCGCGAGCCCTCCATCATCGTGCGGCTTTGGGCGTCGGTGCAGCTTTGGTTGGAGATGGCCATCATGCGGATCCCAGCGAACGTGTCGTTGCCGGATGCGGTCCGGCTGGTGCGCGATGATCATGTCGACCGATACGGGCCACGTGCCATCCGTCGCCACACGACGCCGGCAGTCTCGCGATGACCCAGCCGCACCTTCCGATATTCGTGGCCATCGGCGCTTCCGGCAGCGAGGGCCTGGACGACATCAGGGATCTGCTGGGCGAACTGCCGGCATCGCTCGATGCCATCGTCATGGTCGTGCTGCACCGGCCCAGCGACCAGATCAGCCATCTGCGCGACGTGCTTGCCCGAAGCACGAAAATGCCCGTCCTGATCGCGACCGAGACTGAAAGCCTGAAACCGGGAACCTGCTATATCGGTGCCCCGGACGAACACCTGACCCTGGTCGATACCAATCTCGCCCACATGGTCCCGGGCGAGAACAACCAGTTGCGAAACCGCACGGTAGACACGCTGTTCAATTCACTGGCGCAGCATGCCGGCAACCGGACGATGGGCATTGTCCTGTCCGGATGGCTCAGCGACGGTTCGCGCGGTCTTGCGGCGATCCATGCCGAGGGCGGGCTGACGATGGTGCTCGATCCCGGGTATAAGGCCCGCGGCATGCAACAGAACGCGATCGATTTCGACGGTCCGATCAGCCTCATCGGCACGGGCAGCGAGATCGCGGCATTGATCATCAAGGAAGCCGGCAGCCTCGTGAAGTGAGGTGGCGGCACGGTTTGGCCGGCAGGGAACTTGTCATGGGCTCGATCTATCCCAGTTAGGCGAGGCGATCATGCGGTCGCTGATCCATCTGAAGGCTTGATGACCATGATCCGTGAACAGGCGCTGTTCGAAGCCCTCTCCGCTGTCAGCCGATCCTTCGCCGAGGACGGCATTCCGACGCTGGCCGAGGCAGAAGGGGCCGAGGCGAACGGATCGGCGGCACCGCCATCCGGCGCTCCCTCCGAAACCTTGGAGGCCATGGACCCGGAGGTGCGGGAAGCGCTCGGCGAGGCCGCGTTGGCCGTTGCGTACGGTGCGTTCGCGTCACGGGACCAGGCGGCCGGCGCGATGCACATGCTTGTGGGCGCAACCGGTCTCCTGGCTCTACATGCCGGCGAGGATGCGGATCCGGCGGCTGAAATGATGGGCGTGCTGGCCGACGATGCGCGGGTCGAGATCGAGGTCGACCGCGCCGGTGAAACGCTGGACCAGGAGCTTGGCCGCGATGCGACCGCTGCGACGCAGATCGCGGCACTGGAAGCACGCATCGCTGGAACCGCGATCTTGCTGGCCGGCTGCACCCTGCCCGAGTCCCACGATGGACAGGCCGCGGTGCGTGTTCATGCCGCCCGCTATCTGGTGCGTATCGCGGCAGGATTGCTGGCGATCAACGCGATGGAAACCGCCATGCTCTCGTAAAGTGCGTCGTCACATCGCCGGCCACGCCAGTTCGAGGGCGGTCAGCCCACGGAAATGGTAGCTGTCGGCAAAGCGTGGTTCCGCCGCGAGATACAGGCCGGGCAGGCGCTGGAACAGGATCGGCAGCGCCACCTGCAATTCCAGTCGGGCCAGCGGCGCACCGATACAGAAATGGATGCCGCCTCCGAAGCTCGGATGCGCCGATCCGCCCCGGTTCGGATCGAGCCGGCGCGGGTCCGGGTAGGCGAGCGGGTCATGATTGGCGGCACCGAGCATGATCCCGATCCGGTCGCCCTTGCGGAAGCGCTGACCCGCGATATCCAGATCTTCCAGTGCGTAGCGGGTGAACATGTGCAGCGGCGTGTCGAGACGGAGCGTTTCCTCGATCGTCGCGTCGTCGATCGTTCCGCCCGCGTCCAGCCTATGCTTCAGCAATGTCCGCACGCCGTTGCCGATCGCGTGCACCGTCGCCTCGTGACCGGCATTGAGCAGCAGGATGCAACTGGCGATCAGTTCGTCCTCCGATAGCCGGTCGCCGTCCGAGCTCGCCTCGATCAATCGGCTGATCAGGTCGTCGCAGGGCGCCGTTCGGCGCGCCTCGATCAGCTCGAGCAGGAATGCCACGAAATCCTGCGTTGCCGACACCGCCTGGTCCTCGTCGGCGCGGGTGCGGCCGATCCGGTACATCGCCACCATGCGATGCGACCAGTTCAGCAGCCGGTCGATATCTTCAGGCGGCACGCCGAGCAGTTCGGCGATCATCGTCACCGGAATCCGCGTCGCGAACGAGGCGATCAGCTCGGTGCGGCCATCCCGCTCGAAGCCGTCGATAAGCCCGTGGGCGAGAGTGGCGATCCGTGGCCGCAGGCGTTCCACCTGGCGCGATACGAAGGCGCGGTTGACCAGCCCGCGCAGCCTGGTGTGCACCGGCGGCTCGCGCTCCAGCATGGTCCGGCCATCGACGTCGTAGAAAGGGGCCAGATGCGCCGGCACCTCGTCCCAGCCGAGTTCGGCGCGGGTCGCCACGTGCAGGATCTCGCGCCCGAGCCTGCGGTCGCGCAGGGCCGCCGTAACGCCGGCATGGTCGAACAGGCACCAGTGGCCGTACTGCTCCCAGAACAGCATCGGACCGGCGGCACGGGCCAGGTCGTAAGCGTCGTACGGGTCGGTCACGAAGGCGGGATCGGACGGGTCGAGGGAGAGGCGGCGGCGCGCATGGTCGATGTGCATGCGTCCCAGTATCCGCGAGCCCTCCTGCATGCGCCACGGTGTTTGCGCTATGATCCGCCGGATGCGATTCGTGCACACGTCTGACTGGCAGATCGGCAAGGGCTTCCGCTTCGCCGACGACGACACCCTGGCCGTGCTGCAGGACCAGCGGCTGGAAGCGATCGGGCGGATCGGCAGGCTGGCCCGCGAACAGGGGGCCAGGCTGGTGCTGGTGGCCGGCGATGTCTGGGACATGGCGGCGCCGAGCGACCGCACGCTGCGCCAGCCGATCGAACGGATGCGGCAGTTCCCGGACGTGCACTGGCACCTGATTCCCGGCAACCACGATCCGAACCTGCCCGGCGGATTGTGGGAGCGGCTGCTGCGTGCCGGCCTGCCGGACAATGTGCATGCCCACCTGTCGCCGCAGCCGGTGAAGCTGGCGACCGCTGCCACCGAGCGCGAGGCGTGGCTGCTGCCCGCGGCGCTGGACCGGCGGCACGCATTCGGCGACCCCACGGTCGGCATGGACGAGGTCGCGACGCCCGAGGGCGCGCTGCGGATCGGTCTGGCGCATGGCTCGGTGCGCAGCTTCGGCTCCGATCCGGGATCGGCGCACAACCTGATCGCCCCGGATCGGGCCAGGAGCAGCGGTCTGGCCCACCTGGCGCTCGGAGACTGGCACGGCATGGTCCCGGCCGGAGAACGGAGCTGGTACTCCGGCACGCCGGAGCCGGACGGGTTCGACCGTGGCGGCGACGGCGGCGGCAGCGTGCTGCTGGTCTCGCTGGACGACGCTACCCCGACTGTCGTCCCGCATCGTGTCGGACGGTTCCTGTGGCGGCAGGAGCGGGCGATGCTGACCGGCGGGGCCGACATTGACGCATTGGAGGACCGGCTGCGCGGCATCGATCGCGACGACCCGAGCCGGGTGCTGGCGTGGCTGACTGTCGAGGGATCGCTCGGGATTGAGGACCATGCGGCCTACGAGGATCGCATCTGCGCCGGTGTCGGCAGCGCGCTGCGGGCGCTGCGGATCGATGCCGCCGGCCTCGAGCTGACCGCGTCGCCGGACGACCTTGCGAGCCTCGGAACCTCGGGTGCCCTGCGCGATGCCGCCGACCGGCTGGCGGTCCGTGCGGCCGATCAGCAACCCGACCGCGACATCGCCCAGGCGGCCCTGCAACGGCTGCTGTTTCTCGCCGCCCGTGAGGCAACGACGCCATGAAGCTGCGCGCCATCGAGCTCGACCAGTTCCGCAAGTTCGACCGCAGGGTGCGGGTCGACGGGCTGCGCGACGGGGTGAACGTGCTGTGCGGGCCCAACGAGCACGGCAAGTCGACGGTGCTGGCGGCATTGCGCGCGGTGCTGTTCGACCGGCACGGCTCGCGCACGGAAGCCATCCGCGGCTACCAGAACCATCGCGGCAACACCGCGCCGTCGGTGGCGCTGGAGTTCGAGCACGAGGGCGGCGCGCACCGGATCGAGAAGCGGTTCCTGTCCCGGCCAAGCGCCCGTCTAATGTCCGATGGCGCCGCCTACGAGGGCGATGCCGCGGAGGAACGGCTGGCCCGGCTGCTCGGCGTGTCGGTGGTGTCGCGGGCCGCCAAGGATGCAGCACAGACCGCATCGATCTGGGGCGCGCTTCTGGTGGCCCAGGGGGAAAGCTTTGCCCAGGCGAGGCTCGGCGAAGGCGCCCGCACCACCTTGTCCGAGTGTCTCGAAGCGGAGCTCGGCAGCGTCAGCGGCGGCGCGGTGATCGGCCGGCTGCTGAAGCAGTTGCAGGCGCCGATCGCGGCACTGCTGGACGGGCACGGCAAGCCGCGCGACCGCTACAAGAATGCAATCGCGGATCGGGACGCCGCCATCGCCGCGATCTCGCTGCTGCAGGACCGTCGCCGCGTGCTGGAGGACGATCTCGCCGCGGTATTGACGGCCCGACGCGAGCTTGCGCGCGAGGAAGACCCCGCGGTGTCCGAACGTGCCGCCGAAGCCCTGGCGGTTGCGCGGCGGCATCGCGACGCCGTGCTCGGGACCCGCGCCAGGCTGGAGCAGGGCGAGGCTGCCGTCGGGCTGGCGATGTCGGCGCATGCGGAGGCTGTCGCGGAACAGGATCGCCGCGTCCTGCGTGCGGCCCGTTTGTCGGAAACCGGTCGTGCCCTGGTCGCGCTGGCCAAGGACGAGTCCGAGGCACGTGCTCGCGCACAGGCTGCACAAGCGGCTCTGGAAGGTCGTCGCGGCGCATACGACGAAGCCGGCCGTCGCCATGAGGCGGCGGAACGGGCGTTGCGCCAGGCGGCGGCGGGGCTGGAAGCAGCCGAGCGGTCCGACGCGCACGATGCCGCCGCATCCCGGCTGGCGCTGGCCGAGATCGAATCCGCACGGGTGGACGAGCTGTCGGCTTCGTTGCGGCACCTGCGGCTGGACGAGGACGGCATGCACGCCCTGCAGGATGCCGCTCTTATGCATCGCGGCAACGAGGCGGCGCTGCTGGCGCAGGCGACTTCGGTCGAGCTGTCGCTGGAGGTCGTCTCGCAGTTGCTGGTCGATGGCGAGCCGGCACGGATGCTGGCGGCGGGTGATGTGCAATTCAGCCTGACCCGACCGGCGGAACTGGTCGTTCCGGGTGCCGGTCGCGTGCGGATCGTCCCGGCCGCACGTGACCAGGAGCGGCTGCATGCCGCCGCCCAGGACACTGCGCGGGCACTCCGACGTGGGCTCGATGGGTATGGCCTGGAAACCATGGCGCAGGCCGAACAGGTCTTGTCGAAGCGCCGCGAGGTCGGTGCCGCGCTCGATCTGGCGCAACGCGCACTCGCGGAGTGCCTGGTCGGTGCGGTTCCGGCCATGCCGGGCTCGAAGGCCAGGCCGGATATCGAAACCCTGCGTCGGCACGTGACGACGCTGGGTGCGGACTTGGCGGAACGCCTGGCCTCGCTCGGCGTCGGACAGGCATCGGACCTGGCAGCGGCGTCGTCCGCACGCGATGCCGCAGCCTCGCTGGAAGAGCAGGCCCGGCAGGCGTCGGCGGTGGCGCGCGATGCGCTGCTGTCTCCGGATGCAGCCCGCGATATCGCCGATGCGTCGTTGAAGCAGGCCGAGTTCGCGCGGCGCGACCAGGAGCTCGAAAACCAGCGCCTGTGCGCCGAACAGGCGCGCGACGAGGTGGCCGAGCCGTCGTACGCCCTGGCCGAGCGTCTGCGACTGACGGCCGATCTCGTATCGGCGCGTCGTGCGGGGTTGGCGGCGCTGGCCGCATCGGCGCCGGAGGACACGCCCGAAATGGCCGACTCCGCGATCCGCCGGCTGGAGGAGGGGCAGTCCAATCGGCGCGCGCGGATCGGCACGCTGCGGGTGGACATCGCGGGGCTCGACAGCCGCATCGTGCGCGAGGAAGGCATTGGTCTCGACGAGCAGATCGAGGCGGCGACGCGCCAGCGCGATACCGCCGCGCGCGAGCACGACGCGTTCAGGCGCGAGGCTGCCATCCTGACTTTGCTGCGCGACACGCTGAACCAGGCCGACCGGGAGGTTCGTGCGCGGACCCTGGCGCCGCTGATGACGCGGCTGAGCCCGTATCTCCAGGCGCTGTTCCCGCGTGCGCGCCTGAGCCTGGGCGAGGATTTCCTGATCACCGGCCTGTCCCGCCTGGACGCGATCGGCGCGGAGGATACCGATGGCGAAGCGTTCGACGCACTGTCGCACGGCACGCGCGAGCAGATCGCGATCCTGTCCCGGCTGGCCTTCGCGGATATGCTGCTCGCCGCCGGCAAGCCCGCCTTCCTGGTGCTGGACGATGCGCTGGCCTTCGCCGATCCGGTGCGGATGGAACGCATGTTCGACATCCTGGCCGATGCCGGCCGCCGCATGCAGATCCTGGTGCTGACTTGCCGCGAGGACGTCGCCGCCGGTCTCGGCGGAACGCGGGTGCGGCTCGAAAGCGTCTAAACCCGCAATCGTGTCCTACAATGCCGTCAATTTCCGAACGGCATCCGAGAGCGAAGGTGCTTCCACGTCGGGTGTCCGCATGACCGACGAGAAGGGGCGGTCCGCCGACACGTAGGCCGTGGTCAGGCCAGCGGCCTTGGCGCCGTTGATGTCCCACGAATGCACCGCAACCAGGGCAAGACGGTGACGCTTCACCTTGGCAATCCTGACCGCACGGTCATAGATTTCGCGCCGAGGCTTGAACAGCCTGACGTCGTCGACGGACACGACATGCGCGACCAGCTTGTCCAGTCCGGCGTTTTTCAGCAGCGACCGGGTCGTGGCGCTGGATCCATTGCTCAGCGCGATGATCGGCTTGCCTGCCCGCACCGCGATCTCGAATGCTTCCCTCGCATCGGGCCGTGCCGGCAAATGCTTGAAATGTTCCATCAGCGTGGTGCGTGCGCTCGCGGCCGGCACCACGCCATGCTGGACCAATACCTCGTCCAGCGCGCTTTCGAGCACGGTCGCGAACGGCTTGAAGTCACCGGCGGCAGAGAGGGCGAAGGCGTCGCGCAAGCCAGCCGCGAACCAGCCCTCCAGCGCGCCCGCCGGCAGACCGAGTGCCTGGATCGATGGCCGGAGCGGCGCCAGCGGGAACACGGTTCCCACGATATCGAAAGCGATCACCTTCGGCCGTTTCGGTTTGCCCCAGCCGAACATGATCCCACCGTTCATTGTCAGCTTGCGGAACGGGCCAGCACCGGGTCGGTTCGTATGCGATCGACTACCAGAAGCCGGCGGATGCGTCGGTTGAGCGGTTCCGCGTAGAAGCGGCCGATGACTGTGGCGAGTGTGGCCGACAAAGCCAGGAACACCGCCAGCAGCAGCAACTTCTCCTGTCCGGCAACGGTCGGTGGCGGCAACAGTGTCCGTATCAGCCCGAGCACGATCAGGTGGAACAGATAGAGTTCGTAGCTGAGCCGGCCGAACCATTCGACCAGGCGCAAGCCACTGTTCCGGCTGGCCACAGGACCCGACGGATTGGTATTGGCCGCAAGCAGCAACGTTGCGGTACCGAGCGCCATCAGGGTCACGCCGTAGACGTTGGTCTCGCCGATGGAACGGATAAGATAGAGAAACACCATGCCGGCTATTATTGCCGGCTGCAGCAGTCGTGCGGCCATGCCGTCGAGCCTGACGCGCCGTGCCAGCAAAGCCGTGCAGCACCCGATGGCGATGCCGTCGAACGATGCGAAATAGGCGTACAGGAAACCGGATTCGTCATCCTGATGAGCCAATCGGTAGAACGGGCCGATCGCGACGATCGCGAGCCAGAACGCCGCGATGAACCGGTCACGCCGTAGCACGAGGCAGATGATCGGGAAGCTGATGTAGAACACCTCCTCGATCGACAATGACCAGAGCACGCCGAGCGGGTAATTCACCCACCCCGACTGCGCGAGAAGCACGTTCATCCAGAAGGTGAGTGCTGCCAGATTGACCAGCAGCATCGAGAACGGTGCAGCGTTTTCCCCGGCATGGCTCCGGAACATCGACAGGCCGCCGAATGCCAGCACGTCGACCGAGACGAGCAGGAGCAGCAGGCATGGAACGATCCGGGCGACGCGCAGGCCGTAGAACGTGCGCATGCCGATGCGCGCGAGTTCACCCCAGCGTTTCCGTGCGTTGGAGGTGATCAGGAAACCGGAGATCACGAAAAACATCGTGACGCCGTAATTGCCGTTCCTGACGATCGCGCGGACGCCGCCGGGCGTCAGGATCGTGCCGAGCAGCGTGTCCGGCAGGTGATAGGCGATATTGAAATGATGCAGCAGCACCAGCAAAATCGAGATGCCACGGATCAGGTCGATCCGCCGGTTTCTGATGCCGACACTCATTGCATTGTCTCTCATGTCTGTTCCGCCTTCAGGCCTTTCCGCAGCGCCCTGGAGAACCGGGTGCCGGCTTCGGTGAAGCCGGTCGCCATGCAGAAAGCGGCGAGGCCGGGCTGCTCGAGGGGTACCAGCAACTCGAGCGCGCCGCAGCCGGCCACCCGTGCTGCCTGCGAGCCGGCCTTGATCAGCAGCCGGCCGACGCCGCGCCGACGTTCATCGATGCCGACCAGCAGCATCGTGACCTGGGCGATCGGTTGCGGTGCCTCCAGTGTTCGATACCAGTGCAGCACCACCACGCCGCTCGGCGGCCCCCATTCGAGCGCGATCAGCACCGTCCCGTGTTCCTGCCGGATCGTGTCCAGCCGTTCCGCCAGGATGCGCGGCGGGATGGCATGGCCGTTGCTGCCGAGCAGCTCCACCAGCCCCGGCGCATCGCCGCCGGTGGCGGCGCGGATTTCCAGTCCATAGCGGCTGGTCAACTTGCCTCTCCTTGGGCTTGCTGTCGTCGGGCGGAGTTCGTTACGCCCGGCCGCTCATACATCCTCGCAATCCATGCGACGAGCGTTGCCAAGTCCGACTGCCCGACACCATGCCCCGACACCACGCCCCGACACCACGCAAAGCAGGATGCCATTCATGCCGAAGCCGTTGCTGCCGCTGTTCCTGGATCTCGACGGCCGTCATGCGCTGGTGCTCGGCGATGGCGAGGCGGCGGACCGGCGGGCGGCCAGCCTGCGCGCCTGTGGCGCCCTGGTCCGGCACGAACCGGCGGCGTTCGAGCCGTCGATGCTCGATGGCTGCGCGATCGCGGTCGGCGCCGAGGCACCGGACCCGATGCTGCTGGCCATGACGCAGGAAGCCAGGCGGCGCGGCATCCCGTTCAACGTGGTCGATCGTCCGTCGCTGTCCGGCTACTCGACGCCGGCGGTGGTGTCCCGCGCGCCGCTGCAGATTGCGATCGCCTCGGGCGGCGCCGCTCCGGTGCTGGCGCGGCTGCTGCGTGCGCGCATCGAGGCGCTGGTGCCGCCCGGCTTCGGCCGGCTGGCGTCCCTGGCCGACCGCATGCAGCCCGAAACCAGGCGCCGGCTGCCGGATGTGCTGCGCCGGCGCCGCATGCTGGAGGCCGCGTTCAGCGGCCGTATCGCGGAGCTCATGCTGGCCGGCCAGGATGCGGAGGCGGAGGCGGCCTACATCGAGGCGCTGACCGTCGCCGAGGACAGCGCCCGCCATCCCGAGCAGGGCATCGTCTATCTGGTCGATCCGGGTCCCGGCGATGCCGACCTGCTCACCCTGCGCGCGCTGCGCCTCCTGGGGGAGGCGGACGTGATCGTGCACGAGGCGTCGGAGAGCGAGGCGGTGCTCGAACTGGCCCGTCGGGATGCGTCGCGGCTGGTGGTCACGCAAGAGGATGCGGTGGCCCGGCTATCGGCACTGGCCGCGCAGGGCCGCAAGCTGGTGCGCCTGTCGCCGCGTCCGGATGAGGCTGCCCTGCTGCGTGCCGCCGGTCACGTCTGCGTCGAGGTGCCCGGCGTGCGGGCCTTAGTGGATTGACGCCCGGCCCGCGGCGTTGCTGATGTCTCGTCCATGTCACGTCTCGATCTTGCCAGAACCTTCCTTCCCGTCCGCATCGCCGTCCTGACCGTGTCGGACACGCGAACCACGGCCAACGACACCTCCGGCGACATCCTTGCCGCCCGTGTCGAGGCCGCCGGCCATGTGCTGGCCGATCGTGCGATCGAACCCGACGATGCCGGCGGCATCGCCGAGCGGCTGCGCGGCTGGATCGCCGATCCCGAGATCGACGTGGTGATCAGCACCGGCGGCACCGGCGTCACCGGTCGCGACGTTACGCCCGAAGCCTATGACCGGGTGGTCGAGAAAAAGATCGAGGGGTTCGGCGAGCTGTTCCGGATGCTCAGCTACCAGAAGATCGGCACCTCCACGATTCAGTCGCGGGCGATCGCCGGCGTTGCCAACGGCACCTACCTGTTCGCGCTGCCCGGCAGCACCGGGGCGGTGAAGGACGGCTGGGACGACATCCTGGTCTGGCAGCTCGACAGCCGCCACGCGCCCTGCAACTTCGTCGAACTCATGCCCCGCCTGAAGGAGCATATGCGCTAGCCGGTCTGGTCCGCCGGGGTCAGGCGCCGCTCGAGATAGCGGACGGTTTTGCCGGCGGCGGATGTGGCCTGGCCGATTTCGGTAAAGCCCAGGCGCTCGTGGAACGCGTCCGATCCGGGATTGGGCGGCACGCGGTTGACCTCGCACAGCACCCGGTCGTGGCCCGCCACCGTGCCTTGCGCGAACAGGTCGCGATACAGGCGGGCAGCATGGCCACGGTTTCGCGCTTCGGGTGCGGTAACGATCCGGTCGACATAGACGAAGCGGTCGTGACGCGCGCGTAGCCAGAGGAAGTTGGGGCTGTCGTAGTCGGCGTCCTGGTCGAACGCGATCAGGAAGCACTCGATGTCGCCGATCGTGGCGACCCGGAACGCGCCGGCGATCATCCGCTGCAGGCGCACCGGGCCGAGCAGCGACGTCTGCTCGGCATGGGCGTTGTTGAGTGCCAGCAGCCGGGCTGCATTGACCATCGCCGGCGCTCCTCGTTCAATCCGTCCAACCAATTGGATACGACCCATGACGACACGTCTGGAACTGACCGAAAAGATCGTCCGCATCAAGATCGAGCAGGATTTGTCTTGGTCGGAACTGGCGGCTCTGGCCGAAGATCTGTCGAAAGAGTTCGTGACCGCGGGCCTGCTCGGGCAGATGACGTTGCCGAAACAGGCAGCCGAGGCGATCGGCGGCAAGCTCGGCCTCGATCCGTTCGAGATCAAGCTGCTGCAGGTGCCGCCCTATCGCGGGTCGTTGCCGACTGCGGTGCCGACCGATCCGCTCATTTACCGGTTCTATGAGCTGGTCTCGGTGTATGGCACCACCTTCAAGGCGTTGATCCACGAGGAATTCGGCGACGGCATCATGAGCGCCATCGATTTCCGGATGGACATGCAGCGGGAGCCGAACAATGCCGGTGATCGCGTCGCCATCACCATGAGCGGCAAGTTCCTTCCGTATAAATCCTACTGAACGAAAGAGAATCGATGATGAAGACTGGAAAGTTCCTGGCCGTGCTGCTCGGCTGCGCGGCCGTCCCCCTGGCGATGCCGGTGACGCTGACCGCTGCCCATGCGCAGGACAAGGCCGCGACCGGCAGCTACACGCTGTCCAAGGTGACCTTCAAGGGCAACGTCCAGGTGCCGACGGCGGAACTGCTGGCAGCACTGCCGGTGCAGGTCGGCCAGATGATCGACCAGGCCGGGGCAAAGGAGAACGTGGCTGCGATCGGGCAGGTGTACCAGAAGCATAATGTCGGTACCAACATCACCCAGAGCATGACCATCATTCATCATACCAAGGCGATCGTCGCCTACACCTTTGTCGAGCAGGCACCGCTGGCCCCGACCGTCGTCCATGTCGGCATCACCGTCGATCATGTCAGCGTAACGGGAAATGCCAGGATCAAGACACCCGCCATCCTGGCCGCGGCCAACATCAAGTCGGGCCAGACCGTCACCAACGAGGCGATCAAGGCAGCCCAGGACGCGATCTCGGCGCTCTACAAAAAGTCCAACATCGGCTCGACGGTCAGCACCGACTGGACCAATACGACACCGCAACATGTCGACATGGTGTTCAAGGTAGTCGAGAAGGCCGACGACTGATCGAACAAGGTCCCGTCGTCGTCCCGCGCAAGGAGCGATCCTCGGGCGGGACGGCTTCAGTCTTAGTCGAACGGCGTCGCCGCGGATGGGCGGCCGAGCATCGACAGCAGTTCCTTGCGGGTGTCCGAGTTGTTGCGGAACACGCCCAGCATCCGGCTGGTCACCATCGTCACGCCGGGTCGATGCACGCCGCGCGTGGTCATGCACTGATGGCCGGCTTCGAGAATGACCGCGACCCCGTGCGGCTGCAGCACGTCGTTGATGGTGTTGGCGATCTGCGCGGTCAGGCGCTCCTGGATCTGCAGCCGCCTGGCATACACATCGACCACGCGGGCCAGCTTGCTGATGCCGACGACACGCCGGCGCGGCAGGTAGGCCACGTGCGCCCGGCCGATGATCGGCACCATGTGGTGCTCGCAATGGCTCTCGAAGCGGATGTCGCGCAGCAGCACGATCTCGTCGTAATCCTCGACCTCGGCGAAGGTGCGGTTGAGCATCTCCGCCGGATCCTCGGCATAGCCCTGGTAGAATTCGTCGTAGGACCGCGCCACGCGTCGCGGCGTATCGCGCAGGCCCTCGCGGGCCGGGTCCTCGCCGGCCCAGCGCAGCAGGACGCGTACGGCTTCCTCGGCTTCCGCCTGGCTGGGGCGATCGGTCAGCGTGTCGTCGTTGCTATCCATCAAGTCGGGCTCTGAACGGGAACGATCCGGAAGCCGTTGCCGGCCCGTTCGACCTGGTTGAAACCAGTGATATGACCGCCTGCGACAACCCAGCCCGCTTCGGCTGCCTGCTCCAGCTGGGAGAGGCGCGTCCGGGCTGCCATGGCGGAATCGAGATCGAACACCAGCCCGATCGCCGGATCTTCCGGCTGGATCTCGGCCACGTGCAGCGTATCCGCCCAGATCATCAGGCTGCGGACGCTATCGTGCAGCAGATAGCCGGTATGCCCAGGCGTATGGCCCGGCAGGGCCCGGGCCTCGATGCCGTCCAGCACCGGACCCTCGGCGATCTCCTGGATCCGGTCGCCATAGACATCCTGCAGCTTCGACGCGATGGCAAAGGCGCCGCGCCCGGCCTCTGGGGTAGCCTCCAGGGCCTTTGCATCGGTGAAGTAGGCAAGGTCGATGTGCGGAACCAAGATCTGGGCATTCGGGAAGTAGGCGGCATCGCCGTCGAACAAGCCGAGGGCGTGGTCATCGTGAAGATGGGTGAGCAGGACGCGATCGACCTGCGCCGGCGCGATGCCGAGCTCGCCCATTGCCAGGCGCGCCTGGCCGAACGTCGGTCCCCAGACACTGCCGGCTCCGGTATCGATCAAGGTGATGCCGTCGGCGCTGCGAAGCACGAAGCAGTTCACGTCGATCTGGATCTCGGGCTTGCCCAGGCGTTCGATCGCCTGCCGCCGGGCATCCTCGCCACCCATATGCACGAGTATGTCGGCAGGTGCCCTGAACACGCCGTCGCACAGCAGATGGGTTTCGTATCGTCCGAACCGGCGCGTCATATTGCTCATTATTCTAATGGACGATGCCGGGCTGATGCGGGCTGTCCAGGCTGAAGACCGGGATCACTACGTCGAATCGCTCGCCGGACGCTGTGGACACCATATGGTAGGCGCCGGACATGAAGCCGGACGGCGTCTCGAGCGGCGTGCCCGACGTGTATTCGAACGCCTCGCCCGGATCGAGCTGCGGCTGTTCGCCGACCACGCCCTCGCCCTGCACGTGCTGGATGCGGCCGGTGGCGTCGGTGATCTGCCAGGTCCGGCGCAGCAGCCTGACATTCTCCCGGCCCTGGTTCTCGATGCGGATCCGGTAGGCCCAGAGATATTGCCGGTCGTCCGGCTGCGACTGGTCCTCGAGGAAGAACGACCGCACGCTCACCTTGATGTCGCGCGTGGTGCTCGTGTAGTCGCCGCCGCCATCGTCGCCGGTTGCCGGCCCCAGATCGGTATCCATCGCCAGATGTACCGGCATGCGTCCCTTGTCCTTCATGACGGCTGCCCCTTCCTGCTTTGCCTGCAACGAATGGCCACGCTCATTCCGCTGCCTGGCTCACTGCTGCGTGCTGCGGCAACAACGCGAGGCCAAGCGAGAGGTCATCGATAATATCGCGCACGTCTTCGAGCCCGACCGAAAGGCGGATCACCCCGTCGGTGATGCCGAGCCGGGCGCGTTCCTCGGCACCGATCCGCATATGCGTGGTGGTGGCCGGATGGGTGACCATCGAGCGGCTGTCACCCAGGTTGTTCGATACCGCGATCAGCTTGAGGGCGTTCATCAGCCGGAACGCTTCCGCCTTGCCGCCCTCGACCTCGAAGGTGACCAGGGTACCGCCGGCGGTCATCTGGCGTATCGCCAGTTCGGCCTGCGGATGGTCGGCCCGGCTCGGATACCAGACGCGGGCGATGCCCGGTGCAGCACCCAGGAAGTCGGCGACGGCCTCGGCGTTGCGGGTCATCGCATCGACACGAAGGCCCAGCGTTTCCAGGCCCTTGAGCAGCACCCAGGCGTTGAACGGCGACATCGCCGGGCCGGTATTGCGGATGAACGGCTGCAGCGTCTCGTCGATCCAGGCCTGTCGGCCCAGCACCGCGCCGCCGAGCACCCGGCCCTGGCCGTCGATGTGCTTGGTGCAGGAATACACCACCACGTCCGCACCATATTCGAGCGGCTTCTGCAGCAGCGGCGTCGCGAACACGTTGTCCACCACGACGATGGCGCCGGCCTGGTGGGCCATATCGCACACCGCCTTGAGGTCGACGATGTCGAGCATCGGGTTGGACGGCGTTTCCAGCAGCACACAGGTGGTCGGCACCGAAAGCGCCTGCGCCCACGCATCCAGGTCGCCGCCATCGACGAACACGCTCTCGACGCCGTAGCGCGGCAGCAGGTTGGCGACGATCCAGTGGCAGGAGCCGAACAGCGCGCGCGCCGCGACGATGCGGTCGCCGGCCTTCAGGTGGCTGAGCAGGGCGGAACTGACCGCGGCCATGCCGGTGGCGGTGGCGCGACAGGCCTCGGCACCCTCGATCATTGCCAGCCGGCGCTCGAGCATGGTGACCGTCGGATTGCCGAAGCGGCTGTACTGGTAATGGGTGACCTGGCCGAGAAAGGTCGCCTCGGCCTGCTCGGCATCGTCGTAGACGAAGCCGGAAGTCAGGAACATCGCCTCGCTGGTCTCGCCATACGGCGTGCGCTCGGTGCCGGCATGGACCAGCAGCGTGTTGGGGCGATAGGCGGCGGGCTCGTTGTTCATCTCGGCTTCCCCGACCGGTCGAAGACGATGGCGGCGTGGCCATGTCTTCCGGAATGGTAACGGATGTCCGGGCCTGGATGCCATGACGGGGCCGCATCACGCGGCGACCGTCCTGGCCTCTTTAGCGCGCTTGTTTAACCTCGCCGCAAGCCGGCCGGACAATTTGCGAGGGATCAGGCGGCATTCAGGCCACCATGATCGATCAAGTTCTAGGAGTGCCGGAGCGCGGTCGTCAACAGCGACCACCGGGATCGCTGCCGGACACCGTTGCGGACCGCCGGAGCCCGACTTATAAACCCTCGATCGTACGGCCCGGCAGTCAAACGGGCGGGTGTAGTTCAATGGTAGAACGGCAGCTTCCCAAGCTGCATACGAGGGTTCGATTCCCTCCATCCGCTCCAGACCGCACCTGCTCTAATGAGCTGCGGTTTCCCTGACCTTCGCCTGATGGCGCTCGACCGAACGACGCAGATTGCCGATCGGGGCGGCGGGCAGCGTGTCCCGGTAGGCAGTGCCGGCCCAGACCCAGCGATCCTTGTCGCCTACCATCACGTCGTGCATGCCGCTCGTGGTGGTCGAGAGCACCTTGATCGGGCCGCTGACGGAATCCAGCACCTTGGTCCAGTCGGCACCGTGCTTGAGAAAAATCGACGTCGAGCATCCGGCCGACCCGCACAGGCTCGCCGACTGCACCTGCACGAACAGGGCGGTCTCGCTGTGCCTGGCGGATAGCGGGGCCGACCCGATCAGCACCACCGGCTGCTCGTGCCGCTTGACCGCGCCGGCGATGTCATCCGCGTTGAGCAGGCGTGCGGCCTGGTCGAGCGGGCTGCCGGTTTGTTGCGTCAGGATCACCAGGCCGCCGCCGTTGGTCCGGGCATGACGGTGATGGGCCGCCCAGGCAGGGGCGGCGAGCGCGAGCGGAAACAGCAACGTCAGCAGGAGCGGCAGGCGACGGGTCATGTGGCGTATCCGTGGAGCGTCGCCGGAGTGCGATCGTTGCCATTATAAGCGGATCGGGCCGGGTCCGACGAGAGTATGTCGGCACCTGGCATGACGCTGGCATGGAAACGATTTCCACCCCCTGCAGATCAGGACCATGCCCATGCCCGAACCCCAGCAGGTCAGCCTGCCCGACGACCTGATCATCGAGGCGGGAGCCGAGATCGCCATTCGCCAGGATCTGGTGCTGACCGCGCTCGGCAAGCGTCCAGCGGATCGTTCGCTGCGCGTGGGCCGGCTGCTCGACGTGCATACGAGGCGCTGGCTGCTCGACCAGGAGATCGTGATCAAGGGGCGCCGCATCGCCTGGGTCGGTCCGGCCGGCACCTATCCGGGCGAGGTGGGTACTCGCGAGCATCGGCCGGATCTTTCGGCGGTGCCCGGCTTCGGCGAGGTGCACAAGCATATCGAGAGTTCGCATCTGACCCCCGAGTACGAGGCGGCCCTGGTGCTGCCGCGTGGCAATACCTGGACCTGCGAGGCCAGCCACGAGATGTCGAACGTGGACGGGCCGAACAACCTGGAGTTCTGGCTGCAGGCCCGCAGGCAGGGCTCGCCGCTCAAGATATTCCCGCTGCCGGGTTCCGCGGTGCCGCCGACCGGCTACGAGCAGGGTGGCGGCTATTTCGGCCATGACGAACAGGCCGGCTTCCTGCGCGACAACCTGATGGTCGCCGGCCTGGACGAGGTGATGGACTGGCCGGCGGTCTGGAACCCCGAAACCCCCTCCTACGATCGGCTCTGGGGCATGATCCGGGCGACCTTCGAGCAGCGCGGCGTGGTCGAGGGACATGGCGCCGGCCTGCGTGACCATTCGGTGATCAACGCCTTCGCCGCCGCCGGGCTGGCATCCGACCATGAGGTGCTGGACCCGGACGAGGTGATGGAGAAGCTGGCGGCCGGCATCTTCGTCGAGCTGCGATCACGCTCGATCCCGACGATCATCCGCGCGCTGCTCGCCGCCGGCCTCACCGATTTCTCGCAGATCGCGCTGACCACCGACGATCGCTCGGCCACCGACACGCTACGCGACGGCGCCAGCGACTTCAACGTGCGGACCGCCATCGAGGCCGGGCTGGCACAGGAGATCGCGATCCAGTGCATGACGATCAACCCGGCCCGCCATATGCGGCTCACGCCGTGGGTCGGCAGCCTGGCGCCCGGCCGGTTTGCGGACATCGTGCTGCTGTCCGACGTGGCCACGCTGGCGATCGCCGAGGTGTGGGCGGACGGGGCCCAGGTGTCGGTGGGCAAGCGCTATATCGGCCCGCTGCCACGGATCGACTGGCCGGACTGGGCGCACCGGACGATCAAGGTCGGGCGGACGCTGGGACCGCAGGATTTCGCCATCGCCGCCGAACCGGGGCGGGACAGCATGCAGGCCGCCGTGCTGCGGCCGTTCTACTGGACCGAAGGCTTCCTGACCGAGACGCTGCCGGTGGTCGACGGATCGGTGCAGCGGGACGAGAGCCGCACCATCACCAAGTTCGCCCTGGTCGATCGGTATTCCGGCAAGGGCGAGGTGGCGCGCATGTTCTGGCGCGGCTGCGGTCCGCGTGATCCGGACACCGCCCTCGGCTGCTCGGTGGCGCACGACCAGCACAATATCTGGGTCGTCGGCTCGTCCGACGCTGCCATGGCGATGGTGGCCAACCAGATCGCGGCACAGCAGGGTGGCTGGGCCCTGGTTCGCGGCGGCAAGCTGGTGGCCAGCGTGCGCTACGAGATCGGCGGGTTGATGACCGCGCGTCCGGCGGAAGCGCTGGATGCGGAGATGCAGGCGCTGTATCGCGCGGCGGACGGGATCGACTGGATGTACGAGCCGAGCATCAGCGTGCATTGGGGGCCGGGCTTTCCCGAGCGCCTGATCTTCGCGACGCTGACCTGCGCGCCCTGGCACTGGGTGCTGGTCGCGCCGCATCCTCTGGCCCCGGAGGGGTTCGTCGACGTGCAGACCGGACGGACGCATCCGATCGTATGGTGAAAAGGCAGCCTCGATGAGCGACGACATAGTCCCGGCCGAGCCGCGCCCGGGGCCCTACCGGCACTACAAGGGCGGCCTCTACACGGTGATTTGCCTCGGCCGGCACAGCGAAACCGAGGAGTGGCTGGTCACCTACCGGGCCGAAGCCAACGGAACCTTCTGGGTCAGGCCGCTGGCGATGTGGATCGAGACGGTCGTGCACGGAGGCACGACGGTGCCTAGATTCGCGTTCATCGATGCCTACCGGATAAAGTCTGACGCCTGATACCCAGATCGCATGGCCACTCTCAACCAGCGGACGCTCGTGGGCTGAGCCGCTCGGCTGGATTTAGCCGGAGCGGACTGGCTGCTTTGGAGCGAGGGCTCGCAAAAGCGGACGTTGACTGCCGCTCACCCCTCGGCAGCTTCCGCTCTACTCCCGGCCATTCAAACCGCTTGCTGCATTCCCGTTTCTCCATGTTCAATAGGCAGTTCGGGAAAACTCAGTCAGGAACAGGTTTCGGGAAGCATGGTCCGGCAGAAGCGCGCGACGTGCTTCGCAAGCACGTTTCCCGTTGGATGCTCCCGATCGGGAACTTGGACGACAGGGTACGCGTGGAAGCTGATAGATCGCTCGCCTTCGCCTCACGCTGTTGGACACATTACTCCGGTGAGCTTTTCGGAGATGGTCCAAAGGCGCTTTTGGAGGGCTTGATCGTAGGATTGCTTGCTGGAGGTGACCAGTTTAGGAAATCCACGCACCTCACCCCAACCTCCAGGCCCGTAATATTGTCCGCCCAGGACGGTTGGATCGGTAGCAGCCCGTAGCGTGGGTAAGGCACCCATTTCGGCCTTTTGCGTAATGAGCGGCGCGATCGAACCAACGAAACTACGAATACCGGCGGGCAGGTTTCGGATCAGTTCCGTGTTGGAAATACCGGGATGGGCAGCCACGGCAATCGTGTTGCCGAGTGATGCGAGCCGGCGCTGCAACTCGTACGTGAATATCAGGTTGGCCAGCTTGGACTGACCGTAAGCGCCTATGCGGCTATACGAACGCTCCCACTGCAAATCATCGAAGTGAATGGTGGCCTGGATGCGGTGGCCGGTGCTGCTGACTGTGATGACCCGTGAGCCAGGGACGGGCAGCATCCGGTCCAGGAGCAGGCCGGTAAGAGCAAAGTGGCCGAGATGGTTGGTGCCGAACTGCAATTCAAAGCCATCAACAGTGTTCCCCTTCGGGGTGTACATCACACCGGCGTTGTTGATGAGAAGGTCTATACGGGCATAAGCGGCGCGGATGTCGGCCGCTGCGGAGCGGATGGAGGCCAGTGAGGTAAGATCAAGGGCTTGGACGGTCACGTCGCCAGCGATACGGGAAGCCGCCTGCCTGCCCTTCTCAACGTCCCGGACCGCCAGAATCACCGCCGCTCCGTGTTCGGCCAACATCCGCGCGGTCTCGTAGCCCAGGCCAGTGTTGCCACCGGTCACAATCGCCACCCGGCCAGTCTGTTCGGGAATGTCCTGCTGGGTCCAGTTCATAGTCATGACACTTCCAATAATATTACCGGTCTGTTAATCTACAAATAAAGAACCGTCGGTCTGATGTCAACAGACCTCCGGTCTTTAGAAGGAGACGAAGGCGTGACATTCCAGCGGGCGCGAAGTGAGGAGCAACGCGAAAGTCGTCGTCGGGCGATCCTGGACACGGCTGCGGCGATGCTCACCGAAATGCCGGTAGCAGACCTAAGCCTCAACGAACTCAGCCGGCGGGTGGGCTTGGCCAAGTCGAACGTCCTGCGGTATTTCGAGTCCCGCGAGGCGGTACTGCTCGAACTGCTGGACGACTTTCTGGAAACTTGGCTTACCGGACTGGCGGAAAAGCTTTACGCCGGCATCGAGCCGCACGCAGCGCTGGAAGTGCGCGCGGATCAGCTTGCCCGGATACTCAGTCAATCATTGGCAGACCGGATGGTACTGTGCGATCTTTTTGGCGCGCAGGGCGGTGTGCTGGAGCACAACGTCTCGGTCGAGGTGGTCAAGCGACACAAGCGGTCCTCACTCGCCAAGCTTGCAGACATGTCCGAACTCTTACGCCGTCACGTGCCTGAACTCGGGAATGGCGCACAATTATTCTGTCTGTTGAGCCTCCTCTCCGCAGGTGCTCTGGCGGCCTACACCCCGCCGCCGCCAAGTCTTCTCGCCGCCTATATGGACGAACCCGCCCTGGGCGCGCTCCACATGAGTTTGCAAGACGCTCTGCGCGGCGCCTTTACCTCAACGCTGTTGGGCGTGTTGCCGCGCAAGTGAGCCTATGGCGGCACGGAAGTGCATTCTCAATCTTTACGCGTTTCGAGATGTCCTTTGCTTTCCCACTTCCTAATCCCGATCGGGCAAGCCGGTGATCCGGAATGATGGTAGCTATCCCTACTCGCGTCGCCGAAACCTGCCTGTCGGCAATGCACCACTTTTTGCCGTCTCAATACCTGGGCTCAATAGGACGGACCTCCGAATGAGTGGCGATAATAGCATCCACTTCAGCAGTCACTTGGGAGGGCATGCCTCGCTGCGTTAGAAGATAATCGAGACATTCCAGCACCGCCTTCAGCTTGTTGCTAGGGGCGATAGGAAGACGAAGTTTGCGCAAAGTAGCCGGTTGCTTCTGAAAGCTGCGATTAACAGCCGATCATGGTGTGCACATATATTACGAAGGTCAACCCCATCGCTCAAGGCTTCGGAGATGGCATTGCGCAACAACAGCTCGAATTGCCCGACGGCAGCGAAACAGACATCATGCAGCCGCATATCGCATTCGTAGAGACGAAGAATGTGTTGATTGCTGATGCCCGGCACGAAGGGCCGACCAGGCAGACCGATCTGACGGCGGCTGAGGAAATAGATGCGTAGCCGCTTGTAGCCGATGAGGTCGATTTCATGGCGGCGGTAACTAAATCTACTAGCACCACCCTCGGGATGAGAGGTGCACTATGCGCCGAGCGGCTGTTTCTGGCAGGGCGGGCGTTCAAGATCACGCAGGGCTTAATCACCGTTTCCCTCATGGAAGCGATGCTCTAGATTTTTGTCATGGATAAGCTGGACATGACGAAGCTCTTTCTTCGGGTTGCCGAGGCCGGGAGCTTCTCCAAGGCGGCCCACCTGGCCGGGATCACTCAGTCCACGGTGAGCAAGCAGATCGCGGTTCTGGAAAAGCGACTTGGTGCGCAGCTTGTCAGGCGTACGTCACGCGGCCTGGCCCTCACCGCTGCCGGACAGCATTATTATAATGACGCGCTCCG
>JBPBQO010000146.1:0-77041 GCA_050954785.1 Janthinobacterium lividum | reverse complement strand
CGAGGTGGACCGGCTGCTGGGCGCGGGTGTGCGATTTGGCACGGTGCTGGGCGATGCAGGCTATGGCGCGAGTGCGGCATTTCGCCACGGGCTCGATGCACGTAGCCTGCAATGGGCTGTGGGCATCCCGCGCAACCAGAAGGTCTACAGCCCATCGGTGCAACTAGTGCTGCCTGCGGGACGCGCCCGCAAGATGGTGCCAAATGAGGAACCGCGCACCGCCGAAATGGTGCCGGCAGAGCGACCGTGGCGAAAGATCACCTGGCGCCGCGGCACCAAGGGTGGCTTGGCCGCCCGGTTCGCTGTGATGCGCGTCCGGGTCGGCGATGGCCCGGTCTGGGCTAACAACAAACACCTGCCCGGCTCGGAAGTCTGGCTGGTCGAAGAATGGCGCCCAAACGGCGAGCGCAAATACTATTTGAGCAACCTCCCAGTCGGCAGCTCTGTTCGCAGTCTCGCTGCGGCCGTCAAGGCACGATGGGTTTGCGAGCAGGCGCACCAGCAACTCAAGGGCGAGCTCGGGCTCGGACACTTCGAGGGCCGGTCCTGGACCGGGCTGCACCGGCACGCACTCATGACCTGCATCGCGCTCGCCTACCTGCAACATTTCCGCCTCGCCGGGCACCGCCGGACGAGGCGGGGGGAAACCTGCCCGCCGTGCGACAAGCCATCATCGGCAGGCTGTTCGCCCACCTCATGCCACGCATCCGATGTCCATATTGCAGACGACGGTTCAAGCTACCGCATGATCTGAAAGTGCCCAGGTCGTGCTAACCAGTGGTGATGCCATTGTCGGCAATGTAGCAGGCGCCATGCACCGACCTGGCGCGATCCGAGGCGAGAAAAAGTAGTGGCTCAACGATGTCCTCCGGGGAGGACGGAGGCCTGATCCCGCAGTAGCGGAGGATCAGCGACATGTCGACATTCTCGGGAAACTTGACGCCTAGTCCCATCTCGGTGGTCATTCCGCCCGGTGCGAGCGCGTTTATGCGGACCGGCGAGTTGATGTACTCCATCGCCACCGACTTCGTCAGCGCGATCAGTCCTGCCTTGGTTGCGGCATAGGGCCCGGTATATGCCTGTCCCAGAAAAGCTGCCGTGGAGGCGACGTTGACAACGTTGCCGTGCGTTTCCAGCAGATACGGCATAGCTGCCTGCATCATGAACAAAGGACCGGTAAGGTTTGCCGACATCAGGCGGCTCCAGTCCTGGACGGACACGTCCGCTAGAGCATGGAAGCGAAGCATGCCCGCGACGTTGCAGAGGACATCGAGCCGCCGAAATGCATCGACGGCCGCCTGCACCGCCGCGGCGCAATTTTCCTTCTCGCCGAGATCTCCGGCGAAGGTGACGCTGCCGGCTTCCGTCGGACCAATGCGGCGCTGCGTCTCGGCCAATCCCTCCTCGTTGAGGTCGACGAGACAAAGCGCCGCGCCTTCCTGGGCAAAGCGGAGGCTTGCAGCCCGGCCAAGCCCGGACGCAGCGCCGGTAACGAGCACAACCTTGCCCTGAAATTCTTTCATGCTCATCTCCTTGTCCTCGATCAGCTTTGTATGGCTTCGAACGGCCGGGCGGGTGATCCCATCGTCTGCCGGAACGAGGTCGGCTGCTTGCCGTCAAGATCGACGATGCCGTAACGGACGCCGAGTTCGGCACCGATCAAGGCCTGGCCGGACAGCGTTGCCAGCCCCGGATCGCTATACAGGGCTTCAATAACTAGACCGGTAAATTCGGGCCATTCGAAGAGCGGCCAGAGCTGTGCTAATTCCGCCGGGATCTGGTCGTCCGGTATGGCCGCGACGGTTTCAGTCCGGATGAAGCCGGGCCATATCGAGACCGCACTCACGCCGTGCGGCCGTAGGTCGACGGCCATGTCGAAGGTCATCTTGTCAGTGCCGGCCTTAGCGGCACCATAGGCAGGCCCGTGGAAATAGGAGACGGCGCCGTAGAAAGAGATGCTGGCGATCAGGCCGCGTCGTGCCGCAATCATCAGCGGAGCCGCATAATAGCTCGCGACATAGTTCGAGCGCAGCCCGACGTCGATCATGTCGACCAGACGCAGCGGCTTCTCCCAGAAGCCGCCCGTTGCCCTGAGCGCATCAGGATAAACGGCGGCAGCATTGTTCACGAGGATATCGAGCCGACCCTGTTCCTTGCCCACCCTGGCAAACAACGCGGCGACCTGCGTGTCGTCGCGATGGTCACACGTCACGGGAATGGCAGTTCCTCCGCGTGCGGACACCTCCCGCGTGGTTTCGGCCAGCGCCTCCTGTCCGGTGCGCGCGGTCATGTAGACGATCGCACCCAGCGATCCGAACGCGCGCGCGATGCCCCTGCCGAGCCCACGACTGGCGCCCGTCACCACGACAACCAGATTTTCCTCAGTCATTTTCTATCCAGTCCTGGTAGGGAATTACAGAAGCGACTGTACGTACCCACCATCGCAGAGGATCGTTTCCCCGGTCGTGAAACCGGAATCCTGGGAGGACAGATAGACTGCGAGAGCCGCGACTTCCCCTGGCTGCCCCGCGCGCCGGACGGGGTTATTGGCAAAGAACTGGTCGAGCATGTTTTCGTAGGTCGTTCCGGCTTCGGCAGCGCGAGCCTCCAGCCAGGCGCGCGCCTGGACGGTCTCGATCGATCCGACACCGATCGTGTTGAAGGTGATGCCATACTGGCCGTAATCACCCGCGAGCGTCTTGTTGAGCCCAACGGCACCTGCGCGGTGCGCGTTGGCCAGGACATAGGAAAACAGTGGGGTCGTACGGATTGGCTGCTTTGCGGTTCCGGAACCGATCGTAACGACCCGGCCCCAGCGCTTCGCCTTCATACCGGGCAGCACGGCACGAACGAGGTTGGCATAGCAGGTCGTCACCAGATGATAAGCTTCGAGAAAATCGGCGTCGGTCAGCTCCTCGAACGAACCCGGCTTGGGAGCCTGCATGTTGTAGATCGCGATTTCTGGCGCATCGAAATGGTCCTTGGCCGTCTCGACAGCGCGGATGTAGTTCGTCACGTCGGTCATGTCGCCGGAAAAGCCGGTGGCCTGGCCACCGGCATCGCGTATCGCGGCGACGGTGGCATCGATCGCCGCCTGCTCGCGTGCGCAGACCACAACCCGGGCGCCCTCGCGTCCCAGGCGCTCGCTGATCTCGCGCCCGATCCCTTTGCTGCCTCCGGTGACGAGGGCGACCTTACCCGCGATTCCTAGTTCCATGTGACGCTCCGCTTCAGGACAGGCATTCTGACGGAATGGATCATGTCATGGCGTGCCGAGGCCCTGCCTGAAGAGAGGTATGTGGTGAAACATTCAGGCGCCGGCTTCAAAAAAAGGTTCTGTTAAAGTGCTTGCGTGAGTTCAAGACGGGCGATCCGCCAGTGACGTCTGTAGGCACTACCGAGAATGATCTACTCTGGCTTTCGCAGGCGCAGGCGCAGATGCACTGCTTCGCGCCTCATTTTTCGCTGACGCAATGGACCGCCTCATGATCCTCGGCTACTGCTCAGACACGTCGGAATTCTGAAAGCATCGGTCAGCTGATTCGCATCAGCAATCATAGACCGGTCAAGCCTGAGCCACTTCCGCCCGTTGATCCGGGTAGAGCGTCCGGTTGCAGGCGTGCTCGACCCTGTCCTACGACACGTGTGTCAGCATCACCTCAATCACCGACCTGTCCGGCCGGTAACGCCTGTTCATTGCCGCCACGACATTGACCACCATCACGGGGACATGCCGCTGGTGTTAGCCGACCCGGTTGAGCAGGTAGCCCAGCAGGTTCACGACATGGGCACGTGGTGCCGGCCGAGGTTCGGGAACACGATCGGGTCCGGCCCCAAAAAGCGGAGCCTCACCATCGAGGTCGCTCAACCCGGCCTGCTTGCCGGCCCATGCTCGCCCGGCCGGACGCTCGCCTCCGGGTCGTCCTTGAATAGCCGGACGCGATGGCATGAACGAACCGCACCGACCCGCCGGCGACACTGGTGCCCCGTCTCGATCGTCTTACCCGCCTCGATGTCATGGAGCACCGTCAGGACAATGGCCGGTCGGCTCGGCAGTCGGGCATGGCCGGACCGTGTGCAAGCTCCGGCGGCCCTGGATCTCGTAGCGCCGGCACCCGTGCTTGCGGCAGGCGAAGTTACCTGCAGGAGAAAAGCTCCGGCCGTCGACCATTGGTAGCCTTCGGTTGCTATGCAGCCGAATGCGCGGACCTGCTGACGTCGAACGGACCTGGGTAGACGTTCATTTGAAATAAGCCGAGCCAGCACAGAGCTGTACGGACCATTCGAACGATCACCGGATATACGCTTGGCGGAGAGGGTGGGATTCGAACCCACGGTACCGGTGAAGGCACAACGGTTTTCGAGACCGCCCCGATCGACCGCTCTGGCACCTCTCCAAAAGCGTGCGGCGGCCGGCTTATAGGGTGGGCGCGATCAAGTGGCAACTGTCTTGACAGAGGAAAGTGCGATCGGATACATCGCGGCTTCGTTGCTCGAGGTCCGTCAGGATCGTGAGGGGCGCCGCCATGCGTTCGCGCAGGGCCCATGATAAGAAGCGACTAGGTTCGACGGCCTCTGCTTCTGGCAGCGCCGGATGGATCGAGAGATCGGAAAGCAGAGACATATGTTCGCAGTCATCCGCACTGGCGGAAAACAGTATCGCGTCAATCCGCAGGATGTTCTCAAGGTCGAGAAGCTCGACTACGAGGCCGGTGCCACCATCACCTTCACCGATGTGCTCGCCGTCGGCAGCGCAGAGGGCGGCATCACCATCGGCGCCCCGCTGGTGCCCGGCGCCACCGTGACGGCCACCGTCATCGCGCAGGACCGGCTCGATACCATCATCATCTTCAAGAAGCGCCGCCGGCAGAACAGCCGTCGTCGTAACGGCCACCGCCAGCCCGTCACCGTGCTGCGCATCAACGAAATCAGCGCCGCCTGAACCCGTCCGGAGCCGATCCGTCAGGATTGGCCCCGAACGACCGTCGGCAGCTCGTTAAGGCACAGGAGTTCAGGTCATGGCACATAAGAAGGCAGGCGGATCGTCCCGCAACGGCCGCGATACCGCAGGACGCCGCCTCGGCGTCAAGAAGTTCGGCGGCGAGAGCGTGATCGCCGGCAACATCATTATCCGTCAGCGCGGCACCAAGATGAAGCCGGGCCGCAACGTCGGTCTCGGCAAGGACCATACGATTTTCGCGTTGATTGACGGTCACGTGAAGTTCGAGACCCGCGCCGAAGGCCGGGTTCAGGTTTCCGTCGAAGCCATGGCGATCGCGGCTGAATAAGCCCGCCTCGCCGACCGGACAGCAGATCAAGGGTCGGCCCTCAGGGTCGGCCCTTTTTCGTCTCCGGGCGCCGGCCAGATCGCCGCACGACGGCGCGAAATCGGACCAGTAAAATGAAGTTTCTCGACCAGGCCAAGATCTACGTGAAGTCCGGTGACGGCGGCGACGGCGCCATCGCCTTCCGGCGCGAAAAGTACGTCGAGTTCGGCGGCCCGGACGGCGGCACCGGCGGACGCGGCGGCGACATCAGCTTCGAGGCGGTCGCCAACCTCAACACGCTCATCGACTTTCGCTATACCCAGCATTTCCGCGCCCGCAAGGGCGGCAACGGGTCGGGGTCCGATCGCACCGGCGCCGGTGCCGACAACGTCGTGATCAAGGTGCCGATCGGCACGCAGATCTTCGACGAGAGCAAGGACCTGCTGCTCGCCGACCTCGACGAGGCCGGCAAGAAGATCCTGCTCTGCAAGGGCGGCGACGGCGGCCATGGCAACGCGAACTTCAAGACCAGCACCAACCGGGCCCCGCGCCGCGCCGACAAAGGCTGGCCCGGCGAGGAGCGCTGGATCTGGCTGCGGCTGAAGCTGATCGCCGATGCCGGGCTGATCGGCCTGCCCAATGCCGGCAAGTCCACCTTCCTGTCGGTGGCGTCCGCGGCACGGCCGAAGATCGCCGACTACCCGTTCACCACCCTGCACCCCCAGCTCGGCGTCGTGCGGCTGTCCGATTCCGAGGAGTTCGTGCTCGCCGACATCCCGGGCCTGATCGAGGGTGCGCATGACGGTGCCGGCCTCGGTGACCGCTTCCTCGGCCATGTCGAGCGCTGCGCGGTGCTGCTGCACCTGATCGATGGCGCATCCGGCAACGTGGTCGATGCCTGGCGCACCATCCGCGAGGAGCTGATCGCCTACGGCAACGGCCTGGCCGACAAGCCGGAGATCGTGGCGATCAACAAGACCGATGCGATGACCCCCCAGCAGATCGGCACCCGCCGCCGCGCGCTGGAAAAGGCGACCGGCAATCCGGTGCTCATGCTGTCCGCGGCCACGCATGGGAAAGTGCCGGAGGCGCTGCGCATGTTGCAGGACCGGGTGACCCAGTTCCGCAAGGACGGTGCCCCTGCCCCGCGACGTCGTATCGTCGATGATGGAGCACCAAGCCGGCTACCCGAATGAGCGGGTCGGCCGAACTGGCCCTGCCGAATGTCGGCCAGGCCAGGCGGCTGGTCGTCAAGATCGGCAGCGCCCTGGTGGTCGATGCCGAAGCTGCCCGCCTACGTGCCGAATGGCTGGATGGGGTGGCTGCCGACATCGCCGCGTTGCGGGCCCGCGGCGTCGAGGTGATCGTGGTGTCCTCCGGCGCGATCGCACTGGCCCGACATACGCTGGGGCTGGTGCGTCCGGTGCTGCGGCTCGAGGAGAAACAGGCGGCCGCGGCGGTCGGGCAGATCCGTCTGGCCCACGCCTGGAGCATGGCCCTGTCGGCGCACGGGCTTGTCGCGGCACAGCTTCTGCTGACCCCCGGCGATACCGAGGACCGGCGTCGCTACCTGAACGCGCGGGCCACGCTTTCGACCCTGTTGGGGCTCGGTTGCATACCGGTGATCAACGAGAACGACACCATCGCCACCGCCGAGATCCGCTTCGGCGACAATGACCGGCTGGCAGCCCGCGTCGCCGAGATGGTCCAGGCGGACCAGTTGGTGCTGCTGTCCGATATAGACGGCCTGTATACGGCTGACCCAAGGCGCGAACCGGATGCACGGCACATCCCGGTGGTGCACGTTCTCACGCCCGAGATCGAGGCGATGGGCGGCGCTCCTCCACCCGGCTACTCATCGGGCGGGATGCGCACCAAGCTGCTGGCCGCCGGCATCGCAACGCGGGCCGGATGTGCGATGGCGATCGGCCTCGGCGCGATCGGCCATCCGTTGCAGGCTTTGTACGATGGTGCGCGTTGCACCTGGTTTCTGCCGCTGCCCGAGGGACGCTCGGCCCGCAAGCGCTGGATTGCAGGAAGCCTCCAACCGGCCGGCAGACTGGTGATCGATACCGGTGCCATGCATGCCCTCGCCCGAGGCAGTTCGCTGTTGCCGGCTGGGGTCCGGTCGGTCGAAGGCGTGTTCGAGCGTGGGGATCTGGTACTGGTGCTGTCCGAGACACAGCAACTGCTGGGACGCGGGCTGACCGCCTATGGCAGCACCGATGCCGCTCGAATCATCGGCCATCGCTCCGATGCGATCGAGGCCCTGCTTGGCTGGCGCGGCCGCGACGAGATGATCCACCGTGACGATCTTGTCCTTGATGCAAATTAGGCTGGAGGGCCTGTTCTGACGGGCTGACCTTGGCAGGCGAGTTGCCTGACGGACAACCTCGGACCAGTCCTGCCGGTCGGTCGATGTCGGCTACGCGTTTTCGGCATCCTGTCAGCCAGGATGCGACAGCCGGTCGTAGTTGCGTTGGAACAATGCAACGGCGGCAGCGGATCCGATGCGTTGCACCCGCTGTTCGACCCAGCCCTGCTGATACCGGAACGGGTTGGCCAGGCCTTCCGCAACCAAAGCCTTTCCCAGGCTCGGGCTGGTGGCCAAGTGAATCGAGCCATCGAGGTGAATGTGGCCGAGTTCCTCCTCACCGAAATAGAAGTCGATTCCATCGACCTCCGTGGGGCGGAACAGGTCCCAATGGGTCGTAGCGCTTACCCCCGGCCAGCCGGCAATGATGCTTGCGACGGCTCCCATCTGTCCGTCGAGGATCGGCGGCGGACAGATCGGCCCCTTGTCGGCCCGGGTCAGTGTTCCTTTTGCGCGCTCGGTCATCAGCGCGGCGGCGGCCAACGGAGCGTGGGTTCGGACCGGTTGCGTTCGATCGGACGCAGCTCGGGTTCACGCGGCGCCCTGAGCGTCCGCCGTGGACCATCCTCGTCGTCGTAGGCCGACGGTTCACGCGTGGACCAGTCATCTGCCGCTCGAGGACGTCGTGGAGCAGGCGCCGGTTCGGATGGCGTTGTCGCGAATTGCTTGGGAGACTCCGCAGTCCGTTTTCGGAGCGGCAACGGAGGCAGCGGCGTGCTGACGATCTCCTGCACGATCGGTTCGGCCGGGCGTGCGGGACGCCGATCGGAGTCGGGCAGGCGCGTGGCCAGCATGCGCAGTTCGGCATGGATGTCGTCGAGTTGCGCCTCGAGGAAGTCGAGCCGACCCTTCAGGCCGAATACCGCGAACGGCATCATCAGGAACGCGAGCCCGAACAGGATCACGATCACGAGGATCGACAGTTGCCCCCACCAGGGCACCCAGCTTGGCAGTGGCAACGTCAAGGGCATGGCCCGAGCATACGGACCCGGCGGCGATCTCGCCAGGGCCCGTGAGGGCGGCTGGCAAGACCTCCGCCGGACCGTGGGCTACATGCCCAGGGCGCGACGATAGATGTCGAGCAGCGTCTCCTGCTCCTCGACGTCGGCCGGCTCCTGTTTGCGGATGCGGATGATCTGCCGGATCACCTTGACGTCGAACCCGGCCGACTTCGCTTCCGAAAAAATGTCCTTGATGTCGGAGCCTAGTGCCTTGCGCTCCTCCTCAAGACGCTCGACCCGTTCGATGATGCTCCGCAGCCGGTCCGCGGCAATGCCGCCCACCGCGCTGGAGGTCGAATCTGCCGGCGTGTCGTCATGCCCGGCCCCGCGGTCTGCCGCTTCAAGCGTCATGATCCCCTACGTCCCAAAACGTCATTGGTCACCCGTCCCTATCGACCGGCAAGGTCGGGGGGCTTACCTTGGCAGGACGCGCCCGGTCAATGAATATGGACCATCCGGCCATTCGAGAACGTCTCGCCGAGGGAACGTGCCGGCCCTAGACGAGCAGGAATTAACAGGATGCCCTCGATGAGTGCGATCGACACATTCGACTACGTGGTTTTCGGCGCGACCGGCGACCTGACCATGCGCAAGCTGCTGCCGGCGCTGTATCATCGATTCCGCGACAAGCAGATCCCCGAGACTGCGCGGGTCATCGGCGCGGCACGGTCGGTGCTGTCCGACGACGAGTACCGTGATCGTGCCGACAAGGCGCTCCGCCGTTTCGTGAAGCCGGACGCGCTGGACGAGGACCTGATCCATCGCTTCCTCGGCATGATCTTCTACGCCAGCGTCAACGGCGCCGAGGCGGACAGCACCTGGGAGAACATGACCAGGCTGTTCGACGATTCCACCAAGGACAAGATCCGCGTCTTCTACCTGGCGACCTCGCCGGAACTCTATGGCCGCATCTGCGGGAACCTGTCCTCGAAAGGACTGGTCACCGAGAGCGCCCGCGTCGTGCTGGAGAAGCCGATCGGGCATGACCTCGAATCCGCCCGCACGATCAACGACGAAGTCGGCCAGTATTTCGTCGAGAGCAAGATCTTCCGGATCGACCATTATCTCGGCAAGGAGACGGTGCAGAACCTGATCGCACTCCGCTTCGCCAACCCGGTGTTCGCACGCCTGTGGAACGCGGACGCGATCGACCATGTCCAGATCACCGCGGCCGAGACGGTCGGCGTCGAAGGGCGCGGCGACTATTACGACCATTCCGGCGCGCTGCGCGACATGATCCAGAACCATCTGCTGCAGGTGCTGTGCCTGGTGGCGATGGAGCCGCCGGGTTCGCTCGACGCTGACAATCTGCGCAACGAGAAGCTGAAGGTGCTGCGTGCGCTGAAGCCGATCAGCGCGGCGGACGTGCAGCATGTGGCGGTACGTGGCCAGTACGGCCGAGGCATGGTCGGCAAGGAGATCGTGCCGGCCTATCTCGAGGAACTCGGCGAGGGCCGCCAGAGCGACACCGAGACATTCATCGCGATCAAGGCCGAAGTGCATAGCTGGCGCTGGGGCAACGTTCCCTTCTACCTGCGCTCCGGCAAGCGCCTGCCGAGCAAGGTCAGCGAGGTGGTCGTGCAGTTCCGCGAAACCCCCTGGTCGATTTTCGAAACCAAGCTGGAGCCGAACCGGCTGATCATCCGGCTGCAGCCGGAAGAGGGCATACAGCTCTCGATCATGAGCAAGGACCCCGGCCCGGACGGCATGGTGCTCCGGCCCGCGAACATCGATATCTCGTTCGAGAAGGCGTTCGCGACGCGCTACCCCGACGCCTACGAGCGGCTCCTGATGGATACCGTGCGTGGCGACCCGGTGCTGTTCATGCGCCGCGACGAGGTCGAGGCAGCCTGGACGTGGGTCGAGCCGATCCTGAAGGCGTGGAAGGAGCGTGCCGGAACACCGCACCACTACACGGCCGGCACCTGGGGTCCGGATGCGGCACGCGACCTCATCAAGTCGACCGGTCACGTCTGGCACGAGGACATGAAGTAGCGGCATCATGATCGGCGCCCCGGCAGACTGGACCAGCACCCCGCTCGACGGCGACGTCAGGCTGGTGGTCGACCGCGCGGCGCCGATCCTGTCCGTCGAGCTCGAGGCCGAGATCGCCGCGTTCTGGACCGAGCAGTGTGCCCTGCGGCCCTCATTGTTCAACGGCCGGGTGTTCTGCGCGGACCGGATTACCGCGTCGGAAATCGGTGGGCACTGGACCGAGTATCGACGGACGTTCGCGCAGTTGCTTCGTCCGTCGCTGTTCCCGCTGCTGTCGATCCGCGCCCTGGCCGTGAACGGCTTGCTCGAGTGCGCCGACGGCCTTGTCCTGGGTCGGCGCCAACCGGATTCGGTCTATCTGCCCGGATGCTGGCAGGCCGCGCCGGCCGGCAACGTGGAAGCACGTGACGGTGTCGATGGCGGCCTCGACCTGACTGACCAGCTCTTCGCGGAACTGGAGGAGGAGCTGGGACTGACGCACGACGATATCGACATGGTCAGGCCGGTCGCGGCAATCGAGCATGGCGTCAGCCATGTGATCGATGTCGGCTTCCTGCTTCGCACGAAGCTGGATTTCATACAGGTCGGACAACGTCATGCAGAAGCCGGCAATAACGAATACGATGTTCTGAAGCTTGTGCCGCGTGCCGAAATCGACCGGTTCGTCACGCTGGCCGGACCGACCTTGATGCCGTCGGCCCGCATCCTGCTCACCTGCCTGTAGCGCGCTACGTCGACAGCCTGGATCAGCCGGCGTGCCCGGCTGAATTCACGGTGACCGGCTCTTGCGATGATCCATGCGAAACGTAGCGATGCGTGGAACCGGTTCGAGCGAGAATACCGAAGGTACATCCCTACGAATGTGGTCTGCGGCTGCATAACCGACATGGCAGGACCGTCGATCGGTCGATTGCCTGCGTGTATCGTAAAATTTCCGATGATGAAGATGCCTCGATCTTTGCGTTGCCGTGACAGGGATCTCCTTCATCCACTCACAGTTCCGCTCGCCCTTACCCACTAAAAAGGGTGGAAAGTTGTGCGATGCGACACACATCAGGTCCACGATAGGAAGGAACTCCACCACGCATGACGGTTCTGAATAAAGTTTTACGAGACCCAGGCTTACTTGGCATCCGGGTCGATCCACGCCTTTGCTATTCGACATTGAGTTCCGTTCCGCCCGCCGTGCGGAAGCCCGGCTTCGATCCCGCTTCGCTCGGAACGGGGATTCTCCATCTGGGCTGCGGTGCTTTCCATCGTGGTCATCAGGCGGTCGCCACGCAACGGGCTATCGAAGCGGAGGGTCCTGCTGGAACACGCTGGGGCATTGCCTCGGCCAGCATGCTTCGCTCGACGACACCCAATCAATTGCGTCCGCAGGACGGGCTCTACACGCTGCTGGAACGGAGCGAGCAGGGTATCCGCGCGGAAGTGGTGGGGAGCCTGCGCGAAGTACTGCATGCCCCTTCCGACGAGAGAGGCCTGCCCGCCCGGCTGGCCGATGCCGACACGCACCTCGTCACGCTCACCGTGACGGCGGACGGCTACCTCCTGGAACCAGCGACCGGACGGTTGCAGGCATCTCATCCCGACATCCTGCACGACCTCGGTCACCGGCAGCATCCTCGCAGCGCCGTCGGCGCGATCACCTATGGGCTCGATGTGTCGCGCCGGGCGGGACGGAAGCCGCCGGTCATCCTGAGCTGCGACAATGTCGCATCGAACGGCAATACGTTGCGCCAGGCGGTCATCGATTTCGCCTCGCTGCACGACGATGCGCTCGCCGGATGGATCGAGCGTACCGTACGCTTCCCGAACTCCATGGTGGATCGCATCGTTCCTGCGACGACCGATCTCGATCGCGAGGACGCCGCTCGTCTTCTCGGCCTGGAAGACGCTGCGCCGGTTTCGGCGGAACCATACCTGCAGTGGATAATCGAGAATTTCGATGGGCCGCGTCCGCTCTGGGAAGCGGCCGGCGCTCGTTTCGTTACGGACGTCCAGCCGTTCGAACTCGCCAAGCTGCGCCTGCTCAACGGTGCCCACATGATGCTGGCTTATGTTGGTGCCCTCGCCGGCTTCAGAACCATCGCCGACACCATCGCCGATCCGTTGTTCCGGACATTCGTCGAGACCTTCATGCTCCGTGAGCAAGGCCAGACCCTGGATATGGAGCCGGCTGCCCTGCAGCACTACGTGTCCGAACTCATCACGCGATTGCAGAACCCTGCCATCCAGCACGATGTCGGCCGGATCGGTCGGAACGGGTCGGGCAAACTCGCGACCCGGCTGATGGAGCCGCTACGGGAAGGTCTGCATGCAGGTCGCGACAGCCCCTGCGCGATCCTCGGTATCGCCGCCTGGATCCGGTGGTTCGCGTTGCGGGACACCACGGGCACGCACGTGGCGCCGATCGACCCGAGTGCCGCCGAGATGAAAAACCTGTGCGAAACCATCGGCGAGGATCATCACCGGCAGGCCGCGAGTTTCCTCGGGATCGAACCGGTATTCGGACCGGCTCTTCCGGATCACGACAGGATCGTTCTGCAACTCGCGCAGGCGCTACGGGACCTCCATCTGTACCCGGTCCGTGATGTCGTACAGCGGGCTCTCGCTCTGGCTGCCTGAAGCAGCCAGAGCATATCCGATCGTCTTGCTATTCGATCGGATAAAGATGCTCGCCGAAACGTTCAGAGCGGCTGCAGTCAGGAAACCGGCGACTCATTCTTGCCGAGGAAGTGGATCACGTCGTGCAGACTTTGCACGACGCGGTGCGCCTTCGTATGCATTTCCTCGGTCGGCTCCAGAAGATCCGGGACCATGATGACCCGCATCCCGGCGGCATGCGCGGCCCGGATCCCATTATAGGAATCTTCCAGTGCCAGGCACATGCCCGGCTCGACCCCGAGCTTCCCGGCTGCCGTCAGGAACGGATCCGGATGCGGCTTGCCCCGCGCCACATCGTCCCGGGTGACGATTGCCCCGAAACGCTGCGCTATGCCCATGAGGGCGAGATGATGGTCGGTGCGCGTCCGACTGGATGAGGTGGCAATCGCACGCTTGATGCCGTGCGCGTCCAGATAGTCGAGCAGATCGACCACCCCTGCCTTCAGCGACATCTTGCCCTCGTCGACGAGTGCGCGCAGATGCGCTTCCTGCAGGTCGAAATAGCGTTGCAGCGGAAAGTCCGCGCCGTATTTCTCGACGACGAGTTCGCGGCAGCGGTCGGCCGGCGCGCCGATCATCAGGTAGCAGAATGCAGGTGGCATATCGTAGCCGAGCGCGTCGCCGGCACTGACCAGGGCATCCATTGCCAGGCTTTCAGTGTCCAGCAGGAGGCCGTCCATATCGAATATGACCGCGTTGATCGGATGCGGCACGTGCAGATCTGTCGTCGTCATGTTTATTCCTTAATTTTCGAGTGAGTAATCATATGAATCGAGATTGAATTGGGTCGCTGTCTACACGCGAACGGAACGTACCGAGGCATGTTCCGGCCAGGGCCTCATGGCCCGGCTTGCGTATTGCTTCGCACGATGAGGCGCACAGCCACGGTTTCAGGCAGGCCATAGCGCGCTTCCTCAAGCGCCTTATCGTCAGGAACAGAACGCAGGCTGCGTCTGACGATGTCGGGTATGTGCTGATCGAAACTGGTCGTCGATCGTCGTGGCGTCAGCTGAAGTTGCTGCCGATCTGCTTGATATCCACGAACCGCAGTTCGGCGTTCATCTCGGCGGTTCGGCGCATCATGAAGGCCGAGCTTGCAAGAAACACCGGATCGCCATCCAGATCGTCCGCCATCGCGGTCCGGTTCGTCGCCACGAAAGTCGCGAGCCGTAGCTTATCGCCATCGACCCAGCGCGCAAGCGAGAACGGCGTGGATTCGAAACCGATCCCCACCCCGTATTCGCCGGTCAGACGCGCCTGCAGCACGTCGAGCTGCAGTGTGCCGACCACGCCGACGATCGGCGGACTGCCATCCTGCGGCCGGAACAACTGCACGACGCCCTCTTCCGCCAGCTCCTGCAATGCCTGACGCAGCTTCTTGGCCTTCATCGCATCGTCGAGCCGTACCCGCCTCAGGATCTCGGGCGCGAAATGCGGCACGCCGGTGAAGCGCAGCTCCTCCCCCTCGGTCAGCGTGTCGCCGATCCGCAGCGTGCCGTGGTTCGGGATGCCGACGACGTCTCCGGCATAGGCCTCCTCGGCAAGCTGGCGATCGCGGGCAAAGAAGAACTGCGGCGTATGCAGCGCGAACTGCTTGCCCGACCGCACGTGCTTGACCCGCATGCCGCGCGTCAACTGGCCGGAACAGACCCGCGCGAACGCCATGCGATCCCGATGGTTGGGATCCATGTTGGCCTGGATCTTGAAAATCAGCGCGGTCATGGTCGGCTCGTCCGCCTGCACGATGCGGCCGTCGGTTGCCTGCGCGCGCGGCTGTGGGCCGAAGCTCACCAGCGCATCCAGCAGGTCGGTCACGCCGATCTCGCGCATCGCGCTGCCGAAATAGACCGGCGTCAGATGGCCGGCATCGAAGCTTTCCCGGTCCCATTCCGGCAACGCCGCCTGCACCAGCTCGAGCTCCTCGCCGAGTGCGATCATACGCGGGTCCGACTGCTCCAGTGGCACCGATACATGCACTTCGCGGGCGCGCAGATCGTAGGTGCCGACGAAGTTGAAGGCACGACCGATCGGCCAGGTCGCCGGCGCGGTGTCCAGTGCCAGCGCGGACGATACTTCGTCCAGCAGCGCGAACGGGTCCTGCGCCTCGCGATCCATCTTGTTGACGAAGGTGATGATCGGGATGTCGCGCAGCCGGCAGATCTCGAACAGCTTGAGCGTGCGGGCCTCGATGCCCTTGGCGGCGTCGATCACCATGACCGCGGAATCGACCGCAGTCAGCGTCCGATAGGTATCCTCGGAGAAGTCCTCGTGGCCTGGCGTGTCGAGCAGGTTGAAGATGCAGCCGCCATACTCGAACGTCATCACCGAGGTGACGACGGAGATGCCACGATCGCGCTCGATGCCCATCCAGTCGGACCGGGTGCGGCGTCGCTCACCCTTGGCGCGGACGTTGCCGGCGAGCTGGATCGCACCACCGGCACGGAGCAGGCGCTCGGTGAGCGTGGTCTTGCCGGCGTCCGGATGCGAGATGATCGCGAAGGTGCGGCGGCGGGAGATTTCGGATGCTAGGTCGGACAAGGCCAAGGGGCTCCGCCCCTGGACCCCGCCAAGGGCAGTCGCCCTTGGAACCCAGGGTTTAAGAAATTGGGTGTCCAGAGGGCGACTGCCCTCTGGCGGAGGTGCAGGAGGCAGAGCCTCCTGCGGTCGTCACTAGCGCGAGTAGAACTCGACGACCAGGTTCGGTTCCATCGATACCGGATACGGCACGTCCGACAGCTTCGGGCTGCGCTGGAACTTGCCCTTCATCGCACGATGATCGACCTCGAGATATTCCGGAACATCCCGCTCGCCGCTCTGTGCAGCATCGAGCACGACGGCCAGTTGCTTCGACTTCTCGCGAACTTCGATCGCATCGCCGTCGCGCACCAGGAAGGACGGAATGTTGACCTTCTTGCCGTTGACGGTGACATGGCCATGGTTGACGAACTGGCGGGCGGCGAACGGCGTCATCGCGAACTTGAGGCGATAGATCACCGCATCCAACCGGCGCTCGAGCAGGTCGATCAGGTTCTCCGAGGTGTCGCCCTTGCGGCGGACCGCCTCGTCGTAATACTTGCGGAACTGCTTCTCGCTGATGTTGCCGTAGTAGCCCTTGAGCTTCTGCTTCGCCATGAGCTGCACGGAGAAGTCCGAGGGCTTCTGCTTGCGGCGCTGGCCGTGCTGGCCCGGACCGTATTCGCGCTTGTTGATCGGCGACTTCGCACGGCCCCAGAGATTGACGCCGAGGCGGCGGTTGATCTTGTACTTGCTTTCGAGGCGCTTGGTCATGAGCGCGCTCCTTTCTTATCGTCGGTGCGGCGCGCGTTCAGGCCAGAAGCCCGTCGCCCTGTTCCGCTTGTTGCACCGGTAGGCCGCGACCGGATTTGGTCGCGACGGGCGCAGTCCGTATCATTGGTGCCGCCGCCTCGTATGCAGGTGCAGCACCAACCGGACCGTCCACGTTCCCGGCAGTGCGGCGGCGTATAGGTGCGACACGCATTCAAGTCAACGTTCGCAGTCAGCCGGCCTCGTCGCGACCGCGTAGCCGGCGGCCCAGCGCCAGTTCCGTCACCACCCCATGCAGCGTGCGCAGCTCCTGCTGGGTCACCTCGCCGCGCTCGAAGAAATGCCACAGGTTGCGTACCATGCCGGGGCGCTTGGGCATGTTGCGCAGGAAGCCGCAGGCGTCGAGCTCGCGCACCAGGTGGGTCATGAAGTTGCCGAGCTCGCCCTTGGTGGCGACCTGGGTCTCGTTGGTCATCAGCACGCGTGGCGGGATCTCCTCCTCGCCATTTTCTCCCGCAGCACTCAGCCACCACTCGTAGGCCATGATCATGACCGCCTGGGCGAGGTTGAGCGACGAGAAGCCCGGGTTCAGCGGATAGCGGATCAACGCGTCGGCCCGCGCCATGTCGTCATTGTCGAGCCCGGCCCGCTCCGGCCCGAACAGCAAGCCGACGCCGAGTCCGCGCCGGCTGATCTCGCGGATCTCGGCTGCACCGCCGCGCGCGGTCAGGATCGGCTTCACGATGTGGCGCGGCCTCGGGCAGGTCGCGAACACCCGGTGCAGGTCGGACACCGCGTCATCGACGTCGGGATGCACCGTGGCGGCGTCCAGGATACGGTCGGCGCCGGACGCCGAGCGCCAGGCGCGCTCCTGCGGCCAGCCGTCGCGCGGGGCGACCAGGCGCAGATGGAACAGCCCGCCATTGGCCATCGCGCGCGCCACCGCGCCGATATTCTCGGCCAGTTGCGGACGTACCAGCACCACCACCGGGCTGTTGCCGATCGGACTGAGGTCGGCGCCGCCGTCACGGCCGGTCATACGCGACGCCAGATGGTGCCGCCGGGTCCATCCTCGAGCACGATGCCATCCGCCAGCAGCGTGGCCCGGATCGCATCGGCCCGAACGAAATCTCGCGCCGTGCGTGCCTGCAGCCGTTCAGCGATGGCAGCCTGGATCGCCGGCTCGTCGACGCCCGAACGGAACCAGGCCTCGGGGTCCAGCCGGAGCAGGCCGATCGCACGGCCCGCGGCCCGAAGCCCCTCGCCCGCTGTCGCGTCGCCCGCAATCGCCGCATCGGCCAGCCGGTGCAGCACGGCCATCACGCCTGGAGTGTTGAGATCCTGGCACAGCGCGTCCACCACCGCCACGGGAACCGGTTCGTCGCCACGCTCCGGCGCCAGGTTGCAGGCTTCGATGGCCCGATAGAAGCGATCGAGCGTTCGTCGTGCCTCGACCAGCCCGGCACGGGTAAAGTTCAGTACCGACCGGTAATGCGTCTGCATCAGCAGCAGCCGCAGTGCCTCCGGCGGAGTGTCGGCCAGAATTTCACGCACCGTGAAGAAATTCCCGAGGCTCTTCGACATCTTCTCGCCATCGACGAGCAGCATCGCGTTATGCAGCCAGATGTTGGCGAACCGGCTGCCAGGATAGCCGCACAGGCTCTGTGCACGCTCGTTCTCGTGGTGGGGAAACAGCAAATCGTCGCCGCCGCCATGGATGTCGAAGCTGTCGCCGAGATAGCGGTGCGCCATGGCACTGCACTCGATATGCCAGCCCGGACGGCCACGGCCCCATGGGCTGTCCCAGCCGGGCAGTTCCGGCGTCGAGGGCTTCCATAACACGAAGTCGCCGGCATCGTGCTTGTAGGATGCGACCTCGATCCGTGCGCCGGCGATCAACTCGTCAGGATCACGGCCGGACAGCCGGCCGTAATCCGCGAAATGGCGCACCGAGAACAGCACGTGCCCGTCTGCCTCATAGGCATGATCAGATCCGATCAGGCTGCCGATCAACGCGATCATGTCGTCGATATGGTGGGTAGCGCGTGGCTCGATGTCGGGCGCCAGTATGCCGGCGGCGGCGAGATCGGCGTGCAGCTCGGCGATCGTATCCGCGGTCAGCACGTCGATGCCGATGCCGCGCTCGGCGGCGCGCGCGTTGATCTTGTCGTCGACGTCGGTGATGTTGCGCACGAAGGTCACGCGCGGATAAAGCAGCCGCAGCAGCCGGACCAGCAGGTCGGCGGACAGCATCGCCCGCAGGTTGCCGATATGCGCCAGGTCGTAAACGGTCGGGCCACAGTAATAGAGACGCACATGGTCGGGATCGAGCGGCACGAAGGGTGCCGTTTTCCTGGTCAGGCTGTCATGAAGCACAAGCTCGGGCATTGGCGGGTTTTGCGGCATCGGTGCGGTGCCGGCAAGCGCATCCGCATGCCCTCAAGCCGCCCGATGGTGCGGAGGAGACCGAATGACCACGCACCTGGCTGCACGGATGACGATGACGGCCCATGCGCAGGCGCTGCTTCGGCTGGCGGTGCCGCTGGCACTGTCGAGCCTGTCGCAGATGGCGATGGGCCTGACCGACAGCGTGCTGCTGGGCGGGATCGGCGGCGGCGCGCTCGCAGCGGGCGGCTTGGCCGCCTCGTTGTTCTTTACCCTGCTGGTGATCCTGCAGGGTGCGCTGATCGCCGCCGGCGTGCTGGCGGCACAGGCACTCGGCGCCGGGGACGATCGTCGCGTGGCCTCGCTGTACGGCACCGGGCTGGTCGTCGGAGCGGTGCTCAGCGTGATCGCCTTCGCCGGCTTCAGCCTGGTGAAGCCGGCACTGCTGCTCCTGCACGAGCCGCCGGCGCTGGCGAACGATGTCGGGCTCTACATGGATGTATTGCGCTGGGGCTGCCCGGCTTCGCTCGCCTGCCTTGGCATGCTGCGGGCGATCCTGCCGGCGATCGACGAGGCCGGGCTGCTGCTGCGGGTAATGCCGCCGATGGTGGTGGTCAACGGGCTGCTGAACTATGGCCTGATCCATGGTTTCGACCTGTCCGGCCGGCACCTGCTGCCGGCACTCGGGCTGCGGGGCTCGGCGCTGGCGACCACGCTCACGCTCTGGCTCACCGTCGTCATCCTGTTCGTCCTGTTGCATCGCAGTCCGGCCGGCCGTCGGCTGGTGACGCCGCCTCGGTTCGTACGGGCGGAGAACTGGACGATCGTTCGTATCGGCATCCCGATCTCGGTCACGATCGCCGCGGAGACGCTGCTGTTCCTGGTGGCCGGGCTTGCGGCCGGGCGCCTGGGCGCATCCGCCCTCACGGCGCATCAGGTGGTACTGAGCATCACCGCCTTCATCTTCATGGTACCGCTCTCGCTGGGCCAGGCGGCCAATGTCCGGGTCGGGCTGGCGTTCGGGGCCGGCGACCTGGTGGAAGCAAGACGCGCCGGGCTGGCGGCGATCGGCGTGGTCGTGCTGGTGATGAGCACGATCGGCATCACGCTGCTGCTGGTGCCGCATATGCTCGCGTCGCTGTTCCTGGACCCGCACGTGGTCGCGAACCATGCGGCGATCCGGATCGTGGTGTCGCTGCTCGGCATCGCCGCGCTGTTCCAGGTGGCGGACGGAATCCAGGTGGTCGCACTCGGTGCGCTGCGCGGCATGGGCGATACCGCGGTGCCGATGGTGCTGGCGACGATCGGCTACTGGGCGATCGGCGCACCGCTCGGCGGATGGTCGGCGTTTCGGCTCGGGCTAGGCGCGGCCGGCTTATGGACCGGGCTTGCAGTGGCACTCGGCGCGGTCGCGCTGATGATGACGCTGCGCTTCCTGGCCCGGACCGGCACCAACCGCTGAACAACGAAAAACGCCTGCCGCGGGAAGCGGCAGGCGTTTTCGAAGGCGCCAGGAACAGGCGTGGAAGGCTACATGCCGCCCATGCCGCCGGGCTTGGGCTCGGTGCCCTGGGCCTGGCTCGCGGTCGGTGCGGCCGGAACCTCGGGGGTCATCATGTTCTCGGACACGTTGCGCATGATCCACAGCGAGCCGGTGATCAGGATGAACACCACGAGCAGCGCGAAGCCGAACGCGGTGACATTCCAGCGCTGCTCCGAGGCAGCACTCATATGCAGGAAGCAGACGAGGTGCACGAAGATCTGGATGATCGCCAGGGCGGCGATCGTCGGAACGATCCATCCGGCCGGCAGCGTGCCGGGAACCATGATCGGATAGAACGCGGCGACCGTGAGGATGACCGAAAGCGCGAAGCCGATGCCGTAGGCACGGTATCCGGCATGGCCGGCACCGCCGGAGCCCTCGATGTGGGTCTTGTGGGAGTGACCGTGCAGAGCAGGATGATCCATCACCGGACCCCCATCAGATAGACCAGTGTAAAGACGCAGATCCAGACGATGTCCAGGAAATGCCAGAACAGGCTGAGGCACATGAGCCGGTTCACGTAAACGGTGGTCAGGCCCTTCTTCAGCACGGTCATCTGGAAGATCAGCACCGACATCCAGATCAGGCCGCAGGTGACGTGCAGGCCGTGCGTCGCGACCAGGGTGAAGAACGCGGAAAGGAACGCGCTCTTGTCCGGGCCATGCCCTTCGGCCACCAGATGGTGGAACTCGTTGATTTCCATGGCCACGAAACCGGCACCGAGCAGGAACGTCACCGCCAGCCAGGTGATGACCTGGCGGAGGTTGCGCTGGTAGGCGCCGATCATGGCGAAGCCGTAGGTGGACGAGCTGACCAGAAGGAGCGCCGTCTCCACGCCCACGTATCTCAGGTTGAAGATGTCACGCCCGCTGACGTCACCCGCATACTGATGCCGAGCTACCGCGAACCCTGCGAACAGGGTCGCGAACAGGATGCAGTCCGTCATCAGATAGAGCCAGAAGCCGAACACGTTGTTCGGCTCGTGGGAGTGATCCTCAGCGAACTCGCCGTGATGCGCGACGAGTGAATCAGGCGACATGGGTAAGCTCCAGGCTGGCGACGCGGGCATTGTGCAGCCCCTCGATCCGGGCCACCTCGGCCGCCGGCACGTAGTAGTCGATATCGTCGTTGCACGAACGGACGATGAAGGTGCCGACCACGACCAGCATGCCGACGATGGCGAGCCACCAGATGTGCCAGATCAACGCGAACCCGACGACGCCGGCAGCGACCGACATGATGAAGCCGGCCGACGTGTTCCGCGGCATGTGGATGTCGGAATAGACCGGCGTCTCACGTGCCTCGACGCCACGCTTCTTGGTTTCGTTGAAGGCGTCCAGTGCATCGACATGCGGCAGCACGGCGAAGTTGTAGAAGGGCGGCGGCGACGAGGTCGACCACTCGAGAGTACGGCCGCCCCAGGGGTCGCCGGTCACATCCATGTTCTGGGCGCGGTCGCGGATGCTGACATAGAGCTGCATGATCTGGCAGCAGATGCCTGCAAGCACGATGAGCGCGCCGAGGGCCGCCACCATCAGGTAGGGAGTCCAGGCGGGATTGTCGTAATGGTTCATGCGACGGGTCATGCCCATGAAGCCGAGTGCGTAGAGCGGCATGAACGCGACGTAGAAGCCGACGAGCCAGCACCAGAACGACGCCTTGCCCCAGCCATCGTGCAGCTTGAAGCCCATCGCCTTCGGGAACCAGTAGGCATAGCCGGCGAGGTAGCCGAACAGCACGCCGCCGATGATGACGTTATGGAAGTGGGCGATCAGGAACAGGCTGTTATGCAGCACCCAGTCGTTGCCCGGGAGGGCCAGCATGACGCCGGTCATGCCGCCGATGGTGAAGGTCACCATGAAGCCGATGGTCCACAGCATGGGCGCCGTATAGGTGATCCGGCCGCGATACATGGTGAACAGCCAGTTGAAGATCTTCACCCCGGTCGGGATCGAGATGATCATCGTGGTGATGCCGAAGAAGGCATTCACGTTGGCGCCGGAACCCATCGTGAAGAAATGGTGCAGCCAGACGACGAACGACAGGAAGGTGATGCAGACCGTCGCGTAGACCATGGCCACATAGCCGAACAGCCGCTTGTGCGCGAAGGTCGGAACCACTTCGGAGAAGATGCCGAAGGCCGGCAGGATCAGGATGTAGACCTCCGGATGACCCCAGCACCAGATGAGGTTCATGTACATCATCTGGTTTCCACCAAGCTCGTTGGTGAAGAAGTGCATGCCCAGATAGCGGTCCAGCGACAGCATGCCGAAGGTGACGGTCAGGATCGGGAACGCCGCCATGATGAGGATCGACGTGCACAGGATGGTCCAGGTGAAGATCGGCATCCGCATCCAGGTCATGCCCGGCGCACGCATCTTCACGATGGTGACAAAGAAGTTCACGCCGGTCAGCAGCGTGCCGAGACCGGTAAGCTGGAGACTCCAGATATAGTAGTCGACACCCACTCCCGGACTGAACTTCAGCTCGGACAGCGGCGGATACGCGAGCCAGCCGACCTGACCGAACTCGCCGATCACCAGCGAGACGTTGACCAGGATCGCACCGACCGCGGTCATCCAGAAGCTGAACGAGTTCAGGAACGGGAAGGCGACGTCACGGGCGCCGATCTGCAGCGGCACCGCGATGTTCATCAGCCCGATCATGAACGGCATCGCCATGAAAAAGATCATGATGGTGCCGTGGGCGGTGAAGATCTGGTCGTAATGGTGCGGCGGAAGGAAGCCGGGCCGCCCGCCCGAGGCCATCATCTGCTGCGAGCGCATCAGGATCGCATCCGAGAAGCCACGCAGCAGCATGACCAGGGCGACGATGATGTACATCACGCCGATGCGCTTGTGGTCCACCGAGGTGATCCACTCGGACCAGAGATAGGCCCATTTGCGGTAATAGGTAATGGCGCCAAGAACGACCAGCACCACCAGGCCCATGAAGCCGGCGGCGCCCATGATGATGGGCTGGTCGTAGGGTATGTCCGAGAGCGTGAGCTTTCCCAGCATTGGTCTACTCCTTCATGCCGGAGTGGAAGCTCTCGGCCTTGCCAAGATACTTGGCGATGATCTCGTTGAAGAGGTTGGGCTCTACCGTGGAAAAATACTGTACAGGGGCTTTTTCCTCAGGCGCCGCGACCTTGGAATAGTCCGCGGCATCGATGACGGAAGGGGACTTCTTGGCATTGGCCACCCAATCGGCGAACTTCTCGTTCGTGGTGGATATGGCGTTGAAGTGCATGTCAGAGAAGCCACGGCCGCTATAGAAAGACGACAATCCGGGGAACGTGCCCTGTTGGTTGGCGATCAGGTGCAACTGGGTCTTCATTCCGGCCATTGCGTAGATCTGGCTGCCAAGCTCGGGGATGAAGAACGAGTTCATCACCGAGTCGGACGTGATGTGGAAGGTGACCGGGGTATCGACCGGGAAGGCGATCTCGTTGATCGTCGCGATCCCCTGGTCCGGGTAGATGAACAGCCACTTCCAGTTCAGCGCCACGACCTCGATGTTGATCGGCTTCTTGTCGCTGACGAGCGGCTTGTAGGGGTCCAGTTCGTGCGTGCTGGTCCAGGTCAGGATGCCGAGGAACAGGATGATCGCGCAGGGAATGCCCCAGCAGAAGATCTCGATGATGCCAGAATGGGCCCAGTCCGGCTCATAACGCGCGCCGGAGCCTTCGCGATAACGCCACGCGAACCAGAGGGTCAGGATGATCACCGGGACCACAATGACCAGCATGGCGTAGGTCGAGGTCAGGATGAGCGATTTCTGCGCCATGCCGACTGCACCCTTGGGGTCAAGGATCGAATATTTGCAGCCTGTGAGCATTGTCATTGCCGCCAGAGCAAGTGCTCCAGATAATGACGGCAGTATCTTTGTTCTCATTCCATCCCTCGTCGATCTCATCATCCGTGTAATCCCAGGACCGTCACTACGACCACCAGTCGCCCCAAGGAGACGAAACGGCTCGAAACACGTGTGCCGCGAGTCATACACGTTGTTTTGGGCCTGTTTCGTTATTACCGCACTGCACAAAAGGCGTCTGACACTCATCGCTGGATTGCATCTTTGTCATGAACACCCGGTAATTCAACTTGCGGCCATTCTAAGGCGACCGGACACACGTTCATGACCCATGATCGGCAGTAGATCACGCAGTTCCGGCCCCTTCTCTTCCCCGGTCAGCGCAAGACGAAGCGGATGGAACAAGGCCCGACCGGTTCGGCCACTGGCTTCGCGAAGCGCTGTCGTCCACTCGGTCCAGGTGGTCTCGCTCCACGGCCGTTCGGCCGCGTCGTCCGGGAGCGCGTCGAGCGCCTGCAGCAGGAAGCCGACCTCCTCCTCCTGCACCGGCGGCACGATGCTGCCGCCGACCACGTCCCACCAATGCCGCATCTCGGACAACATATCGACGTTGCCGCGAACCGCGTTCCAGAACACCTCCGTCGCACCGGCGGGCAGCCGGTCGCGCACCTGCTCGAACGACATGTGATGGGTCGTTCGGCGGTTCAGCGCCAGCAACTGGCGCATGTCGAAACGAGCGGGCGACTTCGACACGCGACGCACGTCATAGGTCGAGGCGAGTTCCGCGAACGACAGAGGATGAGGATCCTCCGAGGTTCCGAGACGTGCCAGGTAGGACACCAGCGCCGCCGGCTCGATGCCATCATGACGCAGCGCCCGCAACGACAGCCCGTCGAAGCGTTTCGACAGCTTGCCGCCCGCTTCGTCCAGCAACAGCGGCAGATGGGCGAAGGTAAACCGATCCGGCCGTCCACCCAGGGCTTCGAGAATATCGAGCTGCACGCCGGTGTTGGTGACGTGGTCCTCGCCACGCAGGACATGGGTGATGCCGAGCTCGAGGTCGTCGACTACGGATGCCAGCGTATAGAGCACTGTGCCGTCGGCACGGATCAGCACCGGGTCCGAAATCGACGGCAGCTTCACCTGCGACCGTCCGAGGACCAGATCGTCCCAGGTAACCATCCCGTCGGAGAGGCGGAAGCGCCAGTATGGCACCTTGCCGTTGGCCTCGGCCTGGGTGCGCTGCTCCGGGGTCATCCGCAGCATGGCCCGGTCGTATACCGGGGGCTTGCGCTGGCGCAGGCGCAGCTCGCGCTTGGCGCGCAGCTCTTCCTCGCTTTCGAAGCATGGATAGAGCCGGCCGGAATGCCGGAGCCGCTCGGCTGCCGCCGCATAGCGCGGCTGCCGCTCGGACTGCCGCACCATCTCGTCCCACTCGAGGCCGAGCCAGCTCAGATCCTGCTGGATCCCCTGCACGTGCTCCTCGCGCGAGCGTTCGACATCGGTGTCGTCGATACGCAGCAGGAACCCGGCGCCGTGCCTGCGCGCATGCAGGGCATTCGCCACCGCCTGCCGGGCGTTGCCGACATGCAGCAGCCCGGTCGGACTGGGAGCGAAACGGAGCTTCACGATTTATGCCTGGGCAACGGCCACGCTTCGTCGTCGGGCTCGCCGTGCTCGTCGTGCTCCTCGGCGTCGTCGGGCTCGTCCTCGTCGTCCGGCTCATGGCCCGGATCCAGGGCCTCGCCGCGCGGGTCGATCGAACGCCAGTCGCGCTCGATCTCGGTACTCGGGGTCGCCGCGAAATCCTCGAGTTCGCCGGATGAGCGCCATCCGGACTCGCCGGCATCGATCACCTCGGCATCCTCTCCGAACGCGAACCAGGAGGCGAGCACCTCGCGCGCCGTCGCGCCGGCCACGCGGCAGCGCTCGACGCTATCCCTTACATAGGCCTGGCAGAACGCGTTCGCCTGCATCAGCGTCGGGAAGCCCTTGATCTCCTCGACGATGTCGTCGTCGGAAGCGCCGGACTGGTCGAGAAGCCGCACCACCCAGCCGCCTTCAGGCGCGAACAGTCCTCCCTCGGACGAAAACGGCTCGCCTTCCGGAGGAAATTCATCGTCGGTCATGCATCGTCTTTCGTATGGGATCGGCCACGGCCTGGCCGGTCCTCGATTTTCCGCAACAGGAACTCGCGACCCACCTTGACCCGCGGGACGCTGTCATAGGCGACGATGTCGGCGGTCGCATAGGTCTCGGACCAGCTATCGGGAATGAAGCTGCCGGTGCCGACCACGTCGATCGGCGCCCTGGCGTCGGCCATCACCCGGCATTTATCCACGCCGAAGCCGGACGATGCGATGATGCGGACCGCGGGGAAACCCGCCTCGTCCAGCGCCTCGCGCATGCGCCAGATCGCCGCCGCCGAAACGCCGGTGCCGACCAGGTGACGCAGTTCGGTCTCGCTGCGATAGCGGCGGATCGCACCCGGCACGTGCCGCTCGATCACCGCGTAGCTCAGTTGCGGGTCCAGCCCCTCCAGGAACCGGCCGCCATGCGTGTCCAGCCGGACCGCCATCCGGCCGGCAGCCGCCAGCTCGGGAAACCGGCAGCAGACCTCCAGCCCATCGGTGATCTCGCGGCCGAAATAGTCGGTCAGCACGGTGAGATCGACGTCCGGGAAGCTCTCATGGAACATCTCGGCCGCACGCAGAGTCGAGCCGGCATAACCGATCAGGGCATGCGGCATGGTGCCGAAGCCGGACGCAGCCCCATAGAAATGGGCAGTCGCATCGTTGGCGCATCCGACGAAGCCGAGTGCGCCTTCCTTCTGTGCCGCGCGCCCGCCGACCGACGCGGCATAGGCCATCATCTCCTGCATCTCGAAGCCGGCGCAGTGCCTGGCTTCCATCGCAAGGAATCGCACCTGCGGCAGGCCGAGGCACATCTGGTACGCATTGTGCGCGGCGACGCAGGCCGGCCCGAGCTTCTGCAGCAGCAGCGTCTCGAGATCGACCAGTCCCTGGAAGCTGCCCGTCACATAGACCAGCGGCTCGCCTGCCCCGACCCAATCGCCTTCCGCGAAGTTTTGCTCGACCTCGATATCGAGGCCACGAGCGGATGCCACGCCAAGCAGCCAGTCCGTCATCAGCCGGCAAGCGGCGATGACCGGACGGCGCAGGAACAGCGCATAGGTAACGCGGACATCGCCGTAATGGCCGACGATCGTCCGGGTCCGGTTGAAGTAGGCGTCGGTTCGCGCCGTGATCGACGCGTCGTCGGTCACCTTTGAGACGCCGGAGACATCGCTCACGGGACGGTCACCGTGCATTGGCGCGACGTCGCGCGGTCAGTTCCTCAGCGACCAGGAACGCCATCTCGAGCGACTGCTCCGCGTTGAGGCGCGGGTCGCAGAAGGTCTCGTAGCGGTTGCCGAGATCGGCTTCGGTCAGACGGTGCGCACCGCCGACGCATTCGGTGACATCCTGGCCGGTCATCTCGACATGGATGCCGCCGGGCCATGCGCCCTCGGCCGCGAACACGTCGAAGAAGCCTCGCAGCTCCGACAGGATCGCATCGAACGAGCGGGTCTTGATCTTGGAGGCGGTGCTGATGGTGTTGCCGTGCATCGGGTCGCACAGCCAGACCACCTTGCGGCCGGCCTTCTGCACCGCCCGGAGCAACGGCGGCAAATGACGGGCGACTCCCTCGGCGCCCATCCGGCTGATCAGCGTCAGGCGTCCGGCTTCCTCGTGCGGATTGAGCAGATCGATCAGCCGAAGCAAATCGTCGGTGGTGGTGGTCGGACCGACCTTGAGGCCGATCGGATTGCGCACGCCGCGCAGGTATTCGACATGCGCGCCGTCCGGCTGGCGGGTGCGGTCGCCGATCCAAAGGAAATGCGCCGAGCAGCCGTACCAGTCGCCGGTGGTGGAATCGACCCGGGTCAGCGCCTGCTCGTACGGCAGCAGCAGCGCCTCGTGACTGGTATAGAACTCGGTCTCGTTGACCTGCGGCGCATTGGCCGACAGGCCGCAGGCCCCCATGAACTCCAGCGTCTCGTCGATCCGCTGGGCCAGATCCTGGTAGCGGGCCGCCAGCGGGCTGCGCTCGACGAAACCGAGATTCCAGCGATGCACCTGGTGCAGGTTGGCATAGCCGCCGCCGGCGAAAGCGCGCAGCAGGTTGAGCGTGCCGGCCGACTGGAAATATCCGGTTTCCATCCGCACCGGGTCGGGCACACGGTCCGCCGAGGTGAAGTCCGGACCGTTGATGATGTCGCCGCGATAGGACGGCAGCGTCTCGCCGGCCATGATCTCCATGCCGGAGGAACGCGGCTTGGCATACTGGCCGGCCATGCGGCCGATCTTCACCACCGGCACCTTGGCGCCGAAAGTCAGCACCACCGCCATCTGCAGCAGCACGCGAAAAGTGTCGCGGATGATGTCCGCCTTGAACTCGCCGAAGCTCTCGGCACAGGCGCCGCCCTGCAGCACGAAGGCACGGCCCTGGGCAGCGAGTGCGAGCTGCTGCTTCAGCCGACGTGCCTCACCCGCGAACACCAGCGGCGGATATCCGCGCAGACGCGCCTCGACCGTGTCGAGCGCGTCCTGGTCCGGATAGGACGGCGCCTGGCTGATCGGGAACGAGCGCCACGTGTCGGGGGTCCAGGCTGGGCGGGTCGGGCCTGTCGCAGATAGAACAGCGCTCATCGATCTGGCTTCCGGATCCTCTGTCAGGCAGGCGAACCGCGCGAAACAGCCCTCATATACCTGGAATGGCGCTCTTATCCTCCCATTCCGGCAGGAACGAAAGTGCGACGACGGGGAGTTTACCGCTCCGGACTGCCCCCGACCCTGAGTCGGACGTGACCTTTCGGAAGGTCAGGTTGTAGCGGAACGGCCCGGTCAGGTGGTGCGTGCCGTCCGCAAGCGGCGCGATGCCATGGAAGGCCAGTCTGGATGCGCCGCCCCAGACGGCGACATCACCGCTCTGCAGGCGGTGCCGGGATGCGCACGCGCCGCGAGCCTGGCCGCCGAACATGAACACCGCTGGCAGACCGAGCGATACGGACACGATCGGGGCATCGAGATCCAGCTCGTCGCGGTCCTGGTGCAGCGACAGCTTGGATCGGGGCACGTAGCGGTTGATCAGGCATGCGTCCGGCGCAAAGCCGGGGAAGCCGGCAGCATCGGAGGCTCGCCGCGCCAAGTGCAGGAACCGATCCGGCATCGTTGGCCAGGATCGGGAGGTAAGCGGGTCGACCGGCTCGTAGCGATAGCCGCGACGATCGCTGATCCAGCCCAGGCCGCCGCAGTTGGTCATCGCCACCGACATCGTAGCGCCGCCCGGCGTGACGAGATGGCGGAACGGCGACTCCTCCGCCACGGCAAGCAGGTCGGCCAGCAATGCCTGCGCTTCCGTGCCGGCGAAACCCGGCAACAGCCAGGCATCGGGCGCCAAGCCCACCGCCTCGCCGGGCGCGGGTGTCAGGGTATCGAACAGATCAGCCATCGTTCCATCCGCACGCTATCGTTCGCGCCTGTCGGGCCAGCCACAATGAACGTCGCCGACAGTAGAACCGCGCCACATCCGGGAGCAGAACGGCGTCCATGCCTTATCTTACCCTGTTGATCGCCATCCTTGCCGAGACCGCGGCCACGTCGGCACTCAAGGCATCGGCCGGCTTCACCCGGCTCTGGCCGTCGGTCATCGTGGTGATCGGTTACGGGATTTCCTTCTACTGTCTTTCGCTGACGCTGCGCACCATGCCGGTCGGCATCGCCTATGCGATCTGGTCGGGCATCGGCATCGTGCTGATCTCCCTGCTCGCATGGATCCTGTTCGATCAGGCCCCGGACCTCGCCGCGATCATCGGCATGGCGCTCATCCTGTGCGGCGTGCTGGTGGTGAACCTGTTCTCCCGATCCGGTTCGGGCGGATAGCGGCCCGGGACCAAGAAACACGGCTACTTCGTCATTCGTCCGATCGTGGCGACGAGCTCGGTTATCTTATGCTGCTGGTCGACCCGGTCGCCGGACGAAAAGGCGTCGGCGACGCAATGCGACACGTGGTCCTCGAGGATCCGGCTCTCGATGGTGTGCAGCGCCGCCCGGGTGGCGCTGATCAGCGTCAGCACGTCCACGCAGTAGCGATCCTCCTCGACCATGCGCAGCAGACCGCCGATCTGGCCCTGGACCTTCCTGAGCCGGATGGAGACCTGCTTCTTCGTGACATCGTGCATACTTGTTACCCTACCCCCATGGGGTATATGCGACAAGCAGCAATCGACGCCGTCCGATGACCCGAACCCTTCGAGGACTTCCCGTGACCGACCATCATTGCGACCACCTCCACGATCATGCAGCGTCCAACCGGGTCGTCGATCCGGTTTGCGGCATGACGGTCGATCCGGAAACGTCGAAGCACCGGCACGACCATGCGGGCGCGTCGTTCCACTTCTGCTCCGCGGGCTGCCGCACGAAGTTCATCGCCGACCCCGAAAAATATCTGCACCCGGCGCCGGCGGGTGCGGTTCCGCCTGCCCTGCCCGGCGCGCTCTACACCTGCCCGATGCATCCGGACGTGCGTAACGAAGGTCCCGGCAGTTGCCCGTTCTGCGGCATGGCGCTCGAGCCGATGGCGATGACCGCCGAGGCTCCGATCAACCACGAGCTTATCGACATGACGCGCCGGTTCTGGATCGCGCTTGTGCTGACGCTGCCGGTGTTCGTGCTGGAGATGAGCGGCCACATCCCGGCACTCGGGCTCGATGCACTGGTGCCGCCACGAATATCGGCTTGGATCCAGCTTGCCCTGTCGACGCCGGTGGTGCTCTGGGCCGGATGGCCGTTCTTCCAGCGCGGCTGGGCATCGGTCATGCACCGGAGCCTGAACATGTTCAGCCTGATCGCGCTCGGGACCGGGACCGCCTATTTGTACAGCCTGTTCGCAACGTTCCTGCCCGGCATCTTCCCGCTCGGGTTCCGCGGCATGGGCGGTACGGTCGCGGTCTATTTCGAAGCGGCCGCGGTCATTACCGTACTCGTCCTGCTCGGCCAGGTTCTCGAATTGCGGGCCCGCGACCGCACCGGCGGAGCAATCCGGGCACTGCTCAATCTCACGCCGAAAACTGCGTGGCGTCTCGGCACGGATGGTCATGACAACGAGATCCCGCTCGATCAGGTGGAATCCGGCGACCGACTCCGGGTGCGTCCTGGCGACGGCATTCCGGTTGATGGCGCGGTGCTGGACGGCAGCAGCGCCGTCGACGAGGCGATGATCACCGGCGAGCCGATGCCGGTGTTCAAGCAGGCCGGCGACAGGCTGATCGGCGGCACCATCAACGGTACCGGCTCGCTGGTCATGCGGGCGGACAAGGTGGGTGCCGACACCATGCTGGCGCGGATCGTCGCCATGGTCGCCGACGCGCAACGAAGCCGCGCGCCGATCCAGCGCGTGGCCGATCATGTCGCCGGCTATTTCGTGCCCATCGTGCTTGCGGTGGCCGCACTCGCGTTCATCGCCTGGGCAATTTGGGGACCGTCGCCGGCACTCGCGTACGGATTGGTCGCCGCAGTATCGGTCGTCATCATCGCCTGTCCCTGCGCGCTCGGACTGGCGACGCCGATGAGCATCGGGGTCGGTGTCGGCAAGGGTGCCGGCGCCGGAGTGCTGATCAAGTCCGCGGAGGCGCTCGAACGGCTGGAGAAGGTCGATGTGCTGGTGATCGACAAAACCGGAACCGTGACCGAGGGCAAGCCCCGCGTGGTCGCGGTACTCGCTGCTGCCGACAGCCTGCCGGAAGACGATCTGCTGGCGCTTGCCGCCGGTGTGGAGCGATCCAGCGAGCATCCGCTGGCGGCGGCGATCGTCGCGGAGGCGAAGCGACGTGGGCTGGTCATGCAGGATACGGCGGAGTTCCTCTCCAGCACCGGAAAAGGCGTATCCGCGACGCTCGGCGGACGATCAGTCGCACTCGGCAATGCTGCCTGGATGGGCGAGTTGCAGATCGATTTCTCGAGCATGAACGAGCAGGCGGATCGGCTTCGTCACGACGGCACCACCGCACTGTTCCTGGCGGTGGACGGGAAACCCGGGGCGATCGTCGGCATAGAAGATCCGATCAAGGCTACCACCGACGCCGCCCTGAAGGCATTACGCGCGGACGGTATCAACATCGTGATGCTGACCGGCGACAATGCGACGACGGCCCGGGCCGTCGGCAAGACGCTGGGTATCACCGACGTACACGGCGACACGCTGCCCGAGGACAAGCATCGGATCGTTCGCGAGATGAAAGCAAAGGGTCATGTCGTCGCCATGGCCGGAGACGGCGTCAACGACGCGCCGGCACTAGCGGAAGCGGATGTCGGCATCGCGATGGGCACCGGCACGGAAGTGGCGATCCAGAGTGCCGGCATCACCCTGGTGAACGGCGACTTGTCGGCGCTCGTGCGGGCGCGCTCGCTCAGCCGCCTGACGATGCGCAACATTCGCCAGAACCTGGTGTTCGCATTCGCCTATAACGTCATAGGCATCCCGGTTGCTGCTGGTGTCCTCTACCCGATCTTCGGTATTCTGCTGAGCCCGACGATCGCGGCATTGGCGATGTCGCTCAGCTCGGTCTCGGTCATCGCCAACGCTCTGCGCCTGCGAACAGCACCGCTATAGCGGTTCCGCCTGGCTTGCTGCTGGACAAAGCCGGGATCACCCGGCATTCCGATGGGTAAGCCTTTTACCGACTTTCAGAACGACCCGGTTTGTCATCTCGAGAATACCGATTTCGGGAATCTGCTTGAACCGGCGCCAGACATGGATGGCAATACCCCCACGCCGGAGCCATTGCTGACGGCGCTCGGCCCTCGGCTCGATTTTATTCTTCAGCCAGGCGTGGTGAACCGGAACCGCAGGTTTCTTGACCGGCGTTCCGAAAACAAGGACGTACGCCATACGGGGTTGCTTGGAAACGTTGGGACCGGCGCCGTGTAGAACACGGTTCGTATGGACAGTGCAGTCTCCCGACGACAAAGGACACCAGACGACGTCTTCCGCCGACCATCCATCATAACATTCGAGAGCATGGATCCGGCGGTCGCCGCCAACCCACCGGTGAGGCAAGATTTCATCGCCCTTCGATACAGGAACGAAACCCATACAACCGTTTTCGCGAGTTGTATCCTGGAGAGCCAACCAGATGCTGATTTCGTTATATTCGCTGTCCAGGTTCCGAAACGCATCGTCCTGATGCCAGGGTGTTGCCGCTCCGTCGCTGGAGGGTTTCATCAGCGCGTGATCCGCCTTGAACGTCGCATCTGGTCCGAGCAACGATTTTGCAATGTCGCTTGCGTTGCGAAAGAATGCAGTCCTGGTCAGTTCCGGCGCGAAGTTTCTGACATCGAGCAATTGCGGAAGCCGCATCTTGTTCGTCTGATCGTCGCTTCCTGCAAAGTCGAAGAACAATCCTTCCTCATGACCGGCACGACGGGCAAAAAGCCCCGAGATCCGCGTCCGTATGGCAAATAAATCATCGGGCGGACTGACTTGACGAAGCTCAACGAACCCACGGCTTCCAAATGCAGTTTTCTCTTTTTCGCCTACGGCAAAACCGGGAACCTGCAAGGGCGAATCGGCATATTTGAAGTCGACCGTGGTAACGCCAGATCTCGCCATTGAGTGCTTCCTGCCACGAGCTATCGACTATTGATAATCAGTAAAAGCACAAGCAGAAGGTTTTGTCGAAGTTTTTCGCGAATTATCACTTCTGGGATTCTATCAGTTATTACACTGATTTTGCGATTAGCCTTTCAGGATGAGGTGTGCAGTCGGTTTTTGTGCAATCGAATAGAAAGTAGCGATGCATAATACATTTGGTCTGATCCAGCAGTCATCATCGACACCTGCTCAACCCAGTCAAACTCGTGCAGTCAAATCGACGTGATTGGTGGCGTCGACGAAAGCGCATTGCCGCGAGACATGGGCAACATTCGGAAGTCGTCAGAATTCCAGCGAAATCCTCAGCGCTCTGCCCAATCAATCCTGCAGCCGACGCACAGCAATATTATTACAGCGCTGCAGAAGTTATATTTCTCAAAGCTTACTGCTTACGCATTCATCCGTTCGCAAGACGAAACACAAGCCGCAAACCGGACTGACACGAAGTATTGTTGTTAATGTCAGTCCGGAGATTACGTAGGGTTGTCTTAGAAGTACCGCTCGTAAATTGTTATGACGTCACCCGGCTGGAGGTATGTAGCTCTACCGATCTTGCCTTCGATCGCATGCCCGGCCTCTTCACCCTGGCTTCTGACAGCACCGCCATAGCCGGTAATGGCGCGATAGGTGAAGCCACCCGCCAAGGCGACACCGCTCAACATCGTCATCCCCGGCTGGTACGGATATTGTCCAGGATGACTGACCTCGCCCAACACGAAGATTGGCCGATATTGCGTGATTTCAACAGACACGCTGGGCTCGCTTAGGAGCTTTTTTTCTACAAGTGCGGTCGAGATCGTGGCGGCTACGTCATTAGCGGCCATTCCGGCAGCATGGACAGTGCCGATCAACGGAAAGGCAATGCTCCCGTTGTCGCCGACCGTGAAGCTGTTTGTAAGTTGTGGCTCATTATAAGTGATGACGCGTATCTGGTCACTTGGGCCAAGGACATACCCTGCGCTCGTGGCTGGCGGCAACGGAGACAGTTTCGATCCCGGTGCACATCCTTCCATGCTTATGGCAAGAGAAAGCATGATCGCAACTGACACAATCGGTCTTGCTGGCAAAGATCGCCGACCCGATGGATGCTTTACAAAGGTCATTTTGCTCTCGGTGAATGAGTTAAGTTTTGAAGACTAGGCGCTGTCGGGTCTATTCGAAGAAGCTGACGCTGATCGAAACCGTATGACTGGTGAAACTGTTGAAGGTCGTGCCGAAGGCCGTAACGTTTTCAAGCGCGGACACGTTCGATGAACTGTGGCTGTGATTAAAACTATATCCTAAAGACGTGCTGACATGACGGTTTACCAACCAGGTTCCGGATACGCCGGTCTTATACTGGGTCTGGCTATTGTTTTCTTGACCAACTCTATTCGATTGAGAGTCGGTTGCTCCGAGGGAACCGATCACACGAAAATAAAGGTTCTGCCTGAGCTCGTGATCGTATTGTAGTGTGCCAAACGTAATTGTCTGGTTGCGTGCAAATGGTGACTCTGGATCATCGAGGCGACGAAACAGACTTGCCGTTACGGTGTCCAACCGTGTCGGCGTCCATACCGCGTCGACCTCAGCGGTTGGTGTACTGGCCGAAACGAAACCGGCGGATGAAAAGCTTCGATGTTCGCCGCCAATCAGCACCCTATACTGAACCACACTATCGCCACGGAAATCGAGGCCGACGAATGCCTCGATGTCACCATAATTATTTGGAGTGGTTCCGGGAAGACGGGAGAATTGAGCAGTCGATCCACGGAGAATTGCAACGACGGCATTGCCCGTCGACAATTGATACCGTGTCTGCAACGAACCGGATTCTAGATGATGGCTGAGTGACGCATAGTTGATGTTCGTCTGGCCGCTACTTGTTCCGAAAGAGAAGTCTTCGAACTCGAAGGAAGGCGTAACGCTGAAACGGCCAAACGTGCTGTTGTAGGACAGCCTGACGTCGTTGACGTCGTAAGGTGCTGGTGTCGTTACCCCATAGACGCCGAGGTCGGTTGCCGAAAGATGAAGCGCAAGATGAGAATAAGCTAGGCTGAGAGAGTCGTCGCCAAGCGCGACAGCACCCCCAATCGCGGCGTTCCAGTTGGTGAAACTCGCGATCGGGATATCGAGATAACGCTGGTCGGCTACGCTGACGGATGCGCCGAGACTATCGCGACCCCAGTTCGATTTGACACCGATTCCTGCCGATGTGGACTCACTGGAGCTTCCAGTTCCGGGCAATCCGAGCGTACTGCTATTGTAGCCGAACGCCTGGGTTGCAGTGGGACGCACGACGAAACTGCCGACATTTATTCCCTGAGACTGATTCTGAGTGACCAGCCGATTGACCACCGAAGAACTGAAGTCCGGCGCATATCCCGGCACATCTGATGGAAAATACTGCTGAACCAACTGTTGTCCCATCGCACCTTGCGGCAACAACGAGGCAAAGCCCGCAAAACTGACCACGAACAGTAAGAGGCGCTGTGGAGCTTCCACCGATTGTTTCATCAAAACCTGCACAAGCGTTCTAGACGTAAAAGCTCTGCTCCCACCTTCCCGGCAGAAACGCTTAGAATATGAACTCGCAACCGGGTGTGTCGAACATTTTCTATAGGTCATCCAAGAGGCTGACTTGTTGTGGCGTGCGTCGAGCGCTTACTGGATAAGACATCATGATAAAGATCCGTATACAATCTCGCCACGGCGTTCCAGTCATAGCGCCGGACCGCCTGCATGCACTGCGCCCGGCGCCTTGTATAGATTTCCATATCGGTCGTAACGCTCGATGCAATTGCGGAAGAGGTTTGCGTAACGTCATCCGGATCGAGGATAAGACCGACGCCGGCGGCCGAAACCAGCCGTCGAAACGGCTCGATACCGCTAAGAAGTGGAAACAGACCGGCCGACATGGCTTCTACGGCGGCCAAGCCGAACCCTTCATGTGCCGAGAAGCTGGCGAAATAGCTGCACCGCGCCAAAAGAGATTTTAGCTCTCCGTCCGTTGGACCGATAACGAACTCCACCAGATCTCCAACACCTGCCCCAATTGCCGAATTGCGCAACTCGCTCTCTGTTTGATCGCCGTAGGATCCCGCAATGATCAGGCGCCATGTAGAGTCATTTTTATGTAGCTGCGCCAGCACGGGAAATAATGCGTCAAGTCGCTTATGCTTGGCAAAACGTCCGTAACTGATAATCGTTCGACATGGGATCTCTGAAGATGCTCCAGAGAATTTGGATTGGTTGATGCCGTTTTCGATTGTCGTTAGCCGATCACCCGCAACTGGTTTGAACAGATCCGCATCGTGATGGCTGCAAGCAATAATACGCTGATAAGCTAAGGTAGACGCCCGCGTTACTGTCGAAAACCAGATACGCTTAAGCTTTGCAAGCTCTTTGCTATGAAAGAAGCCACCGTGGGTCGATGCAACCATCGGACGCCAGTGAAGAGGCCGTGACAAAGCAAGGAAGTCGAAGAAGAAGTCGATAGCGTGCACGTGAAGCAGATCGAACGAATAGACATGCCGAAGCACAGAAGGTGCCAGCGGATACCGAGTAGAACCGGTCCATGGCAACCGCAAGACGGGAATGCCGTCCACGACGTCATGGACCGGCAAATAGTCCGGCTTATCGAATATACGGTTCAACGTGATAATATGCGCATCAATCCCAAGCTGGTCGCGCTGTGAACGAGCAATGCTGTGCACCGCCTCTTCCAGCCCGCCAATTGCAGGACTGAACTGGCGAACGATATGCGCAACTTTCATCTACCGTTCCTAGGAACCGTAGAACTTTTTGATCAGCGCCAGCTCACGTCGATTATAATCGTCATATCCATTATCGTCGTATCCTTTGCTGACCATCGACACGACAACACCGGAGATCCGTGCACCACATGTGCGAAGACGATCCAGTGACGTCATGACTGCCTGGCGTGACGTTTGCTGCCAACGGCACACGAACACGGTCTGGTCGGCAACCCGGGCAAGAGCTAAGACATCGCTGCTTGAAAGCAGCGGCGGGCTATCGATGATGATCATGTCGTAGGAAAGCTTCAGAGTGTCGATCAATTTCCGCAAGCGGGTGATCCCCGCGCTTCCACGAGAATAGGATGTCGTCGTCCCGGGCGAGATGAAGTCTATCCGAGTCTCGGCATCGGTCTGGATCGCCTCTTCCGGCGTGGCCGTGCCGGCAATCAGGTCGGTAAATCCAGGATGGTTATTCCGGACCTTGTGCAGCCCAGGAGCAATGCGTCGGCGGTCGGAGTCGATGATCAATACGCGAAGACCATTTGGACGCACGACCAGTGCAAGCCACATTGCAAGCGTGCTCTTACCCTCTTGCGGCGTGGCAGACGTGATCACGACGGCCATCGGAGCATCGGTTTTAGACGAAAGCAAAGAGAGTTGTAGGGCCAGTTCATGGACTGCATCGCTGACGCGTGAACTCGGTTCATCAAGCACATATCGTGCGATTTGCTGATCACGGCGTCGTGTGATCAACGGTATCGTTCCGAGCAGTGGAAGTTGCACGGCGGCCCGCAGATAATCGGCATCCTCGAAGCCGGTCGCAAAGCCGCTCCGAACAAGAACCGCAGCCGACGCTATAGCCAACGCAACGATAAAGATCCCGATGCCGAGCTTCATGTGATTGGGAAAGGTAGGCGTGCGCGACGCAACTGCATGCGATACGACAACAACCGGCGGCTGAAGCAGAGCCGCACGATCCACAACAGCCTTCGAATGCTCCAGGAAGGTCTGATAGACGTCCCGGGCACTTTGAGATTCCTGGACAAGGCTACGATATTCGGCCTGCGGCGGGCTCTGTTGACCAGCCTGCGCACGAAGGGAGTTAAGCCTCTGGGTAAGTTGGCTGACCTCGGCTTGTGCGGAGACACTATCCTGGCGGATCGATGCAAGAGCGGCACCGGTCTCTGAGCGAAGGGCTGTCTGAGTACTTGCGATCTGGCGATCCAGCGCCCTGATCCCGGGATAATTGGCGCCGAACTGGGCCGCCTGCTGCGCACGGGATGCCTGTAATTGCATGAGCGCATTCGAAGCCGCGACAAGCGTAGGCTGTTGCGCCAATGCTATCGCCGCGCGACCGCCCCCACGTCCCGACGCATCATGCAAAGCGGAAGACCGGGCAAGGGCACCGGCCAGACGCGCTTGAGCCTGACCAAGTTCCGCCGAAATTTCCGAGATCTGGCTGTTGATCAGCGGGTTCGCGGTCGTACCGTCACCCGTATTATCGAGGTTGTGCACGACATTGAAATTATCGGCCTTATGCAAAGCATCCAGCCAACGCTGACGGAGTTGATCTGTCCTGGCGTCAAGCCAATGGGCGACACGATCGATGTCCGTGGTCTGCTGGGCAAGGGCAAGTCGCTGGTAGTTCGTCACCAGCGCGTTGGCAAGCGTCGCAGCCTGGTAGCCAGTACCAGCGGTAGCACTTACGTCAATTATGCGGGAACGCGGACGAGGCAATATCACCAGCCTGGCCAGCGCCGTGTCGACTTGCTGCTGAAATTGCTCTTCGGGATCCACCGGTACCGTAATTGGCTTCGGGCAAGCCATGGTGAGTCCCAACGTGCACAACTCGGGACGCAAGCCATGCTCCGGCTCCGACAGAAGCTGCGGATACTGCCGTACGACGGCACCGACGACATCACGCGATTCCAGCTTCGCAGCTTCCGTAGCAGGAACGTCGTCTTCGAGCCGATCCGTCGTCTGCTGGCCAGAAGCAGCCAGTGGATCTGCATCCCGCCCCGCTATCGCCACGCTCGTTATCGCAGTGAAGCTAGGCGTAAGAAGTGCCAATACCGCTGCGCCGAGAAGTCCGACACCGCAAAAAACACATAAAAAAAGCACTATGTGCCTGCGTAAAAGACGGAAGACGCGCGTAACGGCCTGCACGCCATCAGCTTCCGGACGTTCCCTCGAAAAGGTGCCCTCGTTCACAAGCATGTCGCTCACGGTGCCAATGTATCCTCAGCATGAAAAGATTACGGGATCAGGTCAAGAAGTTCGAGCTTAACCGCAATCGCCTGAATCAGCTAGATCGTTTCGTCACCGTGAAGCGGTAGCGCAAAAGATAAAGCCCGAACACTGGCAGACCTAATAGGTAACGTCGCCATAGCCGCCGTGGCTCGCGTATGAGCCTTACCAGCCACTCGATCCCCATGCTTGCCACCCACCTGGGCGGACGACTGACACTGCCAGCCGCATGATCGACCAATGCGCCAGCAGTAATTGCAACACCGGGACGAAGCTGGTCCCAGTTGGTCCATAGCCAGCGTTCCTGCTGTGGCATTCCCATGTTGACAAGGAGGATAGATGGATTGGCGGCGTTTATTTTTTCGACGACGGATTTCGTTTCCGAGGATCCCGGAGAAGCATCGAAATAACCATGTTGAGTACCGGCAGTCTTGACGCCATAGCGGGCAGAGTAAGTGTCCGCTGCAGCGGTGACAGCCGCTTCCGTACCACCAAGCCAGAAAATGGAAGCGTCCGGCCCAATTCGTTCCAGGACACTACCTATCCACTCCGGCGGTGTCGTTCTGTTTATAATTCGACCACGCAGAATCAAGCCAGCCAACTGGACACCTGCGCCGTCACAGAATGCAATATCTGCTTGCTTGAACATGGAACGCAGCCAGGTCTCTCTCTGCGAGAGGACAACTAGATTGGCATTCGCGTTGACCACCAGCATCTTGCGTTTCGCAGATGCTGCAAGAAGGACGCGTTCGGCAATCGCTTCCCGAGGAAGGTCATGCAGATCGATACCCATGACATTGAAGCGGTCATTGTCGTTTCGAGACGATGAACCGGGCACTGCAGCCGTTGCAGGCGACTTGCTAATAGGAATGACGACTCACCACTTCCCGAATGACTGTGAGAAACATGATCTTGATATCGAACCAGATTGACCAGCGTTGCATATATTCGAGATCCAGCGTAACGCGCTTATGCAGATCTTCGGTTGTCACAAGTTCGCCGCGCGATCCATTGACCTGAGCCCAACCCGTAATTCCTGGTTTTACCTGATGACGGATAACGTACTCCGCGAGAGCATCGTCGAGAAGCTCACCTCCAGCACGGGTATGTGGCGCATGCGGCCTGGGCCCGACCAATGACATCTCATTACGCAGCACGTTCAACAGCTGCGGCAACTCGTCAAGACTAAGTTTACGAAGCCATTTTCCAACCCGGGTTACTCTCGCATCGTTCCGGCTTGTCTGCTTCATCGCAGTAGGATCCGCCATGTCTGCATACATAGAACGAAATTTAAAAACCTGGAACGACCGGTTATTAAAGCCCAGACGTGACTGCCTGAAGAACACAGGCCCGGGAGAATCCAGCTTGATGGCCAGAGCGATCGTAAGCAAAAGCGGAAGCAGGATTATGAGAGCTATACTTCCAAACAGAAGGTCAATGCCTAATTTCGCGATGGTCTGACGTTCGGTCAGGGGACGTCGGCGCAAAACCATCAGGGAAACCGGGCCGACCACCTCGATCGGCAGCGCCACGTCGAGCTCAGGCACCAGATGGGGCATGACATAGATGTGCGCCGACACGCTGCGCAGTTGCCATACGATCTCTTCTATTTGGCGTTCATTGTCCTGCGACGGGGAAACCGCAATAATGACCCCGTGTAGAGTGCGCTCCCGACTGAGCGCAACAAGTTCGGTAAGGGAACCACGCACCTTCGCAGGATCGGACTCGGAGAGCGTATCGCTAAAAATTCCGAGTGTCGAAAATGTTCCGGACGTTCCACGACTGAAGCGCTCCGCCACGCCAGATGCCTGAATCCCGTCCCCCACGATCGCGAGCCTGCATGCCAACCTGCTTCGGACCGATGGCTTGGACAGAACATAGATCAGGCAGGAGCGGACGAGCAGCAGTGTAAGACCGGCAGCGACGAACCAGTTCAGGGCTGTGGTCGCAGATGGCGCCGGCGCCCACCCCAACACCCACAGGATGATGAATTGTGAGATAGCAGCCACAAGAAGTGCAGACCCAATATATCGGGCCTGATCCCAGATCCGCGTCACATGGGGAATATCGAGAAGACGTTCAGTTTTAGGCCAGAGGAAAATTATCAGGATCGAGACCAGGTCCGCTGTGACACGCACACGGTCCTGAAGATGTGTCAGGAGGTGACCACCGCCCCATGTCAGCAGCAAAGTCGCCGCAATCGTCGCAACGACGTCGATGATCTTGATCGTCCAGGGAAGCACAGGATGACTGTAACCATACACGTCGATTGGTTCCGCCTTCACCTGAGATGCGAAAGGCGGAAGCACCGTATCCTGGCCCTGCTCTAGTTTGGCAGCTTGGAGCAGATGCTTGGTGGAAGAAACTGTCTGCCTCATCTGAAATACTCTGCCCTGGATATTGCGTGAATTAACACGACGATTACGAACCGGCGGCGCTGACGTTAATATTGACAAAACCCGAACTCGCGGGAGACATTATTACAGTCGATCGAACGCCCCTCAGTTCCGATTCAATCCACACACAAATCCAAGAGTGTATACAGCAAGCAGCGTAAAGCTAGCCCATCTCTTGATCTGTAAACACAGTTTATAACCTGCGCCACAAACGTTTTCTTGATCAACAGAGAATTGTCTACTCGTGTTGAGTTACAATTACTCGCTGAATGATCCTAACCGATGCCGATATTCATGTAAGGATTGGGTTAATAGTTCAATTATATCATATTATTCTATGAAACTAGTTTGGATCGGCGAATTCCGTGTGACCTTCTTCCTCTCGTCGTGGGCTTCTGGATCAGAACTTAACCGGCGAGTTGGGCAAATTCATGGCACTGACGTCGCATCCACGACAAAAGGCTTCTGTTGACTTGCTATAGAATCAGAACGACTACCTTAGATCGACGTTGATCCAGCATCTAGCACCGCCAAGGTCATCATTGCTGCTTGGGAGGCACGCCTAGTCTATCGTAGTTCGCGGTCGATATCGCGAACGAGGCCGGCATCGCGCCCTCACGTTGTCAGGCATGTTCGCTGAAAACAGGAATGCCAAGCTACTCGACCGGTTGATAAACTGCTTCAGGTTCAAATAGCTGTGATACAGCGACACTCGTCATAGACGATGTGCCCCGTCACGGTTACAAGCCGAATTTCGTTAGTATTACGTTATGACTAACGTATTGCCGCTAGCCAAGCAGCGAATCGCATACTTCGCACACGCGCAACCTAAAGCCTCCTATAAACAACATAGCTTTGATGACGCGCAATGTGATTCCACTACTAATGAGCGTAGATGATGAGAAGAAAATAATCTTAATTAACTCTGTAAAATGTTATCAGAGATAGGTTACACGCCCCGCGAGCAATTTTACAACGAATAATCTTAGAAGTTGCGTTGTTTTTATCCGATATGGATGATCAGCGGATACGAAGTATCAGAGGTTTATAACGATCGATAAGCTTGGCTCACGGTCTAGCTTCAATTTTGCATATATCTGTGCCCAACAGTGAGGATCATCAGCTTCCGAGTTGCCGCTACACGTTTGAAAAGTTTAGCTAATATAACCGATCTGACCCTTAATCGTTGATCGTCTATCAAGGTTAGATAGGGGTCCAGAATTGCACCACTACAGTACTCTTGACGATATTATAGAGCATTGCCACCTCGCGCTCACAAAAGTTTAGCCTTAGAACTTTTGGCCGAGTGCTTCGATTGTAAGCAGATAATCTTTTTAATTCGAGACGCCGATCTTTCGAACATGTCCAGACCATCTGGTATCGATGTCCAATGGTGCTACAAAATCTTTCCTATCAGCACTTTAACATAAGATACCCCCAACGGCCGCTAAATATGCCGTGCTCCACAGCAGGCAGAAAAACACGTTCATCGCCTATTATCGATGCATTCGCCGCCGGAAGCGGCAGAAACTTCATCGTTAATTGATGATCAGTCTCTTTTTCTCTCGGTTTTTTCATGTAGAAGATCATCACCGCAGCGTGATCGGTCTGGACAGAAATTGAGAGTCTACAGAATGAAGTTAGAAGCAGCTTTGGTTATCGGCGCATGCCTCGGTTTGCTGGATGCGTCCTCGGGACGCGCTGCGACGTCAGCTCTCTCAGCGGGCGTCAATCTTTCAGGACTTGAGTTCAAATCCGGCACATTGCCTGGTCGGGCGAACCACGATTATGTTGCGCCCACCGATAAGGAACTTGCTTATTACCAAAGCAAGGGCGTGATGATGATCAGGCTTCCGGTCCTCTGGGGTCGCCTGCAACCCAACCTGCTGGCGGCCAATCCGAGCACAACGTTGGATCCTGCTTATTTTGCCCTCATCCAGAAGGTTCTTGCCGAGGCTGCTGCTCGCAAGATGCAGGTCATCGTCGACGTTCACAACTACGGTGGATATGCAACGCATAAAATTGGCGATGGAACGGTCACGCAGGCACAATTCGCACAGTTCTGGCAGATTTTTGCATCGGCTCTGAAAAGCCTGCCAGGTCTTGGCGGTTACGACTTGATGAACGAGCCGAGCAACATGCCATCTGCCGACGTCTGGCCTAACGCTGCGCAGGCCGCCGTCACGGCGATTCGAAAAGTCGATACGAGTTCTTACATTTTCGTCGAAGGTAACAACTGGGCTTCAGCCGGTAGCTGGGCTTCCAACAACCAGAATCTCACCATAAACGATCCTAAATCTCGGATCATCTACGAGGCACACGTCTACGGTGACCGCAACGCGAGCGGCACGCATTTCAACTGGGCAATCGAAGCGTCCCATGGAGTTACGGTGGATACGCTGGCACAGCGGATCGGTGTTTTTTCGAACTGGTGCCAGGTCAAAAGCCGCAGGTGCATGATCGGCGAAATCGGCGTCGGCAAGGACAATGCCAAATGGAATCAGCAGCTTGCTAACGGCTTTGCCGCAATGCGGTCCGGCGGGCTCCTTGGATTTACCTATTGGGCGGGCGGCCCATGGTGGGGCAGCTACGCAATGAACATCGAGCCGGTCAATGGGGTCGATGCAACCCAGATGTCGGTGGTTGCCAAATACGGAAGCAACTGAATTCGTTGCAATCCACTTCAGGATAGGTCGGTCCACTCTCCAGGTCGATTTCCGACATGACCGATGTCAACGCAGTGTCATTCTCTCGACGCGAGACTGGCACTGCTCCTGGCAATGACCGGCATGTTACGGACATGTTCGGTATCATGAAGCAGTTCAGGCCACAGCGATACCGACGTCCAACCGGGTACGGCGTTCCGGCCGTCCAATGCTGCTATAAACAAAGCCTGCTTGAGCCATGGAACCAGGCTCCCAGATGTTCCGAAGGTCGATTACGATATTGCCGGTCATCAACCCCCGCAACTGTTCTGGAGAAACAGCCCGGAACTCGTTCCACTCGGTGAGCACCAGAAGCGCATCCGCACCGGTTGCCGCGTCGATCGCGTCAGCGCAGTAGGTGATTTTGTGTGCCGGCAGAAGTGGTCGCGCCGCTACCATGCCTGCCGGATCGAAGGTCCGGATTTGCGCGCCGTTCTCGATCAGGCGGTGAATGATCGGGATCGACGGCGCATCGCGCATATCGTCTGTTTCGGGTTTGAAGGTCAGCCCGAACACCGCGATCGTCTTGCCGCGCACGCTGCCGCCACAAGCCGACATAATACGCGCTCCCATGCTGGCCTTGCGCGCATCGTTCACCTGAACCGTTGCCTCGACCAGCCGCGACGAGGCGCCCGCTTCCTGGGCAATCCGCATCAAGGCCAGGGTGTCCTTGGGAAAGCATGATCCGCCATAGCCGGGACCTGCGTGCAGGAATTTGCGTCCGATACGTTCGTCCATGCCGATGCCGCGGGCCAGCTCGTGCACATCCGCGCCGACACGCTCGCAGAGGTCGGCCATCTCATTGATGAAACTGATCTTCATCGCCAGGAACGAGTTGGACGCATATTTGATCAGCTCCGAACTTTCCAGGCTGGTGAACAGGATCGGCGCCTCGATCACATAAAGCGGGCGATACAGCCGGCGCATGATTTCCTGGGCTCGCTCGGTCCCACCAGGCTGGTCGGTATCGGTGCCAATCACCACTCTGTCCGGCTTCATGAAGTCGCCGATCGCCGAACCCTCACGCAGGAATTCGGGATTGGAGGCAACATCGAATTCGAGTTCCGGCCGCAGGTGGCGAATGATCTCGGCAATTCGGCGTCCGGTACCCACAGGCACCGTCGATTTGGTGACGATCACCGCATAACCGGTCATGGCGCGCGCCACCTGCTCGGCGGCGGCAAACACATAGGTCAGGTCGGCATGTCCATCGCCGTTACGGGGTGGTGTGCCGACTGCAATGAAAATCGCGTCCGCCCCCGCGACCGCGAGGGCAATGTCGTTGCCAAACGAAAGCCGGCCCGCCTCAATATTGTCGCCGACCAGCTTATCGAGGCCAGGTTCGTAAATCGGAATTTCACCGCGCTGCAACGCCGACAGCCGAACAGGATGGGTTTCCACGACCGAAACTTCGGTGCCGAACTCCGCGAAACAAGCGGCGGAGACGAGGCCGACATAGCCGCCACCAATCATCGCGATGCGCATCAGTTATGAATCCTATTCCCCGGTCAGATAACGAACGCCGCCGGGCTGATAAAGATCAACTACAGAACCCGTTGATTACATCATTTTTATCAGGGATACGGACGTGAAACGTGAATTCCCCGTTTTTCGTACGGCCGAACGCATCGTCACTATTGACGTGATCTTTCCAGCTCGACCCGACGACATAGACTGTTGCGGTCTTCGATGCGTCGGTCCGATGCAGCTCGACCTGCATCACATGACAGCCTGGCCGCATGATCGCCATCACGGGCAACGCCTGAGGCATCTGTAATCGACTAGCCTGAACATGCACCTCGTCCGCGACCACCCGACCATTCAGCCTGATCGTCACCACCGCTTCCGGCGCATCCGGATCGGTCGCCAGATAAATCTGCTCGGGCGCGATCTGATGCTCGAGAACAGCCATCTGCGGACGCATAACGTGGTCGATCGGATCGAGCCGCATCGGGTAGTTCGGCTTCCACCAGGGTCCAGCGCCCCACAGCGCCACGCCCCAGAAAACGTCCGGCGCATCTGCCACCTGTGACAGCATGTTCGCCAGCGCGGCGAGGCCGATCGGCGAAGCTGGGCCGCCGGTCTCGCCGAGGAAGATGCGAATGTGGCTTTGACGGGACCAGGCTATGGCGCCCGCGAGCCGCGTCACGCCGATATCGGGCGACAGGACAGCCTTACGGTAGGTCCCCGTTCCATCGGGATCGAGATAGGAGTGCAGTTCGAGGACCCAGTTTTCCTGCGGGTCCACAATGCCGTCGGGATACGGTCTGGCTGGGCTTATGTCGGATGCGGCACTCCAATGCGCATGGGGAACAAGTACCGTGCCGCGGAAGCCGGCCTGGCGTATCGCCGCGATCGCGTCGTTCCAGATCGGGATGTAGGACACATCGCTTCCGGAATGAGGTTCGTTCATCAGATCCAGGGCGACAGCGTCGCCCGCGAACACCTGCCCGAGCCTGCGCATGAGATCGACGTAGTCGGCACGGCCCTGTTGGTCCGTCAGGATGTCGCGCGGGTGACCATCCTTGTTCATGTATCCGTAACCATGCGGATCTATGACGGTGATGGCGCCGGCTGCCTTGTCCATCTTGACGATATCGCGGAGCTCCTGAAGCACTGCGGAATTCAGCTCACGACCAGGATCGGGAACCAGCCGGTCGATCTGTACCGGCACACGAACGAGCTGTACGCCATGCTGCAGATAATAGGTGGGATCGGGCACCGCATAGTTCGTGGAGGCTTTCATGCCCCGCCCGAACTCCATGCCGCTGTCGTTGATACCCCATCGAATGCCGTGGTCAGCCAAAGGGGACGCGGCGGCATATACGGAAAACAGACCGATTGTCGTTACGCCGATCACACGAGCCACGAGGCCCGAGATTGCAACGCAATCCGATCTCCTCCGTGCCGACGCTCGTATGCGCGTGAAATGTTCCGACTTTTTTATCCGCATCCACCTTGCCACGTGTAACAATCGTGGACCGTAGTGATGGAACCAGTGAAAGAAAAGCGCTTTCACAACCATTCCGCGTGCGTGGCATGAGGGCTGTGGCGGCAGGGCGTCCGCCGTGTATCGTCTTACGAGCAGAGCTGTCAGGGACGATACCAATAGATGCATGCCACACTTGCCGTGATCCAATGGGTCACCGACTTCGCGGATCAAGCGATCGTGCTCCCGACCTCCGTGTGCGTCCTGCTCTTTCTGCTCCTGAGCCGCTGCTGGAAGACCGCGCTCACCTGGACGATCGCGATGGGAGGCGTCCTCGCGGCCATGCTGGTCCTGAAGCTCGGAATCGGTGCATGCGGCCCAGCTCTCGGGGCCGGCGCGCTGGACAGCCCGAGCGGCCATACTGCCAGTGCAACGATGCTCTATGGCGGCATCGCCACGATCCTGTTTCCGAGGCTGAACGTTATCCTGCGGTTCATGCTGGCGATCACCATCGCGCTTCTGTTCGGCGCGTCACGTGTCGTCCTGCACGATCACAGCGTGATCGAGGTCCTGATCGGCGGTATCGTCGGCCTGGGCGGTCTGGGCTTCTTCATGCACTTCAAGGGGGCAGGGCCGGCCCGCCTCCCCCGCATATGCTTCGTGCTCGTGTTCGCAGTCATCGCCCTGCTCGAGCATGGCCACCGCATGACGGTCGAATATCGCATCCATTCCTTCGCGACATTACGGCTGCGGGCACTAATCTGCCCGGACCTTCAAAATATTGATCGCTGAACGCCACATGTTGAACAGGCACAACCTTGGCCAACGCCCATTTCATGACGCATTATATAGTCTCGTTACGATAGACCGAGGATGAACAACTTGACGGAACCGGTCATCGACGTCGTCATAACGGGATTCGACGCCGTATGCTTGCTGCAGGATGTGCGCGCCGCCATCCAGCATCCGACGATCAGGGACATCCGAATTCTGTCCCCGAGCCGAGCGTTGGAGTGGCCGCCACGTCGGTCGGGTCCTCGCGTCACCCTCCGTTCCGGCCGCGGCGACACCTCATGCCGGTAATCGGACCATCCGCGAACGATGTCGCGGGCGTAAAGCATCGGCTCAATCGCACGACCACGAGCGGCGTGATCTGGCTGATGGCGCAGAGCCTCACGGCGCGCGTGCTGGGACTTTTCTCGCAACTCATCCTGGCAGCACTCCTGCTGCCCACCGATTTCGGCATCATCGGCCTGGCGAACACCGTCACCGGGATCGCCCAGGTGCTGGTCAGCTTCGGGGTGGATGACGTGCTGCTGCAACGGCAGCGAACAATGAAGATGTGGTCGGCCCCGGCCTTCTGGATCAGCCTGGCGCTCGGCACGCTCGGCATGCTGCTGGTCATGGCGGCAGCGCCGATCGCCGCCCATTTCTATCATAGCCCGAGCGTGGGGTGGTTGATCGTCATCCTGGCGGTGGCGATGCCGATTCGCACCCTGGCGACGGTGCCGATGGTGCAGATCCGGCTGGACATGAATTTCCGCTTTCTCGCCGGGTACAATACCTTCGAGATCGCAGCACTCCAGCTCGGGACCATCGTCTGCGCCTGGAGCGGTCTCGGGGCCTACAGTTTCGCGATACCGGTTCCGCTTCTGGCACTGATCAAGGCGGTCCTGTACTGGTGGAAGGCACCTCCGACGATCCGCCGCCGCTTCCGGCTGGTGCAGATGAAGTACATGTTCGGCAACAGCACGCTGGTGTTCGCGGCTCGTACCATTATCGAGATCGTCAACCAGGGCGACTACATCATCCTGGGACTGATCGCGTCGCACAGTGTCGTCGGCTTGTACTATTTCGCCTTCCGCTTTTCGGTGCAGCCGGTCCGGATGCTCGCCGGCAACTTCATCAGCGTCGTGTTCCCCGCCCTGGCCCAACTGCGCAGCGAGCCGAAACGACAGGCGGACGCGGCCTGGCGTGCATCGCGGCTTCTCTCCTATCTCGTGGTCCCATTCTGCTTTCTGCAGGCGGCACTTGCGGCTCCCGGCCTGGAGTTGCTGTTCGGGCGGCGCTGGCTGGGCGCCATTCCCCTGGTCCAGTTGCTGAGCATCGGACTTCCGTTCGACGCCGTCTCCTGGATCACCGGTTCGCTGCTGAGCGCGCGACGCCAGTTCCGCCGCTCCCTGATCTATGCGGCAATCTCCGCGCCGCTGTTCTTCGGCACCGTCATCGTCGGTGGGATGATCGACGGGGCGATCGGTGTCGCCGCCGGTGTCGTGGTGTATTACGCGGTCTACCCGCCGATCTGCTCGGTCCTCATCCTGCGTGAAGGCGGGATCGGGACATGGAAAGTGCTCGAACTCTATGTGATGCCGCTCCTCCTGGCCGGCACGACGACATTGATCGCCTATGCCGCCTCGTTCCTGCCACTGGTATCGGGATCGAACATCGCCAAGGTCGCTGTCATCACCGTGGTGAGCAGCGTGCTTTATCCCCTGGCGCTCTACCTTCTGCGACGCGACGTGTTCCTGCAGTTCGCCGGCCGGCTCAACCAGCTTGCCGGTAGGTTCGGCAAGAAGCTGGGTGTCTTGCCGGCCTGAGCAGGAAGGGCCCGCGTCGCTGCGTCAGAACGGGAGCCGTCGTCGAAGCGCGGCGCCGATCTGACGCAGCATCCGCGGGAAGAAGGCCGGGTCGCGCATGCACCGCTGCACGATCCGCCCGATCTGGCCACCGTGCACGGCCCTCGACACGAAATCGGCGTCATCGAGACGCCCAAGCCCATGAGCCCTGATCCGCAGCAGCTCGACGAGCTCCGGATCCGATGTCAGCCGCTCATCCCGGCTCATCTTGAGTGCGGCATCCCTCATGGTGCCATACGCGACCGTCGTGCGCGTCATGCCCGAGGCGCGTCCGCTGACGGCGCCCTGACGCTGTGTATAGAGATAAAGCGGACGGTTCAGAATTCTGAACGTTGCGCCGGCCAACAATAACTCGACCGCAAGTTGAAAATCTTCGCCATGGCGGACTTCCGGGTTGTAAAACACGGCGCGATCAACCAGGACCTGCCGCCTGAACAGGGGTTTGAGCAAACCCCAGTCGAAGCTTTTTCCGTCGGCACGGTTGTGATCGAGAAAGTCGCGCAAGCCAATCGGGCAGTCGGGAACGACGACGCCATCCGCCAGTCCGGTGCCGGTAACCAGCTTGGCCTGGGCATCGTAGAGGGCGAGGTTATCGGTCGCGATATCCGCGTTCGTGTCGACGGCAAACGGCACCAGTTCGGCCAGCCGTTGCGGAGCAAAGGCATCGTCGGCATCCAGGATCGCGATCCATCGGCTTGTCGCAAGTTTGATACCGGCGTTCCGTGCGGCGGACGGTCCGCCATTACGCGGCATGTGGACGATCCGGATCCGGGGATCCTCGCCCGCGATCCGGTCGAGGATCGCTCGCGTATCGTCGGTCGAGCAATCGTCGACGATAATGATCTCACTGGCCGGACGCGTCTGTGCCTGCACCGACTTGATCGCACGGATCATGAAGGCTTGCGCATTGAAGGTCGGGATAATGACCGCGACGCTGTCGAGATCGGTCACGACCGGGTCCTGGCGACGACATCGTAAACGCGTTCCAGCCGCTCGGTACATTTCAGGAGGTCGTGCTCGGCGGCAATGAAGCCGGGAGCAGCCTCGGACATGCGTGTGGCAAGCGCGTCGTCGCTCAGCACGCTCACCAGATGCCTGGTCATGGCGGCAACGTCGCGCTCGGCGAATGCGAGCCCGGTCTGGCCATCACGTATCCCTTCCTCGGCCCCACCACGCGCGGAGGTAACGACCGGCACGCCGCTGGCCTGTGCTTCCAATATCACCAGCGGCAGCCCCTCGGCATCGCCACTCGCTGCCGTGATGCTCGGCAGGCAGAACACACGAGCCTGCTGCATGAGCGCCCGGACCTGATCGTGGGACACGCTGCCGGCAAACCGCACCCCGTCGAGGCCGGCTGCCTGAGCTTCCAGTTCCGCTCGCAAGGGCCCGTCGCCGGCGATGACCAGCTGACAACCAGGCACGTCTCGGCGGAGAGTCTTGAAGGATTCGATCAGGAAGCTGCAGCCTTTCTTTTCGACAAGCCGACCCAGGAACAGGATGAGCGGCTGACGCCTGGCGATCGGCAGTCCGCCCGGTGCGAACCCGCTGGTGTTCACGCCGATCCGTTCCACGAAAATCCTTTCCGGCGGGAGCCCGGCATCGAGCGCCGCGCGGCGGATGTTTTCCGAAATGGCGACGAAACTGACCTGGCGCTGCGTGGCGATCTGGGCGAGACGCGACGGATAGGCCGCCCAGCGTCGCCCGGCTCGGCCCGAGGTGAACCAGTCCATCGTCGTCGTGATGTCGGATCCGTGCAGCGTGACCAGGAGCGGCAGGCCGAGGCGCCGGGCGATCGGCCAGGCCTCGACGCCGTCGAAGCCGAAATGCGCATGGATCAGGTTGGGCGCCGCGCGCCTGACCAGAGCGACCATCGACGGCGACGGACGTCCGAGCCGGCGCCAGGCCAGGCTTGCGAGACGCTGGGCCAAGGTTGCCGGTCCGGAATGGCAGGTGGAGACTGCCAGACCGGACAGCGGCAACGCGTCGATCTGTCGCTCGCCGACAAGGATCGGCTGCCAGCGTCGGAGCGCCAATGCCTGGTCCCGAACGAACGTCTCGGACAGCGGGAGCACCTCCGTCCGGTAGATCGCGACCACAGGGCGCGATGGAGCCGATTGGGTCGTCATGCGACGGCCACCATGCGAGCGGATGCGATCATAGCCTCGTGTCCGGATAGGCCTGCGGCTCGAGGATCCGTTCGACGACCTCCGCCCAGGAGAACGATGCGTCGACGATCGGCACCTGGTTCGCCAGGGCGGCCGTAATCGCAGCGCGGATGGATTCGGCATCCCCCGGCAGATAGCCGAAGCGGCCGGCCTCGGTCCCGAGAGCGAAATAGGGGCACACCGCCGGGATGCCGAACAACGCGAACTGACGAAGCTTGAGGGAGGTGTCGATCAGATAGCGCGGCGTTTCCGCGTCGCGATACGGCGCGATACCGAATGCGGCGTGCTGCAGGTAGCCGAGTGTTTCCACGAATGCCAGTTCCGGATGGACGATGATGTTGGTCCCGGCAAGAGATGCCGCCGCTTTGCCTGCACCGATCACATGGAAGTCGATATCGGGAAACAGCGACGCGGCCTCGGTGAAGAAGGAGGCATCGAACAGCATCGAACCGACCGAAACCGCCGCCAAACGACCCTTGTATGGATTTGGATAGCGCTTGGTGGCCATGTCGCGGTCGATACCATGCGGAACGAAGATGGAGCTTCGCGTGTGCGGCATGCCACTGGCCAGGAAACGCGAGGGAAGCCTCACGGTGTCGATGCTGTCGAAGTTTTTCGCGAAATCTCGCTTGATGGTCGGCGCGCAATCCACGACGTCGAGATCGTCCGATGCAAGATAGACGATCCTGGCAGCCGGGTTGATCCGCTTGACATCCGCGACGAAGATGGCGGCGAGACCGGACTCGATAAACACGATGTCGGCCTCGCGTACCCATTGCCTCGGAACGGATGGCAGGACCAGCCGGTATAAGCTGAACATGGCTGATTCCAGCATGGCGAGCTGCCTGCGGCGCGTGTTGAACGGATGCCAGGCTTTCTTCCACAGGTAGCAATCGACGCCTTCATACCGTTCGACCCGGTTCGAGCGTCCGTCGAGGTTGGCACGTGTGTCGCCGCGACGCATCGAGAGGCGGGACATGCCGATCGAGAAAAACCGTGTGGGGCCCCGATGCACGAGTTCGCCCGTGATAAAATGAACACTCGCTTTGCGAAGGCTGCGGAAATCATGAACTGATATGACTAGGGAGTTGAGCATGGAATGATACCATTACCCTTCATCAGTAAATCTTGCATCCGTATTGATCACGTTGTCTTCCACTCTTCACATATCAGGCGCATCTGATTATCTCTACAATGAGGACATTCATCAAGATAGCCACGTTCACAGCCTGTTTATTCAGCTAGCACCAAGCATGGAATCGTCAAGCCATACTTGACGATCGTGGCGCAATCGAGCTTCTGACGTCGCATACTACGCATCGGAAGAACAGATCACACGGTTTAACTGTGATTTAACGAGCAACTTTATTCAGGACTGCCTGCTGATCGCTACAACAGCATATTACCTAGCGAACGTTTCTTTAAATTTTGTAATGATTGGCAACCTGCACATGATCGTAACGTTGGAGGATTTCAGTCTTGGGACACGTCACCTCCGTTGCGCGAACATCCGCGTATCGTCATTGGCAACAATGACGCCCCTGGTGCTGGTCCAGGATACCCGCCGTGACCCGACCGTATCGGCCGACGCCGAGGTCGCCGATTCGCATGGCGAACGGCCGCACCGTGCATATTTGCAGCGCCTTCCGGTTGCCAGCATGGTATTCACAAGGCTGACCAGTACGTTAAGCCCGCCTGCAGACGCAAGCAGCCCGAACATGTCCCGCATCGCTTTCGTTCAACCAGCCATGGCAACTCATGATCCCACTGTCCGGTCACACCCATCGCCGTATCGAGGCCCCAGTGCGTGATGATACGCGCCGGACTGGCCGGCGGATCGGCCATGGCGGTCTGCCGGACGATTGGGAACGATCGGGCGGGAAGCGGCCCGCGCCGAGTCTGCTGGATTGCACTCCTGTCCGAAAACGCGTGCCGAACATCTCTATAAGGAGAGGATGAATGCCTGCCAGCCGAGCACGATCAGCGAACAGAGGCCAGAGCCTGGACCTTGGGTCGTGGCTGATCATCGCATCCATGATGTTCAACATGGTGCTGTGCTTCATCAAGACGCGTGGCTGGGCGCCAATCGGAAGTCTTCCGATCGTCGCCACGGAGCTTCTGATCCTGCTGATCGGCATCATCGCTATCCGAAACGATGTGGCGCTGTGGGTAAAACAGCTTCTTGTCATGAGCGTCCTGTTCATGGTCGGCATGAAGCTGATCAATTCCGAGGTGAACCTGAAAATCCTGCATGACCTCGGGATCATGTACATTTTCTACAAACTAGGCAGGATGGCCACTCCGCGTCAGGCCAGTCGCCTGGTCTGGACACTGATGGCGATTGTTCTCGCAGTCGGGTTCTTCGAGCTGCTGTTCACACCGACGTTCGGCGAGATTTTCGACGTCTGGTCGTACTACGTCGACAAGGGTGTGATCGCCCCAGGCACGGTGAATTACAGCGGCACGAACCTCTATCTCAGTGGCGATCGCGGTGCACTGTCCCGCACCTTCTTCCCCACGCTGCTGGGATCGCATCGTGTCTCGTCGATCTTTCTCGAGCCGGATTCACTCGGTAACTACGCTGCCATCATGTTTGCGTGGTGCATAACCACGACCAATGGATCGCGGCGAAGCAGAGGCTGGTTGCTGGCGCTCTCCGTACTTTGCGTGATCATCGCCGATAGTCGCTTCGCCGGCGGATGCTGCACGGCGATGCTGCTCGTGCGTTTGACGCCACTGGTTCGGTCCCGTATCGCAGTGTTCGTGATGCCGCTCGTGGTGATGGTGGGACTGACCCTGGTCGGCTCGCTGAACGAGTTGAAGGGTGTCGTTCCAGCCATCATGATCGACAATCTTTCGGGACGGCTCCTGTTCTCCAGCCGGCTTCTCAACTACTGGCACCTGCCGCAATGGTTCGCCATGTTGCCGTCCCAGGTTTATACTGCGGACACCGGATATGCGTATGTCGTGAACAATATGGGCCTGCCGCTGACCCTGATGTTCCTGGCACTGTTCGCCTTCAATCGATCCGTACGGATGGAAGCGACATCCATGAAGGTCATGATCGCGGTCTACCTGTCGACGTCCTTGTGCATCGGAGCGTCGATCTTCACGATCAAGACAGCGGCTCTTCTCTGGTTCCTGTATGGCGTGGCGAACTGCCCGGCGACGCAGGCGGTAAAGGCGCGCGCACGCTCCATGCCGAGCTTGCAACGGTTCACTCGCCCCGCGATCCAGGGCAGCCTCGCATGAAAAAGATGGGGACCGTCGCGGGATGGGCTACCCTGGCGATGTGCGCCTTTGGCACGCCATGCGGCCACGCCCAGGACCTCAAGGGCGTCAATCTGGCCGGTGCGGGCTTCGCATCTTCGAAGGTGCCCGGGATCTACGGGAAAGACTATCTTTACCCGAAGGCGGAGGAAGTGACCTACTTCACCCGGAAAGGCATGAACGTCTTTCGGATCTCGGTGCTGTGGTCGCGCCTACAGCCCGAACTTCTCGGTCCGCTCGATGCCAAGGAGCTGACGCGGCTTGCCGATCTGATCGAGATCATACGCCAGCACGGCGCCTCTACCATCATCGACATCCATGATTACGGCCGCTATCGCGGCGTTCAGATCGGCACCGGCGACGTGACGGCATCGGCGTTCACGGATCTCTGGGTCAAGCTGGCCGGGCGCTTCGGCCGTGACGACAGCGTGCTGTTCGGTTTGATGAACGAGCCTCAAATCCCGGACCCCCTTCTCTGGAAGAACATCCAGCAGCAGGCAATCGACGGCATCCGGCGCACCGGTTCGAACAACCGTATTCTCGTGTCGGGGGTAGGCTGGGACGGTGCCCACAACTTTGCCTCTCTCAACGGTGATGCGCTCGCCGGATTAAAGGATCCACGGCATCGCATGGTGTTCGAGGTCCATCAGTATTTCGACCGGGACTCGTCGGGGACCAAGGATACGTGTGTCGCCCCGGATGAAGCCGTGCGGAGACTGACCTCGGTCACGCAATGGCTGCACGCTCACCATCAGCAAGGATTTCTCGGCGAGTTCGGCGTCAGTCGCCGGCCGGAATGCGCCGCGGTCCTGGACCACGTGGTGGCCTTCATGAAGGCCAATTCCAAAGAATGGCTCGGGTGGACGTACTGGGCAGCCGGCCCCCTCTGGGGAAACTACATGTTCACTCTGGAGCCGGACCATGGACGCGATCGTGCTCAAATGACAGTCCTGCTGCCCTACCTTAGTCGATCCGCAGCCCACTGATCCGTCGCCAGGACTTGGCGACGAGGTGCCTTAAATTATCGAGGCACGTCGTCGTTACCCGTGATTGAACAGTCTGAGTCCAAGCCAGATCAGCCCGGTCCAGAATGGAACCACGGCGACGAATCCGAACACGATGCCACGAAAAAAACCGTTGGTGGCATGGTTTGCCGCTGCCGCGGACACGCGTCGATCCGGAGTAATCGTGGCGGCGCCGAAAGTAGCCAGGGAATTGCCGACAAGCATACGGTTCATGGGCGTTCGTCCGAAATATCGCTTTGTCGAATTGATAGATGGCTCGACTGCCAACGCCATTTCCGACTTTTAAGAGACTTTTCTCTAGGTTCGGGTGCGCACGATCATCTGGATCCTCCTGCGCTGTAAGTCAAGAAACGCTTTTGTACAAACTTGATTAGGTGCACTGCACAATTGCTCAAATTTGAGACGATAATTAAAATCGTTTCAATACCGATACTCGAACTGGAAATATGCAGCCAATCGTTTACTTCCATTAATACTTGCCGATCTGAAATCAGCGGCGTGCCGGCCTTGGCCTCCGACAAGGGTAGTGGATGCCGGTCTTCATCAACTTTAAGTATTGTTTTGCTGGACTGCGTTCAGGGCTGTCCATCCGGCATCCAGCGTTCGGACAGAAGGTGTCGCCGGCAACCCGGGACACCCCCCATATCGACGAGTTACGCCTGACTGCTATGCAAGATCCAGTCCTGGCCCGGCATGCCGCTCGACCATGCCGGCACTGGCCTCGTTCAGCCCGACCAGTTCGACGCGCAGGCCATGGCGCCGCATCTTGGTGACGACCGACTCCAGCGCGCCGACCGCGGTGATGTCCCACAGATGCGCCTGCCGCAGATCGATCCGCACCGCGCGCGCGGTATCGCGAAGGTCGAAGCGATCAGCGAACATGTCCGCGGACGCGAAGAACACCTGGCCATGGACCGTATACAGGCGGGTATCGGTGTCCGCATCGTATCCGATCTCGACCGCCATCAACCGCATCACCTTGAACGCGAAGAACACCCCGCTCAGCAGGACGCCCACGACCACGCCGATCGCCAGGTCCGAGGTCGCCACGACCACGGCGACGGTGACCAGCATCACCATGCTGGAGGTTTTGGGATGCACCACCAGGTCGCGCAGCGAGCCCCACGAGAAGGTGCTGATCGACACCATGATCATGATGGCGACGAGTGCCGCCACCGGCACCTTCGCCACCCAGGGCCGCAACGCCACCATCAGCACCAGCAGGAACGCACCCGCCACGAAGGTCGAAAGCCGTCCGCGTCCGCCGTAGCGCACGTTGCCGACGGTCTGGCCGATCATTCCGCAGCCGGCGATGCCGCCGAACAGGCCGGCCGCCATGTTGGCGATGCCGAGCCCGGTACACTCGCGCCGCTTGTCGCTGTTGGTTTCCGTGAGGTCGTCGACGACGCTCGCCGTCATCATGGATTCGAGCAGGCCCACCACCGCCATCGCCAGCGCGTACGGCGCGATGATGCCGAGCGTCGCCAGCGTCGGCGGCAATGTCGGCCAGTGCAGCATCGGCAGCGACGACGGCAGCCGGCCGAGATCGGCCACCGTGCGAAGCGGCATCGGCAGCAGCACGGATACGAGCGTCAGCACGACCACGCAGATCAGCGGCGACGGGATCGCGGTGAACAAGCGCGGTACCAGGTAGATCAGCGCCACGCCGGCCGCGATCATCACGTCGTTCTGCCAGCCGAACTGCGTGCCGAATCCCCAGTTCGGGCCGACGATCTGTGGCAACTGTGCCGAGAAGATCAGGATCGCCAGCGCGTTCACGAAGCCGGTCCGCACCGAGCGGGACACGAACCGCATCAGCACGTCGAGCCGGAGCAACCCGAACAGGATCTGGATCAGGCCGGCCAGCAGGGTGGCCGCAAGCAGGTATTCGAGCCCATGGCCGCGCACCAGCGCCGCGGCAACCAGCGCCACCGAGCCAGCGGCGCCCGAGATCATCGCCGGACGCCCGCCGGTAATGGCGATCACCGTGCCGATCACGAACGAGGCGAACAGCCCGACCTCCGGATCGACACCGGCGACAAAAGAGAAGGCGATCACCTCGGGGATCAGGGCGAAGGTCCCGACCATCCCGGCCAGCACGTCGCCTCTTACGTTGCCGAGCCAGTCATTGCGCAAGCGTATGAAATTCATGACCGATCATCCCGTCACTCCGCGCCGGAGGCAACCGGCCCGATAGTCCGCGCGATCGTCGAAGCGCGAGAATAGCCAAGTTTCTGAAGCCTGAGACGTATCGGCTGGCCGAGTTTTTGGTATCCTGGCTCAACGCCATGGGAAAGCCGGCTCGCCATGACCTCGATCCAATCCGCACCGGCCCGTATCCTGTCCGAGGCGTCGCCCTGGTGGCAGCCGGACCCGAACCATCTGCTGTCGATCGAGGGCGGCCGTCCCTTGTCCGGCCGCTATCCGATCAGCGGCGCCAAGAATGCGGTACTGCCGCTGATGGTTTCCGCCCTGCTGACACCGCATCTGGTGACGCTACAGAACGTTCCGCGCAGCCTCGACGTTGCCGTCCTCGGCGCGCTGCTGCACCGGCTCGGGGTCGGCGTCTCATGGTCGGACGGGGATCCGCGTGCCCCGCTCTCCCTGACCCTGTGCGCCGATCGCGTGCGTCCGGGCGAGATCGAGGCAGGACTGGTCATGCGCATGCGCGCCTCGATCCTGCTGCTCGGCGCGTTGCTGGCACGGTGCGGCGAAGCCAGGATGCCGATGCCCGGCGGCGATTCGATCGGCCTGAGAACCGTGGACTTCCATCTGGCCGGCCTCAGGGCCATGGGCGCCGAGATCACCCTCGAGCACGGCATCATCGACGCGCGCGCGCCGGACGGACTGCATGGCGCAGACATCCAGCTCGAGTTCCCGTCGGTCGGCGCGACCCAGAACCTGCTGCTCGCCGCTGTCCTGGCCAACGGCATCACCCGTCTGGGCAATGTCGCGCGCGAGCCGGAAGTGGTCGATCTGTGCGCGTGCCTGATCGCCATGGGCGCCCGGATCAAGGGGGCCGGCAGCTCGACCCTGACCATCGAGGGCAGGCACGCTCTCGGCGGCGTGCTGCACCGGGTGATGCCGGACCGGATCGAGCTCGGCACGATCGCTTGCGCCGCTGCCGCGACCGGTGGCGAGATCCTGCTCGAAGGCGGCACACTGGGCCTGCTCGGTGCCGCCGCCCCGCTGCTCGAACAGGCCGGCGTGAGTCTGCGCGAGGTGCCCGGAGGCCTGGTCGCCGCGCGGGCTGCGGGCGGATTGATCGGCATCGATGTCGTGACACAGCCGTGGCCCGGCTTCGCCACCGACCTGCAGGCGCCGACGATGGCCTTGCTGTGCATCGCCGATGGCGCCGGGACGGTGACCGAGACCATCTTCGAGAGCCGCTTCCGGCATGTCGACGAGCTGCGCCGGATGGGGGCGGTCATCACCGTGCGCGGCCGGACCGCACTGATCCGCGGCGTCCCGGCCCTGGACGGCGCATCGGTCATGGCAACCGATGTGCGTGCGGGCGCAGCCCTGGTCATTGCCGGACTGACCGCGCGCGGCACTACCCTGGTCGATGGCCTGGACCATATCGACCGGGGTTATGACGGGCTGGCGCACAAGCTTTCGGCTTGCGGAGCCCGGCTCAAGCGCTGCACCGGCTAGGAGCCGGCCCCCTGGCGCGTTCGCCTCTGTCCAAACCACCGGGTAAGCCGGACCCGCTCTGGCAGGTTCGCCGGGAAGGCGACGATGCCGTCCTGGTGTTCGGTGGAGACTGGCGGCATGCAACCGACATCGTGCCGACTGTGCAGGCCGCGGCAATTCGCAGCGCTATGGCGAGCCCGCGCCGCCTGAGCTTCGACGCACGGGAGCTGGTCGCCTGGGACAGTCTGCTGGTCGCGACGCTGTGGCGCCTGCGTGGCCTGGTGCAGGCGGACGGCACGATGCTGGACGAGGATGGACTGCCTCCCTCCGCTCGTCGGCTGCTCGCCCTCGCGGCGAGCACGCCAGCCATTCCGGCCCCTCGCCGCCCGCGGCTGAACCCGCTCGCCGTGATCGGGAAGATCTGCCTGTCCACGCTCGCCTCGGTGGGAGCCGGCGCGCAGCTCGTCGGCGAGATGGCCCGTGGCCTGGTCAGCAGCGTCTGGCCGCGCAGCCGCCGCACCCGCATGCAGGGGGCCGACCTGCTGGACGCGGTGCAGCGTGCCGGCCCCAGCGCCTTGCCGATCGTGGGCGTGGTCAATTTCCTGCTGGGCGCGATCCTCGCCTTCATCGGCGCAGTGGAGCTGAGGCGTTTTGCCGCCGAAATCTTCGTCAGCAACCTGGTCGGGCTGGCCCTGGTGCGCGAACTCGCGGCGGTGATGACCGCGATCGTCCTGGCCGGCCGCACCGGCGGCGCCAACGCCGCGCGCCTCGCCACCATGCAGGGCAACGAGGAAATCGACGCGTTGCGCGTGCTCGGCATCAGCGAACAGACGTACCTGGTGTTGCCGATGACGCTCTCGCTCATGCTCACCATGCCGCTGCTCTATCTGTATGCCTGCCTGATCGGCATTGCTGGCGGCGCATTGGTCGCGACAACCATGCTCGACCTGTCTCCCCTCGCCTTCGCGACGGCCGTGGCGCATGCGGTGCCGCTCAGCCAGTTCGGGTTCGGGCTGGCGAAGAGCATTGCCTTCGCCGCGCTGATCGGCCTCGTCTCGTGCCAGATCGGCCTCAATGCCGGCCGCAGCGCGGCGGCTGTCGGCGAGGCGGCGACCCGTGCGGTGGTGGCCGGGATCGTCGGCGTCATCGCGCTCGATGCCCTGTTCGCGGTCGTCGCCAACGTGTTCGGGTTCTGACGCCGGATGGGTGCAGCTCCGTTCAAGATCGAGACACGCGGCCTGACGCTCGCGTTCGGCGACCGGGTGATCCAGCGCGATGTCGCGTTGCGTATCCGTCAGGGGTCCATCTTCGCGCTGATGGGCGGGAGCGGCTGTGGCAAGAGCACGGTCATGAAGGGCCTGTTCGGCCTGCTGCGGCCGATCGCCGGCGAGGTGCTGATCGATGGCGAAAGCTACTGGGACGCACGCGACGACCGCCGTATCGAGATCAACCGTCGCTATGGTGTGCTGTTCCAGAGCTCCGCTCTCTGGAGTTCGCTCACCGTGGCCGAGAATGTCGCCCTGCCGCTCAAGCTGTTCACCCGGCAGAAGCCCGCCGCGATCGCCGACCTGGTACGGCTCAAGCTGGCCCTGGTCGGTATGGAATCGGCCGCCGACCTGATGCCGGCCGAACTCAGCGGCGGCATGCGCAAGCGCGCCGGCCTGGCCCGTGCCCTGGCGCTGGATCCGGAGGTGCTGTTCTTCGACGAACCCTCCGCCGGCCTCGACCCGATCACCTCGCGGCGCCTGGACGATTTGATCCTGGAGCTGCGCGAAGGTCTCGGCACCACCATCGTGCTGGTCAGCCACGAACTGCCCAGCCTGTTCGCGATCGCCGACGATGGCGCATTCCTCGATGCGGAAACCCATACCGTGATCGCGTCCGGCTCGCCTGCCGAGCTGCGCGACCATTGCGCTCATCCAACGGTGCAGGCCTTCATGCACCGGGAACGCACACCTGAAAGCCAGGCACCGATGATGCAGTCGAACGGGAGCGACGCGGATGGCAGCTAGGCAGACTCTCGTCGGCTTGTTCGTGCTGGTCGGGCTGGCACTCGGCATGGGGGTGATCCTGGTGTTCGGCCGGCTGCATCTGCTGACGCCGGTCGATCGCGCGGTCATCTATTTCCATGGCGGCGTCGGCGGGCTGGCCCCGGGCGCTCCGGTCACGTTCCGTGGCGTGCGCGTAGGGTCGGTCGGGACCATTTCGCTGCACGTGAACCCGGTCGATCTGGAAGCGCGAATCCCGGTCATGATCCAGCTCGATCCCGGCCGCGTGGTGCTGGACCGGCCGGCCAGCGCGTCCGAGCGCGTCGACCTGGACCAGCTGGTTGCAGCGGGCCTCCGCGCCCAGCTCATCATGCAGAGTTTCGTGACCGGGCAGATGGCGGTCGACCTCGACATGAAGCCGAACTCCGGCGCGGTGTTCTCCGGCCTGAAAAGCAGCCTGATCGAGATCCCGACAGTGCAGTCCGACTTCGAACGGCTGCGCGAGCAGATCCCGAAGCTGCCGTTGCGCGACCTCGCCGACAGCACCACCCGCACCCTGCACGCGATCGAGCATCTCGCCATCACGCTGGACACCAACCTGCCCCCGCTGATCGCCAGCCTGCAGGTGACCGCGGACGGGCTGCACGATACCGGCCCGATCATCAACCAGTCCGTGCTGGCCGTACGCGACCAGGCGCTCACGACGCTCCATCGCTATCAGGACCTGTCGCTCCAGTTGCACGATCAGGTCGCCGGACGCGGACCGGAGCTCAAGCACCTGATCGCCACCGCGAACCAGGCAGCCGAGAATGCGAGACAGCTTACGGTGACGATCAACGCCGTCGCCGGCGAACGCTCCGAGGTGCGTCTCAACCTGGAAACCAGCCTGCGCGACCTCGCCGCCGCCGCCGACAGCCTGCGCGGCATTGCCCGCGACGTCGAAAGCGATCCATCCCTGGTCCTGCGAGGACGCAGCCGATGAAACCGATCCTGTTCATGCTGGTCCCGGCACTTGCGCTCGCCGGCTGCGCCGCGCCCAAACTGCGGACATACGTGCTGACCGGACCGGTATCCGCCGCTGCGCGGCCATCGATCGAGACCGTGTCCACGACCGTCATCGAGGTGCGGCCGGTGCTGCTGCCCGACCACCTCGACAGCCGCGACATCCTGCGCCGCGTCGGCACCAACGAACTCTCGGCCAGCCGCAACGGACGCTGGGGCGATCGATTGTCGGTCGGGATCCGGCAGGCGATTGCGGCCGACCTGCAGGCGCGGCTTCCACAGGCCTCGGTTGTCACGACCTCGCCGATCCAGCCCGACTTCCGCAGGCTGAACCTGACCATCACCAGCTTCGAGCCGGATCAGGCCGGAACCCTGGCGCTGGATGCAAGCTGGAGCATCGAAACCACCCGGCCACCCGCTGTCATGGCCCGTCGGCGAGCCCATCTGGTGGTCGGGGGCGTGGCGGAAAACAGTCAGGCTCAGGTAAGTGCGATGAGCAGGCTGCTGGACCGGCTGGCTTCGGCGATCGTCCCCGAACTTCAGTAGGAAGAAGGCATGGGGCGCTGCCCCTTGACCCCGCCAAAGGCGGAGCCTTTGGGAACCGTTTGTAGGAAGCGTTCGGTTAGGGCGCCGAAGCCGAGACCGAGCACCGTCCAGACGACGATATTGGTGCCGAACGAGGCCAGACGAAAGTGCCACAAGGTGACGGCCAGGAACGCCGGCGGCACCTCGTCGACCGGCGGCAGCACCAGCATCGTCACCGCCATCGCCACCACGTAGACACCGACCCCCGCCAGAACCGCATTCCAGCGCCCGAACCGCAAAAGCAGTTTCCGTGCGATACGGACGCCGGCCACGGCCGCCACCACCGACAGCGCGATCATCTCGAAATACAGCCCGGTCCGAAGCCCGATCGTCGCCGGATCACCGACCGACGGCGGGTTGGCCGGATACTTGATCTGCGGCACCAGGATCAACACCACGAGGCCGGCAAGCCCCAGTATCGCGGACGTGGCCCGTGGGCTCAGCCGCACGACCCGGCCCTGCACATAGGCGAACACCAGCGACAGAATGCCGCCCAGCGCGCCGCCATACACCAGCATGCCGGTCAGCAGTCCGACCGTGCTCTGCACCGCGCGGCTGACCAGTTCAGGCTCCGGAGCCTCGCCGGCCAACTGCCGCACATGATCCTCGAACGCGACCGCCAGATCGATCTGTTTCTCGCCGAACAGCCAGGCGAACCCGAACCCGAACAGACCCGCGAGGATGCCGACCAGCATCCCCCGGATCAGGAGTTGCCGAACCATGATCCGGTCCGCTCAGTGGCAGGGAAAGCCGAGCACGTGGCGGCCGTCATGCACGAACTCATGCACGTACATGCCCTTGATGAGCGACGTCGCACCCTGCTCGGCACCGACGAAATAAAGCGCCAGCAGCGCGATCAGGCCGGCAAAGATCGCCCAGGGAAGGATCTCCCGGACCGGGATGACGATCGGTTCCGATGCCGGAATGGATGTGGTTGCACTCATGACGTCTCCTCGGGAATCGACGCGTCCCGCTCGATTGCACACTGCCCGGGAGAGGTCTGACTCCTGGCCGGCGAAATGACGCCGTCCAGACACAGTGGCGCGACCGTGCCGGATTTACGCCGGCTTCCCATCTCGAACAGGGCGAAACTCCATGCAGGCCCGGCACGTGTCAATGCGGCGCGATCCATGGATCGACCAGGGCCAGGCCCGCACGCTCGAAGTCGGAGATGTTTCGCGTCACCACGCCCAGCCCATGCACCAGCGCGGTCGCGGCGATCAGGGCATCCGGCTGTGAATAGGTATACCGGGCCTTCTGGCCCTCCATCACCAGCCGTCGCCATGTCATCAGCACGGCCTCGTCCGGCGCCAGGATACGATCGCCGAACCAGACACGCACGCCGTCGCGGAGCCAGGCCTCGAGTTCACCGCGAAACCGCAGGTCGGCGACCCGCTCGATACCGAAACGGATCTCCGCCACGGTGACCAGGCTCAGGAAGCAGGCGCCGGGCGGCACCGATTCCGCCCAGGACCGGACACCCGGGTCGGCCTTGCCACCTTTGCGGAGTTCGGAAACGACGTTGGTATCGAGCAGCCAGCCGCGTGGGACGACAGCCACCGATCAGAACTCCAGGGGTTCCCGGAACGCTGCCTGCTCTCGGACAAGCCCTTCCTCGAAGCCATCCATCCTGGCGAATGGGCTATCCCCGAACAATGCGGCAAGGGTCGGTTTCGCTGCTGCCGGCGCCAGATGGGCGTAGTCGGCAGCGGACAGGACGACGACGGCATCCTGTCCACGCACTGTCACGCGTTGCGGGCCACGCTCGCGCGCAAGCCGCACCAGTTCACTGAATCGGGACTTGGCGTCCTCCAGCTTCCAGACGGGCAAGCCGGCTCCGGAAGCTGGGGTCGAAAAATCGTCCGTATCCGATGACCGAGCCGGCATTTCTGTCCCCTGACCAGACTAGTCAGATAGGCCGGGCCAACTCGATCTTCAAGCATGATCGGCGGTCCGGAACTCCGGACCGCCGATCGGTTATGCTCGGAAGATCAGCCCTCGAGATCGAGCGCGACTGCGATCATCGCCTCGGTGGTGATCAGCAGGCCGGCAACCGACGCCGCATGCTGCAGGGCGGCGCGAACCACCTTGGTCGGGTCGATGATGCCCGCTGCGACGAGGTCCTTGTATTCGCACAGGTTCGCATCGAAGCCCCAGTCCGGTGCCTCGTTGTCAAGCACGTGGCCGGATACGACGGCGCCATCCTCGCCGGCATTCTCGGCGATCTGGCGCAACGGGGTCAGTACCGCGCGACGAACGATTTCGATGCCGAACTTCTGGTCCTTGTTGTCGGGCACCAGCGTGGCCAGCACCTTGGACGCGCGGGCGAGTGCCACGCCGCCGCCGGGAACAACGCCTTCTTCGACCGCGGCGCGGGTTGCATGCAGCGCGTCGTCGACGCGATCCTTGCGCTCCTTCACCTCGATCTCGCTGGCTCCGCCGACGCGGATGACTGCAACGCCGCCCGCCAGCTTGGCAAGACGCTCCTGCAGCTTCTCACGGTCGTAGTCCGAGGTGGTCTCCTCGATCTGGGCGCGAAGCTGGGCGCAACGGCCCTGGATCGCGTCCTTGTCGCCGGACCCGCCGATGATGGTGGTGGTGTCCTTCTCGATGACGATGCGGGTCGCCGTGCCGAGCATCTCCAGCGTGACGGTCTCGAGCTTGATGCCGAGTTCCTCGCTGATGACCTGGCCGCCGGTGAGGGTGCCGATATCCTCGAGCATCGCCTTGCGACGATCGCCGAAGCCCGGTGCCTTCACGGCCGCGACCTGCAGGCCGCCGCGCAGCTTGTTGACGACCAGGGTCGCCAGCGCCTCGCCATCGACATCCTCGGCGATGATCAGCAGCGGACGGCCCGACTGAACGACCGCCTCGAGCAGCGGCAGCATCGGCTGCAGGCCGGACAGCTTCTTCTCGTGCAGCAGAATGTACGGCTGCTCGAGGGTCACCAGCATGCGGTCGGTGTTGGTGATGAAGTACGGAGACAGGTAGCCGCGGTCGAACTGCATGCCCTCGACGACATCGAGCTCGGTGTCGATGCCTTTGGCTTCCTCGACGGTGATCACGCCTTCCTTGCCGACCTTCTGCATCGCTTCCGACAGCATCCGGCCGATTTCTTCCTCGCCATTGGCCGACACGGTGCCGACCTGGGCGATTTCGGACTGGCTGGTGATCGGACGCGAGATGCGGGCGAGCTCGGCGACCAGCGCCTGGACCGCCTTGTCGACGCCGCGCTTCAGATCCATCGGGTCGACGCCGGCGGCGACGGCCTTGCCGCCCTCGCGGACGATCGCCTGTGCCAGCACGACCGCGGTGGTGGTGCCGTCGCCGGCCAGGTCGTTGGTCTTCGAGGCCACTTCACGCACCATCTGTGCGCCCATGTTCTCGAACTTGTCGGACAGCTCGATTTCCTTGGCGACGGTGACGCCGTCCTTGGTGATGCGCGGCGAACCGTAGCTCTTGTCGATCACGACGTTACGGCCCTTGGGACCGAGCGTGACCTTCACCGCATCGGCGAGCAGGTCCACACCACGCAACATGCGCAGGCGCGCTTCGCTACCGAAACGGACGTCTTTGGCTGCCATAGAGATATTCCTATTAGAGAAGGTGTCGGGACCGCCAGCCGCGCGATGACGCTGGCCGATGGGCCGGACTATTCAGGATGATGGAGAGCTTCGGCCGCTCAGGGGCCGGCAGATCCTCGGACGCCCTGCCGGCGCCGAGGATCGGTATGTCCCGAAACCGCGATCAGTTCGGTTTGCGGGCAGTCTTGGACGGTAAGGAGCTTTGCGGGCTGGAAAACTGCGATGCCGCCACAGCGACCGGCTTCTTGTTCGCCTTGGGTTTCTTGGCCTCGCGATTACCGCGATTCTGTTCCTTGGACATCGTATGCTCCCGTCTTCATGTGTAACGGCGTCATCCGATGCCCGGCACGGACACCGAACCTGGAGGCGATCAGGCGCTCTGCGCGGCGCCGGTTGGTGCACGCCCGTCCTCGACATCGTCCGCCCAGATGCTGACGAACCCGGAGACGGTTTCCGGCCTGATCCGAAACTTGTTGGCGGCTATTTCCTCGATACGGGCCTGGACCTCGGCAAAACCGCGAAGCAGGTCGACCGGGGCAAATCGCCTGACGCCGCTGATGTCCTGGAGGGCGGACCTGGAAATCGCGCAATCCACGATCTCGCCGTCGACATCGATCTCGAACACGACGCGACTCCCGTCCCATCGTGGCTTGGCCAACACCAACTTCGGCTCGGGAGTGGTCATGGGAAGTATCCTTCCAAAGGAAGCGATATACAGCAAAATATTCAAAATTAATGCGGTAAATGCGATGTGGGGATCGACTGAAGCCATTTCTAGATCGGCCTCAGCTAGGTCGAACCGCTTTACTGGCCGACCTGTTTCATAACTCTACTCTTTCCGTACAAGCGGCGCCACTGTTCAGATTGCGGCAGCCGGGACGGCGACCCGGGTGCGCACGCGCAGGGTGACGAACTCCTCCGCCGAGGTCGGATGGATGCCAATCGTGCGGTCGAAATCCTCCTTCGTCAGGCCGGCGGTTACCGCGATCGCCAGGCCCTGCATCATCTCCGGCGCGTCCTCGCCGAGCATGTGCACGCCCACCACTTTCCGGCTGGCCTGGTCGACCACCAGCTTCATCACGTGGTGCCGCTTGCGGCCGCTCAGCGTGTGGCGCATCGGCGTGAAGCGGGTGAGGTAGATGTCGGCCGGGCCGCGCTCGGCCGCCTCGTGCTCGGTCAGGCCGACGCTCGCCAGCGGCGGCGAGAAGAAAACCGCTTTCGGCGTCGTATCGAACGACCATTCCCGGGTCGTGCCGGCGAACAGCCGGTCGGCCAGGATATGCCCCTCGGCGATCGCCACCGGGGTCAGGTTCATCCGATTGGTGACGTCGCCGATGGCGAACACGCCGGGTTCGTGCGTCTCGCTGCCGCCATCCACCAGGATGCGCCCCTCCTCGGTACTCCGCACGCCGGTCGTTTCGAGCCCGAGGCCCGCGACGTTCGGCATCCGTCCGACCGCGAAGAACACCAGGTCGGTATCCCACTCCCGCCCGTCGGTCAGCGTCACGCGCAGCGCGCCCTCATGGCGGCGGATCCGGTGCAGCAGCGTGCTCGGATGGGCGATGATGCCGCGCTCCTCGATCGCCTCGGCCAAAGCGGTGCGCATATCCTCGTCGAAGCCGCGCAGGGGCAGTGTCTGGCGGTAGATCATCTGCACTTCGGACCCGAGGCCGGCGAAGATCCCGGCGAACTCGACGCCGATATAGCCGCTGCCGACGATGGTGACCCGCTGCGGCCGCTCAGCGAGGTGGAACGCCTGGTCCGAATTGATGCCGAGTTCCTGCCCCTCGATGTGCGGCTGCACGATCGGGGTGCTGCCTGTCGCGATCACGATGCGCTCGGCGGTAATGCGCCTCGGCTCGAAATGCGGATCGAGCGGCCCCGGCTCCAGGATCAGCGTATGCGCATCCTCGAACCGCGCGCGTCCCTCGAACAGGGTGACGCCGACCCCTTGCAGCAGCTTCACGTAGACGCCGTTGAGGCGCGTGATCTCATGGTCCTTGGCCGCGATCAGCTTCGACCAGTCGTGTGTCCCCGGCTCCGCACTCCAACCGAACCCGCGCCCATCGACCGCATGCGCGCCGTATTCGCTGGCTTGCACCATCATCTTCTTGGGCACGCACCCGAGATTGACGCAGGTCCCACCCCAGTGCCGGCTCTCCGCCACCCCGACACGCGCCCCATGCGACGCCGACATCCGCGCACATCGAACTCCGCCCGAGCCACCCCCAATGACGAACAGATCAAAATCATACGTCATCAGGGAACGCTCCAGATCAAAAGAAGGACTGAAAGCGTTGAGAATGCGCAGTGCCGAGTGAGAGCGTAGCGCCCGTCGTGGCTGTCGAGAACCGGAGCGGAGCGGCCTCCTGGCCGTGAGCACCGGAAGCGGAGACAGCCGCGTCGGCTCGCCGGCACAGTAGCATTATCAACGCTTTCAGCGTTGGGCGAAGGCTTTTTCGACGACGTAGGCGCCCGGCTTGGCGTTGTTGCCCTCGTCGAAGCCGCGGGCTTCCAGAAGCTTTTCGAGATCGGCGAGCATCGCCTCGCTGCCGCAGATCATCACCCGGTCATGCTCGGGATCGAGCGGCTCGATGCCGAGATCGGTGAAGATCTTGCCGCTCTCGATCAGGTCGGTGATCCGCCCGGTGGTCTGATAGTCCTCGCGCGTCACGGTCGGGTAGTAGCGGAGCTTCGCGGCGACGTCCTCGCCGAGGAACTCGTGCTTCGGCAGTTCGTGGCGGATGTGGTTGGCATAGGCAAGCTCACCGGACACGCGCACGCCATGCGCCAGGATCACCTGGTCGAAGCGCTCATACACTGCCGGATCCTTGATCAGCGCCATGAACGGCGCTAGGCCGGTGCCGGTGGCCAGCAGATAAAGATTGCGGCCGGGACGGAGGTTGTCGACCAGCAGGGTCCCGGTCGGCTTGCGCCCGACCAGCACGGTATCGCCTGGCTGGATCTTGCAGAGCTGCGAGGTCAGCGGGCCTTCCGGCACGGCGATGCTGAGAAACTCGAGTTGCTCTTCGTAGTTGGCGCTGGCGATGCTGTAGGCGCGCAACAGCGGCTTGCCACCGAGCTCTAGGCCGATCATTGCGAACTGGCCGTTCTCGAAACGCAGGCTCTGGTCGCGTGTCGTGGTGAACGAGAACAGCCGCTCGGTCCAGTGATGTACCGTCAGCACCGTCTCCGGATTCAGGTGCGCATAGCTCTTGCTCGGGGGTGTCAGCACAGACGTTGATAGGCCGATGGCCGTGTCGGACATTCCAAGCAAGCTCCAGGTTGTATCGCCGGGCGTTGATCTATGATCGCGACGGGCCACTTGCCAGCACAAAACGCTCATGGCAGGGGCCGGCATGACGATTAGGTTGCGGTGCAACATCGATGAGGCAGGCAGAGTTTCGGCATGACCGACCCGAATAACGGCGGAACCACTGGGTTCAGCACCAGCGACGCGGTCAACCGGCTGCTCGGCTCGCAATGCCCTGTCATGCATGAGGGTCACGTCTGGCTGGCCGGCGCCGGACCGGGCGATCGCGGCCATCTGACGCTCTATGCGCTCTGCGGCCTGATCCAGGCGGATGTCATCGTCTATGACGCGCTGGTCGATCCCGGCGTGCTCGGCCTGGCCCAGCCGTCGGCGGTGCTGGAGTTCGCCGGCAAGCGCGGCGGACGACCGTCGATCCACCAGAGCGACATCTCCGCCCGGCTGGTAACGCTCGCCCGGGAAGGCCGTCGCGTGCTCCGGCTCAAGGGCGGCGATCCCTACGTGTTCGGACGTGGCGCCGAGGAAGCACTGGTCCTGGCGCAGAACGGCATCCCGTTCCGGATCATACCCGGGCTGACCGCCGGGCTTGCCGGGCTGGCGGCGGCCGGCATCCCGGCCACCATGCGCGGCGTGAACCAGGCGATCGTGCTGGCCACCGGCCATAGCGCCGAAGGCGAGGCCGATCCGGTGGCAGCGCTGGACTGGGCCGCGCTGGCCCGGCTGGGCCAGCCGATCGTGCTCTACATGTCGGTTCGCAATCTCGGCGTCATCGCCGGGCGGCTGATCGCCGGCGGCATGCGGGCGGACATGCCGGCCGCCGCCATCTCCCGCGCCGCCTCGCCCGAACAGACGCTGCTGGTCGGTACCCTCGCCACATTACCCGACCTGCTCGAGCGGCACCCCCTGCCTACCCCCGCGCTGATCGTGATCGGCGGGATCGTCGCGATGCGGGACGCTCTGGGTGGCCTCGCAGCAGACGCGATGGCGGTGCTGGAGACGTTCTGAAGCAGGCCAGCGCATCGACCTTGACACTGCCAGGATACGGAGAGCCAATCGACGACGCACGACGCCAGTGGTTATCGGCATGTTCGATACATCGGCGATGCGGAGACCGAATTTGAAACCGTTTTACCTGGCGACCGTGACATTTCTCGTTTTCTTGTGTGCCAGTCCAGAAAGTTATGCAAACACGGCTGATCTCACTGCATCGGTCAACACGCTTATCGGAACCAGCAACGGCGGCAACGTGTTCCCGGGTGCAGTCGCGCCGTTCGGCATGGTGCAGTTCAGTCCCGAGGAAACGCCTGGACCGAAATCGCATCGGCCGATTGCGGCGCCCGGTGGATATCAGTACGATCTCGATCGCATCCGCGGCTTCAGCATGACCAACGTTTCCGGCTGGGGTTGCGCCGGCGGTTCCGGCGATATTCCGATGATGCCGACATCATCGCCGATCACCGCGTCGCCGTCGGCCGATTTCCGCCGTAGCTATTCATCGACATTCTCGCATGCACACGAGACGGCGCATGCCGGGCAATACCGGGTTACCCTCGATAACGGCATCGTCGTCGCACTGACGGCATCGACCCATACCGGCGCAGCCAGGCTCGTCTATCCCTCGACCGGCCCTGCCAACCTGCTCGTCCGCGTCTCGGATTCCGAAGCCGGTTCGGAGCGCGCCCGTGTACGGATCGACATGGCCCGTCGCGAGATCGTCGGCGAGGCGACCAGCGGAAATTTCTGCGGCTATATCAACAAGGCGGACCGGCGCAGCTACTACACCGTCCATTTCGTCATGCAGTTCGACCGGCCCATAACCGGGCACGGCGTCTGGCAGGATAATTCGGTGATGCCGAACGGCACCGAGGCGACCGGTGGCACCGGCTACGGCACGGACGGCTTTCCTCCGACCGGCAAGGGCTCGGGAGCCTGGGTCGGTTTCAATCCGCGAGGCAACGACGGCATCGTCAACGTGCGTATCGGCCTGTCCTATGTCAGCGAGGCGAATGCGCGCGCCAATCTCGCAGCCGAGAACCCGGCGGGAACCACCTTCGAAACGATCCGGACGAAAACCCAGGCTGCGTGGAACAAGCGTCTCGACCAGATTGAAATCAAGCAGGCCACGCTCGACCAGCGCACGGTTTTCTACACCGCACTCTATCACTCGCTCCTGCATCCCAATGTCTTCAGCGACGTCAACGGCGAGTATGCGGGCCTCGACGGCACCGTGCATCACGTCGAGCCGAAACAGCATGCCCAGTATGCCAACTTCTCCGGCTGGGACGTGTACCGGTCGCAGTTCCAGCTTCTGGCCTGGCTCGACCCGACGCTTGCCGGCGACATCGGCCAGAGCCTGCTCAACCAGGCGCGCCAGAACGACGGCGTCTGGGACCGCTGGACCCATGAGTCCGGTGCGGTCCATGTCATGAACGGCGATCCCGCCGCAGCCGGGCTCGCGGATCTATGGGCATTCGGCGCGCATGGCTTCGATGCGCGCGGTGCGCTCGCGTCGCTGATCCGTGCCGCCGACCACCCGACCGACGGCGACCGGTCGCATGACGGTTGCGAAGTCGAATGTGTCGGACAGCGTCCGGGACTGGACCAGTGGCTGACGCTGCATTTCATTCCGACCGGCGCCCCGGCCTGGGGTGGCGCTGCCGACACGCTGGAGAATGCGACGGCGGAATTCGGCATCTCCAGCCTGGCCGACCGGCTCGGCGACCGAGCCGCCGCCAATCGTTTCCTTGGCCGCGCCCAGTACTGGCGCAACCTGTTCAACGCCAAGGCGACGCCGGAGGGCGGCTACATCCAGAACCGGAACGGCGATGGAAGCTGGGCCCTGGTGAAGGACGACGACGACACGCAGGCCCACCCCTTCATCCCGTCGACGGAGGATGGTTTCGTCGAGGGCAGTGCTGCGCAATATGTATGGATGGTGCCGTTCAACGTTCGCGGCCTGTTCGACGCAATGGGCGGCACGAACGCCGCGCGCCATCGGCTCGATGGGTTTTTCTACAAGCCCGACGGCGGCATGGCGGTGACGAAAGCAGGTCCGCTGCATGCCGAGCTCGACAACGAGCCCTCTATCGGCACGCCGTGGCTTTACGACTATGCTGGCCAGCCCTGGAAGACCCAGGAGCTTGTGCGCCGGGTGGTCGATACGCTCTGGGTGAACCGGCCTGGCGGCATTCCCGGCAATGACGATCTCGGCGCCATGTCGTCATGGTACGTCTGGGCCGCTCTCGGCCTGTATCCGGAGGTGCCGGGCCGGGCCGAACTCGTGCTCGGAAGCCCGCTCTTCAGCGAGATCTCGGTGAAGCGCCCCCTCGGCACCATCACCATCAGGGCGAACGGCGCCGCACCGGAGAATCCATACGTCAGGTCGCTCGCGGTAGACGGAGTGAACTGGAACCGGCCCTGGCTTCCGGAAAGCTTCGCCCTCAAAGGCGGCCGGCTCGACTTCGAACTCGGACCCGAGCCCATGAGATCCTGGGGTTCGGCGAAGGACGCCGCTCCCCCTTCTTTCGACCACGGCTAGGACGCTTGCCGTCGGCCAGGCGACCCTGTAGAGCTTTCGGAACGTAAGGCGGACCTTTCGTTCTGACAGGTCGCGCGTCTTGACAGGTCTGGACCGTCCCTGTGTCGATCGGATCACGCAGCGTCGTCCTGCAGCGCAGATTGACCATCGCCGACCGGATCCGCCGGCATGGGATTACCCGCGTCGAAGCACTGAGCGCCGAACTGGGCGTTTCCGTCGTGACGATCCGCGGCGACCTGGCTTATCTCGAGGAACAGGGACTGGTGGTGCGGTCTGCCGGCCAGGCTCGTCCCAATCCTGCCGCCGACATCAAGGTCGCGGCCCTTCCCGGCCTGTCCCGCAGCGACGCGCTGCCGATGCTCCGGATCGCGGCCGGCCTGATGGACCAGGACATGACGGTTCTGCTCGGTGCAGGCAGCCTGACCCGGCAGCTGATCCCGCACCTTCCGACCGGCACCGACTTCAGGCTCGTGCTGTCGGACCTGAACGCGCTGGCGATCGCACGCGCCTGCATGGACGGTTCGCTGCATCTGCTCGGCGGCGAGCTCGATCGCGACAGCAACACGCTGGATGGAACGCAGAGCCTGCATGCGCTGGGCCTGCACGTGATCGGGCTGTTCGTCCTGCAGGTACAGGCGATCTCGTCGGCGATGCTGCTGCTGCCGCCCGGTGCGTCCGAGCTGTTCCACCGCGCCGCGGCCCGCCGCGCCAGCCGCGCCGTCGCACTGGTGGATGGCAACGGGCTGCACACCGCGGTCGGTCTGCCGCCGTTCGCGACACATTGGGTCGACCACGTGATCCTGCCTGCCGGCGCCCACCGGGAGGCGATCGCCCACCTTCTGGACACCGGTTTCCGTCAGGTCCCGCTGCCGGACACGACTGCCTATCTCTTCAACAAAACAAAATAAACGACAGGAACGCCACCATGAAGCTCCATCCGACATTTACCGCCACGGTCCTTTTGCTCGCCGGCACTGCCCTGGCACACCCAGCCGATGCAGCCGGGATCATCGGCGCATCGTTGCTGACCCAGCAACATCCTTTCTATATCGAGCTCGGCCGCGCGATGCAGGACGAAGCCAGCAAGGATGGCGTGACGCTTCAGGTTTCGATCGCCAACCAGGACCTGAACAAGCAGATCGCCGACGTCGAGGATTTCATCACGAAGAAAGTCGACGTCATCATCATCTCGCCTGTGGATTCATCAGGCGTTCGGGGTGCCGTCCGCAAGGCGCAGAAGGCCGGCATCAAGGTCATCACCGTCGACGTTCCGGCAAAGCATGCGGACGTTGCCGCGTATGTCGGCACCGACAACTATGCCGGTGGCGAAAAGGCCGGTGAACTGATGGCCAGCCAGCTTGGCGACACCGGCCAGGTCGGGATCATCGACTACCCGACGGTGCAGTCCGTGGTCGACCGGGTGAACGGCTTTCGTCACGCGCTCGAGGCGCATCCGAACGTGAAGATCGTGGCGGATCAGGCCGGCATCACCCGCGCCGAGGCGCTGTCGGTCGCACAGAACATGTTGCAGGCCAATCCGGGCATCACCGGGATCTTCGGCTTCGGCGACGATGCGGCGCTCGCGGCCGTCTCCGCGGTGCACGGAGCCAAGCGGACCGGCACGGTCAAGGTGATCGGCTTCGACGGCATGCAGGAAGCGCGGACAGCGGTCGACCACGATCCGGTGTTCGTCGGTGTCATCCGCCAGTATCCCGATCGCATGGGCGCACAGGCGATCGACACCGCCGTCGCCCTGATCGCCGGCAAGACCGTGGAGCCGAAGCAGTTGATCGTTCCCGGCGTCTACACCAGGGCCGACGCAGCGAAATAGGGGCGCAGGCGATGTCCGTATCATCGGTCGAACCGATGCCGGTGATGCGGATCCGCGACCTCGCGAAGTCGTTCGGACCGGTTCATGCTCTCCGCCAGGTCAGCCTCGACCTGCATGCAGGCCAGGTCCACACGCTGCTGGGCGAGAACGGCGCGGGAAAGTCCACCCTGATCAAGATCATGGGCGGGGTGGTGCAGCCGACCGCCGGCAGCATGGAACTGGATGGGCAGGCATTCGCCCCGACGATGCCCACCGAGGCGATGCAGGCCGGCGTCTCGATCATTTTCCAGGAACTCAGCCTCAGCCCGAACCTGAGTGTCGCCGAAAACATCTTTGCCGGACGGGAGCCCAGCCGGTTCGGCTTTCTCCAGACACGCCGCCTGCATGATGCGGCGGCGTCGCTGATCGACCGGCTGGGGTTCCGCCTCGATGTGCGTCGTCCGGTCCGGCAC
>JBPBQO010000145.1:0-1597 GCA_050954785.1 Janthinobacterium lividum | reverse complement strand
AGGAAGGCCGCGGGATTAGTTTCGTTCGCGGGCGGCCATGGCACAGCATTTTCTACTCTCCGCGGCGGCACGCTCGCTGAGCCTGGCCAAGGTGATGCGGATGTCGGACATTGGGGTAGAGAACGTCTTCCTCCGGCTGCGTTGGCCGAATACCGACGGCAAACCGGTCTGCCCGCGCTGTGGCTGCTTGACCTGCTATGTCTGTCGCCGGTCAGGAGGCCAGACGCGTTGGCGTTGCACGGCATGCCGTCACGACGTCTCGCTCACCTCGGGGACGTTGTTCGCCTGGCACAAGCTGCCGCTGCGCAGTTACCTCCTCGCCGTGGCGGTGTTCTGCAACGAGGTGAAGGGCAAGAGCATGCTGGCGCTCGCCCGCGATCTCGACGTTCAATACAAGACGGCCTTCGTGCTGGCGCATAAGCTGCGCGAGGCCATGGCGGCCAGCATGAGGGGGCTACGGATCGGCGGCGAAGGCCGCGTGGCCGAGATCGATGGCGCCTATTTCGGCGGCCATGTCCGCCCCGAGAACCGGGCAGCCGATCGGGTAGACCGGCGGCTGTCCGAGAACAAATCTGGCAAGCGCCGCGCCGTGGTGGTGATGCGCGAGCGTGGCGGCCGCACGTTGGCCCAGGTGTTCACTGCAGAAGACGCAGCCTTGGGGAGCATCGGCCAGCGTATTGCCAAGGGTACCACGGTCCATGCCGATGAGAGTCCAGCTTGGAATCCCCTGCATGCTCGCTTCTCGATGCGCCGCATCAATCACCAGCACGGCTACAGCATCGATGACGCCTGCACCAATGGTGCCGAATCTTACTTCTCCCGCCTGCGCCGGGCTGAACTCGGCCATCACCACCACATCGCCGGGCCTTACCTGCTCCGCTATGCCCAGGAGGCCGCCTGGCGCGAGGATCTGCGCCGGCTCAGCAACGGCGAGCAGACGCACAGCCTGGTTGGATTGGCCATGGGATGCCCGCCCTCGGTCGACTTTTGCGGCTACTGGCAACGCGCTCACGCCGCCTGACGCACCCGCCAGCTGACCGTGCCGTCCACCTCCAGGCGCTCAAGCGTGGTCTTCGCCCGGCTGAGCGACGCTAGAATGGTCTTCTGGATCAGCGCCTGAGTCCGGTCATCAGCAACCGTAATGCCCTTCACAGCGATAACGCGCCTGGCGACATCCCGGGTGGTCAGTGGCTGCGACGCCTCACGCAGCACGTCGTAGATGACCCGAAGGCATTCACCGGGACGAAACCATGAAACCCGCTCCCGCTGCAGGTCGCCAGCCGGCAAAAGCAGGTCCGGATCGAACAGACGCATGGTGGCATCCAGGTGCGTCAGGCTGACACGATGGTCGGCTAGTTGCTGCTCCAAGCAGCCTACCAATCCGATAAGTTCCGAGCGCTTGTCTCGTAGGCCACCAATAACCTGCAGTTCTCCCATCCAAGTCTCCTGTCACTGTGAAGAACAGGATGGTAGGCGGCCTCAGCCACAGAGCGAACAATCCTGTGGTGGCGACTGCTACATAAGGCCGGGTCGACCCTGGCGAGCTGCTTTAACAGTCGGGCATACCGGCCGTCGCCGCGGGCTAAGGCGAGTGCTG
>JBPBQO010000144.1:0-1718 GCA_050954785.1 Janthinobacterium lividum | reverse complement strand
TCGGTACAGCCGCGGTCGATCGTGCGCACGGTCAGTGCGGCAATCCGCAGCTTGACCCGCGTCAGCTCGTCATTCTGGCTCAATGGGTGTTCCGTAACTGCATGGCTGCACTATGCCACCAGTGGCTAGGAGCCTGTCCCGGTAACGGCTGAGATTTGGCTCGACGTGGGGTGCGGGGAGTGATTCTGTTGCTTTATGAGCAAAGTGTTTCGCCCTTGGAAGACTGACGAGGTTTGGCTGCTTCCGCCTTCGGTGGCAGACTTCGTCCCTGCCGGTCATCCGGCGCATCTGGTTCGCGACCTGGTGAGTGAGGAACTCGATCTGTCTGCGATCATGGGCGCCTACACCGAGGTGAAGGGGTATCCGCCTTATCATCCGGCGATGATGGTGTCGCTGCTGCTCTACGCCTATCGCAGCGGGGTTTATTCGTCGCGCCGGATCGCCCGGGCCTGTGAGGAGCGGCTGGATTTCCAGGCGGTTACCGCGCTGAACCGGCCCGATTTTCGTACCATCAGCGAGTTCCGGCGGCGCCACCTCGATGCGTTAGCTGACCTGTTTGTGCAGGTGCTGGCGCTGTGCCGCAAGGCTGGCCTGGTGGGGCTGGACCATGTCGCGGTGGACGGCACGAAGATCAAAGCCAACGCATCGAAGCACAAGGCGATGAGCTACGCCCGCATGGTCGAGGCCGAGGCAGAGCTTGACCGCGAGGTGGCTGATTGGCTCGCCCGCGCCCAGCAGGTGGATGCGGCCGAGGACGCCGCGCTTGGTCACGCACGACGCGGCGATGAGCCACCGGATTGGATGTGCAACAAGCAAGCCCGGCTGGCGCGCATCCGAGCCGCCAAGGCCGAGCTTGAGGCCGAAGCCCGGCAAGCAGAAGCCGCCAGGCCGCCACTGCCCGTCAAGCCGGACGGCAGCCCGAAGCCCCGCCCGGGCAGACCCCCGAACCATCCGCCGGGCGAGCCGGCCCCGAAGTCGCAACGCAACTTCACCGATCCGCAGAGCCGGATCATGAAGGGTCCGCACGGCTTCATGCAGGCCTACAACGCCCAGGCCGCGGTTGATGCCGACAAGCAGATCATCGTCGCACACCGGCTCACCAACAACGGTTCCGATCAGGACGCCTTGCTGGCTCTGCTCGATGCGGTAAAGCAGAACACCGGCGAAATGCCGGACGAGGTTTCTGCCGATAACGGCTTTTGTTCAGAAGCCAACCTCGAAGGCCTCATTATCCGCAAGGTGCGAGGCTACGTGGCCGCAGGGCGGGCCAGCAAACCCGCCGGAGGCAAGAAAGGCGGCAAACTGGTCCAGGCCATGCGTGCCAGGCTCCGGCAAGGCGGATACCGAAGTCGATACCGCATACGGAAATACACCGTCGAACCCGTCTTCGGACACATCAAGCAGGCCAGAAGCTTCCGGCAATTCCTCCTGCGCGGCATCGACAAGGTCCAAAGCGAGTGGGCAATGATCTGCACCGCCCACAACCTTGCGAAACTCACCGCATGAGGAACCCTGCCGCCTCAGTATCCCGCCACCGCCTCAACCAGATTGGGCGGTCAGCAGTTACGAGGACAGGCTCCTAGCCCATGTTATTCAGCGGCATGGCAGGGATTCAGCGGCCGGTGTCGCGTAAGCTGCTGATCGCGTTTACGGATTGGGTGTTGACGCCATCCATTCACGCTATCACGCCGAGCCACACCCGCCATGTCCGACACTAC
>JBPBQO010000143.1:0-2905 GCA_050954785.1 Janthinobacterium lividum | reverse complement strand
CGAGTATTTCCTCGGCCGGGTCGCGGTCGGGCAACCGGCGTCGGGTGATACCGGCACGGCGCTGGTCGTCACCAAGGTGCTTCCCGCGGTTACCAATGGGCGTTTCCGAATCGAACTCGGCTTCCGCGGCAGCGTTCCGGCCGGGCTCAACCGCGGCCAGACGCTCGATGTGCGGGTGACGCTGGGCAGCACGCGGCTCGCGCTACTAGCACCGGTCGGTGGTTGGCTGGACAGCGGTGGCGGCACATCGGCCTTCGTTCTCGACAGCGGCGGCCATACCGCCCGGCGGCGCGCGATCAAGGTCGGCCGGCGCAACCCGGAGACGGCGGAAATCCTGTCCGGCCTCGCGCCTGGCGAGCGAATCATCACCTCCAGCACCACGGCCTACGACAAGGCCGCCATCCTCAACATCCGCTAGGGACAGCCACATGATCCGGCTCCAGAATATCCAGCGCACCTATGCCTCGGACGAGGTCGAGACGACCGCGCTGGCCGATATCGACCTGCACGTCGTCAGGGGCGAATTCCTCGCTATCATGGGGCCTTCGGGGTGCGGCAAGTCGACCTTGCTCAACATTCTCGGCACCGTCGATCGTCCGACCGGGGGTGCTTATCTGTTCGGCGACCGCGATCTGGCGAAACTGAACGAGGCGTCGCTTGCGCAATTGCGCGCCGAGACCTTGGGGTTCGTGTTTCAGTCGTTCAACCTGATCGACGAGCTGACGATCGCGGAGAATGTCGAACTTGGTTTGACCTATCGGAAGAACGGTGCCGGTGACCGCAAGGCGCGCGTCGCCACGGCGATGGACCGGGTCGGCATCTCGCATCGGGCGCGGCACTTCCCGCACCAGTTGTCAGGCGGCCAGCAGCAGCGCGCCGCCATCGCCCGCGCCATCGTCGGCAACCCCAGCCTGATCCTGGCGGACGAACCGACCGGCAACCTCGACACTGAGAATGGCGCACAGGTGATGGGCATCCTCGAAGCCCTGAACGCCGAAGGGGCGACGATCGTCATGGTCACCCACTCGCCCGCCCATGCCGACGCCGCCGGGCGCCGCATCGATATGCTCGACGGCCGCATCGTCGCCTCCGTCGCCCGCGCGATCTGAGGGAGACGGCATGAACCGCTTCGCGTTCCTCACCTTTTATCGCTCGCTGGCCCGGCACAAGCTGTACGCGACGCTCAACATCGGTGGGCTGGCCGTCGGCATCGCGGTGTTCGTGGTGCTGGGACTCTATGTGCGCTTCGAAACCAGCTACGAGCGCTGGCTGCCCGGCCAAGACCACGTCTATCTGGTTGAGGCGCGGCAAAAGGCGCTCGATTCCCGGCCGAGCCAATATTCCCCGATCGCGATGTGGAGCGCGGTTCACCGTGACGTGCCCGGCATCGTCGGCACGCGCCTCGTGCCTCAAAGCGCCACCGTGCTAAAGGACGGGATCGGCGTGCGGGAACAGCTCGCCTTGGTCGACCCGGCGTTCGCCACCGTCTTCCGGCTGCCGACCGTGGCCGGCAACCTGGCGGCGGCACTGGTGGACCCGACCGCCGTCGTGGTGACGCAAAAGACGGCGATAAAATATTTCGGCACGGCGAGCCCGATCGGCAAGACGATGACGATCACCTATGAAGGAACCTCGCACGCCTACCGCGTCGCTGCGGTGATCGCCGACCTCCCCAAGAATACCGATCTTGAATTCGACATGCTGGCGCGGCTGGTCATTTCCGAGGCCCCCGCATCCGCCACGTTCAACGGCACGCATCAATGGAATTACTTCGACGCGCAGACCTATGTCCGGCTGCCTTCCGCTGCTGAGATCAGCCGGGTTACCGGCCAGTTGACCGCCGTTGCGGCAAGGCACAGCCGGGTTGAAACGCCCGACGATCCCGACAACACCTTCGAAATTTCGCTGCAGCCGATTGCCGACGTGCATTTTGAGACCGCGGGTGCAAAGCTCGCGGTGACGACGCTCGGCATCGTCGGCGTGCTGACCCTGCTGATCGCCATCGTCAACTATGTGAACCTCGCAACAGCCCGCGCCGGGATGCGAGCCCGCGAAGTGGCGATGCGCAAGGTGCTGGGCGCCAGCCGCGGCGTCCTCGCACGCCATTATGTCGGCGAGGCGGTCGCCACAGCGGCCATCGCTGGGGTGATCGGTCTCGCGCTGGCCGAAAGCGGCCTGCCGCTGGTCAATGCCGCCAGTGGCCTGTCGCTGACGATGCGGTATCTCGGCTGGGACGGCGTCCTGCTGCCGTGGCTGCTGACAGTGATCCTGGTTGGAGTCGGCGCGGGACTGTACCCCGCTTTGGTACTGTCACGGTTTCCGGCGGCGGCGGTGCTGGCGTCGGCGCGGTCACCCGGTGGCGGGCGCTGGGGGACCCGGGTCCGCGAGGCCCTGGTCGTGCTGCAGTTCGCCATCGCCATCGCCTTCATGATCGGCACCGGCGTGCTGGTCGCGCAGACCGACCATATCCGCTCGGCGGATCCGGGTTACACTCGGCAGGGCGTGCTGCTCGTGCGCTCGCTCGGCAGCGACAGCCTGACGGAGGGCCAACGCAATTCGATCGTTCACCGCCTTCGTGCCCTGCCCGGCGCCCAGACCGTCACGGTCGCCAATGGGGTCCCCGGCGGCGGCCTGTTCGGCGCGCAGACCAACGTCGCCATTCCGGGGGAACCCGGTGATGGACCCACGATCGCCTTCTTCGAGATTTCGCCCGACTTCTTCGAGACGCTAGGCGGCCATCTAATGGCCGGGAGGATGTTCGATCCAGCCCGGCCTAGTGACATCAACCCAAACCTGGACGGCGTCGGAAACGGCGGGACGCTCCCCGCGAACATCATCCTTAACCGTTCTGGCGTCGTGGCGCTGCATTTCGCCAGCCCGCAAGCCGCCATCGGCAAGACAGTCG
>JBPBQO010000142.1:0-4166 GCA_050954785.1 Janthinobacterium lividum | reverse complement strand
TGCATGCCATTGTCGCGGAAGAACTCTCCCATGGCGCAGCCGGTATAGGGGGCGAGATACTGCATCGGCGCCGGGTCCGACGCGGTGGCGGCGACCACGATGGAATATTCCATCGCGCCGTTTTCCTCGAGCGTGCGCACGATCTGCGCCACGGTCGAGCGCTTCTGCCCGATCGCGACATAGATGCAGTACATCGACTTGCTGTCGTCGCCGAGCGCGTTCACCGGCTTCTGCGCGATGAAGCTGTCCAGGATGATCGCGGTCTTGCCGGTCTGGCGATCGCCGATGACCAGCTCGCGCTGGCCACGACCGATCGGCACCAGGGCGTCGATCGACTTGATGCCGGTCTGCATCGGCTGGGATACGGACTGACGCGGCATGATGCCCGGCGCCTTCACCTCGGCGCGCTTGCGCACGATGTCGGTCAGCGGGCCCTTGCCGTCGATCGGGTTGCCGAGGCCATCGACCACGCGGCCAAGCAGGCCACGGCCTACTGGGACGTCGACAACGGTGCCGGTGCGGCTGACGGTGTCGCCTTCGCGGATCGCGCGGTCGTCGCCGAAGATGACGATGCCGACATTGTCGCTCTCGAGGTTGAGCGCCATGCCGCGTACGCCGGCACCCGGGAACGTGACCATCTCGCCGGACATGACGTTCTGCAGGCCATAAACACGGGCGATGCCGTCGCCAACCGACAGCACGGTGCCGGTCTCGGCAATATCGCTCTCGCTATCGAAATTCGCGATCTGCTGCTTGAGGATGTCCGAAATCTCGGCGGGACGGATCTCCATCACGCGGCTCCCTTCATGGAGTAGTGCAGGCGGGAAAGGCGGGATTGTAGGCTGGCGTCATACAGGCGCGGACCGACCCGCACCACCAGTCCACCAAGCAACGATGCATCGACCCGTTCCTGGATATCGACGCGGCCGTAGCCGGCTTCGGTCAGGCGGGCGCGCAACTGGACACGCTGAAGGTCGGTCAGCGGATGTGCGCTGGCGACTTCGGCGGCCACGATGCCGCGACGGTCGGCAACCAGCAGGGCGAAGGCCGTCAGGATCGAGCGCAGGTCGGAGAGGCGCCGGTTGTTGACGATGACGCCGACGAAATGCTGCAGGGTTTCACTGAATCTCTGTGCCGTCATGATTGCCAGAATCGCCGTTCGATTCTGTGCGATGTCGAGCACCGGATTGCGAAGGAACGATTGCAGCTCCGGACTCGTATCGATGAGCCGGGCAAGGCCATCGGCCTGGTCGACCACCGTGTCGATCTGTTGGCGCTCGTCGGCGAGGTCGTAGAGTGCGGTCGCGTAACGACCGGCGGCTCCATCGGGCCGTTTCGCAACTGGAGACGCTATCGTGCCGCCTGAAGTCACTCCGCACGTCCCCCTTGATCATCGACTTGGCAATTTTAGCGGATTTGAACCCGCCTTGACCGTTGCGGGGCCTCTACCATGAGGCAAATGACCACGCAACACGATGACGGGCCCGAAACGGACCGCGCAGCCGCCCCCGATGGCGGACCGGAGCGGGCTGGGGAGGCAGGACCACCGACCGGCGACCCGCGCGCGCCGCTGCTCCTGACTCTGCAGCTTGCTGAACCCGCGCAGAGCCTGTTCCAGACGCTCCGGAACCGGCATTTCCCGGCCGATCGCAACGTGGTGCCGGCGCATGTCTCGTTGTTCCACCATCTGCCCGGGGAGGAACGCCGGCCGATCACGAAACGGTTGCGGGAAATCGAGACCACCGGCCTGCCGTCACGACCGGTCGTTCGGGTCGAGGCGCCGTTCCCGCTCGGCCGTGGCGTCGGTTTCCGGCTGCAGGCCCCGGTCCTGAAGGAGATGCACGCGAAGCTGGCGGCCGACTGGGCGGACTGGCTTACGCCTCAGGACCGGCAGGGCTGGCGTCCGCACGTCACCGTCCAGAACAAAGTGAGCCCGGAAGTTGCCCGGGCCGCACTCGACCAACTGCAGCGCGGCTTCGTGCCGTTCGAGACCGAAGGCGCCTGCCTGCATCTGTGGCGCTATCTTGGCGGCCCATGGGAGAGGCTGGAAACCTTCACCTTGAAGGTTGCCGAGCCGCCTCGCCGGTAGCCCGGCCTGGGTCGGCCCGACCTCGACTAGGCAGGCGGGGTCAGCCGCTCGATCGTCATCATGTCAAAGTGCGACAGCACCGCCGCGCGGTCCGGCAGACTCGGTCCACGCCGGGCCAGCTTGGCGGCGGCAAACGACAGGGCCATCCGTGCCACCCGCTCCGGCTCGGCTTTTTCCGCCAGGGCGGCGACCATGCCGGCCACCAGCGCGTCGCCGGCGCCGACCGTGCTGGCAACCTGCAGGATCGGCGGGCGTCCGAGCAGGACATGGCGCTCGCTCACGAACAGCGCGCCTTCGGCTCCGCGCGACACCACGACCAGCCCGATGCCCTGCCGGCATAGCCTGTGCGCTGCCCGGACCATGCCGCCAAGATCGACGAAACGCTCGCCGGCCCATTGCTCGAGCTCGTACTGGTTGGGCTTGACCGCCCATGGCAGGGCGTCCGCCGGAGCGGCCAGGGCATCGCGGAAGGCACGGCCACCGGCATCCAGGATTACCCGCGCACCTTCCCGGTTCAGGCCACGCACGATCTCGCGATAGGTCGCATGCGGCAGGCCAGGGGGCAGGCTGCCCGACAGCACGACGATCGAGCCGGCACTGGCCTCGGCTTCCAGGACCGCGCGCAACTGGTCCAGATGGACCGATTGCGGCATCAGGCCGGCCGGGTTGATGTCGGTCGTGTCGCCGGTGGCCTCGTCCAGCAATTTGATGTTGGTACGGGTATGACCAGGGATACGCACGAAGCGATCGGCGATGCCCTTGGCCGCGAAGAAGGCCTCGAATGTCGGCGCATTGCCCTCGCCCAGTAGACCGGTTGCAATCACCGACGGCTCGCCATCCAGCCTCCAGTCGGCCAGGCATCCGGCGACGTTGACCCCCTTTCCGCCCGCTGCCCACTCCGAACCCAGCGCCCGGTGCACCGTGCCGGGGATCAGTTCCTTGAGCCGCACGGTATGGTCGATCGCCGGATTGAGCGTGACGGTCAGGATCGCGGGAATGTGCAGTGGGGCATGCAGGGGAGCGATCATCGATTGGCGTCCTTCCCGGATTTTGCCGGCGTTCCCGTCAGCCTCGCAGCCATGCGGATAAACCGGAAGGGGCTGCTTGTCGAAAATGGGCGATCATCCATGAACCGGAAGGTGTCATGGGCTCGGGCCTTAGGCTGGCGAAAGCGGAGGGTCCAGGTCACGCCGGGGACGTACATGCCGGCATCCGGCCTGTGGTCGGTCTGAAGCGGCACGGCTTGCGGTACAACCATGCCCACGCCCCTCCATGGCGCCCGCGTCGGCATCCACCCGGAAATCGAGATTCACCGGTGGACTACACAAACGAATGCTTCAACCACCAATCCGCAGAGCTGTTTGCAAAGCGAGCATCCTGAATGGCGGTCATATTCAGGTTTCGATCCACATTGAACTGATTCTCGCGACGACTGCGCACGTGTTATTAAGCCAAGAATAATTCATGTATAAATAACGGTTTTCCGACCGTTTCAGTGTAGTTTTATTACGAGATCTTCGGCATATATGGCGTTTGTTGCCGGTGCTACTTACGTTCGGGCATTTGAGGCTTCGTGATGCCTGTGACCAAGTTATTAACACGTCCTTAAGATCTATCTCAGTTTTACGTGATTGACACGAATGTTTCTATAATTTGACACAATTATAGCTTTCCGGTTCCAATATTGGTTCGATAGCTTAACTGATGTCGTGCTGACTTTTCGTCTTCAAACTCCAGGCACCGATCGTTGCCGAGGCTTATCCAGCGCACATGAACCAGCTCAAGGTCTTTATCGCGACGACGACGTGGTGGCCTTCGGCGGCGCGTCTGGCTGTTGCGTTCCACGGCCACGGGGTGGTGGTGTCGGCAATCTGCCCGCACGGCCATCCGCTGCGCGTGCTGGGCAATCTTCGTGCGGTCCATACCTACTCAGCCCTGTCCCCGCTGGACGCGCTCGCGCGTGCCATCCACCAGGAGGCGCCCGACATCATCGTCCCCACCGATGACCGCGTCGTCGGACACCTGCATGCGCTGCACGCGTCCGCGACAGCACACGATCCCGACAGCATCGGGCTGC
>JBPBQO010000141.1:0-7492 GCA_050954785.1 Janthinobacterium lividum | reverse complement strand
CGCGCTGGCCGGGTTGGGCTCGATCTTCTGCCGCAGACGATAGATGTGGGTTTCCAGCGTGTGCGTGGTGACCGCAGCGTTATAGCCCCAGACCTCGTTCAGCAGGACCTGACGCGGCACCGGCCGTGTGCCGGCGCGATACAGGAACTTGAGGATCGCCGCCTCTTTCTCGGTAAGGCGGATACGACGGTTGCGCGACATCTCCTGTAGCAGCTTGGCAGACGGACGGAACGTGTAGGGCCCGATGGTGAATACCGCGTCCTCGCTGTTCTCGAAGATGCGCATCTGCGCCCGAAGCCGCGCCAGAAGCTCGGCGATCCGGAACGGCTTGGCCACATAGTCGTTGGCGCCGGCATCGAGCCCACGCACGACATCCGCCTCCTCGTCCGAACCGGTCAGCATGATGATCGGCATGCGACGGCCCTGGCGGCGCTGGTCGGCGCAGAAGTCGCGCCCGTCGCCATCCGGCAGCGTCACGTCCAGGATCAGCGCGTCATACCGAGCCGAGGGCTCGTTGAGCATGCTGGTTGCCTGCGCAATCGAGTCGGCCTGCTCGACCGAGAATTCACCCTCAAGTTGAAGCTGTTCGACCAATGCCTCCCGGAGGGCCTGGTCATCGTCCACGATCAGAATTGGGCGTTCACCCGCCATTGAAAACCTTCTTCCCTGATCGGCGGCACGCTGCTTCGTGCCGTCCATTCCATGTCCACACGCTCACGTAACGCGACAGATCCCGTTTCGTGAGCACCGCAAAGTTGTTACTTTCACAACGCGGTGACACTGACCTCTGCACATGCGCACGAGCGGCGTCACATGCACATTGTCGTGAGCGGTCAGACCGTCGCAGGCAAATGTAACCGGATCTGTAGCATTAAGGGAAATGCGGAATGCGGCATGCGATCATCGACGAGGTCAACGGCACGCAGGCTCGCCTCCGGATCGGCGCGATCGATGCGCCGGTATCGCTGGGAGCCGCCGGCATACGACGCGAAAAGCAGGAGGGGGACCACGCGACGCCGGCCGGATTGCTGGTGCTGCGTCGTGTGCTGTATCGCGCCGATCGCGGTGCAGCCCCGGCCTGCGCGGTACCACGGGAAGCCCTGGGACCGGATGACGGCTGGTGCGACGACCCACGTCATGCAGACTACAACAAGATGATTGAGCTTCCCCATCCGGGACGTCACGAGCGTCTGTGGCGGGACGACCCAGTGTACGACATCATCGGCGTGCTGGGATGGAACGACGAGCCGGTCGTACGCGACCGTGGCTCGGCCATATTCCTTCATGTCGCCCATCGCGATGGGCGGCCGACCGAAGGGTGCATCGCGACCGAACGGGCGTCGCTGCTCGCGGTGCTGGCCGACGGGCTCACCGCGATCGAGGTGCCCGGCTGAACCAATCCGTCATCCTCGGGTCGTAACGAACAGTTCAACTGGGAGAGACCGGTTCGTAGCGGCCGGAGGGCAGAAAAGCACCGTCGTGTCGCCGGCAACCGGCTCGGCTTGGGCTACATCCTCGACCGACATCACCACGAGTCGGCCGCCCTGGCGCACGATCATCAATGACAGCGGAGCCTGTTCCCCGCTGGTCACCGCGAGTCCCGACCCGGTCTGTGGCGACTGGTCGATCGATGGATCCAGAGTCGGCACGGCCGTGAAGCGCCAGCCCTCGCGATACAGCCGGTCGAGCATGGAGAAGTCCCAGTCCTCGCGACCCAAGACCTTGCCGCGGGCATCCCGGCTGAGGCCGCGATACAGGTCGAGCCTGCCGCTGCCCGGGCTGACCTGGAACACCCGCTCGCGTCCGAGTTCGGGCGCCAGCCTCGCACAGATCAGGCCGTTGTAGATCGGGTCCGGAGTGACCGCGATCAGGTAATCGACCGGACTATCCTCCAGCCCGTGCAGCCCGTGCTGCGACAGAAGCTCGGCCTGCAGCACCGGGACCTGTTCGGCACGCGCCGCCGCGAGGGCGCCGGGAAACGTGTCGACCAGCAGCACCGGCACATCCAGACGGTTGAGCACGCCGACCAGGTCAGTGCTCCAGCCGGACGCGCCGACGACCGCCAGGCCGGGCGAGTTGCTCAACGTCAGCTTCAGCCGTCGTGCCAGCGGCCGCAACGTGAAGCCGTGCAGCACCATCGTCGCGGCGATGGTCGCGAACACGGCCGGCATCACCAGCTCGGCCGTCGGATAGCCGGCCTGCTGCAGCCGCAGCCCCGCGACACCGGCGACGGCGGCCGCAACGATGCCGCGCGGAGCGATCCAGGCCGCGAGCAGGCGTTCGGGACCAGTCAGCGAACTGCGCGCGGTCGAGATCAGGATCGCCAGCGGGCGAACCACGAACAGCAGCGTCAGGGTCAGCCCGATGATCGGCCAGGACAACCGCGCCAGCACCGCGCGGTCCAGGTCGGCGGTCAGGATGACGAACAGCGCGGACACCATCAGCACCACCAGGCTCTCCTTGAAGCGGCGAAGCTCGGAGATGCCCGGGACCTTGAGATTGGCCAGCGCCATGCCGAACACGGTCGACGCCATCAGGCCGGCGCCCTCCATCCGGGCGTTGCAGCCGGCATAGACCATCAGCGCCGTGGTCAGCAGCACCGGGGTCTTCAGGATCTCCGGCATCTGGTCGCGCACGAACGCCCAGCGTACCAGCAGCGCCGGCACGATACCGGCCACGATCGCCAGCCCGAGGCTGAGCAGCATGTTGGGCAGGATGCTGGTCAGGAACGCCCCCGGCCCAGCCCCGGTGCGTATCAACAGCACCTCCAGCACCAGGGTGGCCAGGATCGCGCCAACCGGATCGTTGAGGATCGCTTCCCAGCGCAAGAATGCGGCGGTGCGCCGTTGCAGCCGGGTATGACGCAGCAGCGGCAGTACGACAGTCGGCCCGGTGACCACGGTGATCGCGCCGAACAGGAACGCGGGCCCCCAGCCGAGTTGGCCGACATAGTGCGCCGCCAAGGTGCCGAGTGCCCAGTTGATCGGTAGAGCAACGGCGGTCAGGCGCAGCACGCCCTCGCCGGCCGCACGCCATTCCCGGAAATCGAGTGCCAGGCCGCCTTCGAATACGATGATCGCGACCGCGATCCCGACCATGGGTGACAGGAACCGGCCGAACGTGGCGCTCGGGTGGATGATGCCGAACACCGGGCCAACCAGCAGCCCGAGTGCGAACAGCAGGACGATTGCCGGCAGCTTCAGGCGCCAGGCGATCCACTGGGCCGCCACGCCGCCGACCAGCACGCACAGCACGCCGATCGCGATGCCTTCCTGCATGGATGAACCCTTTTGCACGTGCCTGTCCGCTCGCAGGCAGATGCATGCGAGATGGAGGCACCCGTAAAAAGGCGCACCCTCGCGGGTGGTTGCCTCAGGCGGCGCGCACGAGAACCGCGGTAAAGAAGCCGTCGGTCGAATGCTGGCGCGGCGTCAGGCGCAGGAACGGCTGGTCGGGCGACAGCGCGGACGGCGAAATCGGAGCCTCCAGGGTCGCGGGGTCGTGCAGGTCGAGCATCGAGAACGCCGGCTGGCGGGCCAGGAACGCCTCGATCTGGGTGGCGTTTTCCTCGCGAAGCACAGAGCAGGTGGCATACACCAGCCGCCCGCCCGGCCGAACCAGGCCGGCTGCCGCATCCAGGATACCGGACTGCTTGGCAGTGAGTTCGTCGAGGTCGATCCGGGTCAGCCGAAGCCTTGCATCCGGGTTGCGGCGCCAGGTGCCGGTGCCGGTGCAGGGGGCATCCACCAGAACGCGGTCGAAGCTGGCGGCGCGGCGCTTGGCCCACTTGTCGCCCTGCACCAGCAGATGCCGCTCCACGTTATGCACGCCGGCGCGCCGCAGCCTGCGCACCGCACCGTCGAGACGCGGCTCGGAGACGTCGCAGGCGACGATGTGGCCGCGATTGCCCATGGTCATCGCCAGCCCGAGCGTCTTACCGCCGGCCCCGGCGCAATAGTCCAGCACCCGCATCTCCGGTCCGGCGCCGACCGCCTGGACCACGAGCTGGCTGCCTTCGTCCTGGATCTCGACCAGCCCGTCGCGGAACGCCTTCGTCGCCATGACCGGCTGGCGCGAGGTGATGCGCAGGCCCCAGTCGGACAGGCGGGTCGGGTGGGCCTCGATGCCCTCCTCCAGCAGCGCGGCCGCCGCCTCTGCCCGCGTGGTGCGCAGCAGGTTGACTCGCAGGTCGAGCGTTGCCGGGGCCGTCAGCGCGGCGATCTCGGCGGCGGTCTGCTCGCCGAACTGCTCCTGCAGCAAAGGCAGCAGCCAGTCCGGCACCTCGAGGGACACCGCCTCGGGCATTTCCGGATGATCGAGCGTGTGGCCCTCCAGAGCGCGCAGGATGCGGGACTCGTACGGCTCGAGCACGTCCGGCGCATAGCGGCCGCCGGAGAAGGCGCGGGCCAGGCTTTCCACCGGACGGCCTTCGAGCACCAGCATTGCGCCGACCAGCAGGCGAGGCTGGGCCTCGCCGCCGGCTCGCTTCAGCCACCATTCGAGCCGGCGCCAGGCGCGCAGCACCGACCAGACCTGGGTGGAGACATCGCGGCGGTCGCCTCCGCCGATGTAGCGACGCTCGCGGAAGAAGTTGTTGGCAACCGCATCGGCGGGACGCTTGGGCGTGGATTCCATCTGGAACAGGAGGTCGATGGAGGCGGCCAGACGGGCGGTAGGGGTCATGTGTATTCCAAGGGCAAGGCCAGGGCGCCGCCCTTAGAACCTAGGTTTCCAAAGGACGACTGTCCTTTGGCGGGGGTCTTGGGGGCGGAGCCCCTAATCCTGGCGGTAGTTCGGAGCTTCCCGCGTAATCGCCACGTCATGCACATGGCTCTCGCGCAGTCCCGCGCCGGTGATCCGCCTGAACCGCGTCCGGGTCTGCAGGTCGGTAATATTGGCGCTGCCGGTATAGCCCATTCCGGCGCGCAACCCGCCGACAAGCTGATGCACGACCGCCGCCATGCCACCCTTGAAGGCGACGCGGCCCTCGATGCCTTCCGGCACCATCTTGAGCGTGTCCTTGATGTCCTGCTGGAAATACCGGTCCGCGGACCCGCGCGCCATCGCCCCCAGACTGCCCATGCCGCGATACGCCTTGTACGATCGGCCCTGATACAGGAACACCTCGCCGGGTGCCTCCTCGGTGCCGGCAAGCAGGCTGCCGACCATCACCACGTCCGCGCCGGCGCCGATCGCCTTGACGATGTCGCCCGAGGTGCGCACGCCGCCGTCGGCGATCGCCGGCGTATCGTGTTCGTGACAGGCGGCCGAGGTCTCCATGACAGCGCTGAACTGCGGCACACCGACGCCGGCGACCACGCGCGTGGTGCAGATGCTGCCCGGGCCGATGCCGATCTTGACCGCGTCGGCGCCGGCATTGATCAACGCGATCGCGGCTTCCGGGGTAGCGACGTTGCCGGCGATCACCTGCACGTCGTTCGAGAGCTTCTTCACGCGCTCGACCGCGGCGAGCACGCCGGAGGAGTGGCCATGCGCCGTATCGATCACCAGCAGGTCGACGCCCGCCTCGATCAGTGCCTTGCCGCGCGCGAAGCCATCATCGCCGACGCCGGTTGCGGCGGCACAGCGCAGCCGGCCCATCTCGTCCTTGTTGGCGAGCGGGTGCGCGACCGCCTTGTCCATGTCCTTGACGGTGATGATGCCGATGCAGCGTCCCTGCCCGTCGACCACCAGCAGCTTCTCGATGCGGTTCTTGTGCAGCAACTGGCGTGCTTGGTCGGGGGTGGCGCCGCCGGTCACGGTGATCAGGTCGCTGCGCGTCATCAGTTGCTCGACCCGCGCCGTGGGGTCGGTCGCGAACCGGACGTCGCGGTTCGTCAGGATGCCGACCAGGATGCCGGTGCCGGGCTCGACGACCGGCAGGCCGCTGATCCGGTTGTGCGCCATGATTGCACGCACCTCGGCCAGGGTCTGGTGCGGATTGACCGTGACCGGATTGACCACCATGCCGCTTTCGAACCGCTTAACCCGGCGGACATGCTCGGCCTGCTCCTCGATGCTCAGGTTCTTGTGGATGACGCCCATGCCGCCCTGCTGCGCCATGGCGATCGCCATGGCGTCCTCGGTGACGGTATCCATGGCAGCCGAGATCAGCGGAATGTTGAGGCCGATCCGGCGGGTCAGGCGCGTGCGGGTGTCGGTGGCGTTGGGCAGCACCTCGGAATAGCCGGGCACGACCAGCACGTCGTCGAAGGCAAGGGCTTCGCGGATGCGGTCGTCGAACGAATACCGGGCGGAGACAGCAGCTTGGGTGGCATCCATGACGCGACTCTCCTGTCTGGGAGCGCCCGTATGGCGAGCCGATGGGATCCATCGACAGCTCGGCGGCGGCACCTCGGGTTCCCGACCTTTGGCGGGTCCCCCTACAACGACAGGGGCGCTGGCGCAAGCGAAGCGTGCAGTGCAGCCGGTACCGGCATGGTCGTCAGCCAGGTCCGTAGCGTGCGGATCGATCGTGGAATCTCTGCCGTGGATTTAATTATGGCGGCTCCGCCATGGGTTTAGTTATGGCGTCTCCGCCGCCGGGCCATGAGGTTGGCGACCAGGCCGGTCCAGCCGGTCTGGTGCGACGCGCCGAGGCCCTTGCCGGTGTCGCCGTGGAAATACTCGTGGAACAACACGAGGCCGGCGAAATGCGGGTCGCTCTGCAGCTTCTCGCAATCGCCGTAAATCGGCCGCCTGCCGTTTGCGTCGCGCGTGAACAGCCGGGTCAGGCGCTCGGCGATGTCGTCGGCGATGTCGTGCAAGGTGCGGAACTGGCCGGATGCAGTCGGGCACTCGACCAGGAAGTCGGGACCGTAATAATCATGGAACCGGTCCAGCGCCTCGACGATCAGGAAGTTCATCGGAAACCAGATCGGGCCGCGCCAGTTCGAGTTGCCGCCGAACATCTCGGTGCGGCTTTCGCCCGGCTCGTAGCCGACGTCTATCCGGGCGCCGTCACTGTCGAACACATACGGGTTGTCGGCGTGGTAGCGGGACAGCGAGCGTATGCCGTGATCGGACAGGAACTCGGCCGGGTCCAGCACGCGCAGCAGCAACCGCTTCATGCGGTGGCCACGGAGTAGCGACAGCAGGCGCCGCTCACCGATGCCCGGCTCGTCCCAGCGCGCCACCAGCCCGGCGAGGTCCGGCCGGCGGCTCAGGAACAAATGCAGCCGGCGGGCGAAGTTGGGCAACCGCTTGAGCATGTCGGGCTCCAGCGTCTCGACCGCGAACAGCGGCGTCAGGCCCACCATCGAGCGCAGTTTCAACTCGCGCATGCTGCCGTCGGGCAGGTTCAGCACGTCATGGAAGAATTTGTCGCTCTCGCTCCAGAGGCCGACGCCTCGCTCGCCGATATCGTTGATGGCCTGAGCGATATAGAGAAAATGCTCGAAAAACTTCGACGCTATATCCTCGAACGCGCTGTCTTCCAGGGCGAGTTCGAGTGAAATCCGCATCATGTTCAGGGCAAACATCGCCATCCAGG
>JBPBQO010000140.1:0-12423 GCA_050954785.1 Janthinobacterium lividum | reverse complement strand
ATTACGACTGGCCGCTCGCCGACATCGCAGCCGTGGGCGACTCCATCTATGTCTCCTTCTACAAAGGCCTCGGCGGTCTCGGCGGCGCGATCCTGGCCGGCCCCGACGATGTTATCGCCGAGGCACGGCTCTGGCAGGCCCGTCATTGCGGTCCGCTCTGGACTGCGTTCCCGTTCGTGATCAGTGCCACCGACGGGCTGCATCGCTACCTGCCGCAGATGCCGGCATTCCATGCCCGAGCGCTTTCGCTGGCGACAGCGCTCGGTCGGATTCCGGGTGTGGCGATCGTCCCGGACGCGCCGCACTGCAACGCCTTCCAGATCTACCTGCCGGCCGACATCGCCGCACTGGAGACCGCGCATCTGGAACTTGCGTGCAGCAGTTCGGTCTGGCTGTTCGGCCGCTTCGTATCGACTGCCCTTCCGAAGCTGACAATGACCGAGATCTCGATCGGCACCGCCGCCGAGTCTCTCGGCAATGAGGAAGTCGTATCGCTCGTCGTCCGACTGATGGAAATGGCCGCCGCCGTCCCGTAATCGGCTGGATCATCCGCCGCTTCAGGCACCGTTCAGGCCGCCCGGGCGGTCGTAATGACCTGTCACGCGGCATACCGGATCGCCGGCACCGTTGCATGATCTGTCCAATCTCCTACCGCGCCGGATCCCGGCGGACGGCGGAGATTGGGTGCCACTTGTCAGCAGTTCCGACTCCTGGGACGTTGCAACGTCGGTTCGATCGTCGTGAGGAATTGCGTTTGCGTCACAGCCTTGTCGTGCTCGGTCTTTCCCTCCTCGTAACGGCTCCGGCCCTTGCACAACCCGCCTCATCCCCGACGGCGCAGCCTTCGCCGCCCTCCACCGGATCGCCGCCGCTGTTGCTGCAGCATCCGAGCCTGTCGCGCACCAGCATCGCCTTCGACTATGCCGGTGAAATCTGGACGGTGCCCCGGACCGGCGGTCGTGCCGAACGGGTCGTCACCGGCGAGGGCCAGTTGAGCCACCCGATCTTCTCGCCCGACGGCAGCAGGATCGCCTTCACCGGCCGCTATGACGGCAACACCGACGTCTATGTGGTTGCGTCGACCGGCGGCGAGCCGAAGCGGCTCACATTCCATCCGGGCGCGGACGAAGCAGTTGGATGGACGCCCGACGGACGTTCGGTCCTGTTCCGCAGCCCGCGTGCCGTTCCGCGCGATCTCGACCAGCTCTATGTCGTGCCGGCCGATGGCGGCGTGCCGACGCTCCTGCCGCTTCCGTCCGGCGAGGAAGGCAGTTTCTCCCCGGACGGCAGCCAGATCGCCTATTCGCCGATCAACCAGTGGCAGCCGGCCTGGAAGGGTTATCGCGGCGGGCAGACGGCACGGATCTGGATCGCCCGGCTGAGCGACTCTCACGTCACGCCCATCCCGCGCCCGAACAGCAATGACCGCGACCCGATCTGGGTCGGCGGCAAGATCTATTTCCTGTCCGATCGCGACGGTCCTACGACGCTCTATGCCTACGATCCCAACGGCGGTGCGGTCACCCGCCTCGTGGACAACGCGCACGGCTTCTCGATGGCCTCGGCATCGGCCGGACCCGATGGCATCGTCATCGACCATTTCGGCCGGCTGGAGCTGTTCCACACCGATACCGGCCGCCTCGACACCGTTCCGGTGACCGTGAGCGCCGACCTGCCGCAAGTCCGGCCGCATTTCGAGACGGTCAAGCCCGACGGGATCGAGCACGCCCGAATTACCGCGTCCGGCAAGCGGGTAGTGATCGAGGCACGCGGCGAGATCCTGTCCGTGCCGGCCGACAAAGGCGATGTCCGCAACCTCACCCAGTCGCCCGGTGTCGCGGACCGCGACCCGGCGCCGTCTCCGGACGGGCGAAGCGTTGCCTATTTCTCCGACGAGTCCGGCGACTATGCGCTGCGGATCCGTCCGGCCGACGGCCTGGGCGCCGTGCGGACGATTCCGCTCGGCCAGCCCGGTTCCTATTTCTACGATATCCACTGGTCGCCGGATTCGAAGAAGCTCGTCTATCACGACAAGCGGCTGATCCTGTGGATGGTCGACCTGTCCGGTAGCGCGAAGCCGGTGAAGGTGGACACCGACCGCTTCGACACACCGTTTTTCCGCTTCGATCCGGCATGGTCGTTCGACAGCCGCTGGATCGCCTACACCAAGCAACTTCCCAATCACCTGCACGCGGCCTTTGCCTACTCGCTCGATACCGGACGGGCGACGCAGCTGACCGACGGACTGAGCGACGTGGCGTTCCCGCGCTTCGACCGGAACGGCAAGTACCTCTACTTCACCGCCAGCACCAGCGTCGGGCTCGGCGCAGGCTGGCTCGACATGTCGTCCATGGGACGGGCCGTCGACGGCGCCGCCTACGTGATGGTGCTCCGCAAGGACCTGCCGTCTCCGGTCGCGCCGCAGAGCGACGAGGAAAGTGCATCCGAGGAGCCGCGTCCCGGCCCCAAATCCACAAGCACCCACACGCACCACGAGACCAAGATCGACCCGGCACCAGATGCACCGCCTGATGCATCGTCCGACTCACAGGCCGTCCCGGCCTCCGATTCCGACACCGACAAGCCGCATGGCCATCCGTCGCCACCGGCCCGGGTGACGATCGATTTTGACGGAATGGACCAGCGCATCGTGGCGCTTCCGATCGCCCGCGCCAATTTCGCGGGGCTCGAAGTCGGTAATGAGGGGGTCATCTACACCCTCACCAAGCCGAGCGCGCAGACCGACGAGGACCTCCAGGACCACGAGGACGAGCCGGCGCAGACCCTGTCCCGCTTCGACTTCAAGAAACGCGAGAACAAGACGCTCGCAGCCAACGTGAAGCCCGACAGCTTCTCGGTGTCCGCGGACGGCACCCACATGCTGCTGGAGCGCAAGGACGACTGGATCGTCGCGCCGGCGGATGCACCGCTCAAGTCCGGGAAGCCTGCGGGTTCCGACAGCTCGGCGAACTCCGACGACAAGGATGCGCAGCACACGCTGAAGCTGGACCAGGTCTCGGTCTGGGTCGACCCGCGCGCCGAATGGCGGCAGATGTTCTACGAAACCTGGCGCATCGAGCGCGACTTCTTTTACGACCCGCATCTGCACGGCCTGGACGAGCAGGCGGCGATCCGCACCTACGCGCCGTTCCTGGCCGGTCTCGGCGCCCGGCAGGACCTCAATGTCCTGTTCCAGGAAATGACCGGCCACATCGCGGTCGGCCACACCTTCATCCGTGGCGGCGACCTGCCCACCCAGCCCAAGGCCAAGGTCGGCCTGCTCGGCGCCGATTACATCGTGTCCGACGGCCACTGGAAGATCACCCGCATCCTGCGCGGCGAGAACTGGAATCCAAAGCTGGTGGCGCCCCTGAGCCAGCCCGGAATACAGGTGAAGGAAGGCGAGTTCCTGCTCGCCGTGAATGGCCGGCCCGTTCCCGTGGACCGGGAGATCCATGCGGCGTTCGACGGACTGGCCGATACCCGCACCGTGCTGACGGTCGGGCCGACCGCCGACGGCAAGGGTGCGCGGCAGGTGACGGTGGTGCCGGTGGCGAGCGAGACCGCCCTGCGCCTGCGCACCTGGATGGAGCAGAACCGCCGCACCGCCGACCGTCTGTCCGGCGGCAAGGTCGCCTATGTCTATCTGCCCGACACCGCGAGCGGCGGCTTCGCCAACTTCAACCGCTACTACTTCGCCCAGGTCGGGCATCAGGCGGCGGTCATCGACGAGCGTTTCAACCATGGCGGCGACATCGCCGACTACATCATCGACCAACTCCGCCGCACGCCGCAGATGGTCAACGAGACCCGCGAAGGCGAGCCGATCGTCGAGCCGGCCCAGGCGATCTTCGGACCCAAGGTGATGATCATCAACGAGATGTCCGGCTCCGGCGGCGATGCACTGCCCTGGCTGTTCCGCAAGAACAAGGTCGGGCCGCTGGTCGGAGAGCGCACCTGGGGCGGACTGGTCGGCATCGGCGGCTACCCGAAATTGATGGATGGCGGCACCGTCACCGCGCCGCGCTGGGCGATCTACGGCACGCAAGGGCAGTGGGAAGTCGAGAATACCGGCATCCCGCCGGACATCGAGGTGTCTGCCGATCCCGAAGAAATCCGCAAGGGACATGACCCCCAGCTCGAACGTGCGGTGAAAGAAGCGATGACCCTGCTGCAGCAGAACCCGCCCCCGACTTTCGTGCGGCCAGCCGCGCCGGACAAGCATCCGATCCTGCCGGCACCTGGTTGATGCAGGCGGCAGGGTGCAACCAGTGCGGGGAAGGCCGTTGCTCTCCGGCCTTGCTAAGGCGAGTCTTTCCGGATGTCGTCAGGGGACCGTGGGCACGATCCGCCAGCCGTCGTCGATCTGGGTTACCGTGTAGTGTTGCGGGCGTAGCAGAGCTTCAGGCTGGGTCGGGGTGGTGCCGTAGGCGGGGTTCTTGATGCGCTGCCAGATGGAGCAATATGCGGTGTTCGGGGTCGGTGCGGGATCGGACCGGACCGCGTCGCGTACCAGGCCGAGATAGGCGAGATCGCTGCTCCTGTCGGCATTGTCGATGTAGTCCAGAACATACGGGTTGTCGCAGCCGCGTGAGGCGCAGCCGGACAGGCTCGCCGCTGCGGCGATGGCAAGCAGGACCTTAGGCAGGATCATCGGGCAATGCTGGCTCATGTCGGTGCACCGGGGCTGCGTTGCTGCAGCATCCGGGTAAGGAGGCCGAGCCGTTTCCGGGCTGCCTGTCGCGCAGGCACGGGCAGGGGTTCGGCCAGGAGGTCGAGATGGTCGGTGCCGCGAGCGGCATGTTCGGCCATGATCGCATCCGGCTCGGCGGTATGCAGACTGCCGTCCGGCATCACGATCCGCAGTCGGTAGCCTTGCCCGATCAGCCAGTCGAGGTAGGCGCGGCCGCTGATCCCGGAAATTCCCGGCATCAGGGACGGGCTGAATTCGGTCACGATCGCCGGCCGGTCACGCTTGATGATGCCGGTGCAGCCGCTGAGGGCAAGATATTCCGCACCCTCGACATCGACCTTGATGAGGTCGATGCGCCTGCCTTCGGGTACCAGCGTGTCGGCCCGTACGCAGCCGACGGTTTCGGAGTCGAGAAGCGTCGTCATGTCGTCCGGCGGCGCCGAGGTGGTGCCGTTGGAATGCGCCCGGTGCAACACCAGCAAACCCGGTGCGGGGCCTGCGGCAACCTGGATGACGGTCACCTGGGTAAAGCCGTTGGCGCGCCGGCTTGCCTCGATCAGACGCGCGTTGGTCGGGTTCGGCTCCACCGCGATGACCGATCCGGTCGGCCCGACCAGCTCTGCTGACAACATCGTGAAGTAGCCGATGTTGGCACCGAGATCGAGCACGTTGGAACCGGGTCGCAGCACGTGGCGAAACACCGCGGTCACATCGGTTTCGTAATTGTCGTCGCGAACATAGCGGCCGACCGCGGCATCGTCGGTCTGCGTGTAGATGCGGAACCGTGCCAGCTCGGCCAATTCCACGTTGCCGAGTGCTGCCGATCGATGCAGTCCACGCCGGGAGAATTCGAGTGAGCTCGCATAGCTCGTGACCACCTGCTCGAGCGGCTCGCCGATCCGCATCGTGTGGCCAGGCCATTCCTCGCGGTTCGGCAGGCGTCCCAGCAACAGCCGGAAGCAGTGATAGATGTCCGCCTCGGTCGCACGAGGAGAAAATCCGCCAGTCCAGGGTTCATGCATCGGCGCCGGCGGCGAGGGCTCGACCGCCTGTCGCTTGCCGGTCTCTGTCTGCAACAGGGCCACGTTGACGGGCTGCTCCGATTGGCGCACCCCCGCCGGAGTTGGCAGGATGCGATGTCGCGAATAGTGGCAGCGCTTTTCGACAAGCGCAAAGCGCCGTCTATCGCAACCCGGACCCTAACGCTGGTCGCAACCTCGTGACGCGACGCCACGAACAACTCGGCGCACTCCCGCGCTGAACAGGATCACAGTCGGGAGAAAAACGTGCCCAACAGGATCTGGGTCGACGTCGAGGACCTGTTCCAGTACTCGGCATTCAATGCCCGACCGAGCGGAATCCAGCGGATCCAGTTCGAGTTGTGCCGTTCGCTGGCCCTCATGCCCGAAACCCGCGACAGGGTCGGCTTCGTCCGTCATGCCTCGGCGCAGGACAGCTTCCAGACGATCCCGTTTGCCGAGATCGACGCACTCCATGCCCGGCTGACCGCCTCCGCCGCTGCCGTGCCTGCGCGTGGTGCCGATGCCGCGCCGGCTGCCCCCACGCCCGCGCTGGCTGTCGTCGCCACGGGGTCGAAAGCGCTCGGCGGCCTTGCCCGGCGGGTCGCCTACCGGATCCCGCTCGATCTGCGCACGCCGCTGGTTGGATTGTTCAAGGCCCAGCGCGAGACCGTGCGTGCTGCCGGCAAGCTCACCGGTGCCACGGCTGGCCGGGTCGTCAAGCTGCGTACCACCATCGCGCATGGCCGGATCGTAGTCCCCGCCACCGATGGGCTCACCGTTGCCGCGTTCGACACCAGCGTCGGAGCGGGCGACGTGTTGCTCATCCTGGGCTCGCCCTGGTTCCACCCGTTCTATGGCCAGATGGTCACGCGGGTGCGCGACAAATGGCAGATGCGGATCGCCCTGCTCATCTACGACATCATCCCGCTGCTGCGGCCCGAATGGTGCGATCGCAACCTCGTCGACCGGTTCGAGGTCTGGGCTTGTGGCATGCTGTCGCTGGCGGACACGCTGCTGACCATCAGCCAGGCCAGCGCCCATGACATTCTCTCGGTCGCGGATCGCCGGAACCTGCCGCTGCGCACGACGCCGTCGGTGATTCCGATCGGCACCGGCTTCAGCCGGCCGGTGGGTCATCCCGACCGGACCGTGCCGGTCGTGCGGACCGACCGCCTGCCACCGGCGCGGAGCTACGTGTTGATGGTTTCGACCATCGAGGCACGCAAGAACCATGCGCTGCTGTTTCGCGTCTGGCGCCGGCTGCTCGACGAGATGCCGGCCGACCGGGTGCCGACACTGGTGTTCGCCGGCAGGGTCGGCTGGCTGGTCGCCGACCTCATGCAGCAACTGACGAACGCACATTATCTCGACGGCAAGATCCTGCTCGTCGACGACCCGCAGGATGGCGAGCTGGAGCGGCTCTACGATGGCTGCCTGTTTACCGTGTTCCCATCCTTCTACGAGGGCTGGGGCCTGCCGGTCACCGAAAGCTTCAGCTTCGGACGTCCCTGCATCATTTCCAATGCCAGCGCTTTGCCGGAGGCCGGCGGCACGCTGGCACGCTACTTCGACCCCGAGAACGGCACCGAGGCCTATCGCGTGATCCGGAATGCGATCGAGGATCGAGATGGTACCGAGGCATGGAGTGGGCGGGTCGCGGCAGAGTTCCGGCCGGTAAGCTGGGACGAGTCCGCGCGTGCCATCCTGAGGTCGATCGATCACAACCGGAACCGCCTGCCTGTCGGTGATGTCGCCGATGACCAGACGTTGCCTCGGCGTATCGGACGCGCATAATTCCCGATATGCGCTTGCCTGAATTCGTCCTACCGCCCCGCACGTAGAGCACCCCCATGCGACCGATACGTCCATGACGTTCATTTCCTACGCACAGAACTGCGAGGATGTGCTGTTGTGGCGGGCCCTCGGCCATGTCGAGGGCGGTTTCTACCTCGACGTGGGCGCGCAGCATCCCGACACCGACAGCGTAACCCGCGCCTTCTACGATCGCGGCTGGAGCGGGGTAAACATCGAGCCGGTAGTCGAGCAGGCGGCTCGGCTGCAGGCGGCACGGCTACGCGACATCACGCTGCAGATCGCCCTCGGTGCGCAAGCAGGTGAGGCGCCATTCTACATCGTCGACGGAACCGGGCTTTCGACCCTGGACGACGCGGTCGCCGCCACGTATGCGGGCACCCGACATCAAGTTCGCAAAACGACGATTCCGGTCCGCACGCTGGCCGAGATCTGCCGGCTGTACGCCCCGCCCGATATCCATTTTCTCAAGATCGACGTCGAAGGTGCGGAGCGGGCGGTGCTCGAAGGCGCCGACCTGGTCTCGTTCCGGCCGTGGATCATCCTGGCCGAAGCGACCGCGCCGCTCTCCACGCGCGAGACGCATGCGCTCTGGGAGCCGTTGCTGGTCGCGGTCGACTACGTGTTCGTCTGGTTCGACGGGCTCAACCGCTACTACGTCGCGCGCGAACGGCTCGATGCACTGAAACCGTCCTTCCGCACGCCACCGAACGTATTCGACGATTTCCTGCGCGCCGGCGACAGCAGCCTGATCGGCCGGCTCGGAACCGCGGAGGCCGAGCGCCAGGGCCTGCAGGCGCGCCTGCAGGCGGCCGATGCCACCGTGCGGGACCAGGCAGTGCTGGCACAGCGCCTGACCGAACGGGCCGGGCACGAGATCGCCCAGCTACGCCAGGCGCTCGCGGATCGGGATGCCGAGGCGCTGGCGACGCAAGCGGAGATCGATCGAGTCGCGGCCGATACAGCCTGCGCCTTGCATGAGAGCCGTCACGAACTGCAACAGACGCATCTGCGGCTGCAAGGGGCGTATCGGCAGCTTCGGTCGGCGGAGCAGGATGGCGCGGCACTCCAGGAGCGACTGCATGCGCTCCATCACAGTACTGCCTGGCGCCTGACCGGCCCGTTGCGGCGCATGGTGTCGATCGCGCGGCGGACCGGCCGTCCGGATCCGCACGCGCTCATCGCGTCCGCCGTGGTGGTGGAACCCGCTCCCGTTCAGGAGGTGCCGGAACAACCGGATGCGGACCAGCCAGCGCGGACGTTGGCCGCCGGGCAGGTGCAAGCCGAAACGCCCGATCCTGCACCGGAGGCCCTCCCGCTGCCGATACTGCCGCCACCCGGATCGACGCGGCTCGAGCCTGGCAAGGCGATGTTAGGCGGCCTTCTGACGGTCCACCAGTTCCATTCCGGCTCGGCGGTCGGCGATGCGGTCACCAATGCGATGCTGCTGACGCGCAGCCTGCTTCGGGCGATGGGCTATCGCAGCGAGATCTATACCGAGCATCCGCCCGAGGCGCTGGCGCACGAACTGCGGCCGTTCGAGGAGATGCCGCGCCATGACGGCTATGTCCTGATCGTCAGGCACTCCATGGGCTACGACCGGTTTACGCAGGTGCTCGACCTGCCGGCGCCGAAGATACTGCTCTACCACAACATCACCCCACCCGAGCTCCTGGCACGGCATCCGTATCTCGCCCACTACGCCAGGCTCGGCCGGAGCCAGCTCGGCGCGTTCGCCGGCCGCGTGGCCGTGTGCCTCGCCGACAGCGACTACAACGCGATCGAGCTGAAGCGCCTCGATCTCGCACCGGTGCGGGTCTGCACCCTGCTGTTCGATGTCGAAGCCCTGCGCGTCCGTGCTGCCGCGGCAGTTCCGGCGGCGCTGGCTTTACGCGACGCCGTGGCGGAGCAGGCCGGGTTGTTCACCATCCTGTTCGTCGGCCGTATCAACGAGGCCAAAGGTCAGCTTGCCCTGGTCGAGGCATTCGCGGTTTTCCGAGCCCGTTTTCACGCTTCGTCCCGCCTGGTGCTGGTCGGGCGCGACGATGGCGTCGGCGATCTCTATGCAAGGCTGCTTCGCGAGCGGATCGAAATCCTCGGCCTGGAATCATGCGTCCTGCTCACCGGCGGTGTGACGGACGACGAGCTGGATGCCTGGTATGGCGCAGCCGACCTCTATGTGTCGCTGAGCCGGCATGAAGGGTTCGGCGTGCCTTTGATCGAGGCGATGGCGCATGGTGTACCGGTGCTGGCATGGCCCGGCGGCGCAGTGCCCTATACCCTCGCCGGGGCCGGCCGGCTGCTCGACGACACGGCACCCGAGCCGGTTGCGGCGGCGATGCTGGACCTGGCCATGGACGAGACCGAACGCATGTCGCAGCGGGCGCGACAGGCGGCGCGGCTCGACGCATTGGGGCTCGATCGGCAATGCGTGGTGCTGCAGCAGGCACTGCTGCGTGCCGGTGCCGCACTCCCGCCGAACCGGATGACCGCGTCGCTGCTGGCCGCCAACCTGCGCTTCTCGATAACCGGCCACGTCAACGGCAGCTACAGCCTGGCTGCGATCAATCGCGACCTTGCCCTGGAGCTGGAGGCAGTTCGTCCCGGCCGGGTCAGGCTGCTTCCGGTGGAAGGCGGCACGACACTCGACCTGTCCGGGGTGCCGTCCGGCCAGGCCGACGCGATCGGCGCGCTGGTGCATCGAAACCGGCATGCGACCGGACCGGAGCTCGTCATCAGCCAGCACTATCCGGTGCATGTCCCGCCGCGGCCGGGCGACGTGTCGGTGGCGATGCTGTTCTGGGAAGAGTCGCTGCTCCCGTCCCAGACGATCGATTTGCTGGCCGCGAATTTCCGTGCCGTCGTGGCTCCGACCGGCTTCGTGCGCGATGCCCTGATCGAGAGCGGCCTGGGCATTCCGATACGGGTGATCCCGCCCGCGGTTACGCTCGATCGGTTCACGGCGTTGCGCGAGATCCGCGCGGCCGACCCGGCCGGCGCCATGCACCGCTTCCTGCACGTCTCGTCATGCTTTCCGCGCAAGGGTGTGGATGTGCTGTTGCGCGCCTGGGCCCGGGCGTTCCGGGCAGGCGATCCGGTCCGGCTGCTGATCAAGGGCTTTCCCAATCCGCACAACGAGGTCGCCTCGATGCTGGCGGCACTGCGACAGGCCGATCCCGAGCTGGCGCCGGTAGAGCTGGTCGATCGCGATCTCGAGCCGGACGGCCTGGTCGAGCTGTATCGTGATGCCGACACCATGGTGCTGCCGACCCGAGGCGAGGGGTTCAACCTGCCGGCAGCCGAAGCGTTGTCCGCCGGCCTTCGCCTGATCGTCACAGGTCGTGGCGGGCATATGCAGTTCTGCGCGGACGGTGGTGAACCGCATCCGGGCGTCCGCCTGTTGCGTTACCGGCCGGCGCCGTCGGAAACCCATCTGGCCACCCCGCATTCGCTCTGGCTCGAACCGGACGAGGATGATCTGGTCGCCGCCCTGCACGAGGCGCTGTCCCAGCCTTCCACCGGGATACGACCGCCCGCCTTGCCGGATGCGGAGGCTCTGGCCGACGCCTATACCGCGCTGGCGATCGACCTGCTGCTGGCGCCGCCCCGCATGCCCGTACGCGTCAGCTGGGTATCGAGTTGGAGCCAGCGGTGCGGTGTCGCAGAATATTCACGCCAGCTCCTGGCTGGCCGGGATCGTGAGTCGGGCGAGAGTGACTTTCAGGTCCGCGTCCTGTGCGACACTCGTACGCCGCCCGAGTCTGCGGAAACCGATCGGTTCTGGCCGTGCTGGCAGATGGGCGACTCACGCTCGCTGCAACAGTTGGCCGCTGCGATTGCCGCCGACGATGCGGATGCCGTCATGCTGCAGCACCAGCCCGGCCTGCTGTCGTTCACGACGCTGGCCAGGCTGGTGGCGCATCCAGCACTTGTCGAGCGGGTGCTGCTGGTGACGCTGCACAATACGCGCCTGCTGGATGAGCTCGTGGCGGCGGAGCTCGAACCCGTGCTTGCCTCCCTGGCCAGGCTTGACCGGGTGCTGGTTCATACGGTCGCGGATCTGCGGCGGCTGCAGGCGCTGGGGATTTCCGCGAACCTGACCTTGTTGCCGCATGGCGTAGCGCTGCCGCTGCCGCCGGCGCGGGTTCACAGGTTCGAGCATGCGGTCGAGCAGTGGCAGCACGAGATAACCCGTCGGCCGCCGCTGATCGGCTGCTACGGATTCTTCCTGCAGGGTAAAGGAATCGATACCCTGATCCAGGCGCTGGCGGAGCTGCGCCGGCGCTGGCCGGGTGCACGGCTGTTGCTGGTCAACGCCGAGTACGATGCCGACATCTCGCGTGAGGAAATCACGCGCTGCCGCGACCTGGTCCACAGCCTCAGCCTGGATGATTCGGTGATGTTCCACACTGAATTCATGCCGAATAGTCTGTCGCTCGAGTTGCTGGCAACCTGCGACGTGGTAGCGCTGCCCTATTTGCCGTCGAAGGAGGCGTCGAGTGCGGCACTCCGGACTGCGATGACCGCTGGCGTGCCTGTGGCCGTGACGCCGATCGAACTGTTCGTCGAGGCCGGAAACGCGGTGTTTCGCTTCGACGGTATCGATGCGTTGTCGGTTGCGGCCGGCCTGGATCGGCTGATCGCGGATGCCGATCTGCGTATGCGCCTGCAGGCGTCCGCGCAGACCTGGATTACCGACCGGCAATGGCCTGACATCGCGCACCGCCTGCAGGGCATAATCACCGGACTGGTACGTACCCGCCAACTGGATCGCTCAGCTCGTATTTGATGGCGGCCAGACCGTCGGGCATGGAAAAGCCGGCTGAAATCCTCAAGGATTTCAGCCGGCGTCGATAGTGGGGGTGGATATTCGGCGCAAACGGTCGTGAAGGTTCC
>JBPBQO010000139.1:0-21389 GCA_050954785.1 Janthinobacterium lividum | reverse complement strand
CGTCACATCGTCGGCGGTAAAGGTCTTCTGCATCAGCTTGCTCCTCGCACTGTCGAGAGGCCCGAAGGCCGCGAGCCATGGCTTCCAGTTGGGCAGTTTCCGGAACGCCGAGGGTGACTGCCCGAACCGCTGCCGGAAGGCTCGGGCGAAGGCATCTGGCGCCTCATACCCGGCATCCATCGCTATGTCGGTAACGCTTTCGGCGCTCCTGTAGGCCAGCCGATACGAAGCGCGCTTCATGCGGGCAAGCTGGACATAGCGATGTACGGACAGTTCGAAGGTCGCCGTGAACTGCCGGTGGAAATGGTATTTCGAGAAGGCCGCAACACCGCTTAACGTTTCCAGGTTCAGATCGCCGTCAAGATGCTGGTCTATGTGATCCAGCACCCGCTGCATCCGGGCATGATAGTGTTGAAGCGCCGCCTTCATCGTCCTGTCCTCCGTGGCGGGACCAGTTAGGCGTTCGCCCACACGACGCGCTCGACCGATCTTGCGGTTTGACATGGATCGATGGCTGGCCGCCATCGTCCGGTCCGATGATGGAGCTATCGGCTCGAGTGCCCGTTTTGCTACAAGACGGCATGCAAGCGACTGCGATCATCGACGCTGATGGGACCGTGACACGATCCGGGTCGACCGATCGCATACCTTGGTGGAGTTTCACTAAGACAGCCTTGTCGATCGCGACCCTTCGCCTTGCTGAAGAGGGCGTGCTTGAACTGGACGAAAAACTCCCAGGCGAACCGTTCACTACGCGCCAGCTTCTTCGGCATGAGGCAGGGTTGCCGGATTATAACGCGATAGCTCGCTACCATTTCGACGTCGGGGCAGGAAAGCGGCCTTGGCCGGTGGATCGCCTTCTCGCGGCGGTCGACGTTACTCGCCTACGGTACGATCCAGGAACCGGATGGGCCTACTCCAATATCGGCTATCTCAGGATCGCCCAGCTCATCGAGCGCATGTCAGGGCAAAAGCTGGCAGCGGCGCTCAGCTCACTCGTGTTCGAACCCGCTCGGCTAGAAAGTGCACGCCTCGCAATGGACTCGGACGATCTTGTCGATGTCCAGATGGGTAGCGCCAGCTCCTATCATCCTGGCTGGGTGTACCATGGTCTTATCGTTGGCACGGTAGCGGATGCAGCGCGGCTTTTATGGATGCTCGCATACGGCGGGCTCCTCAAGCCTGCTACGTTTGCATCCATGAAGGAGTGCCAGACGCTGCCAGATTATCAGAGTGATATCCATCCTGATCCGGCTTACGGACTGGGCCTCATGTTGACAGCTAATAACCCCGAAGCCCACCCGCTCGGGCACGGCGGAGAGGGGCCGGGAAGCAAGATAGCCGTCTACGCGCAGGGTTGCAGAGTTGCAGCCGTATGGACTGCCTTGCCTTCGGAAACGGATGCCGACGCCCGAGTACACGAGATCCTCGCCAGCTAGCAGAATTGCCTAAGGAACCGGTGCGAGGCACGTTACGGCCGCTTTCGAATAAAGTAAATCGACGTCGGCCTCCCTATCGAGGTGACAGCAGGAAGCGGGGAAACCCATATGAGTGTCTGCTCTTTCGGTCCGGCTTCTTAAAAGCAGACGGTCGGCTCTCGGCCAAATGCAGTCAGCCGAACCGATGCCACGAGCGTCTACTTCGTATCGAAAGCGGTTCAGGTAGCAGGGTATCAAGTATCAGATTTTATCCACTAAAGCGTCATCCGATCGTCTTGCTTTCTCGACCGGATAAAGATGCTCGCTTAAACGAAGACCTGGAGGTTTCTTCCGGTCCGGCTCGATCAAAAAAACTTCTAGAACAACAATCCTTTGCGCAGCATCCCGTGGATTCCCTTTTCACCATTCACCGTTTGCGTCACCCGGAAATCCACTGCGAGCGAACAGGTCTGGTAGGCTTGCTCCCGGGACAGGCTCGTGCGCATGCAGATGAACGCGATCATCTCGCGCAGTGCCTGCTTCATCGCCTGATCCAGATCCTCGTTCATACCCATGCTGATCCAGTGCGTCGGCGTTTCCGCGCGCGGGTAACGCAGCAGCGGCGCCTCGACACCGCTCCCCTTGTGCAGCACCAGGGTGAATTGTCCGTTCAGCGACATTTCGAGCGCGTTGACGCACACCTCGCCGTCGCCCTGCAGCCCGTGACCGTCCCCGGCCGAGAAATTCGCGCCTTCGACCAGCACAGGCAGGTAAAGCGTCGAGCCCGCCACCAGTTCCTTGTTGTCGAGGTTTCCGCCGAACTCGCGCGGCTCCTTGCTCGACAGCCTGCCGTAGCTGGCCGGCGGCGACACCGCCATGATCCCAAAGAACGGCGACAGAGACAGCTCCGGTCCCCACGGCAGCCGGCACGTGCGACGTTCGCGATCGACCGGGATATGGCTGATGAACCGGCTCGGAAAATCCTCCGGGATGGTCCCGGCCAGAGGGCGGAAACCGCAATATCCCCAGTCCGATCCGGGTTCGACCGCCTCGATCCTGACTTCCAGCATATCGCCCGGCATCGCGCTACGCACCGCCACCGGTCCGGTAATCATGTGCGTGCCGAGACGCGCGAGGCCGGCATCGTGGATCGCTTTCAACGCCGGTGCGACCGGAAAACTCTCCACGTCGAGCGGCATGACCTCCAACCCGCCTGACAAACACTGCATCGTCACCGTATCGCCGGAGTTTACCGTCAGAACCGGCGGGATGGCCGCGTCCAAGATACCGAACTGGATCGTCTGCGGGGTTGCCGCAACATGGTGTGTCGTCATTCCGCGCTCGCCGCTATCGTATTCATCGGTACATAGTCCCGCATCTTACCCGGATTCAAAATACCCAGCGGATCGACCTCGTGCTTGAACCCGAGCTGGTTGCCCGGCAGCCGCTTGTGCCCGCTGCCATCCTCGATCGTGTAGACGTGCGGGTTCGCAATCGACACGCCGTTCTGCTCGTGGATGCGAATGATCTCGGCCAGACGTTCCTCGGTAGTGAACCGCACGATCTGTAATCCTGCACAGGTCAGCGCCCCACCGACCCGCAGGAACTCCAGATGCATGGGCAACTCGTCGCCGAACAAGGTTCGCATCCGCTCCACCAGCGCGAGCGGATCGGCAGCCGGAAACAGGCTCTGCAGATACGTTACCGTCCGATCCTGCTTGAGCATCTGCAACGTGGTGTGGTTCCAGGTAAATTCGTAAAGCGGCACCAATCCCGATGTGGTCTCGGATTTCAGCGTGTCCGCATCGAGCACGATTTGGCCTTCATGCGCTGTGACCAGTTCCGCCAGCGCGACCATTCCCGATGGTGCCACCATCAGCAGCGCCAGGCTTTCGCCGATCGCCACCAATTCGCGGAGCCCCTTGAACGACGGCACGATGGTGCTGTCGATGGTGGTGACCAGCTTGAGGTCGATCCCGGGACACGCTGCCAGCATCAGGCAGAAACGTGCGGCCTGCATGAAATCCGGAAACGCCACCACGACATCGCGCCACTGCATCGCCGGCGCCAGCGGCAACTCCAGTTCGGTGACAATTCCCGTGGTACCGTAAGTATGATTTATCAGGTCGGTCTCGGTACCGCACAATTCCAGCACCCGCGGCGTCGCTTCCGCAGTGATGACCTGCGCCGCGATCACGTTGCCCGCGTCGCGCAATCCGCCCCACGCGATCGACCCGACGCCGCCCGATCCTCCCGCCACGAACCCGCCGATCGTCGCGGTCCGCTTGGTCGACGGAAACATGCGCAATTCCCAGCCCCGTTCGCGCAGGACTCTCTCCAGGTCTATCAACTTGGCACCCGCCTCGACCCGCATCATGCCGTCCCGCACCCATACGATCCGGTCGAGCCGGGTGAGATCGAGCACGGCACCGCCCCGCAGCGGAACCGCCTGCCCATAGTTTCCGGTGCCGCCGCCGCGCGGCGTGATGTTGATGCCGAATTGCCAGGCAGCCGCCATCGTATGCGCGACCTCGTCGCGGGTACGCGGACAGACCACCACATCGGCGGTCATGTCGTTCAACTGGCGCTTCAGTACGGGACTATACCAAAAAAAGTCCCGGCTTCGTTGCTTGACCAGGGTCGGGTCCAGCAACACCGGAATATCCGCCAGCGCTTCGACAAAGGCAGCGAGCGCATCTGGATCAGTCATGAGTGGTCCCGGGCAGATTGTAACCGATGCGTTGCAACAGCCGTGCCAGCGAGACCGACTCAGGATCGATTCGAGCGGATCGTTTCGATCATGCCGAACGCCAGGCTCGATGGAAACGACGCACCGTGGCGGATGCCCAATGTGATGACCTGCGCCAGCATGATCGGGGTCGTCGTCGGATCGGCGCCGGTGCCTGGATTGACGCAATAGGCCGGGTACGACGCGCCCGCGATCGACAGTCGCAGCCGCTCGTCCGGCTTGATCGTCATGCATGTGCCGGGCGGTTCGAGCACGATTGCCCGCGCGGCATCATGTGCATCGATCCGGCGATACGCTTCGCACAGTGGAAACACCTGTCCGCCGGCGGTGACGCGGGACAGGGTGCAGCACACATCGAAGTCCGGTGCGTCGCTCTCCACATGCAGCGTGATCCGCACTCCGCCGGCAATCGCCAGTTCCTGCTGCAAAGGTGCTGTCGTGAAGGTCAGCACATCGGTGCGCGCATCCACCGACGCCCGGTCGACAGGCCCCGCCGGCGTGCCAAACGGTCCACCAACGCTCGGCGCCGGGCGCCATGGATCATGCACCAGCCGATCGATCCCGTCGGCGCCTGGTTCATCTGCAAGCAGAACGCCCTCGTCCGGCACCACCGACACGCAGCCGCTCCCACTTAGCCAGAACGAACGCTCCGGGGCTGGCCATGCCTCGAAATCACGCCATGTGTTCGCGCCCATGTCGAACAACGACACCGGCGGTTCCGCCATCAACCCGGTATCGTGATCCTTCAGCCAGTGGTCGAACCAGCGCACCTGCAGCCGGTCGATCGCGCTCGCCGCGTCCGGCCCGAAATCGAGCTGGCCCTGCCTGCGGTTCCAGGGGAAATGCAGCCATGGCCCGACCACCAGCCTCGTCGCCGCGTCTCCCTGAGCGAGCGCGTGGTAGCCGGCCAGGGTGCCGTTCAGCAGGCCGTCATACCAGCCACCGACGAACAACATCGGCAGCCGCCGGGCAATCAGCCGCTCGGCATGCGTCGCCGGCGAGATTCTCGCCCAGTATGGATCATCGGCCGGCCGATCCAGCCAGTCGCCATAGTGGGTATGATGCCCGAACTGCTCCATCACTTCCGGCCGGGCCTGTATCGGCTGCTGCAACGGCAACGTCCGCGCTGCCTGGTACAACGCCGCATGGGCCGCCGCATCACCCTCGTGCCTCGCCGTATCGGCGCCGATCTGCGCACCCCAGCCGAGCGAGCTTGCCAGCCGGAACGCCCCGCCCTCGTAGGCCCAACCCTCGCGCAGATCCCAGCCGAACATCGCCGGCGCCAGCGCACGCAGTCCTGGTCCGGCCTCGACCGCTGCCAGCAACTGGTCGGTTCCCTGGTAGGAGAACCCGTACATCCCGACCCGCCCGTTCGAGCCCGGCAGCGACGCTGCCCAGTCGACGGCATCCGCCCCGTCGGAAATCTCGTTCTCGAACGCCTTCATGACACCCTCGGACGTCCCGCGCCCGCGTATGTCCTGCACCACGACGATGTAACCTTGCGCCGCATACCAGGCCGGATGCGCATAGCAGATCGTGACCGCGACCCGGCGCCCATAGGCCTGCCTGACCAGCAGCACCGGAAACGGCCCTTCGCCTTCCGGCCGATACAGATCCGCATCGAGCCGGACGCCATCCCACGTTCGCATCGACACCAGCATCGGTCCATCGACCGCCAGCATGCTCAGCGCTCCCGCTCGATGGCGCTGTCATGCCAGTGCGACAGGCACAACCGCTCCAGCCCGACCATCGAGGCGAACAGCATGATTCCGGTCACGGTGATCAGGAACAGGGCCGCGAACATGCGTGGGATATCGAGCTGGAAGCCGGACTGCAGGATCTCGTAGGCAAGCCCGGCGCTGCGTCCGCCGGTGCCGGCGACGAACTCGGCCACGACCGCTCCGATCAGCGCCAGACCGACCGAAATGCGCAGGCCCGCCAGGAAGAACGGCAACGCGCTCGGCACGCGCAGCCTGAACAGCGTCTGCATCCGCCCGATCTTGTTCATGCGAAAATAGGCCAGCAATCCCGGATCGACGCTGCGCAGCCCGATCGTCGTGTTGGAGATGATCGGGAACACCGCCATCAGCGCCGCACACACCGTCAACGCCAGGTTGGTGTTCTTGACCAGGATGATGATCAGCGGCGCCACCGCGACCACCGGCGTGACCTGCAGCAGGATGGCATAGGGAAACAGGCTGAGCTCGATGGCCCGGCTCTGCACGAACAGGAACGCCACGAGCACGCCGATCACCACGGAGGCCGCGAACGCCTCCATGGTCACTTCCAGGGTGCTTAGCAACGCGTGCGAAAGTGCCGGCAGATTGGCGACCAGGCTGGCGCCGATCTCGGACGGCTTGGGGAAAATATAGGTCGGCACATCATAGGCGCGGCACAGAATCTCCCATCCGCCGAACAGCACGATGCCGACCAGGAGCGGCGCCACCAGCCGGACCACGCGCGGGTTCATCAGCAAGGGTGTGCGCGATCGAACCATCTCAGCTTCTCCCATCAGCTTCTCTGGGCCATCGACGCCGCAACCAGTTGCTCCGACAGCGCGCGGCACAGCACCGCGAATCGATCGCTGTCGCGGAACGCTTGGTCGCGCGGTGTCGGTTCGTCGACGACGAACTCGGAAAACACCCGGCCGGGTCCCGCCGCCATCACTACGATCCGTGTCGACAGGAACACCGCCTCGTAGATCGAGTGGGTCACGAACACGGTGGTGAGCCGGCGGCCATGCGACAGGCCTGCCAGATCCTCGTCGAGCCGGTTGCGGGTGAACTCGTCCAATGCGCCGAACGGTTCGTCCATCAGAAGCAGGTCGGGATCGGTGACCAGCGCCCGTGCGATCGACACGCGCATCCGCATGCCACCCGAAAGCTGCCTCGGATAATGCCGTGCCACCTGCCCCAGCCCGACCTGCTCGAGTGCCGCCATCGCGCGCATCTCGGCCTGCTTCCGGCCGACCCCTGCCGCCTCCAGCGGCAGCCGGACGTTGGCCATGACCCGCGCCCACGGCATCAGCGTCGGTTCCTGGAACACGAACGCGATTCGCCGACCGTCCTCCCCGACGCGGCCGAACCCGCCGCGCCACCACTGCACCCGTCCGTCCGACGGCTCGATCAGGTTGGCGATCAGCTTCAGCAGCGTGCTCTTGCCGCAGCCGGACGGCCCGATCAGGCTGACGAACTCCCCCGCCTGGACGCTGAGGTCGATCGGCGCCAGCCCGCGTGTGCCGTTGGGAAAAATCTTTTCCGCCGATAGCAGCTCGATCGCCGGAATGGTCATGGCGTTCAAGCCGGCATGACCTTCGCCGCGTCGATGAACCGCAGGTCGAAACCACGATGCCAGTCGGTCGCCGGATCGATCATGTTCAGCCCGACCAGGAAATCGTAATCGGCTTTCCAGCGTGCCTCGGTCATTACGCCGAGGCCGCCGGTCGCTGCATCGCCTCCGATCAGCAGGCCAAGAGCCTTGATCTGCTCGATGGCGAACGCGATCCGGTCGGCGCTCATGCGCGGATTGGCGGCGATGATCAAAGCGTTGCCCGGAGCCGGGTCGACCAGATAGTCGTTCCAGCCCTGCATCGACGCCTTCAGGAACGCGCGCACCACATCCGGGCTTTTCTGGGCCAGCGCCGTGGTCGTTGCGATCGGATTGCCATATCCGGGGATGCCAGCATCCCGAAGCAGCAGCATGTGATACGCCACGCCACGCCGGCGCGCCTCGAACGGCTCGGATGTCACATACGACTGAGTGGCGACGTTTCGATCCAGAAAGAACGGCTGCAGGTTGAAGTTGTACGGCGCCACCTGGTCCGCGGTCAGGCCGTAGCGACGCCGCAGCGTGGTCCAGACCACCGGAAGCTGGGCATTGGCGATCAGGATGTGCCGGCCTTTCAACCCGGCCAGATCACGCACGTCGTCATGCGCCATGATGCCGATCGGATCGAACTGGAAGGTCGTGGCCACGACGACCGAAGGCAGGCCGCGCTGCACGCCTTGCAATGTGCCGAGATCCGTGGTGATGGCGAATTCGGCCCCGCCGGACACCAGGATCTGCTGGTTGTTGATCTGCGGGCCGCCCGGCTCGATGGTCACGTCCAGCCCGGCCTTGCGATACAGCCCGGTTGCGAGGGCCTGGTAGAAGCCGCCATGCTCCGCCTGCGCGAACCAGTTGGTCAGGAAGCGTATCTGCCCGTCGGCCGCCCTCGCCCGACGCAGCGAGAGGGCTGCCATCCCGGCGCCAAGCAGCATCCGACGGCCCAGGCGCACGGTTGCTGCCTCGGTGATCCGGTCCACACCGTTCATCAATCGCTCCCCTGGCAGATCGTGCCCACCGGGTTCGATGGAGCAAAGCCTGTGCCACCCCGGGAACACTCCGCTGCCGCGCAATGCCCGAACTGTGCCGGGCCATTGCTGCCTTACATCGGGCGTGCGCAAATCCACGCGCCCCGCTCGGGCGTTAGATGCACCCCGACATCCGGATCTCCGGAGTCTCGCCAGGAGATGCTGTTCGATGCCCGAGGCAATCAGCCAGGACGCTCCACTGGATTGCCAGGATGTACAGCGCACCCGCTCCCAGCAGATCGCGCGCGGCGTGCTCGGCGGAGTCCTGGTGCTGCTGGGCGTCTTCACGCTGCACGATTTCCTGCCGGCCCTGGTCTGGGCGGTCATCTTCGCCATCGCGTCCTGGCCGCTCTATCGCCGCGCCACCCGGCGCTGGCCGCCCGGCCGGCACAATCTCGCATTGCCGTTGACGTTCACTGCGGGGATTGCCCTGGTTTTCCTGGTGCCGCTCTCGCTGATCGCGGTCGAGGCAGCGCGGGAGGCGCAGGGCGTCCTCGTCTGGATCGAGCATGCCCGCCATACCGGCGTCCCGGTGCCTGCCTGGGTGCATCGGTTGCCAGCAGGCTCCGATGCTGCCTCCACCTGGTGGCAGCAGCACCTGAGCAACCCCGACGACGCAACCGACCTGTTCGCCAACATGCGATCGGGCAACAGCCTGCGCATGACGCGTCAGCTCGGCAGCCAGGTCGCCCATCGCAGCACGTTGTTCGCCTTCAGCATCATCACGCTGTTCTTCCTGTTCCGCGAAGGCAAAACGGTCACCGCGCAGATACTGACCGCCAGCCGCCGCGCATTCGGCACGCGTGGCGAGCGAATCGGCCGCCAGATGGTCGCCTCGGTGCATGGCACGGTCGACGGGCTGGTGCTGGTGGGCCTGGGTGAAGGTGTAATCCTCGGCATCGCCTATGCGATTGCCGGCGCACCCCACCCAACCCTGTTCGGCGTGGTCACGGCGGTGGCGGCGATGATCCCGTTCTGCGCGGTCATCGCAATCGGGCTCGCATCGGTGCTGGTGCTGGCCCAGGGCTCGGCTGTAGCCGGTATCATCCTGTTCGTGTTCGGCATGATCGTCGTGTTCGGCTCGGACCATTTCATCCGACCGATCCTGATCGGCGGCGCCACCAAGCTGCCGTTCCTGTGGGTGCTCTTGGGCATCCTCGGCGGTGTCGAAGTATGGGGTCTACTGGGCCTGTTTCTCGGACCCGCCATCATGGCGGCACTGATCCTGCTCTGGCGCGAGTGGACCGATCCGGATGAGGACGCTCTCGACACCTGATCGAGACCGACAGGCAATCGTTCCGGCTGCACTGGCTGCATCCGGAACACCGTGAGTTCAGATCGATGATCTTTATCGGGGCGTTTTGGTCGGGCAGGCGGGATTCGAACCCACGACCCCCAGTCCCCCAGACTGATGCGCTACCAGGCTGCGCTACTGCCCGTTACCATTCGGGTGCCTTTCGGCTGCCGGGATGTAGCAGGACACTCGGCAGGCCGCAATGGACACTGCACCAGCATCGATAGAGCTAGAGCGGCAGGCTTTGTCGTAGATCCACGAGGCCGCCGAGTACCAAATCGAGCATCTCCTGCAGGCGCCGGATCTCGTCCTTCAATGCATCCACTTCCGCATGCACGGCAGCCGGCGGAGCCATCGGTATCCAAGGCTCCGCTGCATCCGATATGGTGTCGTCCTCGTCCGCCGGGAGTTGCGCGCTCCGATGCGGCTGTGCCCCAGGCTCATGGTCATCGCCACGGTCGGCCACGTCCGGCGGCGGCAATTCGCCGGACAATGTACCGTCGCCTTCACGCAACAGGCGCTGCACCCCTTTGATGGTGTAGCCCTGGATGTAGAGCAGGTCGGAGATGCGGCGCAGCAGGCCGATATCGTCCGGCCGGTAGTAGCGCCGGCCACCGCCGCGCTTGAGCGGCTTCACCTGGGGAAACCGGGTCTCCCAGAATCGCAACACATGCTGGGGAATATGCAGGTCGTCCGCCACCTCGCTGATGGTGCGAAATGCCGATGGGCTTTTCTTCAGCCGCGCCGCACGATCCTGGCCAGCGTCGCGGACATCGCTGTCATCGCGATCGAAGTCGAGATCGAGCGCGGGGTCCGCCTCGGCACCCGTCCCCGGTGTCCAGTCTCCGGGTCGGGTCATGCTGCGTCATCCTCGCCGGTCGGTTCCTGGCCGTTGACGCGGGCCTTCAACACCTGGCTTGGCCGGAACACCAGCACCGAGCGCGGCAGGATCGGTACCTCCAGCCCCGTTTTCGGATTGCGGCCGACCCGACGACCCTTCTGCCTGACGGAAAACGTGCCGAACCCGCTGATCTTGACCGGGCTGCCAGCCTGCAACGTGGCTGCGACCTGCTCCAGGACCGCCTCCAGCAAAGCCGCGGATTCGTTCCGGGACAGACCGACCTGGGTGTAGATGTGCTCGGCCAGGCTGGCTCTTGTCACAGTGCTCATGAACAGACCGTAGGCATGGCGCCAAGTGCCGTCAAACCAACGTTCTAGCTCTTGACGATGATCGGAGACGGCAACGCTCGAGGTGTCTCCCGAACGCTACATTCGCAGCAGCGCCGAGCCCCAGGTCAGGCCGCCACCGAGTGCTTCCAGCAGCACCAGGTCGCCCGGCTTGATCCGCCCGTCACGGACCGCTTCTGCAAAGGCCAGCGGGATCGAGGCGGCGGAGGTGTTCGCATGGCGATCGACCGTCACCACCACCCGCTCCGGCGACAGCCCCAGTTTTTTTCCCATCGCGTCGATGATGCGCTTGTTCGCCTGGTGCGGCACCAGCCAGTCGATGTCGGCATAGGAAAGTCCATTGGCGGCCAGCGCCTCATCGACTGCACCGGCCAGTTTCGAGACCGCATGACGGAATATCTCGCGACCGTTCATCCGCAGGAATCCGGAACATTCCGGCCGCCCGACCGCGCCGTCGACATACAGAAGGTCGCCGGTGCTGCCGTCCGAGTGCAGATGCGTGGACAGGAGGCCAGGACCGTCGACTGCACCCGCCTGCAGCACGACCGCGCCGGCACCGTCGCCGAACAGCACGCAGGTGCTGCGATCGGTCCAGTCGAGGATGCGTGAATAAACTTCGCTGCCGATCACCAGAACCGTTCGGATCTGACCGGTGCGGATCAAGGCATCGGCCACCGAAAGCGCATAAATGAAGCCGCTGCAGGCGGCTGCAAGGTCGAAAGCAAAACCGCGCGTCATGCCCAGGGCGGCCTGCACTCGCACCGCGGTCGCCGGAAAGGCCTGATCGGGCGTGCTGGTGGCAAGCAGAACGGCATCGACCGCGTCCGCCGTTATTCCCGCATAAGCGAGCGCATCGCGGGCTGCTTCGGTAGCCATGAACGCCGCCGTCTCGTGAGGCGCCGCCAGATGCCGCTGGGTAATGCCGGTACGTTCGCGGATCCAGGCGTCCGAAGTGTCGACACGCGTTTCCAGGTCGGCGTTGGTGACCACCTGTTCCGGAAGATAGGTGCCGACGCCGATAAGGATGGAACGAAACGACATGCGGGTCCGTGATCTGTTGCGCGTACGAAGTTCTGCGTCGGTAACGACTGCCCGACGGTTCGATCAGCCGGTGGTCGCCAGACGATTCGTCGTCCTGTCGGCCACGCCGTCCGGTCCGACATTACCTGTGACCGGGACAGCGGGAACGCTTTCCGAGCCTGCCACGCTCGTTCGGGTCGATGCCAGCGCGCTACCAAGTTGCGCCACGCCGATGCGAATTCGGTCGTTGAAGTTGTGTGTCACCATGTCCATCGCAACATCGACCGCGTGGGCGAATCCCTCCGCATCGGTCCCACCATGCGACTTCACGACCACGCCGTTCAAGCCCACCAGCACGGCGCCGTTGTAGCGGCGCGGATCGAGCCACTCGCGCATCCGGTCAAGGCCTGGACGGGCCAGGACATAACCGAGTCGCGACATCACGTTGGCATTGAACACCTGCTTCATCAGGCTGCCGGCAAGCTTGAGCGCGCCCTCACCGGTCTTGAGCGCAACGTTGCCGGTGAACCCGTCGGTGACCACGACATCGGTCGTGCCGGCGGTGATGTCATGGCCTTCGACGAAACCGTGGAACTGGCTCGCCAGCGCACTTGCACGCAGCACGTCGGCTGCCTGCCTGATCCGGTCGTCGCCCTTCATCTGCTCGGAGCCGACGTTCAACAGGCCGATGGTCGGCGCCGGCAATCCGAGCACGACCCGTGCGAACGCCTCGCCCATGACCGCGAACTCGACGAGATTGCGGCTGTCGCACGCGACGTTCGCCCCAAGGTCGAGCATCACCACGTCGCCGCAGGCCGATGGGCTGATCGCCGCGAGGGCCGGCCGATCTATGCCGGGCATAGTCTTGATGACGATTTTGGCCAGGGCCAGCAGCGCACCGGAATTTCCGGCCGACACCACGCCCTGCGCTTCGTGACGTGCCACCGCATCCATTGCCAGCCGCATCGAGGAATCGCGTTGGCGAAGGGCGGCGGTACCCTTCATCTCATTGGTGATCGCCGTCGGTGCGTGTCTGACGGTACAAATCGCACGAGCCGCTTTCGACCGTGCCAGCAATGGCGTCAGCCTCGCCTCGTCACCGATCAGCAGAATGCGCGCCGAAGGGTGACGTTCGGCAGCAATTGCCAGCCCATCGACCACGATCTCGGGCGCACCGTCGCCGCCCATGGCGTCCACCGCGAGCGAATACATGGCTGTACTCGATGCGTCGGGCACCACGGCCGGGCCGGTCGGTCCTACACCAGTCACGACATCACGCTCGCTCATCGACGCCAACCGACCGGCGCATCCGAACGAACGCTCATCGCGACAAAGCCTCCGGTCAGACCCGGACTGCGGCCTTCAGGGCCTTACCGGCCTGGGCGACTTCACGTCCGTCATAATGACCGCACTGGCCACAGATGTGGTGTGGACGCTTCAGCTCGCCGCAGTTCGAGCACTCGTTATGCGCTTCGACGGGCAACGCCTGGTGGCTCCGACGCATACCGGCACGCGAAGGCGAGGTCTTTCTTTTAGGAACAGCCATGGGCCTGAGCCCCTCCAGTTTCGATACACGACAGGCGAATACAGCCCGCGAGACGATTCACCCGGAAAGGCGGATGCCAAAGCGGGTGCGCGTCAGATGAGCGGCGGCGTCTACCAGACGTGTCTCCAGTTCGCAAGCAAACCCTTGCCGATCACCCGGATCGACACGTTCAATCCGGTTCCCGACGAAGGCGCGCCAGGGCAGCGAACGGGTGCGGCCGGGCCGCCTCCTCGTTGCCATCCTCGGCAGTGACTTCGGCATCGGGGTCATCGGACCAGCGATCGGTGCCTTCCCCGGTCGGCGGGTCGCCTCGAACCACACCGGGCGGACGCTCGGCGCCCGGCTTCCGCGGATAGGGGTCGAGGGCCAGCGCCAGTTGCTCGATCGCGGCCTCGCCGAGGTCGATCGTGGTCCCGTCGTAGGGAACATCGTCGTCCGCATCGAGATCGAGTTCGACGTCCGCCTGCTCGTCGCCCGGCTCCGCCGGCACGAACCGCACCATGAACTGCTCGGCCACCACCACCGGGAACTCCTCGAGCGTCACCACGCAGGTGCGTGTCAGCCGTGCCGCCAGGAGGCCGTCGGCGGTCACCCGGCCTTTCTTGTCGGCTTCCGACAACCTGAACCGGCAGGTGAAGGTCTCGATAGCGGGCTCGTTCAGCCGGCGCGCGACTGCGACGCGCTCGGAGGCGTCGGCCTCGACCACCATCTCGAGTGCCACGTCGTCGGCGCCGCTGGCCTGGGCGCCACCGGCATGTGTGCGGCCCGCGCTGGAGCCCTTGATCCCGAGGCTTCGCACGGTAATGCGCCGCGACAGTTCCGATCTGGAACTCATGGCTTCTGCTTCCTCTCTGGTGCCGCTCGGATGCGGGAATGATTGACACCGGTTGATCGATCGGGCACCGGACGCTGATGCTCGGTAGAATATTCGACTAGAGCATGTCGGCGCGCCCGAGCAACGGCCGCGATCAACGAGAAGGTAGTCGCCAGGTCATGCGGTCCGTCGCCAAAGCCAGCGCCCATCTTCCCCTTGCCCGCTTTGCCGGTGCCGTCCTGTTGCTGGCTCCTGTCGGCCTGACCGGTTGCAGCATCTTCACACCGATCCCGACTGCCCGCGGCCAGATGGTCGAGAAGCAGGATTACGATACGCTGGTTCCAGGAACCACGACGCGTGCCGACGTGACGGCACTGCTCGGTTCCCCCACGTCGCGTGCCACGTTCGACGACAATACATGGTTCTATATCGGCGAGATCACCGCACCGGTGCCCCTCGCCCGCCCGAGGGTCAACAAGCAGCAGGTGCTGGTCCTGAATTTCGATCAGGGCGGCGTGCTTCGCCAGTTTCACCGACTCGATAAGGCCCAGGCCCACGACGTCGCGATGGTCGGCCACGTGACCCCGTCGCCCGGCAGCGATGCGTCGTTCATGCAGCAGCTGATCGGAAATGTCGGGCGCTACAACCCGATGGGCCTCGGCGGCGACACGCTCGGCGGCTCGTCCGGTCTCGGCAGCAACAACGGCTACGGCCATGGCGGCGCCGGCAATACGCTTCCGTAACGCGGAATGCCGAATGCCGAATGCCAGGCTAGAACGGGAGCCTGATCCGGGCGCGCAGTCCCCCAAGCGGGCTCCGCTCCAGCCTGATATCGCCGCCATGCGCGTGAATGATGTCCCGTGCGATGGTCAGCCCGAGTCCGGTGCCACCGCCCTTGCCGCTTTCGAACGCGCGGAACACCTGTTCGCGCCGGTCGTCCGGCACGCCGGGCCCATCATCGTCGACCAGCAGCACGACCGCGCGCGAGTCCGCTACCGCCGTCAGCATGGCCCGACCGCCATGCCGACGCGCATTCTCCAGCAGGTTGGCCAGCACCCGTCTGATCGCGCCGGGGCGTAGCATGATGTCACGCATCGGCGGCGCAGACACGGCCAGGATCTCGGTTCCGGCACGCCGTGCGGATGCCGCGACCTCTTCCAGCATGACCGGGAGGTTCACCGCTTCCGCCTGCTCGGCTCCCTCGCCCCGGGCGAACGACAGGTAGCCCTCGATCATCCGGTCCATTTCGTCGACGTCGGCCACCATGCCGCCGATGTCGGGGACCAGCGATGCGGCATCGACCTGGCCTTTCTGCGGCAGCATCGCCAGCGTCAGCCGCATGCGGGTCAGCGGCGTTCGCAAATCGTGCGACACACCGGCCAGCATCGCCGTCCGCTGTGCGACGAACCGGAGAATGCGCTCCTGCATGCGGTTGAATGCGCTGGCCGCCTTGCGCACCTCCTGGGCGCCCTCCGGCCGGATCGGGCCCGGGTCCCTGCCCATGCCGAACCCCTCCGCCGCGCGTGCCAGCCGGCGGATCGCCCTGACCTGGTTGCGCATGAACAGGGCGGCGATGATGAACAGCAGCAGGGCGCTCCCGGCCACCCATGCCACGAACAGCCAGATCGGCCCGACATCCAGCCGCTTGCGTGGCGCCGCGATGTCGAGAATGCCGTCCGGCATCTGGATATGGATGTTCACCGTGTGCGGATCGGAGACCCAGTCCACGCTGAACGGCCGGCCGATCTGCCTGAGCGCCGCCGCAAGATCCTCGTCCATCGGACCGAGCACGTTGGTCGATCCCAGGTGAAGCAGGTGCATGTGCGGACGGATCGTCATGCCGAGCTGGAACTGCGATGCCGCGATCTGCATGATCCAGTCGCGGTCGGTTTTCTTGTGCATCCGGTCCATCAGCAGCAGCGTCTGGGTGATCTCGCTGGCGACCGCTCCCGACAGCCTGCGTGATACGACGTTCAGATGACTGCCGTAGAACAGCTCGAGCGAAATCGCCTGGGTGACCAGCAGCGGGATCAGCAGGATCAGCAGCGAGCGTCCGAGCAGGGACCGAGGCAGCATCCGCCTGATCGGCCGATCGAGCCGCGTCCGGATCCCCGACCCGATCCTGAAGCGCTTGCTCCAGCTTCGGTGCCGCTGAACCACCGGTTCCGGAGGCAGCAGCCGGTCGCTGACGACCAGGACGACCGACGGGGCGGGTCTGTCGTCCGGCCGCATTATGGTCAGAGACCGGGCTTGAGCACGTAGCCGCGTCCGCGCACCGTATGCAGGAAGCGCGGCTCGCGCGGGTCGGCCTCGATCCGGCGTCGCAGGCGCGTCACCTGCACGTCGATGGCCCGTTCGCCCGCCTCGTCCATCTCGAGAATACGGGCGATGATCTCGCGCGACATGACCTCGTTCGGATGGCGTGCCAACACCGTCAGCAGCGCCGACTCGCCGCCGGTCAGATGTACCGGACCCTGCGGGCTCTCCAGCAACCCACGAACCGGGTCGAACTCCATCGTTCCCAGTCGTACCGGACGCGCATTCTCGGTTGGTGCCGGCGGCCCGATCCGGCGCAGCAATGCACGCAGACGCAGCAGCAGCTCGCGTGGCTCGAACGGCTTGCCGAGGTAGTCGTCCGACCCTGCCTCCAGCCCGGCGATCCGGTCCTCCGGCTCGCCGCGCGCGGTCAGCAACAGGATCGGCATGCCATGCCCTTCCTTCCGCAACGCATGGGTCAGTTCCAGCCCGTTCTCGCCCGGCATGGTCACGTCCAGCACCATGGCATCGGGACGCATCGACCCGAGCAGCCGGCGCGCGTCGGCAGCGTTGGCGGCGGTCGAGATGCGGAAGCCCTGCTCGGCCAGGTAACGCTGCAGCAGGCTGCGCAGCCGTGCGTCGTCATCCACCACCAGCACATGGGCGGCCTCGGCGGCATGCATCGCGCTGTCGACCATCAGCCGACCGTCCGTCGCAGCGCCGGTGTCGCCGCTGTATCGCGTGGCTCCAGCAGGCTGCGCGTCTGTTCGTCCATCACCCCACGCATGACCCGCCGGAACCCCTCCACGGCGGCACCGCCGGCCTCGCGGTAGGCGGTGACCATGCGCTCGCGCTGCCGCTCGAACAGCCGCCGCTCGAGTGCCCGTCCGGCATCGGTCAGGCTCAGCAGGCGCTGTCGGCGATCGCGTGGACCCTGCGTCGGCTGCACGTAGCCGCGCGACACCAGCTCACCCAGAACCCGCGCCAGGCTTTGCTTGGTGATACGCAGCAACGCCAGCAGCTCGCTGACCGCGATTCCCGGCCTGCGTCCGATGAAGTGCAACGCCCGATGATGCGCGCGACCGAGATCGAGTTCTTCCAGGATGACATCGGCGGACGCGGTCAGATCCCGGTAGGCGAAAAAGAACAGATCCTGCGCCAGCCGCATCTGCTCCTCGCGCAGGAACAGCAAGGACGTGCCGGCGCCCCCACCGTCCGGATGGTTGCCAGTACCTGGCAGACCCGGGGATGACCCCGCAGCGCCCGCCGCAACGCCGGTCGACAGGTTATGCACGATGTTCTTCTGCTCCATCCGGCCTCGTTCACGCAGCGTCCATGCGCGCGCTGCACACCACGAATTAAGACAGCTTCATTGACTTAATGAAAGGCGCCTTATAGCAACCGGGACATGCAGCCCAAAGGATCCGGCCGATGACACTCATTCCGTTCGACGACAGGGATGGGCTGATCTGGTGGGATGGCGAGCTGATCCCCTGGCGCGATGCCCGGTTGCACGTCCTGTCCCATGGTCTGCACTATGCCAGCGCCGTATTCGAGGGCGAGCGGGCCTATGAAGGCCATATCTTCAAGCTGCGCGAGCATACCGAGCGATTGGTCGAGAGCGGCCGTATCCTCGGCTTCGAGATCCCCTATAGCGCCGAGGCGATCGATGCCGCCTGCATCCAGGTGCTTGCCGCCAACAACATGACCAATGCCTATGTCCGCCCGCTCGCCTGGCGCGGTTCGGAACAGCTGTCAGTTTCGGCCCAGGCGACCAAGATCCATCTGATGATCGCCGTCTGGAGCTGGCCCAACCTGTTCGGGTCCGACCGCATGGCCGGCGTCCGGCTCGGCATGGCGCCCTGGAAGCGTCCCCACCCCGAGACCGCACCGACCAAGTCGAAGGCTGCGGGCCTCTACATGACCGGCACCATGTCCAAGCATGCCGTCGAGCTCGACGGGTTCAACGACGCGCTCATGCTCGACTGGCGAGGACGGGTCGCGGAAGCCACCGGCGCCAACATCTTCTTCGTGATGGACGGCAAGCTGCACACCCCGATCCCGGACTGCTTCCTCGACGGCATTACCCGCCGCACCGTCATGGCGCTTGCCGGCAAGCGCCAGATCGAAGTCATCGAGCGGATCATCATGCCCGAAGAGATGGCGCAGGCGACCGAAGTGTTCCTCGCCGGCACCGCCGCCGAGGTCACGCCGGTCCGTCAAATCGACAAGCTGACATTCGCTCCCGGCCCGATCACCCAGATGCTGCTGACCGATTACGAAGCGCTGGTCCGCACATCGCCCGAGCAGGTGCAGGCGACACTCGCCGCCTGATCGAAAGGACGGTGCGTCAGTGCGCATCGTCCGAAGATACCAGCAGGAGCCGGGCTACCGTCGCCCGGTCGGGCTGTTCCAGCATGAAACGAACCGCAGCCGCGATATCTTCGCCTTGCAGCGGCGTAGCGATATATTCGTCCCAGCCCTTCTCGCCCCTCGCACGCATATCTCGAAATATCTCGGTTTGGGTCGTGCCTGGTGCGATCGAGCCGACTTTCACGCCAGTTCCTGCCAGTTCGATCCGAAGCGCCTGGGTGAAGGTATCCAGTGCCTGCTTCAGGCCGCCGTACACACCGCCCATCGACGCGGTCAGATATGCTCCGATGCTCGACAGATTGATGATGGCGCCTGATTTTTGCGCCTTGAACACCCGTGCAAACACGTAAGACGAGCGCACCACCGCCTCGAAATTGATGCGGATCATCTGGCTCAGCTCATCGAGATCGATCGTCTCGAGTGGCCCGACGGTCAGCACCCCGGCATTGTTGATGACGATATCGGATTGTCCGAAACGATCCTGTGCCAGTTGCAGCAATCGTTCCGGCGTTGACGGATCGGCGATGTCGGCGGCCAGGATCACGCAGTCCGTCCCGATCGAACGGGCAACTTCCTGCAGCCGATCCTCTCGTCGGCCGGTAAGAACCAGCCTCGCCCCCGCACGGGCCAGCTCCGTGGCGATCGCAGCACCGATCCCGGCCGAAGCACCAGTCACCACGGCAACCTTGTTATCCAACTGCATGACCGCTCTCCCGCGGAGGCCCGTCGAACTTCAGTCGGCGTATTGCCTCTGCACGAAGACTAGACGTGCGGCCGCTCCCGCTCCTCCCGTCCGGCGGCAGGGCGTGCGGCGAACGGAGGCTTGCCGGCGTGCCGCCTGATGCTGCCCAGCCGGGCAACCATCGCGAGCTGACGATCGAGAAATTCTTCCGTATCCTGGCCTGATCCGCGCTTCAGCCAATAGAGCAGCGTCGACGTATAGACACCGGCGAGCAGGGCTCGCTTGCTGTACCAACTCATGTCGGCGGACTGGTCGCCAGCCGCGTGCCAGATCGTATCGACGGTTCGTGCCAGGCTGCGCACTGCGGCACCGCGGTTCCCCGGCATCGACAGCAACGACAAGCCACGACGAACCGCATCGCGATCCAGCTCAGCCTGTTCGAGCCGCAACAGGATCAGCGCCTGAACCCGCCGGCTGACCCGTGTCTCGGCAATCGACCGGCCACCCTCTTCCATCATCCTGTCGCCAAGGTCGCTATGGGCCTCCACCATCTCGGCCGGACCTCCCGGAAACAGGAACTCGGCGTCCTCGCCTGCCGCCGACCTGAGCGTCTGCCTGGTCCAACCGGTCTCCGGAACCAGCGGGAGCATGGCCCGGACCGCCGCGTCACGTGCCGGATGATGCACGAACGGGGGCACCAATCCGCCTCCCATGCCACCGACCATGTTGGATATGCTGCCGAGTGCCGACCAGAACGGCATCACCATGCCGAGCATCCTTTTCACGATCCGACACTCATGGCGTAGCGCGCGATTTCCTGCTCGAAGCCCAACAGGCGCAGATCAGTCATGCGCATTGGGTAGAGAATCCCGTCCAGGTGGTCGTTTTCATGCTGCAGCACGAGTGCCAGAAAGCCTGTCGCCTCACCGGACACGGGTTCACCATGCCGGTCCAGGCCCTCGTAACGGATCCTGGCGTGACGAGGCACCGCACCACGCCATCCCGGTATCGACAGGCATCCTTCGGTCTGCACGGCGATTTCATCACCGATCGGCGTCAGTACCGGGTTGATCAGCGCATCCACTTCGCGTGGCGGATCGCCGTCGCTACTGCGTGCCGCCGGCACCGTATAGATGAATAATCTCAGTGGGATATGGACCTGCGGGGCCGCCAATCCGGCACCGCTGGCATCCACCATCGTCTCGATCATGTCCTCGATAAGCTGGCCGATCGCCGGCGACGTCGGGTCCTGGACCGGTTCGGCACGCCCGAGCAATACCGGGTGGCCCATTCGGGCAATCTTCAGCAAAGCCATGCAGCGTCCTCGAACATTGACTCGAATTGGAATTCGGTAGGCCCGATCGGCCTGCGTGGGAATGGCAGTGCGAATGAATTGTGCATGTGAACGCCATCATGCTATAGCCCGCGCCTCTTCGGGAATCGCGCTTGTGGTTCCCGACATCAAGCCACGTCGACGCCCCCCAATGCGGCGCCCGACGTCCGACCAGGAGATGACGGCCCAGTGCAGGTTCTTGTCCGTGACAACAATGTCGATCAGGCGCTCAAGGCGCTCAAGAAGAAGATGCAGCGCGAAGGCATCTTTCGCGAGATGAAGCTGCGCCGGCATTACGAGAAGCCGTCCGAGCGACGTGCGCGTGAAGCTGCCGAGGCCGTCCGTCGCGCCCGCAAGATGGAGC
>JBPBQO010000138.1:0-23575 GCA_050954785.1 Janthinobacterium lividum | reverse complement strand
ATGGTTGAACCAGTCCAGATACCGTCGCATCTCGGCCGGAACGCGCGATGCGGGGGGCGCCTCGTAATGGAGCCTGGGCCTGGCGCCATACACGCCGGACACGATCTGCATGGCGCCGAGCCGGTCGCTCCGCCAGCACCCGACGTCGATCCGGTGCCTTCCGGTTTGCGCAACGGGGAACAGGTCGGCATGCCATCCGAACAGGCGCTCCTCGGTCAGCGGGGCGTCGTAGTGCCTGGTGGCGTCGAACAGGATGTCGGCCAGCCCTTCCGCCCGCTGGTCACGGGGTGCGGCATCGTCCACGCCGAGATCCACCCCAAGACCTACCCCAAGCCTGCGCGCAACCGAGGAGCGGACGCTGTCGGTGTCCAGGGTCTCGCCCTCGATGGCGGAAGTTTTCAGCGCGTCCTGCGACAGCGTGTCGAGCTCGGTCCGCAGGCGCGCATCCAGGCCGACACTGCGCATCAGGCCCAGGAACAGACCCTGCCGATGCCGTGCCTCGGCAATGCGCGGCAATAGGGCCACATCGTCCCATCGGAACGTTGGCCAGTCCGGCAACTGCCAGATGTAGGTCGGTCGAGGCACGTCTATTCACCGCACGTCATGCGGCGAATGTAGGAACTATTTGCCGCAGACGCTAAATATTCGCCGCATAATGTGCGGCAAATAGGCCAGCTATTCGCCGCAGCGGTGGTCTATGCGTGCTGGGTTACGTCCGTCAGCACCCACGGCAGCGGGTCCGGTGAACCTGGCGTCAGCCACAATGGCACCGCATTCTGCAGCCGGACATTGGCCTGCAGGCCCATCGCCATGCGCAGGGCCCGGAACATCGCGCCGTGGCAGACGATCAGTGCCGCGCCCTCGCCGGCGGTCGCGCGATCGACGGCTCCGACGGCACGCGAAACCAGTTCCTGGAAAACCTCGGCACCTTTCGGCGTGTAGGTGCCTGCGATCCAGGCATCGTACCAGCTTCCCATTGGCTGGCCTTCCTGCTCGCCGAAGCAGACCTCTTGAAGGTCTGTTTCGGTTGTGATCGGAAGCAGCACCCGATCCTGCGTCGCCAGCGCCTGCGCGACGATTTCGGCGGTGCGAAAGGCCCGCTTCAGCGGCGAGGACACGATGCGGGTGATCGGTGCGAAATCGTCCCAGTGCTTCGCCATCACCTGGGCGGCGCGCTCGGCCTGCTCGATCCCGTTCTGGTTCAGCTCGATATCGGAACGGCCCTGGCTCAGGCCGCGTGCATTCCAGTCCGTCTCGCCATGACGCAGGTACCAGAACGGTCGTGTGGCCAATCTTGCAGTCATGAGCGTCTCAATCGAACAACGAGCTGACGGAGCTTTCATCCGACACCGCCCGCATCGCGTTGGCAAGCAGTTGCGCGATGGTGATCTGGCGTATGTTGGCGGCCGAGCGCACCGCGTCGGTGGCCAGGATGCTGTCGGTGATCGTCATCATCTCGATCGGCGATGCGGCCACGCGCGAAACCGCGCCGCCGGTCAGCACGCCGTGCGTGACATAGGCGCCGACCGAACTGGCGCCTCGCCCGATCAGCGCGTCGGCGGCGTTGCAGAAGGTGCCGCCGCTATCGATGATGTCGTCCACCAGCAGGCAATGCCGGCCGGACACGTCGCCGATTACGTTCATCACTTCGGAAATGCCGGCGCGCTCGCGCCGCTTGTCGATGATCGCGAGATCGACGTTCAGCCGCTTGGCCAGTTGGCGCGCGCGCACCACGCCGCCGACGTCCGGTGACACGATCATCAGGTCGCGATTGCCATAGCGCTCCTTGATGTCGCGGGTGAACAGGGGTGCGGCGAACAGGTTATCGACCGGGATGTCGAAGAAGCCCTGGATCTGGCCGGCATGCAGATCCATCGTCAGCACCCGGTTGGCACCGGCCTCGACGATCAGATTGGCCACCAGCTTGGCGCTGATCGGAGTGCGTGAGCCCGACTTCCGGTCCTGCCGGGCGTAGCCGAAATACGGCATGACCGCGGTAATGCGCCGTGCCGAGGCCCGGCGCAGCGTGTCGATCATGATGAGCAGTTCCATCAGGTTGTCGTTGGTCGGGTAGCAGGTGCTCTGCACCACGAACACGTCCTCGCCACGAACGTTTTCCTGGATCTCGACAAAGATTTCCATGTCGGCGAAGCGGCGTACCACCGCCTTACAGAGCGGCAGGTTTAGCGCGGAGGCAACCGCTTCGGCCAGGGGCCGGTTGCTGTTGCAGGCGACGATCTTCATGGCGTGAGGCTCCGGAAGCGGCCTGTCTGGCCATGGTGCCGACGATGCCGGAACCAACGCCGCCGCCTTCTACCAACGGTGCCCGGCGCTGTCACGCAACGGTGCGCCGACACCGCATGATTGCGCACGCGGCGTGGCTTTCGGGAAGCGCCGGTGCTCAGGAACCAGGCAACGGCGGATGCGGCCGGCCTTCGTTGTTGGCGATCACTTCGCGTATGCCGCCCGCTGCCTCCTGCGCCGCGTCGCTGGCGACGTTGCCCCAGAACCCGTCGAGGGAATGCGCCGGCACATCGTGCAACTGGGTCGCCTTGCCGGCCTCGTGGCCTTTGGCGTTCTGCACCGTCCAGACGATCTCGATGTGCTGGACGCCGTTCTTGGGCCGGTCCGGCTTGGATATCGAGACATGTCCGCCGACTGTGTAGTCGGCATCCTTCGGCGTGGTCTGCAGCAGGTTGCGGCCATCGGGCAACTGCATCGCCAACTGACGCGCGAGCTCGATATCGCCGTTGCCCGGCGCCCCGGTCACGCCGGTGAAATAGACGCGGGTCGGCCGGTTGAGCAGGCTGTTCGGGTCGGTTTGTGCCTGCTCGGCCTGGATGCCGGTCAGCATGGCGTTTACCTGCACGGCGGCGAGCTGCGCATTGCCGGCAAGCAACGCAGGGTCGCCGCTGACCCAGGCGCCGGCCGGGACCGGGGTACCGTCCTGGGTAGCGCGCACGCGGCCACCGGGGCTGATGATCTGATAGGTCGGGATCACCTGATCGCCATGCAGCCTGGCCTGGACGGCCAGGTGCCAGTCGCCCTTGCGGGCAGGCTGGGCGACCGCGGGCACCTCCTTTTGCAGCAGCGAAGTCACCAGCGCGGTGGTCCACACCCGCGCCTGCGGGTCCGCCAGCAGCGCACGGGTCGGCGTCGGGATGTCGAGTCGCGCCGGCGGTGGCGCGGCCAGCCGCAAGGCGTTGGCGCCGGGATTGCCGGCGAAGGGCTGCGGCAGATCGCCACAAGCTGCCAGCAGGAAGACACCGGCAAGTGCCACGAGTGGCCGGAAGCTGATCAGGCGCATGCGATCACCGAGATCTGGTGGCCGATCGGCCCGCCGCCGGCGAGCGTGCGCCGTCGATGACTGAAGAACCGGGCGTCGTCCGACCGCGTATCGCAGCCGAGCACGTCGATCGTGCCGATGCCGCACGCCAGCAGCCGGGCCGCGCAGTAGCCGGCGAGATCGAAATGCAGCCGATCGCCGTCGCCCGCCTGGAAGAACCGGTCCGGCGCCTCGATGGTGCCGGCAGCGACCAGCTGGTCGCGCAGTTCCGGGCCGACCTCATAGCTCGTCTGGCCGATGCAGGGTCCGACCGCGGCCACGATATCGCCGCGCCGGGCACCGAGGGCTTCCATGGCGACGACCGTGCTTTCAAGGATTCCGGCAGCGGCGCCGCGCCAGCCCGCATGTGCCGCACCGACCACGCCGCGGGTCGAATCGGCCAACAGCACGGGTCCGCAATCGGCGGTGATGATACCGAGCGCGATGCCCGGCCGATCGGTGACCATCGCATCGGCTCGCGGGCCCTCGCCGGTACACCAGGGCGCCGACACGGTCGCGACGTCGGTTCCATGGGTCTGGGTCACCCCCATCAGGAACTCCGGAGCCACCCCCATCGCCGACGCGATCAGGCGACGGTTTTCACGCAATGCGTCCGGCGTATCGCCGCTGTTGACGCTGGCATTGAGGCTCGCATACGGCCCCTCCGACACGCCGCCGATCCGGGTGAAGAACCCGTGCCGGCATGGCGACAGCAGCTTGCTTTCCAGAAAGATGGGGGATTGGACTGTCATGCCTGCGTTCATCCTGTCCTCTCCACTGGTTCGAAACCCGGCAGCTCGCCGAGCGAGGGGTGGCAGAACGCCATCGCCTTGAACAGGCGCCCCATCCGCTCCGGCGCCACGAGTCGGTGTGCGCCGTCGATCAGTGCACGAGCCTCTCCGGGCGGTCGTCCGCGTGCGAGCCGTTCGGTGCGTGCGAAGAGGCCGAGCGCCGTCAGGAAGGCGCCCTGGCCGGTCGGGCCATGCACCATGGCGCCAATGCCGAGCGCCACGTCGCGCAGGGCCGGAAAATCGACATGCGCGGTCAGGTCGGCTTCGCCGGGATCGAGGAGTGGATCGGCCGGCTGGCCCTGGCGCAGGGCCTGCAGAGTCTCACCCGTTACAGCCTGGTCCAGACCGTAATCCAGGAACAACGCTGCTCCGGCCGTACCGGTCAGGCGCCGGGCCAGGAGGCCGGCGATCGCCAGGGCGGGTTCGCAGATCTCGATCACGCCGCCGGGTTCGACCGTGCGCCGGTCGAGCGGCGACGGCGGCGGGTCCGCGTCGTGCAGGACGAACGTCCCGTCCCGGACGTGGCGCTCCATCCACCCGGCCGGCATCCGGACCAGTTGGCGGATCGGCAGGGCATCGAGAAACTCGTTGGCGAGCAGGATGAACGGCCCGTCCGGCACATCCTCGAGACGGTCGTGCCAGACGATCGGCGCCGTGACGGCAGGCGCCAGCGCGTCGTGCTGGATCGCGCGCAATCTCGGCGAGGTTTCCACCAGATGCAGGCGCAGTGCATGAGCGAAATCCGGCGCCAGACGCCCGATCAGCCGCAGCGCATCCGCCATCAGGGTGCCGCGGCCGGGGCCGGCCTCGATAAGCAGCACCGGGTCGGGCGAGCCCATCGACTGCCACACCACGGCCGCCCAGGCGCCGAGGATCTCGCCGAATGCCTGGGTGATTTCCGGCGCGGTGATGAAATCGGCGAACGGATCGCGGGTCGCATAATAGGCGGCGTTGGCCCGCGCCATGAAGCGGTCGAGCCGCTCCTCCGATGGAGCTGGTCCGGGCGGGTTCTGGGGACCGGCTCCGCTCAAGCCGGATCCTGCAGCAGAAGCGGCGTCAGCTTCGGCTGGCGGCCCGAGTAGACGATGAGGGCGATGCCGGCGATCGCCATCGGGATGCAGAGCAACTGGCCCATGGTGGTACCGAACGCCAGGTAGTTCAGGAACGAGTCCGGCTGGCGGTAATGCTCGGCGATCGCGCGCAGGATCGCATAGCCCAGCAAAAAGATGCCGGTCAGCAGCCCGGCCCGCTCGCGAATGGTGATCCTGCGTGCCAGCAGCAGCATGACGCACAGCAGCAGCACACCTTCCATCAGCGCCTCGTAGATCTCGCTCGGATGACGAGGGATAGCATCGACGCGGGGAAAGATCATCGCCCAGGGCAGCGACGGATCGGCAGGCCGGCCCCACAGCTCGCCGTTGATGAAGTTGGCGAGCCGGCCAAGACCCAGCCCGACCGGCACCACCACGGCGAGCCGGTCCGCGAAGCCGAGCAGGTCAATGCCGCGCCGGCGGGTAAACACGATCAGCGCCACCACCACGCCGAGCATGCCGCCATGGAAGCTCATGCCCCCATGCCAAAGCTCCAGCATCGCCAACGGGTGCGAGAAATACAGGCCCGGCTGATAGAACAGGATGTAGCCGAAGCGTCCGCCGAGCACGACGCCGAGGGTGGCCCAGGTCAGGAAGTCGTCCACCTGCAGCGGGGTCGCCACGGCGGGTGCGCGCACCGCGAGCCGGCGCATCAGCCGCCAGCCGATTACCAGAGCGGTGATGTAGGCCAGCGCATACCAGCGGATCGCCAGCGGACCGAGCTGCACCAGCACGGGATCGAATTCGGGAAACACCAGAACGGGGAACATGGGCAGGCGGGTCCTGGATCAGAGATACGGGTCGTTGGACGCCAGGCGCTGCACATAGCGGCGCACACCGTCCTCGAGCGAGGTGAATTGGCCCGGGTAGCCGGCGGTGCGCAGCCGGGTCATGTCGGCGCAGGTATAGGACTGGTACTGGCCGCGCAACGCCTCGGGCATGTCGATAAACGCCACCTGCCGTGCGACGCCTGCGGCATCGGACACCGCATGCGCCAGATCGAGGTAGGTTCGCGCCACCCCGGTGCCGAGGTTGAACAGGCCGCTGACCGACGGTGTGTCGAGCAGCCACAGCAGCACGTCCACCACGTCGCCGACCCAGACGAAATCGCGCGCCTGCGCACCATCGGCGAGGCCGGGCCGGTCCGAGCGGAACAGCCGCGCCGGCAGGCCGGACACGACCTCCTGGTGCTTGACCTTCACCACCGAGATCATGCCGCCCTTGTGGTACTCGTTGGGGCCATACACGTTGAAGAACTTGAGGCCGGCCCATTGCGGCGGAGCCTCGGCGCCGCGTTCGAGCTGGCGCCGGACCCACAGGTCGAAGACGTGCTTGGACCAGCCATACAGGTTGAGCGGACGCAGATCGTCCAGCCGGTATAGATCGTCGGAGAACGCGCCCTCCCCTTCCGCCGCGCCATAGGTGGCGGCGGACGACGCATACAGGAACGGAACCTGCTGCTGCGCGCACCAGGACCACAGGCGTTGCGATAACGAAACGTTGGTCCGCCAGACGAGGTCGCCGTCGCGGGCGGTGGTTTCGCTGATGGCGCCCAGATGCACGATGGCGTCGAGCCGCGGCCCGTCCCGCCGGGCCGTGTCCAGAAACTCGTCCAGTTGCTCGGGCAGCAGCAGGCGCTGCGGTGGGTGCCGGGCGATATTGCGCCATTTCAGGTCGCTGCCGAGCCGGTCCACGACGACCGTGTCCAGCCCGCGTTGCTGCAGGGAGGCGTTCAGGCACGAGCCGATGAAGCCGGCGCCGCCGGTGACGAGGATCATGGGTCGCTTATACGAGGCTGGGCCCAACTTGAAACAGCAGGCCTGGGAACAGCCGGGCGATGAAACCGGGCTGGTCGGCGCCCATATCCGTAAGGCGAGCGGTCCCGTAAGGTACGGAACCGACCAGGCGCCGCTGGAGCGCCATTTCGAAGAGGACAGGACAATGGCCGAGAGATCCCGCATCTTCGACGACTTCGCCGGTGTTGCCGGTGGAGCGTTTTCCGCCATCGCAGGCATAGGCGAGGAACTCGGCGCCCTGGTACGATCGCGTGTCGACGAGGCATTGTCGGCGCTGCAGCTTGTACGACGCGAGGAATTCGAGGCGGTGAGCGAGCTGGCCGCCGCGGCCCGTGACGGCCAGGAAGCGGCGACCGCACGGCTGGCGGCCCTGGAGGCGCGGCTTGCCGTACTGGAGGGACATGCCAGCCTGGCCGATCCGCAGGGTGGTTCCGGCGAGCACGATCCGCACGCGGCGCAGGGTGCGCCAGGCGGACCGCCGCCACGGTCCGGCTCCGATGACGGATCGTCGGACGTGCCCTCGGCCGGCTTCTGAGTGGCCTGAGGCAAGCACGTCACACTCGCATCCGAATTGGCAGGGGTGCTTGCGGCGTCGCCGTCACACCCATAGGCTTCGTCCTGGGCTGAACCCGCAACGTCCGGCATCTGGTTCGCATGACGGTCGCCGGCACATCGGGTGATGCCTAGTTCGCAGACGTAGGCACTCGGGCCGATGCCCGAGCCGCCCTCCACAGATTTGGGGAGCCCCGCATGCCTGCTCTCAGTACCGTCTCCGGTAAGCCCGCTTCCAACCCGCTCGACCTGATGGAACAGATCGTCGGTGGCTATGAATGGGCGTTCGATCGACGCACCGACAACGAGATGGCCGCCGAGGCACCCGGCAAGTGGTGCGACTACGGCCTGTATTTCTCGTGGTCGCGCGAGATCAGCGCGATGCATTTCACTTGCGCGTTCGACCTCAAGGTTCCCGCCCAGCAGCGCCGCAACCTGTTCGAGTTGCTTGCACTGGCCAACGAGCGTCTCTGGATCGGTCATTTCGGCATGGACCCGGATGACGGCATGCCGCTGTTCCGGCATTCGGTCCTGCTCCGGGGCACCGCGAGTGCCTCGGTCGAGAGCCTCGAGGACATGGTCGACATCGCGCTCACCGAGTGCGAGCGTTTCTATCCGGCATTCCAGTTCGTGCTGTGGGGCGGCAAGTCGCCGGCCGATGCGCTCGAATGCGCGATGCTGGAATGTGCCGGCGAGGCATAGGATTGCCTGCCCAGGACAACTCGATCCCGCCGCTGCTTCTGGTCGGCTGCGGCCGGATGGGTGGGGCGCTGCTATCCGGCTGGGACGCGGAGGGGCTTTCGCCGTCGGTGATCATCGATCCGGCTGCCGGGGGTTCGAAATTCGGCGGGCATGTTCAGGTAACCGAAGCGGCTGCCGTTCCGACAGGAAGCCGGTTCGCGGCGGTGATCCTCGCAATCAAGCCGCAACTCGCCGATCAGGCGATGACGGCGATCGCACCGCTGATCGGCGATGCGGTGGTGCTGTCGATCATGGCGGGCCGCACGCTGGCCGGCCTGCGCATGGCCCTCCCCGCTGCCGCCGGCCTAGTCCGGGCGATGCCGAACACTCCGGCCGCGATCGGCAAGGGCATTTCGGTAGCGGTCGCCGAACATGGTGTTTCAAAGCTGCAACGCGATCTGTGCGATCGGCTGCTGCGGGCAGCCGGCTCCGTCGCATGGGTCGAGGACGAGGCACTGCTCGATCCCGTAACCGCCGTGTCCGGCAGCGGGCCGGCCTATGTGTTCCTGCTGGCCGAACTGCTCGAAGAAGCCGGTCGCGAACAGGGTCTTCCCGCACCGCTTGCCCGGCAGCTTGCGCGCGAGACCATCACCGGCGCCGGCGCCCTGCTTGCCGCCGCCGACGAGGATGCCGCCGACCTCAGGCGTGCGGTCACCAGTCCTGGAGGCACGACCCAGGCGGCCTTGTCGGTGCTGATGGCGGACGATGCCTGGCCACGCGCGGTGCAGCAGGCGATACGCGAGGCGACCGCACGGTCACGCGCGCTGGCGACCTGAGCGACGGGCAGGTCGGCGCGGGACCACGGCTGGCAACTGCCCTGATCCGGTCACACGAATGCGTCATGGATTGCCGAGTTGGCATGCGACGCGATTTGGGCGAGACACGTAGTCATGGACGAAAAATTCGACTCCACCCTAATCCAGGCTGCCATGGCTCGCGCCGAGATGGTGGGATGGCGCCGCGTCAATGTTGCCGAGGCGGCGCGCGATGCCGGCCTGCCGCTCGACGAGGCGCGGGTCCGGTTTCCGCTGCGCGCCACGATTCTGCTCCGGCTATGTCTGCTGGCGGATCGCGCGGCACTGATCGACGATGGTTCGACCGGAAGCGTCAGGGAGCGGCTGTTCGACCTGCTGATGCGCCGGATCGACGTGCTCCAACAATATCGTGGCGGGGTGCAGGCCGTGCTGCGGGCGATCCCGTTCGATCCCGCTTTGGCATTGCTGCTTGGGGCAGCGACGGCGGACAGCATGAGCTGGATGGCACAGGCAGCCGGGCTCGACATCAGCGGGCTCGCTGGCGGCCTTCGCAATCGCGGCCTCATCGGTGTGTGGCTGCAGGCCGTGCGTGCCTGGGACAAGGACGATAGCGCCGACCTGTCCGGCACGATGGTGGCGCTGGACAAGGCACTGGACCGGGCCGAGTGGCTTGGACGGATGCTCGACCGGCCGCTGTTCGGCCAGGGCAACGTCGAGATGGAGCCGATGCCGGCGGACGAGAGCATGATGCTGGCCGAGGGACAGGCGGACAGGCAATCGAACGATGGGCTGGACGAGGATGGATTGCTTGACACCGGACCGGTCGGCCCGCTGGCCTGATGACGTCCGGACCGGGCCGATGGCCACGACGGCTCTTTACGGCACGGCTGCCTGATCCTATCTAGAACCGCCGTCCGGATAGACGGGATGGTGATGGGGCGTAGCCAAGCGGCAAGGCAGCGGATTTTGATTCCGCCATGCGGAGGTTCGAATCCTCCCGCCCCAACCAGAGCCGGCCGGCCAGTCTTTTCGATATGGAATGATTGCACCGACGGCGAGGATCCGGCTAATCATTACGAATTAATTATGGCGCGCCTCGACGATCGCAGAAACGACGTTCGGCTGGTCCTTCGTCCTTATAGGGGCGGGTCAGGACCGAGAGTGCGCTGGCCTGGGTTGAAAACACCGTGCCAGCGCAGTCAGAGTAGTTTCCGAAGGAACGAGCCTGTGGCTCAGACCGCCTTTTTCAGGTTCGGGCTGGCCTTGAACCGGACGGTCTTGCCTGCCTTGACCTTGACCGGTTCGCCGGTGCGCGGGTTCAGCGCCTTGCGGGCTTTGGTCTTGCGCACGGTGAAAGTGCCGAACGAGGGAAGCGTGAAACCGCCTTCCTTCTTCAGTTCACGCACGATCGCCAGGATCAGATCGGCGGCAGCCTGATTGGCGGCGACACCGGTGCAATCGATGGAGTCCTGGATGACACCGGAAATGAAAGCCTTGCTCATAGAAACGGGTTGCTCCTTGTTTGGACCGCAGGACATCGCTCGTGATTCGACTGCTCACGAATGCCTGTCGTCATCTTTGGCTCTTACTCCCGGTTCAGGCCATGCGCAAACAGCTAAAGTATGAAGAACTGGCAATATCTGTTGGCAGGACTGCAAGGGGATAAGGCTGTCGCCAGACGTCCTATCCGATCTACAAACTCCGGAAACAAAAACGAGACATTGCGCATATGAGCAGCCGGGTCTGCCTTTTTGCCCACTACGATACGCGGGGCACGATTGCCCCACATGTCATTCACTACTTGAAACAGATCGGCACATGCGGGTTCACGGTTCATGTCGCCCTGTCCGGGATGACGAGCCTGTCCGATACGGACCGGCTGGCGCTCGACCGCATCGGCGCGATCGCCCATCTGCGACCGAATTGCGGCCTCGATTTCGGTGCCTGGCAGGATCTCGTTGCGAATGGTTGCATAACCGGTGCGACCACCATTCTTTTGGCAAACGACAGCGTCTTCGGGCCATTGCAGCCGCTGGAGCCGATTTTCGCCAGGATGCAGGCGCGTGGTACGGATGTCTGGGGAATGGTCGAGTCACGCGAGGCAACCTGGCATCTTCAATCCTGGTTCCTGTGCTTCACGGCGGCGGCCTTTGCAGCGCCGTCGATTCAACGGGTGCTACGACTTCCCTTCCACGACATGAGCAAACCCGAGATCGTCCTGCACGGCGAACTCGGACTCGGCGCCGCGATAATGGCCGATCGGCTCAGTTGGAATGCATGCTGGCATCAGCCCGCACGACGCATGCGACGCCTGGTGCCGGGAAACGCGATGCACCTCGATTTCCTGTCCGTGATGCGGTCGGGACAGGTGCCCTTCATCAAGGTCGAGTTGCTGCGCGACAACCCGATCGCGCTGCGCTGGATCGGCCAGTGGCGGAAGCTTGTGGAGGCAGCCACGATCTTTCCGGCCGACTGGATTGATCGGCATCTTGCCGAAGACGGTCGTTACACGGCGCCGTGCCCAAAACAAAGCGTAAGGATGCGGCTTCTGTATGCGGCGATCAGTCGCGACCAGCCGGAAGCAATGCGCTCGCTGGTCGGATTGTGACCGCCCCGGCCAGCATCCTTAAAGAGTCGGGGGGTTCGGCCGATCGACAACGCTGCGTAATACGTCGAGCAGCTCGTCGGTTTGACGGTCATAGGTGGCAAGAGACGATACGTGCGGGTTGCGATACCGGTCGAGACGTTCCGGAATCAGAAGAAGTTCGCTGACCGCTTCCAGCAGACCATCCTCGCGACCATCGAGCGGGATCAACCGCCCGTTGACGCCATCCTCGATGTCTTCCGCCTGGCCGCCGCCGGCCGTAGCGATCACCCACACATCGCGTGCCAGGGCCTCGCGAACGCTGAGGCCGAAGCTTTCCTTCCATTGGGACGGGAACAGCAGCACATCGATCCGATTGAAAAAATCGTCCAGCCCCGACTGCGTATAGGCCGGCACAACGGTGATCGTCCCCTGCACCGTCCAGGCGGACACATCGATTGAACGGAAGCCGAGATTGAGCGTGTTGTCGACCAGTACGAGCTCCCAGTGAGATTGTAGCAGTGCCTCGAACGCCTTGCGGATCAGGTGGAAACCCTTGATCGGCTCGGCACCGCTGACGAACCCGAACCGCAACGGACTGCCCGTCTGTCTCGGCGTTCGTGCTTTCGAAGGCAGGCGAATGCCGTTGCGGTTCACCCGCACCATCGATGGATCCAGTCCGTTCGCCAGATAGAGCTGGCGGTGCGACTCGCTGGGCGAAAGCAGCAGGCTGGCACCGTGCAGGATGCTCGTCATGATCTGCATCCGCTCGTCCAGATGGCGGGCGGCCGGGAGGCAGTTCTGGCAAACGCGCAGGTCGATCCGGGTCTGGAAACAATAGCGGTTGTCGCCACGAACCATGAACTGGCGATCGCAGAGCCACCATGCGTCGTGCAACGTGACCACATAGGCGATGCCGCGCTCATGGCACAGGCGCAGGATCGAGGCGCCGAAGCCCTGGATGGAATGGGCATGCACCACGTCCGGCCGGACCGCATCCAGCATCTGGCCGAAGGTCGCGACCATCGACGGATTGTCCAACTGGGCCACCTGATCGCTCGATGGCGACAGGCTCGTGGCGAACACCGTGATGCCGTCCGTGGTATAGCGGAGGACGGAGCTCGGGCGTCCGGGCAGTGCCGGCCGGGAGGCAAACATATAAAGCTCGACTCCCTCGGTCCGGTGCAGCCGGGCAGCGAGTTCCTGAGCCACGATGGTTGCACCTCCAAAGCTCTGCGGCGCGAAGAAGATGTTCGCGGACACGATGCGCAGATTCTTGCGCACGGCCGTCGGCAAGGGACCTGCCATCTGCGCGACCTGCTCGCGGGCGATCCGCTCCGGCGCATAGCGGTCCATGACGTCCTGCAGCGCCTGCGCGCCCAGGCGCTGGCGCAAGGCCGGGTCGAGGATCAGGCGTTCGAGCGCCGCCTCCCATTCCTGCGTCGTGTCGGCGAGCAGACCGTTTTTGTCCTGCACGACGACCTCGCGAAACGATTGTCGCGGCGAGACCACGGAGGGCATTCCCAGGATGGCTGCTTCCTGGAACTTGATGTTGCTCTTGGCGTCGTTGAAAATCGTAGGCTCGAGCGGCGCGATCGCAATGTCCGCCTCGGCGAGAAGACCGAGATAGGCGCGATAGTTGGTTCCGGCGATTTCCTCGATTCGGCCCGATACGGCCTCGAACCCGTCGGGGATGGTGAGGTCGCCGACAATGCGCAGCCGAAGATGAGGGTGCCGATGCAGCAGAGACAGGATCGCCGGTGCCGCCACCACGAAATCGGCATCATGCGTCTTGGTGCCGGAACCATAGACGATCGTGACCGGCGGCACCGCCGCACCGGGCACGCGAAGCCGGACTCCTGCCCGCGCCTGCCGTAGAGAGGCGGCGACCTCGAGCGTTTCGGCATCGAGGGCGTTCTCCACGACGCAGGTCGTGAGGATGCCGGCTTCCCGCATACTTTGGGCCAGGCGCGGGGTCGAGGCGATCCCACGGCGGCAGCTCAGCATCGCTTTGCGGTAGAGCCCAATGCCTGCGAGCACCTCGCGGCGCAAGCCGGGATCCAGGGTCTTGAGGTTGCTGTTTTCGCGATAGAGCGTCTCGTCGAAAACAAGGTCGTCGACCTCCCACCAGGGATCGAGTCCCAGGCGTCCGGCCTCCTCGATCATGGAGAGAACGATCGGCTCGCCAGGGACACGATAGAATATGACCTCGGTGCAGAATTGCAGCCCGGTCATGACATGATCGATCTCGCGCCAGCTCACGACGTGGCAAGACCAGCCGAGGCGTTCCAGCAACTCCTGCTTTTGCCAGACGCGATATTTCGCGCATTGTGGAATGCTGAGCTCGGCGACAATGAGGATCGAGGGCGACAGGAGGCCGCGGTCGATCGGTGACGGTGCTTCGTAGGGATTGAGCGGCGGCGGCGAAACGATTGCGGTGACATCCTCCGAGCCGGTCCGGTCCTCCAGGTCCGATAGCGGCTTTGCCCGACGCCATGGACGGTCCGCCAACGGGACATGCCGCACCAGCCGACGGCCGAGGCCCGCGGCACCCTCCTGATGGAAGATGTCCGCAATCTGGTTGGCAGCCTGGACGATGGTTCGGCCGCTCGGCAAGCGGCCTGCAGCAAGGGCACGGACGTTGCGAATAGGCGTCGTCAACCGCCAGGACACCGAACGCTCAAGGAGTCCGATGCGATGCCTGACCTGATCCAGGCTGGCCTGGAGACCGTCGCTTCGAAGGCCCTGCAGCCTGAGACTGGCATTTGCGCTTTCGAGAGTCGCCTTGCTGTCGGCAAGCTTGCGTTGCAACCAGGCCAACTGGTCCGCTGGCGTCTCGTCCGACCGGTTGGATGATTGGATGCTGGTCGGAGGCACCGGATCACGGTCCATTAAAAATCCCGCTATCCAAAAGCTTTACACAAAAAAACCGGACCACGAGGGCCCGGCTTCTTGCACGGTCGTTAGTCGGACCCGAAGGTCCGAGATAGAGCGATAGAGTTATGCGTCGCCTATGAAGCTGGTGGACTTCAGGTTGGTGACGTTGTCGAATGTGACGGTCGACTTGTCCGCCAGCGTGATCGTGGTGTTGGCACCACTGACCACTGCAGTGCTGAGCGTCTTCGCAACTTCGTTGGCGCCGTAGCCATAGAGCTGGATCATGTTCCCGGCGGAGCTGCCGAAATCGCTGATCGTGATCGTGGCCGCGCTTGCCGTGCCATTTGCTGCAATGATGAACTGGTTTGCACCGGTCCCGCCGGTGAAGGTCTGGACGCCGATGCCGGCGACCAGGGTGTCGTCGCCGGAACCACCGATGACGCTGGCGCCTGCCGACGTGGATTGGTTCGAGACAAAGCCGACGAAGGCCTGGGCGCTGCCGGAGCCATTGAGGGTCGCGTTGCCGGAGCCCGCAATAACCACGCCATGACCGGAGTAGGTAATGTCCGAACCATTGGCGCCGAACACGGTGGCCGGACCGGATCCGGAGTTGACCGTTGCACTACCCACACCGCCGATAAACGTCAGAGCAGCCCCGCCGATCCCCGCCAGGGATGTGCCGGTCGAACCGTATACGGTCGCATTGGCAGCCGCGTTAATCGTGTCGGATGCGCCTGCGAAGACGGTCGAGACGCCGTTCAGCGCGTAGAAGCTGTTCGTGCCGCCGACGATCGACGTGGTACCGGTACCGCCAGCGAGACTGGTGTTCGTGCCCGCCTTATCGTCGACAATCAGGTTACCGGCACCGCCATAGATGGTGCTGCTGGTACCGGAGAGGCTGATCGTGGCATTGCCCGAACTGGCGACGATGCGATCCGTGCCTTCCGAGACGACGGTGTCGGAGCCAGTGCCGAGATTGAGCAGGTTGTTGCCCGTGCCGCCGTAGATCGACGTCGCACCGGCACCTGCGAAAATGCTGTCGTTGCCGTCGCTCGTCGCGATGGAATAGGTGCCTGTGCCCGTGGCCGATCCGAGGAACAGATTGTTCCCGCCGCCGGCGATGAACGTACCGGACTCCTGGCCCGAGACAAACGTCGTTCCGCCGGTGCCGACCAGCGTGTTGAGCACATCGCCGGTCGTGGCTGCGGAAGCGTCGAGAAAGATGGGGGCGGCCGTCTCGTTCAGGAAGTAGTTATAGCCTGTCGGCAAGCTATAGAAACCGCCGACGGTTCCGACATACTGGTTGACCGCGCCTGGGGTGGCAGCCGGGATCGCGGTTCCATCACCAATGGCCGTGAAAAGGTTTCCGCTGGACCCTGCCGCGGCTATCGCACTCTGATAGGCTTGAGCCAAGGAGTAGGCCTGGCTGCCGTTGACCGTGACGGAAATTTCGTGTCCCGACGCGCCCACGACCGTAATTGGACCACCATTATCCATACTCAATCCCCTTTTATGCTCACAATGACCGATCGGTCATTACGCCTAACGAACGCGTGCAGCACTAATCTAGCATAATTATGCCGCAGTGCAACTAAAAACCCTTGCGAGCCGATGACCTGCTGGTGAACGAAGAAGTTAATCACAAGATAATGAAACTGATGCGTTGCTGGCAAAGTCGTGGCATCCGATACGCGACCGGCACGGTTTCTTTTAACAGTTCATTTCTTAAGCGATGCTTTACACGCAGGGAATATCGCCGTCCCGGCCGCGTCTTCAACGATTATTTCGAGTATTGACGGCATGTAGGCGGTAGCTCAACCAGGGTTGGCAATGCACAACAAAATCGTCCTACCTGAAGAGACTGCCTCGGTCGCTCCAGAACATAAGGCTCTCGCCAGCCATGGGGCCGCGCCGAACGCGATCCTGCGGCTGCTCGACCCGGCGCTCGATCCACTGTTCGCACGCCCGACCAGGCTCGGCGTGGACAGCGCATGGTATGGCCACCTACCCTTCGCAGCCTGGGCGGTCCGGGCCCTGCAACCGGCCCTGCTGGTCGAACTCGGAACCCATGCAGGCGTGTCCTACAGCGGCTTTTGCGAATCGGTAATCGCCTCGGGCTTGCCGACACGCTGCTTCGCGGTCGATGGCTGGACCGGCGACGAGCATGCCGGCTTCTACGACGAGACGGTGCTGTCGGACCTGCGGGCTTTCCATGATGCCCGATACGGTACGTTCTCCCGGCTGCTGCAGATGCGCTTCGACGAGGCCGTGTCCCGCTTCGCCGACGGCAGCATCGACCTCCTCCATATAGATGGACGACACCACTTCGACGACGTAGCGCACGATTATCGAAGCTGGTTGCCGAAGCTGTCGCCCCAGGCGATCGTGCTGTTCCACGATACCAATGTGCGCGAGCGGGATTTCGGGGTCTGGCGGTTCTGGAGCGAGGTATCGGCGTCCAGCCCGAGCTTCGAGTTCCTACACGGCCATGGATTGGGCGTGCTGGCACCGGGCTCGGAACCGCCCGCCGCGTTCGACGCCCTGTTCGCGCTCGGTGCCAATCCGGCGGCGACGGCACGGCTCCGGGACCGGTTCGCCCTGCTCGGCGAGCGGTGGGAAGTCGAGTTCCAGCGTGCTGTCGAGACCCGCGACCGCCAGGCGCTCATCGAACGCGCCGACGCCGCCGCGACGCTCGATTCCGAGCTCGGCCGCCTGCGGGTCGATATGGCGCAACAGGCGTCGGACGCCGCCGAGGGTCGCTGGTCGCTGCAGGCCCTGCAGGCGCAGCATGATCGGTTGCGCGACGACCTCGCCCGCAGCAAGGCCGATCGCCATCGGTTGACGTTGCAGACCGCAAAACTCGAGCAGGCGGCTATCGCAGCCGACCGCGAGCGTGTCCGGAGTGCCGAAACGCTCGAGACTGCGCTGAAAAATGCAGCGGCCGCGCATCAGGGATCAAAAGAGTCACTGCGCCTGGTTCAGGCAGAACGTGACGCAGGCTGGGAACGACAGCACGCGTTCGAACGTCGGACGGCCGCTGAGAGCGCTGCACGTGCCGAGGCATGGGAGCAGGAGCATATCCGACTGCGGGTCGAGCTCGACGCACGCCAGCAGGAAGTCGCTGCCGTGCGTGCCGATGTCGCCATAATACAAAGATCCTCGTCCTGGCGCCTGACCGGCCCGGTCCGGGTTGTGGTGGCCCGGGTGCGTGGCATGGCAGTTGCGCCGATCACCCAGGCGCAGGCGCCGATCCCGACAAGCCTTCCCACACCCCAGGCGACACACGATGTGGAGCCGGAGCTGACGCCGTTCCTGATCGACGACGCGCTGCACCAACCGGACGTGGAAGCCGCAACACCAACCGTGCCGGCCTCGCCGATCGACGCACCGGCGTCGATCGTACCGACATCGGCAGAACAGCGGGCCGATAGCGAATTCGACACGAAACCGCATCCATGGCGACCGATCAGGCGCGTCCTGTTCGTGGCCGGCGAGCCCGGCACACCCGGCGGCGTCTACCGGACGCAGCGCAACGCCGCCGCCTGTGCCGCGGCTGGTTACGAGACCGAGACGGTCGATATCTTCGACGTCAATCCGGACAACCTGGCGGCTGCCGACCTGGTCGTGCTGTGGCGTGCCGCCTATAGCGGCCATGTGCAGTCGATGATCCGGCTGGCGCATGAAGCCGGCACCCGGATCGCGTTCGATGTCGACGACCTGATCGTGAAGCCGTCGCTCGCGGTGATCGAGATCATCGACGGCATCCGCACCACATTCGTGACCGAGGCGGAAGGCCGATCGTATTTCCAGGGAATGCAGCGGACGCTGACCTCCTGCGACCTCTGCATCACCACGACCGAGGAGCTGGCGTTGCCGCTCGGCGAGTTGCACCCGATCGTCCATGTGCTGTCGAACACCTTCGACGATGCGACCGTCCGTGCCTCGCGCTATGCGGTCAGGCTGCGGGCCGAGCATGCCGGCGATGGCCGGGTCAGGCTGGGCTATGCCGGCGGCACCCGCACCCACCAGAAGGATGTTGCCGAGATCGCCGGGGCCCTGGCGCGCGTACTGCAGCAGCGGCCCGAAGCCCTGCTGGTGCTGTTCCGTGACGGCAGCAGCGGCGAAGGCCTGGTGTTGATCGAGGAGTTTCCCGACCTTCTCCCGTTTGCCGACCGGATCGAATGGCGCGACATGGTGCCGCTCGCCGATCTGCCGGACGAGCTTGCCCGGTTCGATATCTCGCTCTGCCCGCTGGAGCTTGGCAACCCGTTCTGCGAGGCCAAGAGCGAGCTCAAATATTTCGAGTCGGCGCTGGCCGGGGTGTGCCTGGTCGCCTCGCCGACCGGACCGTTCCAGCGCGCGGTGCAGGACGGCGTTACCGGCTTCCTTGCCGCGACACCGGACGAGTGGGAGCGGATCCTGCTCCGGCTGATCGACCATCCCGAGCAACGGTTTCGCACGGCTCGTGCTGCCTACCACCATGTACTCTGGCAGTTCGGTCCACGCCGGCAGGCGGAGCTCTGGTCGCAGTTGCTGGAAGGGCTGAATGGCGGAGCCAATGCCGCCCGCGCGTCGGAACTGGCACTCTATCGCGGCGAGTATCGCACCCGTGCGCTGCCCGAAATCCCGGACAGCGACACTCTATATTCTTACGATGCGCTCGGTGAGGCGCGGGTCACCGTCGGCATGACCTCGTACAACTACGAGGCGCATATCGGCGAGGCCCTGAACTCGGTGCTGGCGCAGACGATCGACGCGATCGACCTGGTGGTGGTCGATGACGGCTCCAGCGATGGTTCGGTGTCGTTGCTGCTCGACTGGGCGGAGCGGCACCGGATGCGTTTCAACCGGCTGCGCATCCTCAAGACGCGCCGCAATGCCGGGCTCGGCGGCGCTCGCAACGTGGTGTTCGACCAGACCGAGACGCCGTGGATCATGGTGCTGGATTCCGACAACCGGCTGGTGCCCGAAGCCTGCGCCCGGCTGCTGATGGCGCTCGACGCGGAACCGCTGGCCGCTTTCGCCTATCCGCGCATCCGCCAGTTCGGCACCGGCGAGGCGCTGATGGGCGAGGCACAGTTCGACCCGTTCCATCTGGCGTCCGGCAACTACATCGACGCGATGGCGATGGTTGCGAAATGGGCATGGGCGGCGGCAGGCGGCTATTACGTGCGTCGCGACGCCATGGGATGGGAGGATTTCTCGCTCTGGTGCCGGCTGGGCGAACTCGGCCAGTTCGGGATCGCGGTACCGGACGAGCTCGCCGACTATCGGGTCCACACGGGGTCGATGGTGAACGCGATTACCGAACAGGACGACAACAAGCGGCTGATGGTGGAATTCGTCGAGAGCCGCCATCCGTGGCTTCGGCTGCGCATGCGCGCGACCAGGAAGCGGCGCTGATCCAGGCGACGCCCGGCCTGTTGCCGATTCCTCCGGACGCGCGCTGCCTGGTGCTGGGCGCGGGCGGCTTCATCGGCACCAACCTCTGCCTGGCATTGGCCGGCGCCGGGATACCGACCACCGGCTTCGGCAGAACCGCGCTGCCTCCCGCGGCGCTGGCCGGGCTCGATCGCCTGCACTGGCGCCACGGCACGATCGAGACGCTAGCCGATCCGGACCGGCTGGTCGCGGGCCACACCCACCTGTTCGACCTGATCGGCGCCGGGCTGCCGAACAGCTCCAACGACAATCCCGCTCAAACCGTGGCGGACGGGCTGCCGCCCAAGGTGCGGCTGCTCGAAGCGTGTCGTCGCCAAGGGGTGCAACGCACCGTGTTCACCTCGTCGGGCGGCACCGTCTATGGTCCGGCCGGCGACGCGCCGATCCCCGAGACCGCGCCCACCAACCCGATCTCGGCATACGGAATCGGCAAGCTGACGGTCGAAAAATATCTGGCGCTGTATCGGCACCTGCACGGGCTGGACTACCGGGTGCTGCGGATCGCCAACGCCTACGGCGAGCACCAGAATCCGGAACGGAGCCAGGGTCTGGTCGCCGTGGTGCTGGATCGGCTGCTGACCGGGAGGCCGATCCCGGTCTGGGGCGACGGGGCAACGGTACGGGACTACCTGCACATCGACGATGTGGTTGCGGCGATCCTGGCCGTGGCGTTCTCGGAGACGGACGGCACGCGGCTCTACAACGTGGGAAGCGGTATCGGCCGCAGCGTGCGCGCCGTGATCGACGATGCGGCGCGGATCACCGGCCGCCGACCACGACTCGCCGTCACCGCCGCCCGGAGCGCCGACGTCGCGGTCAATGTTCTGGACAGCGGATTGTTGCGGCGCGGGACCGGATGGCAACCGGTCGTCGGTTGGGATGACGGGCTGGCACGGACTGCGGCCTGGCTGCTGAGTCGGGACAAGGCGTCGGGCAGCTAGTGGATAAATCTGACACGTTGGGCAGGCAGCCGGACCTAAGCCGCGCGATCGCTACTAACGGCTTTGCGCCAGTAACGGTCATTCTGGAGCCTTGTCTCTTTTCCCGATAGCGGACATGGAAGTCGACGCAGAAACGACCGGCTTAATGGACAAGCGACTGGCAGCTTCTGAGCGACGAACTCGCGAGTGCTGCTATTCGTTCAGCCGGCCTGCGAAGTGGGTCCGATTATTTCAGCCTGTTAAGATTTGCAGATCACCAAAGGCACGATCCAGATGAGCGACGAATGGTTGCGATGGGTCGGCATCCCAGGCTGCGACTGCGTGACTACACGCTGCCATTCCAACTTGTGCGGCCAACCCCGCCAATTGATCCTCGATACCACGCTGACGAAGCGCAGCGGCCAGATCGTTCGTTAGAGCAGCGGTCTTCGCCAGCGCGCGCTCCTGGAGTGCCGGTGTGGCGGTAATGACCTCCCTGCGAAGATCAGCAGAGGGCCGGTTCTCCTCCAGCAATGGCTCGGCCGATCGGAAAGCCCAGAGCAGGGCGGCGAGCGGTCTTAACGTACCGGGCGCTCCGACCAGTCCCGCGATCAACGTCGCGCGTAGCGCTTCTTCCTCAAATACGACTTCGCGTTTATCAGCGAAGTGGCGGAAGAAGGTGCGTCCGGTGACGCCAGCACGCGTGGCAATCTGCGCCGCAGTCGTCCGATCAAAGCCCTGATCACGGTATAGCTCTAACGCGGCTCGCCGAAGACGTTGACGCATCTCCTTTGCCCCTCGGGCCATCGTCCTATCTCCTCTTGTCACTCAGTGACATGAGCATTATGTCACTGAGTGACGTCTAGTTGAAGCCTCCGCAATGGTCACAACGGTCGGATTGCCGGCCAGCGACGCCGTTTGCACGTCCTCAGGAGATAGGCATGAGCACAGCAACTCCCGCTCTCGAATTCATGCGCACCGTTCGCTTTCACAGATATGGCGAGCCGGCAGACGTGCTGCGGTTGGACGAGGCGCCTATTCCCAGTCCAGGACCGGGGAGGGTCCGTGCAGCAGTGCATGCGTGCGGGCTCAACCCTGCCGACTGGGCGCTTTGCCGTGGCTTATTCGCGAGCTTGCTTCCTCGTGGGATCGGGCTGGAGATTACCGGGACGGTAGATGCCATCGGCGAGGGCGTCGTCGACGTCGCGGTTGGCGATCGGGTCATCGGCGTGCCTGACTATGCAAATTGCACCAGTGCAGGCTTGGCGGACTACGCGATCCTGCAATTCTGGACACCGTTACCCTCTGGGATCGATCCGGTCGAAGCGGCCGCGCTTCCCATGGTGGTGGAAACGGCGTTTCGCAGCATCGACTCGCTGGCGATCACCGGCGATCACACTCTCGTCGTCCACGGCGCGGGAACGATGGTCGGTTTTGCGGCCGTCCAGATCGCTCGGATGCGCGGCGCTCGAGTCATCGCTACGACGGGGAGCACGTTCGCCGACCAATTACAGAAATATGGCGCAACCGTCACATCCTATGGCGAAGGCATGATCAAGCGGGTCCGTGACATCGCCGGCGAAACGCCGGATTTCGTTCTCGATACCTCGCCGCCGGGTCAAGGCATATTGCCCGACCTCGTTGCGATCGCCGGTGGCGATCCGAAACGCGTTCTTACGATCACAGACATGGCGGCCGCCAAGGAAATCGGCGTGCGCAACAGTTTCGATGAGGGCAGTAGCCTTCGGTATGACGTGCTCGACCAGTTTGCAGCACTTGCAGCGGAGAGCAAGTTTACTATTCCGATTGCCCGGAGATTCCCATTCGACGCGTGGCGCACAGCCATGAAGATCAGCTTGACGGGTCAAGCTCGTGGCAAATTGCTAATCGTGCTGCGCGAAACCGCCTAGGCAGCTTAACAAGCGAAGCTTGCGATACCTATCCTTCAAAGCGCTTCTGACGAGAGTCTCCTTTGAACAAGCTCTAAGTTCTTACCGTTGACCATTCAAGCAATGTCCGGTCTGCCCAGGTTCTCGCTCAAGACCAGACATTCTGCTTTCGGCCACGCGCGCCAGCGTCTCGATCGCTCCACTTTCCCTTGGGCCGCTATCCCGCGGCTGAGGAACGTATCATGCAACATGAGCCTTCGAAACAATCGTCCCCGGACGCTCGTCCATCAACACCGTGGAACAAAGGAACCCTGGTCGGGTCCAAGCCACCTCTGAAGCCTAAGCAGGTCTGGTCCATCCGGATGAACCTCCATCGTGAGGGACACCTCCGCGACCTGTCGCTTTTCGACCTGGCGATCGACAGCAAACTCAGAGGCTGCGATCTCGTGCGGCTCCGGATCGGCGACTTGGTCGTCAATACGGCGCCCCGGCACCGGGCTATGATCGTCCAGCAGAAGACCGGAAAGCCCGTGCAGTTCGAGCTGACCGAGCAAACACGGGAGAGCCTGGTCGCGTGGCTCACACACCGCGGCGGGTCCTTGGCTGACGTCGTCTTTCCCAGCCGCGTCGATCCCTCAGCTCACATCGGCACGCGCCAGTATGCCCGTCTCGTGGGAGATTGGGTCGAGGCGATCGGGTTAAACCGCGCTGCCTACGGGACGCACAGCCTCCGTCGGACGAAGGTGGCGCTGATCTACAAGCGGACTGGCAATCTTCGGGCGGTGCAGATCCTGCTCGGGCACACGAAGCTG
>JBPBQO010000137.1:0-24514 GCA_050954785.1 Janthinobacterium lividum | reverse complement strand
CAGGAACGCGAACCAGCCGAAATCGACCGCTTTCCAGAAGTCGGTCGCATGCAGTTGCGCCTGGTAAGTCTCCAGCAGATGCACTTCCTTGGCACCGGCGAACACATGGCTCGCCGTGCTTGCAGTCGCGCCGGCGGCTACAACCATCGGCGCCTGGCTGATGAAGTCGACCTGATAGGTGCCGGCGCCTTCATTGGGCTGGTATCGGTAGCTGGCAGTGACAGGCTGATCATGGCCGGGGATAATGGCGGTCAGCCAGTACTTGTCGGTAATGCCACCCCATCCACCATCGGGACCGGAAGCCTGCTGCGCCGACCAGCCTGTGCCATCGCCTTCGGCCGCCTTGCTCTTGAGGCTGGTGTAGGACATCTCCTCGAGCCTGCCGTTAACGACCGCGATCGGGCCTTCATGCACGAGGTAGCCACCGGTCACCTGCGGCGTGTAGCTGCGGCTGATGCGAGACCAGGGATACAACGAGACCGGCTGTCCGGTCGTGTTGCGTACCCGCTGTTCGACCGTGAACATGTAGTTCCGGTCTACCGCGAGCGCGATCTGGAAGGTCAGGCCGGCGCCATTCTCCCAGGAGAGCGTCACCGGAGTGTCCGGGGTCAGCTTGGGCTGGTCCGAGGTCCACACGGAGGTACCGTCGGGCACCTTGACGTCCGTACCGCTCGCACTCCAGCCAAGCTGCACCAGATTGGGCTGCTTCTGGTCCTGAGGCTCGAGCACGCGGACATGCGGACTGCCCGGCTTGATGGTCTCCTGGTAGTCGCGCAGCACCAGATCATCGAGACGCGCACCGACCAGGTCGATGCTACCCTGCAAGCGGCTCGCATCGATCGGCAGTCGCGCATCGGGAGACAGCGGCGCAATGGCGGCAGGCTGTGTGCCGGGAGGAGCCAGGTCGGTGACCGGACGTGGCGCGCTGCCGGCTGGTGTCGCCTGGGTCGATTGCTGCGCCTGGCGATGCAGAACCTGCGGGCTTTGCTTCGGCATCAGCCACTCGAAGCCGACGAGGATCGCGACCGAGAGCACGACCGCAAGAAATAGGCGTTTATTGTCCATCAGCAGGCAGGCCGATCTCGATTGATGAAGGGGTGAGCGATACCGGATGCTCCATCGCAGGAGCATCCGGTCGGAACCGGGTCATGGCCACCCTCATGCCATGGATGGCAGCGCAGAATGCGTCCAGCTGCGAGGCCGGACCCGCGAGCCGCACCGTGCAGGGCAATCGCCTGGAGGGCGTAGTCGCTGCAACTCGGGACGAACCGGCAATTCGGCCCGAGAATCGGGCGGAGCCCATACTGGTAGAGCCGGATCAGGCACACGAGGCAGAATGCCGCACCTGCACCGATCCAGACGCCTGTCGTTCGGATCACGAAGGCCCTCGGTCGGCCAGCGCCACGCCCGTTTTCTTGAGCGCCCGGCGCAGATCGTCGATCAGCGCGGGAAAGCGGCGTCCCCGAGTTTTATCACGTCCGATCAGGACCAGATCCACGCCGGCCAGAGGCTGGCCACGCCGCGCCTCGTCACGCATCAGCAACCGGGCCGCCTCGCGCAAGCGCCGTTTGGTCCGGTTGCGAACAACCGCATTGCCGACCTTCTTGGTCACGGTGAAGCCAAGGCGGGCCGGCAACGTGTCGTTACGTTTCATGGATTGCAGGACGAGACCCGGCATGGGGGCTTTTGCACCCTTCGCGGCAATAAGCAGGAACTGCTTGCGCCGCTTCAACCGGATTTCGGACGTCGCCATGGCCAGGTCGCTCCTGCGACCGACCGGGCCGCCGCCGGATGCCGTCTGGCATAGCCGTCTAAGCGATTGCGGCACGTGATCGTTGGATCATGCAGGCAACCGATTCGAGGCAAGTACATCATCCGGGCAAACACTCATGGCCCTGCCCGGACCATGCATCTCTATGCAGAAAGGCGCTTGCGGCCTTTAGCGCGCCGGTTGGCGAGCACTGTGCGACCGCCGACAGTCGCCATGCGGGCGCGGAAACCATGGCGCCGCTTGCGGACCAGCTTGGACGGTTGATAGGTGCGCTTCACGGCTGCACTCTCCTGATCGAGTTGATCCGCTGCTTATCAGCATGGACCGGTCGAAGACACGAATAATCGAAGGCGAGCCATATGTGGCGGCCACCTCCAGAGGGGCGGCTTATAGTCGTGTGCGTGCGGAACCGTCAACCATGACGCAGGAGAATCGTCCGGAATGCTTGAGCTTGCGCCCGGTTCGTCCGACAAGCAGTTCGTCATGTTGTTGCGTTCGCTTCTGCCATCAGCCGGAACTGCCGGTCTGGTGTTGCTCTCCTCCCTCGCTTTGTCCTCAATGCATGCACCTCCGGCTCTCGTGCTGCTGGTTCCGGCATTGACCGCGTTGCTTGGCGGGATCGTGCTGACACGATCTGCTCGGCCCATCGTCAGCCTTACTGAAGCCGACGCCCTTGCACGAGCGGGCGTGGCGGAGACCCGGGTTCTAAAACTGATCAATGTCGCTGCCGAGATGCGGCACGATTTGCGCGGGATCCTATCGCCGGCGATGCTGACCGCCGATCGTCTGGCATTGAGCCAGGACCCAATCTCGCGTCGTGCCGGCGAAGCGATGATCTCCACGATCGAGCGTGCGGACGAACGACTGAAGCGGCCCGAGACCGATTGATCAGCGTCTCGATGCATCTGCCGGATCCGGTAGCCCGGAGACCTATTCAGGCATAAATGTCGGTTACGTCCGGCCGGCCAGCCCTCGGGAAGCCGGCCGGGCCTGAACCGACCTAGCGCTGGATCAGTTCGATCTTATAACCGTCCGGGTCCTCGACGAAGGCGATGACGGTGGTGCCGAACTTCACCGGGCCGGGTTCCCGCGTCACCTTGCCGCCACCGGCACGGATTTTTTCGACCGCATCCGCGATATCCGGCATACCGACCGCGAAATGGCCGAAACCGGTGCCGACGTCGTAACCGTCATCCTCGCCCCAGTTGTAGGTCAGCTCGATCTCGGCCTGGCCCTGGGCATTGTCGCCGTAGCCGACGAACACGAGCGTGTATTTGCCAGCGGTCACTTCGCTGCGCCGCAACTCGTGCATGCCGAGCAGACGATAGAAGGCAAGGCTCGCATCCAGGTTCTTCACCCGGACCATGGTGTGGAGGTAGCTGCTCATGAGTGTCTGTCTCCAGTCAGTCCTGGCCGCCCGTATCGCGTAAAGCGGGATCGATTCCGACCAGGAAGATGCCGTACCGGTCGGCGGCGTCTCGCAGCCGCTCCGGATCCGTCAAAAGGGTACCACCGGCTTCGAACGCAATACCCCTGAGTCCCGCAGCGACGGCATTGGTTACCGTTAACGGCCCGATCGTCGGCATGTCGGCCCGCCGGTCCTGCCCCGGCTTGACCAGCTTTACCAGCACGCCGCCTGGGCCTGGCTGACGAAGCGTGCCTGCCCGTTCCAGCATCCGGTCGGTGCCTTCCAGCGCCTCGACCGCCAGCACCAGCCCGTTCTGCACCACGCAGCCCTGCCCGATATCCAGACGCCCCAGCGCCTGCACGACGGCGACACCGCGATCGATGTCGGCAAGCGATTCGCGATCGGGAGCGTGACGACCGATCGTTCCCAGCCGGCCGACGCCGTCCCCCAGGAATTCATGCGCGCCACGTACGACGAAGCCTTCCTCGCCCAGCACCCGCACGAGTGCCGCGAGCAAGCCGTCATCACCGGCGAACAGTGCCCGCCCGATTCGCGCCAGGATGCGTGCACCTTCGACATCCGGACGCAGATCGCGAAACGACGGACGGCGAACCGGTCCGATCAGCACGAGTTCGGTGCATCCGTGATGTCGCAGCGCGGCCAGGATCTGTCCGGCGGCAGCAAGACGAATGAACTCGTGCGGCCAGCCGGCGACGATCGTCGGCTCGGCGAAATCCTGGAACGCGACGATGAACACGTTCCGGCCCATCCGCGCGGCATGCTCGGCGACCTGTCCGGGCAGCGGTCCGCCGCCGGCCAGGATCCCGAGCGTTCCGGTCAAGCGCCTTCGCTCTCCTCGGTGGCACCCTTGATCGCGACCCGCACAAGCCCGCGCCGGCTCGGCGCGTCGATGAAGGCGAGGATTTCCGCGACTCGCGGGTCATCGCCGAATTCCGCACGAACCTGGGCCAGGCGCTGCTCGAACACCGGGGCGCCGGCGGGCTGGCGTGGGTAGAGCATCCGGAACGCATGACGCAGACGGTGCATGTCCGATGGCGAGACGCCGCTGCGGCGCAGCCAGACCCAGTGCAGCCCGACCAACCGGGCACGGTTGCCCATCACACTGCCATAGGGGATGACATCGCTTTCGACGCCACAGACGCCACCCACCATGGCGGCACGGCCGATCCTGACGAACTGGTGCAAGGCGGCAGCACCCATGACACGCGCGTCGTTGCCGATCTCGACATGGCCGCCCATGACCACGTTGTTTACGATGATCACGCGATCGCCCAGCAGGCAGTCGTGCGCGACATGGGCGTTGGCCATGATCAGGCAGTCGCTGCCAACACGGGTAAGCCCGCCGCCGGTCGCGGTGCCACGATGGATGGTGACGTTCTCGCGAATGACCGTCCGGGCGCCGACCACGCACCGTGTCGGTTCGCCGCGATATTTGAGGTCCTGCGGCGCCATGCCGACGGTGCAGAATGGATAGAGCTGCACGCCGGCGCCGATGTCTGTATGGCCGTCGATGACGACATGGGAAATCAACTGGACGTCGTCACCGAGCACGACATTCGGCCCGACGCTGCACCAGGGTCCGATACGGACATTGCTGCCGATCCGCGCCTCGGACGACACCAACGCGCTGGGATGGATCGTCGAGGACGACGTGATGGGCTGGGCCTCCGGCTCGTGCATGCGCCCGGCCTGCTGCAGCCCGGCGAGGTCAGCCGCCATAACGTTGAAAACTCCGGAATACGCCAGGGCTCGACCACTCGGCCGACCTCGGCTGCATACGTTCGGGAAGACGGGATACCAAGTATAGCCAGCCGAGACCAAATCCAGGCATGACGCGGGCAAGACCCGACACAAAGCATGTTGCGGAATTATTCCCGCTGCCTCGCTCGGGCCGGTAGCCGATCACTCCATGATGATCGCGCCGAAGTGGGCTTCTGCCACCGACACGCCATCGACGCGCGCTACGCCCCGGAACTTGTAGACGTTGCCACGCTGGCGTTCCTTGTCCACATGGATGCGAAGCTGATCGCCCGGCACGACCGGCCGCCGGAACTTGGCGTTCTCGATGGTCATGAAATATACCAGCTTGCCCTCGAACCGGTCACCGAGCGTCAGGACGACGAGCGCCGCCGCGGTCTGTGCCATCGCTTCGATAATCAGCACGCCGGGCATGACCGGCTTGGTCGGGAAATGCCCCTGGAAGAACGGCTCGTTGATCGTGACGTTCTTGATGCCGACTGCCGACTGGCCTTTTACGACATCAATCATCCGGTCGATCATCAGAAACGGATAACGATGCGGAATTGCCGCCATGATCTGCAGAACGTCGAACGTGGTGCCCAGAGGTTCGCCCTGCGACACATGACCGTCATGGTCCGCCGGCACCATAACGCTGGAGGATGCATTCACATCATGTGTCATCGGAGCATCGTTCTGAATTGTTCCGTCCATCAGGCCGTCCATCGGGATTGAACCCTTATCCTCAACCCGTTCCGCTTTCGCCCGCAGCCGGCGCTACGGTGCCAGAGGCTACCGGGCGCCGCGCCAACCGCCGCAAGGCAGCAACGTTGCGGAAGAATTCACGAAACGGCATTGCCGGGCTACCGATCACGTCGGCACCCGCTTCCACATCCGACATGACACCACATTGAGCGCCGACACGAGCTTTCCGACCAATGCGGATATGGCCGATCAATCCCGCCTGCGCCGCAATCGTAACAAAATCCTCAAGCTCGGTCGAACCGGAAATGCCTGCCTGCGACACCACGATGCAACAACGACCAAGGCGGACGTTGTGCCCGATCTGCACCAGATTGTCGAGCCGTGAGCCGGCACCGATCACGGTATCCTGGGTCGAGCCGCGGTCGATGGTGGTATTGGCGCCAATTTCGACATCGTCCTCGATCAGGACACGGCCGAGTTGTGGTACGGTGACGAAGCCGGCCTTCCCGAGGGCAAAGCCGAATCCCTCCTGGCCGAGACGGGCACCGGGAAACACCGTTACGCGATCGCCCAGTATGCTGTGGCTCACGCTGACATGGGTTTCGATCCGGCAGTCGCTGCCGATAATCACGCCGGCGCCGATGGATACATGCGAGCCGATCGAACAGCCCGCTCCGATGACCGCATCCTGGCCCACGAACGCGAACGCGCCGATCTCGGCCGATGGATCGATCCGGGCGCCGGGTTCGATCACGGCACTACGGTGAATTCCGCCGGCAACCGCACGGCGTGGATGGAACAGCGAGGCGATCAGCGCCCAGGCAAGATACGGGTCGGGTGTTACCAGGGCCGCACTGGGAGCTGGCACCTGGTCGGCGAAGGCCGGCGACACGATCACCACCCCTGCCCGGGTCAGCGCGAGCTGCTTCAGATAACGCCGGTTGTCCAGGAAGCTGACCTGATCAGGCCCGGCAGCCTGAAGCGGTGCCACGCCTATAAACGACGCGACTGCACCATCCGGTCGGTCCGACGCGCGCACGGTGGCCGAGATACACTCGGCCAGACGCTCCAGACCAAACGGGCCGCTGCGCGTAAAGAAACGCGCATCGCCCGGTGCGTCCGATGTCGGCGAAAGCATTACTTCTTGGTCGCCGCTGCTGCCGGAACCGCGGTTGGGGCTGCTTTCGGCGCTGCTGCCGCGACCGGCGCCGGACCTGGATTGGCCGTCGTCGGATAAGTTCCGGTCTTTGCCAGTTGCTCGGGATCGACACCGTCGGCCGGGATGAACACTGCCGGCAACGTCGTGTTGAGCTGATCGACCACCTGCGGGGTGACATCGAACTCGGGCATGTTCAGGGCTACCTGCTCACGATGCAGCACGAAGTTCATGCCGTGCGATGCCGCAACCTGCTTGATCACCTGCACCAGCTCGCGTTCGATCTGGCCGATCGCCACCTGAGCCGCATCCTGGATGATGCGGTTGCGGTTGCGGAAATCCTTCTGTGCGGTCTGGACGCGCGCCTGAAGTGCGTGGACACGACCCTGAAGCTGCTCGTTGCTCAAACCCTTGGCGGTCTGGATCTGCTGCTGCGTGTCGCGCCAGCTCGCCTGTTCCTTCTGCGCATCCTGGTTCAGCTTGTCGCGTCGGGCGCCGAGCACCTTCTCGACCTGTTGTGCCGCAAACGACTGACGCATCACGTCCGGCACGCTGATCAGGCCGAACACCGCGGCCGGAGGAGCATTGCCCTTGGGCAGTTCGCCCAGTGTCGGGATCGGGGGCAAGGGCAGGATCGGCTGAACCTGCGGACCCTGGGCCTGCCCCTGGGTTCCGCCCTGGCTGTCATCCTGAAGCGGCTCGGGCTGCGGAGCCGTAACCGGAACCTGGCGTGCCTCCGGCGCTGAAGAACGACGATGCGCAGCCGGGGCAGGATCGGCAGCAGGCTGGCTGCTCTTCGGGACGAACCAGCCACCGCTCTGCTGCGCGTGCGCAGCGTTCAATGCGGCCGAGGTGAATGCAAGCGGAGCCTGCGCGAGAAGGGCGCCCGCGAGAAGCAGGACGCCGGTAGAACGAGACATAATCACCTCAGAATTGCGAGCCGAAGCCGAAACGGAAGACTTGTTGCTTGTCGCTAGCCTGCTTCACGACCGGGAGACCGAGGTCGATGTTGATCAGGCCGAACGGGCTCTTCCAGGAAACGCCGACGCCTGTGCCGACGCGTGGCCGCAGGTTGTTGCCAAGGATCGCATCGCCGTCCGTATTGCGGAGATTGTTGAGAACACGCGATCCGGAAAGGCCACCGATATCGACGAAATAGCGTCCGGACAGGCCGAGATCGGGTGAGAGCGGCAGCGGGAAGTTCAACTGAGTCGACTGGGTATAGATGAACCGGCCACCGAGGGCGTCGGTCGCCAGATGCTGATTAGTCGGCTTGGAATAGGGACCGACGCCGCCGTCGTAGAAGCCACGCAGATTGTCGCCGCCGAGGTAGAAGTTGTCGACGATGTCCTGGCGACCGCCGCCGTAGTCGGCAAGATAGCCGGCACCCGCCCGAAGCGAGATGGTCCAGTCGTGGTTGCCGGTCAGGTAGTCGAGCGGGATGTAATAGGAGGTATCGATCTTGGTCCGGACATATTTCTCGTTGCCGCCGAGGCCTGCAACATCGACGCCCGCCGTGACGATGTAGCCCTTGTGCGGCGCAGCGCGGCTGTCGCGACGATCGTACGCCAACGTCGTTCCGACCTGCGACAGGTTAGAACTGCCATTCTCGGCCTGGACGTAGATACTGGCCGCCGAATAGACGTTGTTCACGTTGCGGTGGATCAGCGAGTAGTTCCACGACTGCGACAGATAGCGGTTGAACGCGTATCCGATGCGCGCCGTGGCCCCGATCCTGGTCTCGTAATAGTTTTGGACGCTGGAGCTGTTGCCTTCGGTCTGGATGTCGAACAGGTCAATTCCAGCAACCATATTGCGGCCCAGGAAGTACGGATCGGTGACCGACAGGTCGACCTGGTTCTCGTACTGCGCGACCGTGCCGGTCAGGCTGGCATCGATCCCGGTGCCGACCAGGTTCGACTGCCGGATACCGGCGTTGCCGAGAATACCGGCATCCGTCGAGTAACCGCCGCCGAGGGTGATCTGGCCGGTCGGCTTCTCCGAGATGTTGGCATTGACGTTGACCCGGTCGGGCGCGGAACCCGGCGCGGTGTCGATCGTGACGCTGTTGAAGAAGCCCAGATCCTGCAGGCTCTGCTTCGACCGGCGTTGCTGTGCCGGGGTGAACGGGTCGCCCTCGGCAAAATCGAACTGCCGGCGAATCACATGGTCCTGGGTGATGGTGTTGCCGTTGATGTCGATGCGATCGACATAGACCCGCGGCCCATCGCTCACGTCGAACAGCAGGTCGACCGTGTGGTTGTCCGTATTGCGCGCGATCTCGGGCTTGACCGAGGCGAATGGCTGGCCGGTGGCCTGCAGGCGATTCTGAAGTCCCTCGGCGACGTGCTGGATATCGTCGCCGTCGTACCACTGATGCTCGAAGAGATCGATCAGCGGGCGAAGGCTTTCGGACGTGACGTGGCGCAGGGTCGACTTCACCTCGATATGCCCGATGCGATAGCGCGGACCTTCGTTGATGGTGAAGGTCACGTAGAACGACTTGCGGTCCGGCGAGAGCTCCGCGGTCGAATCGGTAGCGGTGAAGTCGACGTAGCCGTTGCGCAGGTAGAAGCGCCGAAGCAGTTCGGCATCGTATTTGACGCGGTCGGGATTGTACTCGTCCGAGGAGGAAAAGAATCGATACCAGGCAGACTGCTTGGAGGTGACCACCTGGGCCAGCCTCGCCTCGCTGAACGCCTTGTTGCCAACGAAGCTGATCTTCTGGATCAGCGTCAGCTCGCCCTCGGTGATCTGGTAGATCACGTCGACCCGGTTATGCGACAGGCGAATGATCTGCGGCGTCACGGTGACGGCGTAGCGGCCTTTCTGGGCATACAGGTCGAGGATCTTCTGCCGGTCGCGGCTGGCCATCTCGGAGGTGTAGACCGCGCGTGGCCGCAGACCGATCTCCTTGCGGATATCCTCGTCCTTGGCGCCGTGGTTACCCTCGAACGAAATACGGTTGACGATCGGATTCTCGATGACGGTAACCAGCAGCGTGCCGCCGTCACGGTGCAGGGTGACATCGCGGAACAACCCGGTCGCGTACAGCGTCTTGAGGCTGCGATCGAGCTCTTCCTGGTTGAACGGCTCGCCTGCCTGAACGACGAGGTAGGACAGGATCGTACCGGTCTCGATACGCTCGTTGCCCTTGATCCGGATCGCCTGGATCGTGCCGCCGGTCGCGACCGGGACGACTCCGGAACGATGCTGCAACGGATGCGCTGGGCGGTGCCGGACCTGACCCGAAGCGGGCCGGGCCGGACGATGCGACAGAGCGACATCCTGGGCCTGGGCCGGGACATCGAGGGCGAAAGGAACAAGGCAGGCCGAAGCGAGCAGCGCAGAACGTTTACCGGACACGACGACCCATCCCCCACAAGCGATTGCGTTCCTCAGGAACAGCATCGCCGGCTTGCTTCATGCCGGGTGCGGCACCAACTGTCGGTAACCGCCGGCTGCACCCACTCGCGCCGAGCTACCCGAATATCGGGCGAGAGCGCAAGCACGCTCCTGCCGTTACGAGCCGTTGTTCAACCGATCACGTGACGAAGCCAGTCGAACAGGCCGAACTGGGTCAGGTCGTTGACGGTCGCGAACAGGAAAATTCCGACGATCAGCATGAAGCCGGCCCGGAAGCCGTATTCCTGAATGCCACGCGGAACCGGCCGGCCCCGCAGGGCCTCGATCGCGTAGAACACCAGCCGCCCGCCATCCAGGACCGGCACCGGCAGCAGGTTCACCATGCCGAGGTTGATCGACAGGATCGCCATGAAGGTCAGCAGGCTGGTGAACCCGGCTGCGGCGAACTGGCCCGACATCTGTGCGATCCGGAGCGTCCCGCCGAGATGCGACGGGCTGACATGGCCGGTTACAATTTGCCAGAAGCCGGTGACCCACCCCACCATCACAATGCCTGTCGTCTGGAGGGCCGCGACGCAGGCCTCGCCCGGCGAAACACGTTTCGGCGGCGGCGACTGCGCCTGCACGCCGAGCTGCCCGGTCGCCTGGCCGCCTGTGGTCGTCGTGCCGAGCTTGACCGGCAGGTCCAGCTCGTGGCCGTCGCGCAGCACGGTGAGCCTGACCTGGCGTCCAGGGCTCGCAGCGATCAGCCGCTGCAGGTTGGCAAAGTTGGGAATCGACACGCCGTCGACCTGCTCGATCAGGTCGCCCGGCTTGACCCCAGCCTTTTCGGCAGGGCTGCCGACGCCCACGTCGCCGATGCTCGGCCGCAACGCGGCGAGATCCGACTGATCCGCAGGCTTGCCGCTGATCGCGAAGACCACGGCGAACAGCACGATCGCCAGCAGGAAATTAAATATCGGGCCGGCGGCAATGACGATGGCACGGCTCAGCACCGGCTTGTCGTGGAAGGTGCGCCCCGGCAGCCAATTCGAGCGCGTCTCCGGCGAGGCCTCCTCCGGCCCCTCGAAGCCATGCGGCTTCACGTAGCCGCCGATCGGCAGGATGCAGATGCGCCATTCGGTGCCGTGCTTGTCACGCCAGCGGAAAAGCGGCTTGCCGAAGCCGATCGAGAATATTTCGACATGCACGCCGCGCCAGCGAGCCGCCGAATAATGGCCAAGCTCATGGATGAACACCAGCACACCCAGCACGACGGCTGCCGCGAGAACGGTCCGCAGAAAGTCGGGAATCATGATGAGCGCTGTCTCCTGTGCCGCGACCGCATCAAGCGGCGCGTGAGGACGCGTGCAGCCCTGCCTGCCGCCGCGCCTCCTGGTCCCAGTATAGCACGGCTTCGATCGTGTCGGCGGCCTGCGCCCCGATCCGGTCCAGCACCGCCTCCACCAGGCGGGCGATGTCCAGGAAGCCGATGCGCCGCGCCAGGAAAGCCTCGACCGCGATCTCGTTGGCGGCCGACAGGATCGCCGGCGCGGCACCGCCGGCCGCAAGTGCGGCGCGGGCCAGCCGGAGAGCCGGGAACCGGACCATGTCCGGCGCCTCGAAGGTAAGCTGCGCGACCCGTGCCAGGTCGAGCCTGGGCGAGTTCGTTGCCATGCGCTTTGGCCAGGCCAGCGCGTGCGCGATCGGGATGCGCATGTCCGGCGAACCGAGCTGCGCCAGCAGGCTGCCGTCGGTGTACTGGACCATCCCGTGCACCACCGATTGCGGATGCACCAGCACGTCGATCCGCTCGCCGGGCAGCCCGAAGATGCGCGCCGCCTCGATCACTTCGAGGCCCTTGTTGAACAGCGTCGCCGAGTCGATGGTGATCTTGGCGCCCATCGACCAGACCGGATGTCGCAGGGCGATTTCGGGCGGTGCCCGTTCCATCTCTTCGATCGAGGCGGTACGAAACGGGCCGCCGGATGCGGTCAGGATAATTTTCTCGACCTGGTCGGCCTGGCGATCCGCCATCGCCTGGAAAATCGCATTATGTTCCGAATCGACCGGCAGCAGCGTGGCGCCGGCATCCGCAACCGCGCGCAGCATCACGTCGCCAGCGCAGACCAGCGCCTCCTTGTTGGCCAGGGCGATTGCCGCACCGCCCTTGATGGCCTCCAGCGTCGGGGCCAGGCCGGCCGCGCCGGTGATCGCCGCCATGGTCCAGTCGACCCGCTCGCCGGCCGCGTCGCATACCGCCTGCCGGCCCGCCGACGTGCGTATGCCGGTGCCTTCGAGCAACGTCGCCAGTTCGGCATGACAGGTTTCGTCGGCAATTACGGCGTGGGATGCTTCGAGTGCCGTCGCCTGCTCGGCAAGCTTGCGGGCATTGCGACCCCCGACCAGCACCGCGACCCGGTAGCGGTCGGGTGCCTGCAGCAGCAGGTCGACCGTACTCACGCCGATGCTGCCGGTGCTGCCGAGGATGGTCACGCTCTTCATGTCGGGTTCAGTCCTTGGGGCGCGGCCGATGCCGGCCCTGACGGAGAGGCCGGCAAAACCGTATTATCGACGCCGGCATACCAGAAGCCGTGACCGGTAGGTGCTGCGAGCGACAACAAGGCTGCCAGCGGGACCGCCGCGAGCAGTCCGTCGAAGCGGTCGAGCAACCCGCCATGACCGGGGATCGACCGGCCGGAATCCTTGACCCCGCAACGCCGCTTGAAGGCACTTTCGGCAAGATCGCCGGCCTGGCTGGCAATGCCCAGCAGCAGCCCGAAGCCGAGGCCGCGCAACACCGATGCACCGGCGCCGACAGGCGACGGCAGCAGCAGCGCCAGCACCGCACCGACCAGCATCGCGCCGGCAAGTCCGCCGAGCGAGCCGGACCGTGTCTTGCCGGGCGAGATCCGCGGCGCCAGCTTTGCGCCGCCGATGGCCCGGCCTGCCACATAGGCGAAGGTGTCGCTGGCCCAGACCACCAGGATCACGAACAGCACGCCGTCCCAGCTGCTGCCGGTCATGAAGCGCAGCCAGAGCAGGCCGACGCCGCCGACCCCGATCGCGATGGAGCCGATCCCGATCCAGAGCCCGAGCACGAGGGGTGCGAGGAGCATCAGCAGCGCGTCGGTCCAGCGTCCGACGGTGAACGTCGCGATACAGGCAATTGCCGGCCAGGCCAGCAGCACGATGCCGCGCAGGCTGCGAGCCGGGTGATGCAGCATCCCGGCCCATTCGGAGCCGAGTCCGACCATTCCCACCAGCACCAAGCCGAAAAACGGCCACGACCCAAGCCACACGCACAACAATCCAAGCGGCGCCAGGATCGCCGCCGAGATCAGACGCAGCCGAAGGTCGCGCCAGTTCCGCGGCGTCCCGGCCGCAGGATCCGCCGCGCTGGCCGACGACGACGCGTCAGCCAGGACGCGCACCGAAGCGGCGTTCGCGCTGATTGAAGGCGGTCAGTGCGGCTGCGAAGTGGCTTGCATCGAAATCCGGCCAGAGCACGTCCAGGAACACCAGCTCGGCATAAGCCGATTGCCACAGCAGAAAATTGGACAGCCTGCACTCGCCGCTGGTGCGGATTACCAGGTCCGGGTCGGGGATCCCGGCAGTCGACAGGAATCGCGCGAAGCCGGCCTCGTCGAGCTTGGTCGGGTCCAGCGTGCCAGCCTTCACCGCTTCCGCCACCTTAAGCGCCGCCTGCAGGATCTCGCCGCGCGCGCCGTAGGACAACGCCACCACCATGGTCAGGCGGGTGTTGCCGGCAGTCAGAAGCTCGGCGGCCTCGAGCTCGGCCCGAACCTCCGGTCCGAACCGCTCATGCTCACCGATGACCCGGACCCTGACGCCTTCCCGGTGCAGTTCGGCGATTTCGTTGCGCAGGTAGTGGCGCAACAGACCGGTCAGATCGGTGACTTCATCGGCCGGGCGGCCCCAGTTCTCGCTCGAGAACGCATAGAGCGTCAGCCAGCGGACCTTGTTCTGGATCGCCGCCTGGATGCAACGCTTCACTGCCTTCGCTCCGGCACGATGGCCCGCGACACGCGGCAGCCGGCGCGCGGCAGCCCAACGGCCGTTGCCATCCATAATGACAGCGACATGGTCGCAGACTTTCGCAGCCGTCGACGTACCTGGGCTCGGTGCAGCCATGGACGCAGGGGTGGCAGCCTGCAGCAACGTGGATACTGGATCGGCCAACCGCGTCAGACCTGCTTGATCTCGCGGTCCTTCTCCGCGAGGTTCTCGTCGATCCGACGCACATAGGAGTCTGTGAGCTTCTGCACGACCTCGGACCAGTCCTTGACGCTGTCCTCGGCGATCTCGGTCTTTTTCTCGAAGCCCTTGATCTGGTCCATGCCGTCACGACGGACGCCGCGAATCGAGATTTTGGCGTTCTCCGCGTACCGCCCGGCCGCCTTGGCGAGCTCGACGCGCCGCTCCGCGGTCAGCAGCGGGATCGGCACCCTGACGATCTGGCCGTCGGAGGCCGGGTTCAGGCCGAGCCCGGCATCGCGGATCGCGCGCTCGACCGCGCCGACCAGCGTGCGGTCCCATACCTGTACGGTGATCATGCGCGCTTCGGGCACGGCGATGGTGGCGACCTGGGTGATCGGAACCTCGCCGCCATAGGCCTCGACCCGAACCGGCTCGAGCAGGGCCGGGCTGGCGCGACCGCTGCGCAGCCCGGTGAAGTCACGCCGCAAGGTCTCAAGCGCCCCGTCCATGCGACGTGTGAGATCCTCTTTGAGGGTGTTCAGGTCAGCCACTTGACGTCTCCCCCGGCAACCGGCCGCTAACCTGGTTGCGTCGTATCGAGGCCGATGAACGGCCAATCAAACGCGGACATGCACCCGCAAGCAAGATGACGTGTCTAGGACGGATCGACGATGCGTGTGAACCGTCCTTCACCCCGAATGACCTTCGCAAAGGCGCCCGGGGTGTGGATGTTGAACACGATGATCGGCAGGCTGTTCTCGCGCGCCAGGCTGATCGCCGACGCATCCATGACGTTCAGGTCCTGCGTGAGCACGTCGAGATAGGTAAGTTCGTCGTAGCGTGTCGCGTTGGGGTCCAGCCGCGGATCGGCAGAATAGACGCCATCGACCTGCGTGCCCTTGAATAGCGCAGTGCAATTCATCTCGGCGGCACGGAGTGCCGCGGCCGTGTCGGTCGTAAAGAACGGATTGCCGGTGCCGGCGGCGAAGATCACCACCCTGCCCTTCTCCATGTGCCGGACCGCGCGCCTACGAATATAGGGCTCGGCGATGCTCGACATCTGGATCGCCGACATGACCCTGGTATCGACGTCGCAGTTCTCGAGGGCGTTCTGCATCATCAGCGCATTGATCACGGTCGCCAGCATGCCGGCATAATCACCCTGGGCCCGCTCCATGCCGCGTGCGGCCGCCGCGATGCCCCGGAAAATATTGCCGCCGCCGATCACCAGCCCGACCTCGACACCCATGCGATGGACATCGGCGACATCGTTGGCGATGGCTGCGACGGTCTCGGGATCGAGGCCGAAGCTTCCCTTGCCCATCAGCGCCTCACCGGACACCTTGAGCAGGACGCGACGATACGTTGGCGAGATTTCAGGCGCGCCAGGGTTCGGTTCGGCGGAAGGTCCGGTCATCGATCCTCATGGGCTAAGGCGGGACGTGCAGGCAACGTATTGCAACGACGCGATCCTCATAATCCCCAGCCATTCCGCCGACAAGCGTCACGGCCAGGGATAACCCGGATGCCCTGTGGATGATCAGTCGAGCTCGTCGAGGCCGATCGCACGGAGGCGCGCCCGTTCCTCATCCCAGCCTGCGCGTTCCTTGACGTTCAGGAACAGGTGGCACGGCCGTTCCAGCAGCGACGCCAGCCCATACCGCGCCTTCTGGCCGATTTCCTTGATACGGCTGCCGTTCTCGCCGATCAGGATCGCTTTATGACCTGCACGCGACACATAGATCGTGACCTCGATCCGCACAGAGCCGTCCGGCTTCTCCTGGAAGCTCTCCGTCTCGGCGGTGCAGGCGTAGGGGATTTCCTCCTGCGTCTGCAGGAATATCTGCTCGCGCACCAGTTCGGCCGCCAGCAGCCGGTCCGGCAGGTCGGTCAGGTCGTCTTCCGGATACAGGAACGGACTGTCCGGCAGGGCGAGAGCGAGCGCATCGAGCAGATCGTCGAGGCCATCACCCTTCCGTGCGCTCACCATATAGACGTGCTCGAACGGAACCAGCTCGGACAGCGACTGCGTCAGCGGCAGCAGCAGCCCGCGTTCGATCAGGTCGGTCTTGTTCAACACCAGCCAGGTACGGCGCTGCGTGGTGTTCAGCCGCTCGGCGATCGCCCGGACACCTTCGGTAATGCCCTTCTGGCTGTCGATCAGCAGCAGGGTGATGTCCGCATCCTCGGAGCCGGTCCAGGCGGCGGCGACCATGGCGCGATCGAGCTTGCGCTTCGGCTTGAAGATGCCCGGCGTATCGACCAGCAGGATCTGCGCGCTGACATCGGCGATCTTGCGCATCAGGATGCCGAGCACGCGGAAGCGCGTCGTTTGCGCCTTCGGGCTGACGATCGACAGCTTTGCGCCGGTCAGCTTGTTCAGCAGCGTCGACTTGCCGGCATTCGGCGCGCCGACGATCGCCACGAATCCGCAGCGCTGGGTTATGTGTTTGATTGGTGTTTCATCGCTCATGCGAGCTGACTTAGCAGATCGGAGGCGGCTAGGCTCTCCGCTGCACGCTTGGCTCCCGCCTCACCGGTGCCGGACCGACCATTGGCCTCGACCCTGATCACGAACCGTGGCGCATGCGACGGTCCCTCGGCGGATGCCACCGTATAGACCGGAAGGGCCAGTCCGCGACCGAGCAGCCATTCCTGTAGCGCCGTCTTGGCGTCCTTGGGCGGCAGCGCCTGCCCGGTCATCGCCGCGTTCCAAGCCTGGTGCACCAGCCGGCGCGCCGGCTCCAGGCCTCCGTCCAGATACGTGGCGCCCAGCACCGCCTCGACCGAATCCGCCAGCACGTTGGCGGCGTCGCGTATCCCGGCGCGCTCCTCGTGCGGTGCCACGTACAGCGCCTCGCGCAGGCCGAGGTCGATCGCGATCTGCGCCAGGACCGGTCGCGACACCAGCTGTGCCAGGCGTGGGCCGAGCTTGCCCTCCTGCTCGTCGGGGAACCGGCTGATCAGCCACTCGGCCATCAGCAGTCCCAGCACCCGGTCGCCGATGAACTCCAGGCGCTCGTTCGAGCCGAGGCCCTTCTGGGTCGTGCGGCGTCCGCGCTTGTGGCCGCCGCCCGGCGCGACACCGGCGCTTTGTGCCTCATGGGCCGCGGACCGGTGCGTTAGCGCCTCGCGCAACAAAGCGGACTTGCGGAACCGCCAGCCGATGACGCCCTCAATCGTCGCCATGGCGAGCGCCATCGGCGATGCAGGCTCGTGCGTATCCGGGACAATGGTCGTCATGTGGTTCAACGAACCCAGCTCAGCAGCCGGTTCCAGCGGATCTCCGCCGGCCACTGCCAGAACTGCCAAACCGGATGACGGGCGTCGAACGAGAAGAAAATCAGTTCGGCCTTGCCGATCAGGTTCTCGATGGGAATGTAGCCGAGATCGTCCATGAAGCGGCTGTCCGCGCTGTCATCCCGGTTGTCACCCATCGCGAAGAAATATCCCGCAGGAACAACGTAGTCCGGCGTGTTGTTCTGCATTCCTTCATCGGTCAGGCGAAGGATCTTGTGGACGACGTCCTTGTGACCCCCGCTGCCGGGCAGCGTCTCGGTATAGAGCCGGCCCTGCAGTTCGCTGCGATGCTCGTCGATGGCGACATAGTCGCCGTCATCGCTGCGCGGGACCTGTGTGCCGTTGAGATAAAGCAGCCCGTCACGGACCTGCACGTGGTCGCCGGGCAGTCCGACGATGCGCTTGATGTAGTCGATCGAGGTGTCGCGCGTGTAGCGGAACACCGCCACGTCGCCCCGGTGTGGCGCCGAGTACAGGATCCGGCCGGAAAACAGGTTGGGCGAGAACGGCAGCGAGAACTTCGAGAACCCGTATGACGGCTTCGACACGAACAGATAGTCGCCGACCTGGAGCGTCGGGATCATCGAGCCGGACGGGATGTTGAACGGCTCGAACGCAACGGTCCGCACCGCGACCGCGATCAACAGCGCATAGACCACCGTCCGGACGGTCTCGCCGAGACCGGACCCGGTGCTGGCGGCTGGACCGGTACCGGTACGATTGCGGGCATTGCGCGAGGCGTTCTTGAACGGTGTCATGCGGCGGGATGTGTCCGGTCTATGCCGGTCCGGGATAGCGCACGGCGCCAGGGGGAGCGGCAGGGTCGTCCCCGGGACAAGCGGACCGGAGGATGCGGGATCAAGCCGACGAGGCCATGCGCTGTCAAGCAGAACGCCCGCATCAGCTCGTCCCGTGGCCGTCGGGCGTGGCCTGGATCAGCACCTGGGCGAAAGCATAGGGCGGCTCGTCGGTCATGGTGAGCAGCAGGCTCGGATGATGACCGGGCGGCATCAGCCGGCGCAGCCTGATCAGCGCACCCCCGGTCAGGTGCAGGGTCGGCTGGCCGCTGGGCAGGTTCACCACACCCATGTCGCTATGGAACACGCCTTGCGCGAATCCGGTGCCAAGTGCCTTGGCGCAGGCCTCCTTGGCAGCCCAGCGTTTGGCGTAGGTCGCGGCGCGCAATGTCGCGGTCCGACGCTCCGCCTTGGCCCGCTCGATCTCGGTGAAGCAGCGCTCGATGAAGCGTTGCCCGTGTCGTTCCAGGACCCGTTCGACCCGCCTGATGTCGCAGAGGTCCGAGCCGAGCCCGATCATCATCGACATTGGTGTGTCCCCGGGGGGCATGTCCGGGTGCGCAGTCGTTTCATCAAGCTTTTGCACGCTCCACCTGGGTGATGCCGCCGGCGCTCCGAAGGCCGGCGATGACCGAGGAGAGGTGGCGCAGGTCGCGCACCTCGACGTCGATCAGAATTTCCATAAAGTCGAGCTGTCGATTGACGATCTTGAGATTGACCACGCTGCCGTCGTGACGCGATGCGGTGTTGGTCAACGTCGCCAGGATCGACGGCTCGTTGGCAGCGATCACGCTGATCCGGCCGACATGCGTCTCGGACTTCGAGCCGCGTGCAATCGCATCGTAGTCCCAGTCAATGTCGATGAACCGCTCCGGGGTGGCGGCAAAGCTCTCCAGCGTCTGGCAGCCGGTCGTGTGCACGGTGATCCCCTTGCCGGTAGCGACGATGCCGACGATCCGGTCGCCCGGCAGCGGATGGCAGCAGCCGGCGAAATGGGTGGCGACGCCCGAACCGAGCCCGATCAACGACATGCCGGACGTTCCGGACACGTCCTGCCGCGGACCGTTGCGCGATGGCAGACTCGGGATCATCCGTGGACCACGGCCCGACTGGCGCAGTTCCGGATAGGCCGCCTGCACCACCTCGCGCGGTCCGAGATTGCCGTTGCCGACCGAGACATAGAGATCGGCGAGTGTCGGGCATTTCAGCCCTTTCAGAGCCGCCTCGAGCACCTTCTCGGAGCCGTCGAGACCTTCCTGGCGGAATGCCTTGGCCAGCGACGCGCGACCGGCGTCGACATGCGTCTCGCGCTGCTGCGCGGTGACGTAGCGCCGGATTCGCGCCCGCGCCTTGCCGGTGACGACGAAGCGTTCCCAGGATGGCGACGGCGTGCCGCCACGGGCGGTCATGATCTCGACCTGGTCGCCGTTCTGCAGCTCGTGGCGCAGCGGCATCAGCCGGCCATTCACCTTGGCACCGACGCAGCTGTCGCCGATCTGGCTGTGCACCGCATAGGCGAAATCGACCGGGGTGGCGCCCCGCGGCAGCGGGATCAGCTGTCCCTTCGGGGAGAAGCAGAACACCTGGTCCTGGTAGAGCTCGAGCTTGGTGTTCTCGAGGAATTCGTCGGGTGCCTGACTGTTCTCCAGGATCTCCAGCAGGTCCTGCACCCAGCGCAGCCGCTTGACCTTCGGGACGCCCTCTTCCCCTTCGCCCAGTCCCTTGTAGGACCAGTGCGCGGCGACGCCGTTCTCCGCCACATCGTGCATGTCGGCGGTGCGGATCTGCACCTCGATCTTCTGGTTGCGCGGCTCGCGCAGCGTCACCCCGGTATGCAGGCTCTGGTAGCCGTTCGCCTTCGGGGTCGAGATGTAGTCCTTGAAGCGCCCGGTAATCACCGGATACGCGGAGTGGACGGCTCCGAGAGCGATGTAACAGCTCTCTTTCGACGGAACGAGCACGCGGAACGCCATGATGTCCGACAACTGCTCGAAGGCGATGCTGCGCTTCTGCATCTTTTCCCAGATGGAGAAGGACGATTTCTCGCGTCCGGTGACCTCGACCGACGGAACCCCGGCCTCGAGGCACAAGCGGGTCAGCTCGCGCCTGACCTCCTCGATCACGTCGGCGCCCTGGCCACGCAAATAGTTCAGCCGGGCCTGAATGGTGGCGTTGTGCTCGGGTTCCAGTTCCTGGAACGACAGGTTCTGGAGCTCGGTCTTGACCTTGTCCATGCCGATGCGACCGGCCAGCGGCGCATAGATGTCCATAGTCTCGCCGGCAATACGCTGCCGGCGGTCGAGCGCCTTCACGTAATGTAGCGTACGCATGTTGTGCAGCCGGTCGGCCAGCTTGACGATCAGCACACGTATGTCGCGGCTCATCGCCAGGACCAGCTTGCGGAAGTTCTCCGCCTGCTTGGTGCGGTCCGACTGAAGCTCGAGCCGGGTCAGCTTGGTGACGCCGTCCACCAGGGCGGCAACGATCGGGCCGAACTGCGCTTCGAGCTGCGGCAGCTTCAGGCCGGTATCCTCGACTGTATCGTGCAGCAGCCCGGTACAGATGCTGGCGACATCGAGTCGGAAGCTCGCCAGGATGCCGGCAACAGCCAAGGGATGGATGATGTAGGGCTCGCCATTGTCACGCTTCTGGCCAGCGTGGGAGGTACGGGCGACCTCGAACGCGCGCTCGATAAGCGCGGTATCGGCATTGGGATCGTAGGAACGGACCCGCCTGATGAGGCCGGCACAACTGATTGCACGCTCAGGCAAGCCAGTCGGCGCCAGGTCGGGACCGGTAGTGGAGCTGTGTCCGAGGACAGGCCCGTCCGGGGCGCGTAATGCCCGCGAAGGGCGGCCGGGAGCTCCGATCCTGTCGTCAGCTCCTGGCCACATTCCGGATGCTCCTATCGGCGCGAACGCCCGCCGAGTTCAGCTTCGATAGCAGCTTCCAGCTCCTCGGGGGTTAATTCCGTCCCCATGGCGCTGGCTTCCTCCTCGACCGACACATCCTGCAGGCCGAAGATGTTCTGATCGGTCGGGATGAGGTCGAGCACCTCCTCGTCGGCAGGCTCGGGCTCGGGGGCACGGGCCAGCGACTTCACCAGGTCCTGGTGCAGGCGGCTGAGTTCGACGGTCTCTTCGGCGATCTCGCGAAGAGCCACCACAGGGTTCTTGTCGTTGTCCCGGTCCACGGTGAGCTCTTCGCCTCGGCTCAGGTTGCGCGCGCGCTGGGCAGCCAGCAGCACGAGCTCGAAGCGGTTGGGAACTCGTTGGACACAGTCTTCGACGGTGACGCGCGCCATGCGGCCGATCTCCGGATCAATTCAGGGAAGTGCGGCATATAAGGAACCCCGACCACAACCGCAAGCTATGCTGCGGCGCACCCTCGGCCGGCGCTCCGGTCGAGGGTCAGGCAGGCGTCGGACGACGAGAGCCCGATAAGCTGTCTAATGCTGAGTATCGGCCAGCGCGACGACGACCATGTCATGACCGCTCGCCCGTGCCACGAGCATGGTGAGCTGACCCATGGCATCCGCCATCGCATCCTCATGACAGGATTGATATGCCATCTGGCCCAACAAACCGCCCTGGTCGTCGGAGCCGCATACCCGGCGCACGGCCATCTCGATCCGCCGCTTCATCGTGGCCTGGGCCAGCGGCGACCCCAGATCGAGCCCACTCGAGCTGACCTGCTCGGTCATGCTGCCGTCGTCGTTAACGACCCCGGGCTCGGCAGATGCCGCAGTCGCGACGGCCGTGAGAAGAAGCCCGGCAAGAAACACCCGCGTCGGGAGAGAGTGGAACATGGGAACGGTCCTTCCTTGATTGTTTGACCGCTCGTTCGATAGGCGCCGACCCCGGCCGGAGCACAATCAATCGCTGCTAAATCTGGCTAATCGGGATAAATCCAGTCCCATCATGGTTCTGAATTTTCCGGTTTGAGACTTTGCTTGTCACAACAACAAAAACGGCATTCGCACACACGCAGTCATGGGAAACGAACCCAATTCGGAGTAGTATCCCGCCGGACGGCACGAACGGACGGCAAGCGTGCATACAAGCACCGAAACCTTTGTTTTCGAGCCGTTCCGGCTTCAACCGGAGCGGCGTCTGCTTCTGGCCAACGGTCTTCCGGTCACACTGACTCCCAGAGCCTACGATATTCTTGAATTCCTCGTGCGGAACCGGGATCGCATCGTCACACGCGATGAAATCGTGGCACATATCTGGCGGGGCGTTACGGTTGGCGAGAACAACCTGTCCGTGCAGATGTCGGCACTCCGCCACGCTCTTGCGGTACCGGCCGGGAAAAAGCAGTTAATCATAAACATTCCTGGCCGTGGCTACCGTTTTATCGTTGAAGTCGACGCCGATATAGAAGCGAATGCGAGTCCGACCGATAAGGCGGACCTTCCGGAACACGACCGGAAGATCGAGCCACCGCCGGAACAACCGCCGAAGCGAGCCAGGCTGCGCCGGCCGATCATCCTCGTTCTGGTCGCCGCCGCCTTCATCATGATCGGGTCTACGATGGAAATCGTGAAGGTCATGTCGTCTTGGTCGGAGAACGTCATAACAACACGCACGGATCTTCGTCTGAGCATCGGCGTCGGCGCCTTCACTGCGATCGGAAATCATGCCGACGCCGATAGTCTGGCGGTATATTATCGAAGCCTTGTTCTATCGAACTTGGCGATCTTCCCGGATCTCAAGATCTACGCCGACATCGGGACGACCGTGATACCGCGCTTCAAGATAACCGGATCCATCACGATCGACGGCAAGACCGTAAAGCCCCAGATTACCGTGCAGCAGTCGCCGGGGTGGCGATCCATAGACAACGAGGTCGGATATCCGCCGAAAGGCGCGACCTCGTCCCAACATGCCTTTGCCGTGACGCAAATGATCGCCGGCATCAGGCCTAGTCTTTTCAAGGCCGAGCATGAACTTCGGGGCAGCCGCCTCCCGGACGCGCTGGATCTGTTTATCGATGCCCAACTGGCAGCATCCGATATGGATGACCCTACACCGGTAGCCGCGGGAATAGTGCTGGCGAAACGAGCTCTCGCAAAGGATCCTCGCCTGACGCCGGCAAAAGCATTTCTTTCGCTTCTGTTGGCGGACTCTGTGCAATTGAGCGTTGCCGCCGCAGGAGATGCCGATGCACTCACGGCAAAAGAACTTATTCAGGAAGTGCTCCACGACTATCCAGCAAATCCCATGTATATCGGCTTCAAGGCCTACATCCTGATGACTTTGGAACAGGAGAATGACGCCGAGATAACACTTGAAAAAGGCCTGAAGATCTCTCCCGGCTTTTATTCTCTCGAACAGCTTCTGGTTTCGGCCTCCATGATGACGAACCAGCTTGCCAAGGCAGGAGACTATGTCGCGGACGCTCCGGATATTTCCTGGAATGACCGGCCCGCCTACCTCTCCTACCTGAACGGCAACTACACGGACGCGCTCTCCAGGATCAACAACGTCCTGGTCTCAAGCGGAAAAAGCTGGGGTACCGGCTTTACAAGACTGTTCAAGGTCTCGATCCAGATGAAGCTGGGCAACGTTACGGAAGCACGCAAAACTCTTCAGGATGCCTTGCCTGAATTGACCCCCGGCTTCAGACACGTGTCCGCATTGCGTCGGTGCTATTTTGCGTTGCCGCGGGAAGCATGGGGCTCCTTCGTTCAGGACCTGAAATCAGCCGATATGCCTCTCTGACATCGAATTTCGAGGAGAACGCCGTGTCATCTTCGCCTGCCGAAAAATCGGCGCTCGCAGGACTAGCCCACCTCATGATGTTCGGCACAGCAGCAATCGTTGCAATGGACGCCATCGAAGGACGGCGCAGAGGGCGGGGAAGCCGCTTCAGCCTCTACCGAGGCATTGGCACACCCGTTCACCTCCTCGTCGCCGCTCTGGGGGTCAGGTTGATGTCACGGATCGGCAAGGCTGATCGCTGAGCGATGCAGTTGCTCGACCGGCAGGCCGTCGATCAACTCATTCACGGAGACGTCCAGTTCCGGATGTATCCAGTCGGGTGCCACATCT